>CAZYJR010000069.1:0-2545 GCA_964647905.1 uncultured Desulfobacterales bacterium | reverse complement strand
ACTCCCTCGACTGTGATCAGGTACCCGACATAGCCGGCCTCCTTGGGATGAAAGGGGACCCCGGGGCTCCTGAACTTGTCCACGTTATAGGCCGGCACCGCCTTTACCCGGAGGCCCTTGACGGTGAGGGCGTCCCCGGGCTCGACCACGGTCACCGGGGGAGAGAGCTTGGAGGCGGCCGCCTCGACCGTCACTACCTCGGTTTCCTTGCCCCTTACCTTGGCGACATCTTCGGGTGAGCAGTGGTCCCGGTGGTCATGGGTGATCAGGATGATGTCCGCCTCCGGGCCTTCGGGAATGCCCCAAGGGTCGATGTAGATCACCAGACCGCCCGCCTCGATCCGGAAGGAATCGTGCCCGAGCCAGTGGATATTCCGGGTGAACTCTTCTATATCACCGCCCTCGGGTGAGGCCGCTGCAAAGGCCGAGAGCCACGTGAAGGTGGCGCACCCGGCTGCTACGGCTATGGTGATTGCCCGTCTCGATCTCATGGCTCTACCTCCCTTTCCAGGCGGCTCGAACAGGCATCCGCCCTGTTTGCGGCCGCCGGCTCCAAAGGTAACCCCTCAGCCGATGCCTTTTCTGACCAATGAATCCAGTGACGCCTTTATAGAGGAGGAAGGCCCGTGTTGACGGGGTGCGGCGGCGGGGTTATATTCCGGCGGATGAAGGCCGTGAAGCGGCCGATCTCTGGAAGCGGCGGTTATGCATGGAAGAGAGGCACACAGGACGTATTGCGGAGGAGCTGGGTCTCAAGCCCTGGCAGGTGGCGGCGGTCTCGAGGCTCATCCGGGACGGGGCCACGGTGCCCTTTATCGCCCGGTACAGGAAAGAGGCCACGGGCAGCCTGGACGAGGTGGCGGTAACAGCGGTCAGGGACCGGCAGGCCCAGCTCGAGGAGCTGGAAAAGCGAAGGGCGAGCATACTCAAGAGCCTCGCTGAGCGCGGCCTTCTTACCAAGGAGCTGGAAGCGGCGGTCAATGGTGCGGAGACCATGGCCTCGCTCGAGGACGTCTACCTCCCCTACCGGCCCAAGAGGAGGACCAGGGGAACGGCGGCCAAGGAAAAGGGTCTGGAGCCTCTGGCCGAAGCCCTTTTCCAGCAGGATCCGGCAATGGATCCGGAAGAAGAAGCCGGGAAGTACGTGGATGAGGAAAAGGGTGTAGCCTCGGCTGCGGAAGCGCTCTCAGGGGCCCGGGACATAATAGCCGAGTGGGTGAACGAGAGCCAGGAGGCCAGGGAGCGGATGCGGCGGCTCTTTGCGGAAAAGGGAGTCTTTCGGGTCAAGGTGGTCCCCGGGATGGAGGAGAAAGGGGCAAAGTACCGGGACTATTTCGACCTGGAGGAGCCTGTCGGCTCCGCTCCCTCCCACCGTGTGCTCGCCATGAGGCGGGGAGAGCGGGAAGGGATTTTGGATCTCAGGGTGAGCCCGCCCGAGGACCAGGCCCTGGCACTGCTCGAGGGTATGTTCGTCAAGGGTGAAGGAGCGGCCTCCCGCGAAGTGCGGGAGGCGGTCCGGGACGGGTATAGAAGGCTCCTGTCACACGCCATGGAGACCGAGATACGCCTGGAGACCAAGAAGCGGGCGGACGAGGCGGCCATCAGGGTCTTTGCGGGAAATCTCCGCGAGCTGCTGCTGGCCCCGCCCATGGGGAGGAAGCGGGTCCTGGCCGTGGACCCCGGGATCAGGACCGGGTGCAAGCCGGTCTGCCTGGACAGGCAGGGAGGGCTGCTTGCCACGGAGACGGTGTTCCTTTTCGGGTCAGAGGCCCTGAGGACAAAGGCGGCCGAGGTCCTGACCGGCCTTTGCATGCGGCACAGGGTGGAGGCGGCGGCCGTGGGAAACGGCACCGGGGGCCGGGAGGCGGAGGCCTTCATCCGGGGCCTGGATCTGGGCGGGATCCCAGTGGTCCTGGTAAACGAGAGCGGGGCCTCGGTCTACTCGGCCTCTGAGGCGGCCAGGGCCGAGTTTCCCGATCTGGACCTCACTTACAGGGGGGCGGTCTCCATAGGCAGGCGGCTCATGGATCCCCTGGCCGAGCTGGTCAAGATCGACCCCAAGTCCATAGGCGTGGGCCAGTACCAGCACGACGTGAACCAGAGCGCCCTCAAGCGCAGCCTGGACGACGTGGTGGTGAGCTGTGTCAACGCCGTGGGGGTGGAGGTCAATACAGCCAGCACAGAGCTCCTTTCCTACGTATCAGGTCTGGGCCCCCAGCTTGCGGCCAACATCGTGGCCCACCGTCGGGAAAAGGGCCCCTTCGGATCGAGGGAGGAACTCAAGGAGGTAAAACGCTTGGGGCCCAAGGCCTTTGAGCAGTCGGCCGGGTTCCTTCGGATCAGGGACGCTGAAAACCCGCTGGATGCAAGCGCGGTCCACCCCGAGTCCTACCCGGTGGTCGAAGCCATGGCCCGGGACCTGGGCTGCTCCCTGCGGGATCTGACGGCCAAGGAAGACCTCAGAAGAAAGGTCTCCCTGGAAGACTATGCCACGGATAAGGTGGGGCTCCCCACGCTGAACGACATCATGGAGGAGCTGGCCAAG
>CAZYJR010000068.1:0-5863 GCA_964647905.1 uncultured Desulfobacterales bacterium | reverse complement strand
ATAGGCCCGCATTCTTTCCGGGTCCAGGCCTCTTCTCAACATCTTCAGGGCGGAGGGCAGGAAATCGAGCGCGTCGCCGGCCGTCACCCCGTCCGGGCCGAGCTCCTCGGAGGCAAGGTCACCGGCCAGCCCGTGGATGAAGACCCCCTGGCGAGCGGCCTCGGGCACGTCGAGCCCCAGGCCCGCCATGGCCGCTATGGTCCCGGCCAGGACATCGCCGGTCCCCGCCGTTGCCAGGGCGCTGTTCCCCGTCATATTGATGAAGACCCTCCCGTCCGGGTACCCTATCAGAGTGCGGGCGCCTTTCAGTACGATCACCGCGCCCAGGTCGGATACCGCAGCCTTCAAGGTCTCCACGGGCTCCCGGGCTATATCCGACGGGCTCTTCCCGGTTATTCGGGACATCTCCCCCGGGTGAGGAGTCAGCACGGTGGGAGCCTCCCTGCCCCTGATGATCCCCGGGTCCCGCGAGAGCGCGGTTATTCCGTCCCCGTCCACCAGCAGCGGGCACCGGACCCTCCCGGCCAGGGCCCTGGCCAGCTCCTGGGTCTCTTCGGCAAGCGACAGGCCCGGCCCCAATACCACGATGCCCATCCCTGAGGCCAGGTCGCAGAGTTCCTCAAGGTTGTTCAAGGCTATGCCGCCGCCCTCAGTCTCCCTTTGGGGGACGAAGACCACCTCGCTTCCCCTGGAGGCCAGAAAAGGTATCATGCCGGCCGGAGCCGCCAGCCTGGCGTACCCTCCGCCCGCCTTCAAGAAGGAGAACGCGCTGAAGTAAGGGGCGCCGAAATATGCCGCAGCACCCGCCACGAACAGGGCTTCCCCGAAAGTCTTCTTATGTCCCATGGGGTCTCTTGGCGGGAGGGGCGGAGGGGTGTTTATAGCCGGCGCCGGCTCCTGAGAGTCGTACAGGGCCGGGGGGAATGATATGTGGGTCACCCGGAGCTCGCCTCCGTACAGGCACCCCGGGTAAAGGATGTTCCCGAGCTTGGGAAGACCGAAGGTCACGGTGAGGTCAGCCTCCACTGCCACGCCCATTACCCGTCCGGTGTCCCCCTGGATGCCGCTTGGTATGTCCAGGCTCAACACCGGCTTGCGGCAGAGGTTTATGCTGCTGATGACCTCGGCATGCAAGCCCCGGACCTCGCGGTCCAGGCCGGTCCCGAAAAGAGCGTCCACGATCCCGTCCGCCCGCGCCAGTTCACTTGCCAGTTGAGCGGCGGATTCCAGGCGCATCACTTCCACGCCCAGCTTGTCCAGGATCTCGAGGTTCATTCCGGCAGGGCCGCCGTATTTTTCCCTGTCCGCAAGCAACAGCACCCTGGGCTCTCCGCCGCTGGAGAGGATCTTCCTGGCCACTACAAAGCCGTCCCCGCCGTTGTTGCCGCCCCCGCAAATTATCGCGTAGCGCTTCCCCTCGACGCCCCATTTCTCGCGGAGCACGAAGTAAGAGGACTCGCCGGCGTTTTCCATCAGAAGCTCCTCGCTGATCCCGTATACCTCCGAGGCCCTTCTGTCCAGCTCCCTCATTTGTTCCACCGCGCTCACCTTCATGCCCTTCCTCCTTACATAAGGATGCCGGATAAGGCCCAGGGGCCCGAAACCCCGGGGCCTTATCCTTAGCACGGCGGGCGGCGGTGTGCAAACCCCCGGTCACCCTGAGCCGGATTGACATCTCCCCAGTGTTCTTCTACTCTTTTTCCAGGAGAAAATGCGGGAGGAAGGATTGGGCTTGGTGTTCGACAGGGCGGATGCCGGGAGGTATGCCGAGTGGTGCTCGAGTCCCAGGGGTCGGGCCGCCGAGGACTGGGTCCAGGCCTGCGTCCCCGCTCTCTTACAGCCCAGGGCCGGGGAGAGGGCCCTTGACATCGGCTGCGGCGAGGGGATCCACTTGGTCTTCTTGCGGGAACTGGGGTTGATGGTGGACGGTGTGGATGCTTCTCCGGTGATGGTGGATCGGGCCAGGGAGCGCTTCGGCCAGAGATGCGCGGTCAGGAGAGGCCTTGCCGAGGACCTCCCGTTCGAGGACAACGCCTTTGACGTGGCCCTCCTGATCCACACCCTGGAGTTCGTGGAAGACCCTTACGAGGCCCTGAGGGAAGCCGGACGGGTCGCCCGGCGTGCCGTTTTCGTGGCGGTAATGAACAGCCTGTCCTGGCAGGGGCTGACCCAGAGGATTCCCACCCCAGCACAGGACCCGTTGTTCGGCCGGGGCCGCCTCTACAGCCTGTGGGAGCTCAAGGCCCTGGTGCGGAGGGCGATGGGAGAAGTTCCCCTTTCCTGGCGCTCCTCCATGGAGGGGGGCCGGGTCTTGGGGATGCTCCAGGGTCTCTTCCCGGGCAGGACCGGGAAGTGCGACTTGCCCTTCGGGCCCCATCTGGGAATGGCCGCCACCGTCCTTTACAGGTTCCGGACGGACAATCTGGCGGTGAAGCTCCCGGTCCCCGGGGCCGGCAAGTCGGTGCCGAGCGGCGCCACCATGGGGGGAACCACAACGAGCAGGAGGTCTTCGGATCCATGAAGGAAGCTTATCTCTACGAGCGACGCGAAGACGATTCGGTAAAGTGCCGCCTCTGCAACCACGGGTGCCGGATAAAGCCCGGGCGGAAGGGTATATGCGGAGTGCGGGAGAACCGGCAAGGGACCTTGGTGAGCCTGGTATACGGCAAGGTGATAGCACGCAGCGTGGATCCCATAGAGAAGAAGCCGCTGTTTCATTTCCTTCCCGGCAGCCGCTCCTATTCGGTGGCCACCGTCGGGTGCAACTTCCACTGCCTCTTCTGCCAGAATGCGGATATAAGCCAGATGCCCGCGGATCACGCGCGGATCTGGGGGGAGGATCTCTCGCCGCGGTTCCTGGCTGACGAGGCAGCCTCAAGCGGTGCGGCCACCATAGCCTATACCTACACCGAGCCCACGGTCTTCTTCGAGCTCGCGCTGGATACCGCCCGCCTGGCCGAGGAGAAAGGGATAAGGAGCGTATTCGTCACCAACGGCTATATGACGGGCGAGTGCCTGGAGGAGATTCACCCCCACCTCCACGGAGCAAACGTGGACCTCAAGGCCTTTACCGAAAGGTTTTACAAGGAGCAGTGCGGTGCCTCGCTGGCTCCGGTCCTCAGGAGCATCGAGACAATGAAGAGGCAGGGCGTTTGGGTGGAGATCACGACGCTTCTTATCCCCGGCCTGAACGACGACCCCGAAGAGCTCCGTTCACTGGCAGGCTTCATAGCCGGGCTCGACCCCGGCATCCCCTGGCACATAAGCCGCTTTCATCCCACCTACCGGTTGACTCACGTGCGATCCACCCCTGTCGAGTCCATCAGGCGGGCCAGGGAGATCGGCTACGAAGCGGGGCTCCAGTATGTTTACACCGGGAATCTCCCGGGAGACGAAGGAGAGAAGACCCGCTGCCACGCCTGCGGCGGGCCGCTGATAGACCGCTTCGGTTTCGTGGTTCAATCCAAGCACATGGACCGAGACAAGTGCCCGGAATGCGGGACCGCCATACCGGGTGTGTGGGAATGATTACCGCCGGGAGGATTGAACCCGGAACGGTCCCGTGCTAATGTTTATCCGTCCAGGGAGTGCCTGCAAGGGTTTTTCCTGCGACCGGGAGGACCCCCGCTGAACCGTTCAAGAGCCTTTTTCCAGTCAGCGGGGGTCCTTTTTGCGGAGGAATGGGAGCATGCTCAAGAAGGAAGACGAACTCGCTCTGAAGGTCACAAAGGAGATCGTGGTCAAGTTCATAGAGGTGGGGCGGCTGTCCTTGGGGTCTTTCGACGAGGCCTTCACCCGGATCCACGAGACGGTGAGGGGCTCTCTGCTGGGGATCGATTTGGAGGAGGATGAGAGCGGGTCGGACGGTTAGTCCGGGCTGTTCGAGCCCTGGCCGGGGTAGCTGACCGACATCAGGAAAAGGCCTCCGGGCGGGGCCTTGATTCCGGCCTCTCTTCTGTCACCGGCCTCAAAGATCTCCAAGAACCGTTCCCGGGAAACCTTGCCTAGCCCCACGCCGACCACTGTACCCACAATGTTTCTCACCATGTGGCGCAGGAAGCCGTCCGCCTCGAACACCAGGCGCACCAAACCTCGATCGTCCGTTTCCAGGACTGCCCGGAGCATGGTCCTTACCGGGCTCACAGCGCTCCCTCCGGAGGACCTGAAGGATGAGAAGTCATGCCGGCCGACAAGGGCTTGAAGACAGGGGCGCATGGCCCCGGCATCCAGCGGCCTGGGCATGTGCCACACGTAATTGCGGAGGAACACGTCCGGGTCCGGGGTGTTCAGTATGCGGTATTCATAGGTCTTGCTGGCTGCACTGAACTGGGCGTGGAAATCCGGCGGAGGGGACTCCGCTCTGCGGATCAGGATATCCGGCGGCAGGAGGCTGTTCAGGCCCTTCTTGAACGCCTGGAGCGGGATACGGGACGAGGTGGTGAAGTGGCAGACTTGACCTAGCGCGTGCACACCGGCGTCGGTGCGACCCGACCCCGTGACCTTCACCCGCTCCCGGGTCATGAGCCCGATCTTTTCCTCAAGGACCTGCTGGACGGTGGGCGCACTCCTTTGGCGCTGCCATCCCTGGTAACGGGTGCCGTCGTAGCTCAGTGTCAGCTTGATCTTCTTGTGGGGGTCGGAGCAGGCTCCCAAAGGCAAGTCGGTCCCCGGCGCCCGCCCTCGTGATGAGGCCGGGCGCGGATTCCCAGGCTAAGCATCAGCGCTTGGAGTACTGGTAACGGGCCCTGGCCCCGGGCTGCCCGTACTTCTTTCGTTCCTTCATCCGCGGATCTCGCGTAAGAAGAGAGGCCTTCTTGAGAGTCCCCCTGAGATCCGGGTTGATCTCCACCAGGGCCCTGGTGATCCCGTGACGGACCGCGCCCGCCTGGCCGCCGTGCCCGCCTCCCCTTACATTGACTTTGATGTCGTACTTGCCGGCCATGTCCGTGAGTTCCAGGGGCTGCTTCACCAGGATCCTGTCCGCTTCCCTGGTGAAGTAGTCGTCCAGGGACTTGCTGTTCACTGTCATGAACCCCTGGCCCGGTTTCAGCCAGACACGGGCGACCGAGGTCTTCCTCTTTCCTACTGCGTGGTATAGTCCTGCAGCCATCTATATCTCCAGCTTTTCCGGCTTTTGGGCCTCATGCGGGTGCTCGGGCCCGGCATAAATCTTCAGCTTCTTGAGCTGCCGCCTCCCCAGGCTGTTCTTGGGAAGCATCCTCCTCACCGCCAGCCTAACGAGCTCCTCGGGTTTCTTCTCGAGCAGCTTGCGCGCGGAAAGGACTTTGAGCCCCCCGACATAGCCGCTGTGACGATAGTAGTTCTTCTGTTCCCACTTGCGGCCGGTCATTGCCACCTTCTCGGCGTTCACCACCACCACGAAATCGCCTGTGTCCGCATGAGGCGTGAAAATTGGCTTGTGCTTCCCCCTCAGCCGGACCGCTATCTGGCTCGCCAGCCTCCCCAGGACCTTGTCCTCGGCGTCCACCACGAACCACTTCTTGTCGACTTCCTGCTCCTTGGCCACGAACGTCTTCATATCGAAACATCCTATAGATAAACTTAAAAGAAGATCTTTTTAGGGGACTGAGACAACCCTGTCAAGGGAATTTTGCTCCTGCCGGAGAAAACCCGTTGACAACCTTAACATGGATTGCTAGATATACCTATCAATACCCACGGCGCCCGTAGCTCAGCTGGACAGAGCGCCGGGCTTCGAACCCGTAGGCCGCAGGTTCGAATCCTGCCGGGCGCGCCAGGGCGGAAGCAGGCTTCAAATGGGCGTGTAGCTCAGCTGGTAGAGCAGTTGACTCTTAATCAATTGGTCGGGGGTTCGATCCCTCCCACGCCCACCAACAAAATC
>CAZYJR010000067.1:0-5914 GCA_964647905.1 uncultured Desulfobacterales bacterium | reverse complement strand
CGGACTGGCTGGACCTGAGGTCCCTCCGGACCCCCAGGGTGATGCAGGACGCCCGAGACGACCCGGACGGCCTGTTCTACGAGCGGATATTCCTGATAGAGCAGCCGGTCCGGGTGATCGACGCCCTTTTCAAGGAGTTCATCCTGCTCCGGGTCTCCCCCGGGTGGGAGGCCGATGAGCTCCCGGCTCTTGAGGAGTGGATGCGCGGGGCCTGAAGGGATCAGCCCCCGAGGTAGGCCTTTTTTACTTCCGGGTCGTTGAGGAGCTTCTCCGAGTCCCCGCTCAGCACCAGGTCGCCGCTTTCCAGCACGTACCCCCTCCTGGCGAACTTGAGCGCCAGCCTGGCGTTCTGCTCCACCAGCAGGATGGTGGTCCCTTCGGCGTTTAGCCCCTTCAGGGCCTCGAAGACCGCCATCATGAGGAGCGGCGCGAGGCCCATTGAGGGCTCGTCCAGGAGCATGAAGCGCCCCCCGCTCACAAAGGCCCTCCCTATGGCGAGCATCTGCTGCTCCCCTCCGCTCAGGGTCCCGGCCTTCTGGGAGGAGCGCTCCCTCAGGCGCTCGAATATGGAAAAGACCCTTTCGATGTCCTCCTGGACCCGGTCGCGGTCCTTCCTGGCAAATGCCGCGAGCTGGAGGTTCTCCAGCACCGTGAGGTTGCCGAAAAGACGCCTGCCCTCGGGTACGTGGCTCAGGCCCAGCCGGCTTACCACCTTGTCCGCCGGGTAGCGGAGCAGGTCCTCCCCGCGGAACGTCATGCGGCTCCCCGGCTCCACCGGGATCAAGCGGGATACGGCCCTGAGGGTGGTGCTCTTCCCCGCCCCGTTGGCGCCGATGATGGTCACGATCTCGCCCTCGTCGATATCGAAGTCTATCCCGTGCAGGGCCTTTATCCGGCCGTAGGAAACCCTCAGGTTTTCCACCGAGAGAAGCATTATTCCACAGCCTCCTTTCCCAGGTAGGCCTCGATCACCTTGGGGTCGTTCTGGATCTCCTCGGGCGTGCCCTCCGCTATCACCTCCCCGAAGACCAGCGTCTGGATCTTCTCGCAGAGCTCCATCACCATCTTGAGCCGGTGCTCGATAAGGAAGATGGCGAGCCCGATCTCGTCGCGCACCTGGCGGATGATGTCCATCATCTGCTTGAGCTCCTCCGGGTTCATGCCCGCAGTGGGCTCGTCCAGGAAGAGGATCTTGGGCTCGGTGGCCAGAGCCCGGGCCATCTCCACCCTGCGCTGGGCCCCGTAGGGGAGGTTCACCACCAGCTGGTCCGCCACGCGGTCCACCCGCATCATGCGCAGGAGCTCCACTGCCCGCTCCTCGATCGCCTCCTCCTCCCGGCGGCGGGCCGCCGTGCCGAAGAAGGCCCCGATCAGGCCGTAGCTGAGCTTCGAGTACCTGGCCATCTTCACGTGCTCGATGACCGTCATGTGCCGCCAGAGCTGGAGGTTTTGGAAGGTCCGGCCCAGGCCCCTGGAGGCGATCTCGTGGGGGTACAGGCCCACCAGGCTCTTTCCGTCCAGGACTATGTCCCCCTGGGTGGGCCTGTGAATGCCGGTGATCAGGTTGAATATGGTGGTCTTTCCCGCGCCGTTCGGGCCGATCAGCCCCCGCACCTCTCCGGGCTCAACCGCCAGGTTGTAGTTGTAGACGGCCCGCAGCCCGCCGAAGAAGTGGGTCATGTCTCGGACCTCGAGGAGAGCCATGTTATACCTCTTGTTCCGGGTTCGTCCTGGGGCTCAGTATCTTGCGCACATCGAACTCCCTGAAGGCTATGAGCCCGGTGGGACGGAAGATCATCACCAGGATCAGCAGGAGAGGGATCAGGATCCACTTGAATATCTCCAGGGGCCGCAGGGCCTCGCTCATCAGGCTCAGGCTCACGGCCCCGACCACCGAGCCCACCACCGAGTTCAGGCCCCCGAAGTAGACCATGGCCAGCACCTCGGCGAGCTTCTGTATCCCGAACGTGCCCGGATTGACGTACCTGAGCACATGGGCGAAAAGACCCCCGGCCACCCCGGCCCAGAAGGCGGCGAACATGAAGTTGATGATCTTGGTCCGCCTGGTGTTGACCGTCATGGCCTCGGCCGCCTCCTCATCGTCCCTCACCGCGTTGACCGCCTTTCCCAGGGTGGAGCGCACGAAGTTGTTTATCATCCAGAGGGCCACCGCCGCCCATATGAAGACGGTGGGCAGATTGGCCCAGTCCGGCTGGTTGCCAAGGCCCCTCGGCCCCCCCACCACCTCCAGGTTCTCGATCAGGCTCTTTACGATGAACATGAAGGCCAGGGAGATGATAGCCAGGTAGTCCCCGCGGGTGCGGAACGAGGGTATGGCTATGGCCAGAGCCCCGAGCGAGGCCACCAGGCCCCCGGCTATCAGCCCTACCGGGAAGAGGAACGGCCCCATCCAGGCCGGCAGCAAGGGCGCGCCGAAGAGCTTGTGCTCCACGAACAGGGCCAGGGTGAAGACCGAGGCCCCGTACGCGCCCAGGGCCATGAAGCCCGGGTGCGAGCACGAAAACTCCCCCATGTATCCGTTTATGAGGTTGAGGCTTAGGGTCACGATCACCGCGATCAGGGTGAGCTTGAGCGAGAGCACCCTGTACGGGCTCAGTCCGGACCAGATGTGGAGCACCATGTAGAGTAGCCCCAAATGGACCAGCACGGTCACGATCGTGGGAAAGCGCAGAAGACCCCCGACCGCCCTGTCCGCGGCAAAACGGGAGGCCCTTATTACCGCCAGGATGGGGATCAGGTAGACTGCGGCCACATAGATCAGGGCCGAAGGGATCAGGAGCGGCTTGTCCAGCATTATCACCAGGCCGAAGAGCATCGGTGTCTTTTCAAGGCCCAGGGAGTGGGCCAGCGGGGTCCCCGCCACCCTCTCCAGGGTGACGGCCGCCAGGGCCCCCAGGAGCCATGCCAATACCGGCGCATTGGAGAACGGAGCCAAGATCCTGCGCGCCATGCCCGTCATGTCTCCTCCCGTACCGGCTGTCTTTTCAGGCATATCCTTTCCTCGTCCCGCCGGCTAGAGCCTCAGCTTCGCACTGTAGGGCTCGCCGAAGAAGCCGTGCGGCCTGAAGACCAGGATGATCAGGATGATCGAGTAGGCGATCAGGTCCCTCAGGGTCGAGGGGAAGACCATCGCCACGAATATCTCTATGAACCCCAGCAGGAACCCCGCCAGGGTCGCGCCCATGATGGACCCGCGCCCGCCCAGGATCGCGGCCACAAAGGCCTTCCACCCGAAGACTATGCCCATGTAGGGATCGAGCACCGGATAGGCCACCCCGAACAGGATCCCGGCCACCGCGGCCAGGGCGGACCCGATGGCGAAGGTCATCCCGGCTATCCTGTTGATGGATACCCCCATCAGGGGGACCACCACATAGTCGTAGGCCATGGCCCGCATGGCCATCCCGTACCGGCTGCGCTTGATGAACTGGTGGAGCGCCAGCATCAGGCCCATAGAGACCAGCACTATCATGATCTTCTTGTTGGTTACGAAGACCCCTCCCAGGTTGTAGGTGTGCCCCTCGATCAGATACGGAAACCTTACCCGCTTGGCCCCCATCAGAGCCAGGTTGGTGGTCTCCAGGATGATCCCGATCATCAGCCCGGTGATCGCGGCCGAGGCCCTGGGGGCGTCTCTCAGCGGGCGGTAGCCCACGCGCTCCACTATCATGCCCACGAAGGATGTAAGGAACATGGATATGATTATGGTAAGGACCAGGATCACCCATCCGGGCGCCGCAACGGCCCCCCAGGACGCCAGGGCCAGGAGTCCGGTCGCCACGCCGAAGCCGATGTAGGCCCCCACCATGAAGATGTCGCCGTGGGCGAAGTTGAAGAGCATCAGGATGCTGTAGACCATGGAGTAGCCCAGGGCGATCAGGGCGTAGAAGCTGCCCCACTGGAGGGCGTTTACCAGGTTCTGGAGGAAGAATAGCATCGGCTGGCTCCTTGCGCTCTCAAGAAGGCGGGCGCAGGGGCGCAGGCCCCCGGCCCGCCGCTTGAATCAGTCCGGTCCCGGCTCTTAGGGGCAAACCGACTTGTAGAACTCGAACTCGCCCTTGTCGCTGATCCGGACGATTACGGCGCACTTGATCGGGTCGCCCTCCTCGGTGAAGGTCATCTTCCCGGTGATGCCCTCGAAGTCCTTTATCTGGGCCAGTGCGTCGCGCACGCAGGCACGGTCCTTGGCGGTGTCCCCGGTCAGCCCGCCGCAGTCCTTGACGGCCCGCTCCACGATCCTGAGGGCGTCCCAGGTGAGGGCGGCCACGTCGTCGGGCACGTAGCCGTACTTCTTCTCATACCTCTCTATGAACTCCTTGGTCGCACCCTTGGCGCCGGCCGCGGCATAGTGGGTGCTGAAGAAGAGCCCGTAGCAATCCGGGCCGCAAAGCTCCACGGTCTCGGCCGAGCCCCAGCTGTCGCTCCCCACGATGGGCTTGTTCCACCCGAGCTCGTGGGCGTGCTGCACGATCAGGGCCACCTCGTTGTAGTACTGCGGGGTGAAGAGCACTTCCGCGCCGGACTGGAGTATCTTGGTGAGCTGGCTGCTGAAATCCGCGTCCTTCGTGGTGAAGCTCTCAAAGGCCACCACGCTCTTGGGACCGTGGATCTTTTCCCACGCCTCCTTGAAGAACTCGGCCAGCCCCTTGGGGTAGTCGCTCGCCACGTCATAGAGGACCGCCGCCTTGGTGAAACCGAACTCCTCCGTTATGAAGTTCGCCACCACAGGGCCCTGAAAGGGGTCCAAGAAACAAGCCCTGAACACATAAGGCCTGTCCTTGGTAGTGTCCGGATTGGTCGACCAGGGGCTGATCATGGGGGTCTTGTAGTTGTCCGCCACTCCGCCCGCGGGCACCGCCTGCTTGGAGGACTGGGGGCCCACGATCACCAGGACCTCGTTCTCGGTAATCAGCTTGGTGTTGGCCTTGACCGCGGATTCGGCCTTGGCCTCGTTGTCCTCGATAATCACCTCCACGGGGAATTTCTTTCCCCCCACCTCCAAACCGCCCGCGGCCTTTATGTCCTCCAGCCACATCTGCGCCGCGTACTTGGTGCCCTCTCCCACCTTTGGGATGTCGCCGGTCAGGGGCGCGTTGATCCCGATCTTGATCGCCTTGGGCTGGGCGGCCGCACCCGTTGAAAACATCATGACCGCCAGGGAAAGCATACACCACAGACCCTTCTTCATAGCACCCTCCTTCCAAAATAAGATGAACCTTGTGGAGACACACCCGACGAGAACCGCCCTGGGAACCCCCCGAGCGGCTGAAGCTCTTTAACACATACGCCCGCCCATTTCAATCCCGAAAAAACTGGACCGGTCTTACAATAGAGGCTATGATCCTATCCCCCTGGTCGTACAAACCTGGCCTATACGCGTAGACGCCAAAGACCTGAAGCAACACACAAGAAAACATTATCTTAAAGGAGGAAAAGAATGGATCCGGACAAAATATTGGGTGATCTATCCAGCGAATTGTCAAAGGCGTTAAGGGGGATGTCCAAAGCTAAGACGGTTGAAGAGAAAGTGGCCTACAGCGAGGTCGTAAAGAACGTATCCGAAGCATTAGGCGTCTTTCTGAATTTTGCCACCAACATGATGGATTTCGATCCTGACGAGGATGACGATTTCTGAGTCATTCGGCAAGAAACCCCTTGACAGGGGGGGAGGGCCGTCCCTTAAAATCGTTCAACATTGAACACCCGGCAAGAGCCAGCATGAAGGAAGCCGACTTCAAGATCCTCCGCCGGCTCCATACGGACCCCGGCATGAACCAGCGCGAGCTTGCCCGGGACCTGGGCATAAGCCTGGGAAAGGTAAACTACTGCCTCCGGGGCCTGGCTGCCAAGGGCCTGGTCAAGGCCCGCAGCTTCAAGAACAGCAGAAACAAGC
>CAZYJR010000066.1:0-6119 GCA_964647905.1 uncultured Desulfobacterales bacterium | reverse complement strand
CTAGTATCTCGGTGAACTTAGGGTTGAAGTACTCAAAAGAAAAGTCCGCGTTCATAACGGACATGCCGAAAGGCGCGTCCTCCGCGAATACCCGGAAGAGTTCCTCTGTCTCCCTGAGGGCCATCCTGGCCGCCTTCAAGGAGCCCGTCTCCACCCGGGCCGTTACATCCCGGCTGACCAGGGCCACTCCGACCGGCTT
This sequence comes from uncultured Desulfobacterales bacterium, assembly GCA_964647905.1. Classification (GTDB taxonomy): domain Bacteria; phylum Desulfobacterota; class DSM-4660; order Desulfatiglandales; family HGW-15; genus CAZYJR01. Next base: position 5,920 of record CAZYJR010000066.1, on the reverse strand, counting down.
CCCTCCGGGCTCGGCAACGGGATGAAGCCTGATCTCCACCCGCCGTCCCCCGGGGCGCTCCTCGAACGTGACCGGACGCCCCGTGCGCATCGCCTGACTGTGAAAAGAGCGAAGCCTCTCGGCCGCATCCGCGGGTAAGAGCTCAAAGGCGGTCCTGCCTGAGAAGTCGGGAGAGCTTCCACCCAGGGCCTCGCAAGCCGCCCTGTTCAGATGCAGTATCCTCCCCTCGGGGTCCAGCACCAGCACTTGCTCTTCCGAAGGTGGTCTTATCTCCAGATCCTTGGGTCCTGGGTCGCCCGGCATGGCGGTGTCCTCATAGCAGTTCAGGTCAAAAATATCGCGCCCACTCTATACCACTTGGAGCGGCATGTACAGCCCGCCGGATGCCCGATTCTCAGTGCGATCTCCCTTGCAATCCGCATTGAAAGGGCCTACCATAATTGCATTTTGCACTGGTATATGTGAGGCGAGAGCATGGCCGATCCTATCTCGAGCCCTGTAAGGGACGTTATCCTTGACTCCATAAACGAGGCGGTCTTCACCGTGGACCTGGACTGGCGCATCACCTCTTTCAACCGGGCCGCTGAACGTATCACCGGGATCCCCAGGGAAAGGGCCGAGGGCAAGCCATGCCGGGAGGTCTTTCACGCCAGCATCTGCCGGGAGGATTGCGCGCTCAGGAGGACTTTCGACAGCGGCCGGCCGGTCCTCAACGCCACAGCCTACATCATCGACAATCGGGGCCGCCTGGTGCCGGTGCGAATATCGACCGCCGTTCTCAAGGACCCGGACGGCAGGGTCATAGGCGGAGTGGAGACCTTCCAGGACCTGCGGGAGATAGAGGAGCTCCAGAAGGAGCTCCAAGAGCGGTATACCTTCGAGGACATCGTGGGCAGGAGCCCTGAGATGATGAAGCTCTTCAGGCTCCTGCCCCAGATCGCCCGGAGCGAGAGCACCGTCCTGATCGAAGGGGCGAGCGGGACCGGCAAGGAGCTCTTCGCCCGGGCCATTCACAATCTGTCCCGGCGAAAAGAGGGCCGGTTCGTGCCTGTGAGCTGTGCGGCCCTGCCGGACTCGCTTCTGGAGAGCGAGCTCTTCGGCCACAAGGCGGGAGCGTTTACCGACGCGAGGAGGGAAAAGGCCGGGCGCTTCGCCCTGGCCCACGGGGGGACCCTGTTCCTGGACGAAATAGGCGACATATCTCCTGCTCTGCAGGTAAGGCTCCTCCGAGTCCTCCAGGAGAGGGTGATCGAGCCCTTGGGGTCCACCCAGCCGCAGAGGGTGGATGTACGGGTGGTGGCCGCCACCAATCGGAATCTGGCCGAGCTCGTCCGGGAGGGAGTCTTTCGAGAGGATCTCTATTATCGCATAAGGGTTATCCACTTGGTCCTCCCCACACTGAAAAGCCGCCGCGAAGACATACCCCTGCTGGTGGAACACCTGGTGGCGAAGTTCAATCTCAGGCAGGGGAAGGATATCGCCGGGGTCTCGGCCGAAGCCATGGCCCGCCTGATGGAGCACGATTTCCCGGGCAACGTGAGGGAGCTCGAAAACGTTATAGAACAGGCCTTTGTCCTCTGCCGGAGCGGCATCATAGAGGTCAGGCATCTGCCCCCCGAACTCCGGCCCGGCGCGGACAGTCGGGGCGGTCTAGAGGGGCCCATGGATCTCAAGACCATGGAAAAGCGCTTTATCGAGCAAACGCTTAGCTATCACAAGGGAAACAGGTTGAAGGCCGCCCGGGACCTGGGTATCGATCCGAGCACGCTCTACCGCAAGATAAAGGCCTTGGAGATCCCCGTCCCGCGGACCGACGGGCGCGGCTGCAGGCGCTAGGATTGCATTTTGCCCTTTTATCGGCAGGCAAGGGGGACACCCGGGCGTGGGCTGTCTCCGGAAGCGCCGGTATCCCTTTGAATCTCAAGAGGTTGATCCGGAAGGCCCCCTCAGGGGAATTCCGGGCACGCCCCTTGCTTATAGGTAGAGATTTATGTGGACAATCCGATGCCGGCCCGGCATATAGCCGCGGGGCGGCTTTTTACGTCCCTTGGCGGTAACTCATATGGATTAAAGGAGTCTTTGCCCTATGTCATGCGCTACAAAGGATAAGCAGGAAGCTGTTCGCAAGGCCAAGATGGATCAACAAGATATTGATATAAAACAGCGATTAACTCACATAAAAAACAAGATAATGGTTATGAGCGGCAAGGGGGGTGTGGGCAAGAGCAGTGTAGCCGCTTACCTGGCCGTATCCTTGGCCGAAAGAGGGTGGAGCGTGGGCCTTATGGACGTGGACCTCCACGGCCCCAGCATCCCGCGCATGCTGGGATTGAAGGGCGAGCTCTCTCCGGGAGGCCCGGGAAAGGCCCATCCGGTGAAGTACCTCCCGAACCTGGAGGTGATGTCCATAGAAGTGCTCATGGGCGACAAGGACGCGGCCACCATATGGCGCGGCCCGCTCAAGGGCGGAATCATAAGGCAGTTCATCTCGGACATCGAGTGGATGGATCTGGATTTCCTGGTCATTGACTCGCCTCCGGGGACAGGGGATGAACCTTTGACCGTGGCACAGACCATACCGGACGCCAAGGCCCTGATCGTGAGCACGCCCCAGGAGGTATCGCTCGCCGATGTCAGAAAATCGATCAACTTCTGCCGGCAGGTCAAGATGGAGTTACTGGGCCTGGTGGAGAATATGAGCGGGCTCAAATGCCCTCACTGCGGCGGGATGATCGATCTGTTCAAGTCCCAGGGCGGCGTATTGACCGCGAAAAGGGAGAATCTCAGGCTGCTGGGACGGCTCCCCCTGGAGCCGGAGGTGGTGAGAAGCGGTGATTCCGGCGGCGCCAGGGTCCTGGAGCAGGAGGGTTCGGAGTTCAGCCGGGCGTTCAAGGCGATGGTGGACGAGGTGGAGGAGGTGCTCGCGCCCGGGGCCGCCCCCGGCAGCGATCAAGGGGCGCCGGCTAGAACACTATCCGGCCTTTCCTGACGTCGTAGACCCCTGAGTAGGTCAGGCGAAGCTGGAGCACTGAGGTGAAGGTCAGGAAGACCAGCGTCCACAAGGGATTGTCCAGGTTGCAGCCCATGGACTGAATCTTTCGGTTCAGCGTTCGGATCTCCGCGGCCAGCTCCGGCACCTGCCTGAGAGAGCAGATCCCGGCGATCGGGAGGGGGACCCTGGCCAGGATTTCGCCGTTTTGGGCCAGGGCGACCCCGCCGCCTGTCTCCAGGACCTCCCTCGCCGCCGCCGCCATGTCCGCCGGGGAGGATCCCAATACCAGCAGGCCGTGCGTGTCGTGCGCCACTGTGGAGGCCAGTCCGCCCAGGCGGCGGGGGAACCCTTTTACAAAGCCTTTCCCGGTGCGCTCGCCGTCCCTGCTGATCAAGAAGGCCTCGAGCAGGTCGCCCGGAGGCTCGTAGAACCCGTCCCTGGAGGGTATTTCCATATCCTCCCTCCCGGTGACCGTTCGGTCCACGATGGTGATCACCGGGACCGTCTCCTTCGAGGGGTGATTCTCGATCCGGAACATGCCTTCATCAATGCCCCTTATGGTGAAGGGCCGGCTGCCTGCAACCGGGCCTGGATCCTGGAACGGGTCCGCCAAGAGCCGCCCTTGCTCGGCGACCAGCTCCCCCTTGGCAAAGACCATCCGGGGAAAAGGCCGCTCCAGCTCCGGGACCACCAGTACGTGGGCGAGGCGGCCCGGGGCGATCGCCCCCAAGACATGATCCATACGGAAGTACCTGGCAGGGTTCAAAGTGGCCATCTGAACGGCGCGCACAGGATCCAGGCCGCATCGCACGGCCTCGGCCACCACCCAATCCATGTTGCCCCAGTCCAAGAGGTGATCCGCGAATATGCCGTCCGAGACCAGCATCACCCGGCTGGTGTCGAAACCCTCCACCGCCCGTAAGGTATCCATGTACCTGTCCATGTCCTGGCGGATTGATCCGTGCCTTAGCATCACGTGGAATCCCAACCTGAGACGGTGGAGTACGTCCCTTGCATTGAGGGCCTCGTGGCAGGAGAGGACTCCCTGATAAGCAAGGGCGTTAAGGCGGTCCCAGTTGGCACCGGTTGTGTGCCCCTCCACCAGCTTGCCCTTTTGCCCGGCCAGGCTCAAGCGGCGCATCAATTCCGGGTCCCGGACCACTATACGCAGGTAAGCGACGGTCTCGCTGACTGACACGATGAAGTCGCTCTCCATGGCCTTGGCAAAATCGGACGCCGACCAGAGCTCTTCTCCTTCCACTCCGGGAAAGGGCGGCGTGGCTGCCGGTGCGCCGCTCCTTATGGTCATGGGCCCGCTCTGGAGCCGCTCGAACACATCGAGGAAATCGTCCACGCCGATTGCGGCCGCCAGGTCATGGCCGTCATTGAAAAGACCCGTGGTTCCCCTCGCCAGCACGCATCGGGCATAGGCGGCCGGGTTGTAGAAGAGATCCATGTGCGCGTGGGCGTCGAAGAACCCGGGCACCAGGTAGTCGCCCCGGGCGTCGAAGACCTCGATCTCCGGGCCGGGGGACTCGCTGCAGCCGCCCACGTAGACGATCCTTTCTCCAAGCAAGGCCACGTCTGAACGTAGTATCTCGCCGGTGTAGACGTTTACCAGATTGCCGTTCTTGATTATCTTGTCAGCCTTCATTCCGCCCTCCACCGATTGGAACGCCATGCCGTTCGCGCCTTCACGCCGGAGCCCTGAAACCTACCCCGAGGTGTCCCTGCCTGTCAACTCACCGGGACTTCAGGCGGTGAGCTTCTTTGCTGTCTCCGCGGCGTAGCGTCCCTGGAAACGGGCTCCTTCGAGCTCATTCCGGCTGGGAAAGCGGGCCCCTTCCGGGCCGGCAATGGTGGAAGCGCCATAGGGCGAGCAGCCGGTTACCTCCTCCATGGTCATCTGGCCCTTGAATGCGTAAGGGAGCCCGACGATAATCATGCCGTGGTGGAGAAGGGTTACATGGAACCCCAGGATGGTTGATTCCTGCCCTCCGTGCTGGGTGTTGGAGCTGGTGATGACGCTGCCCACCTTGCCGATGAGCGCCCCTTTGACCCAAAGCCCGCCGGTTGCATCCAAGAATTGCCTCATCTGGCCGCACACGTTCCCGAAGCGGGTGGGTGTCCCGAAGATGACCGCATCGGCCTGACCCAGCTCCTCCACCGTGCAGACAGGCACATGATTTTGGAGCTCCCGGGCCTCCAGTGCGCCCATTTTCTCGAGGACTTCCTCCGGAAGGGGCTCCGGGACCCTTCGCAGCTCGGCCTCCACGCCGTCCACCGAGCGGGCCCCTTCGGCGGCGGCCTCGGCCAGCCTGAAGACGTGGCCATACATGGAATAGTAAAGCACCAGGACCTTCATGGGGCCTCCTTTCCGGCGTTTAAGGGTTACAGCGGCCCGCCCGTACTGCAAGCGGGCCTCCTCAAGCGACTCGGATTCTAATACCAAACCAGGTTTCCTGCAATTGCCGGGGGCGAAGAATTCTGTGCTGAAGATCAATTATTATCTTGTTTCTCGTTTGAAAAGGGGTTAATATATCCCTATCAATAAGGCCTTGCCGCTGAGGCGCAGGGCGGTTTCCTTACTGAAGGGACAAACCATTTGCCAAAATGGCCACCTCCAGTTTGAAACGTTGAGAGTTTTTAGGAAAGGAGGATGCTGTTATGGCCAATGGTACCGTGAAGTGGTTCAGTGACCGAAAAGGTTTCGGGTTCATCGAACAGGAAGGCGGATCGGACGTTTTCGTCCATCATTCGGCAATCACCGGCGAGGGTTTCAAGTCGCTCAACGAAGGCGACCGGGTAACCTTCGAAATAGAGCAGGGCAGAAAAGGCCCTGCCGCGGTCAACGTCAAGGTGGTCTAGTCTGTTGACTGACTGAGTAAGTAAAGAGGCACCCTCTCTCCGGAGGGGGTGCCTTTTTTG
>CAZYJR010000065.1:0-7431 GCA_964647905.1 uncultured Desulfobacterales bacterium | reverse complement strand
ATCCGCGACAACCTCCACGCCAAGGAAGTCGTGATCGGGGACGGCGAACGAAGGAAGCGCTACATCCTCTGCTACAACCCCAAGGAGGCCAAGCGGCAGGGAAAGCGCCGGGAGGAGGCTGTACGCTACCTCGAAGAGGAGCTCGCCCGGCACCCCAAGCCGGATGCCACCGCCCAGTGGGCCATCGAGCTGCTCGCCTCCCTCCGCTTCAAGCGCTACCCCCGGGTGACCAAGAGCAACAAGCTCCGCATCGACCGCGGGGCGGTCCGTGAGGCGGCCAAGTACGACGGCAAGTGGGTGCTGGAGACCAATGACGACACCCTGCGCCTCGAGGATGCCGCCGAGGGCTACAAGGGGCTCATGGTGATCGAGCGCTGCTTTCGGTCCCTGAAGCGGACGCAGATCCATGTGTCCCCCCTCTACCACTGGCTGCCCCGGCGCATCGAAGCGCATGTCAAGGTGTGCGTGCTGTCCCTGCTCATAGAACGGGTTGCCGAGCACCGCTGCGGGCAACCTTGGAGCCGGATCAAGGGCGCGCTGGACGAGCTACAAATTTCGTATTTTTCCACGAGTGCCTACCGCCTCTACCGGCGCAACGAGCTCACCGCCAATGTTCGTAGCATCCTGAAATCCTTAAATATCAAGCCACCGCTCCTGCTTGACCGCCTCGAACCGATCTCCGAAACCTCGTAGACACACGCCTATTTTTGCGAGCGCCTTTAACCGGTTGATATGCCTGCGTTTCAGCAGATTCGTGGTGAAACTACAGACCCGAAACCCAAGTCAGGGGTTAGCTGGAGGACTTGATGGGCGAGTGGGAGAGGAGGCAGGAGGACCTGGAATCGACCAGGAGGGAGCTCGGATTGTAGCTCTCCCTATTGTTCCGCCGCCACCCGGCTTATCCGCTCCACTGTATCGGTGAACCTGGCCCCGAGGGTCCTGAGGAGCCGCCTTAGCTGTGGTGAGAGTGATTCAAGCTCCCGGTCCAGCCGCGCCGTATCCAGGACGCCCACTCTGACCGGTTCGTGGGCCTCCACTGTCGCCATCCGGACCTTGCTGGTCTTTACAAACAGAGGCATCTCCCCGAAAACGGCCCCCTCATCCAGGGTGGCGAGGGTGACCGTTCCTTTCTTGGTCTGCTTCTTCACCCTGACTTGACCTTCGAGGACTACATACACCCAGTCCCCCAGGCTGTTTTCTTCGATTATGGCCTGTTTGTCCGAGTAGGAATGCTCATCCACCATGTAGCCGTAAATCATGGTGTCTATGGTCATGGGTGCCCCCCTCTCGGCCGCCTGTGCCCGGCTCTCAGGACATCATGAAGAAGCGAAGGGCCTTGGCGGCCTCCCCGTCCAAGTCCGCAAATTCCATTCCCAGTCTCATACGGCCGGGCGTATTGTGGTTCTTTACCGATCGTATCCTGCCTGACAGCTTCAGCTCCCGCCCGCCGGGAAGCTTTGTCAGGACCAAGAGTCTTTCGTTCATGCCGTGGCTGAAGTTTACCGTGTTCCGGGCGCTGACTTCCATCCCGATCCCCCCGACGCTCATGTCGGTTATGCGCCCGCTCAAGCGGACCTTTTCAGGCGCGCCTGCCGGGCGATAGATGCAGTCCAGGTTCAATTCCTTTCTATGGTATCGCCTCTTGGCTGCCTCCGGCCCCTCTTTTTTCCGTCTTCTTTGCGCCAGCTCCAGTTTCCGGTTGAGCTCCCCGTACAGTTTGTTCATCCTGGAGAGCCTCTTGAGCATCTGGTCGGTGATGTACTTGAGGACCGGCGACATCTGTTCATACTCGCTGCTCAGGCGACTCGGGTGCCAGACCTCCAGCTCCACGTCCTCGAGGGCCCGTACGGACGCGGACCTGGTCTCCACGGCCTTGTTCAAAAAGACCATTTCGCCGAAGACTTCCCCCGGCCCCAGGACGGCGAGGGCCGCCTCTGTATCCTCCTGCTCCTTGGTGACCTGAACCCGGCCCTTGTTGACCTTGTAGATGGAGACACCGAAGTCGCCCTCCTTCATAATGAGATCGCCCTGGCGATACTTGAGGCGAACTATGGGGAACTGGTTTTCTACGGAAGGGGGCATGGCGGCTTCCTCGAGAAAAGCATGAAAAATCACTAATATTAAAATGTTATCACAGTCATCTCCGCAAGTCATCTCCTTTTTTCCTTCACCGGATCTCCCGGGGCGCTTTGGAAAAACGCTAAACAAGGCCCCGGAGGTATGCTATTGAGGAGGTCCAGACCGGAGCACCGGAGAGGAGTCCTTTGCAGCTGACCGAGTTTATCCAGGCCCTGAGAGACGACAGGGAATTCGGAGGGGCCTTTGCCCATCACCGCTACATACCCCCGGAGAAGGCATCACACGCGCCCGAGGGCGGCGTCCCCCCGGCGCTCACCGGCGCTCTCAGTCGCATGGGGATCCATTCCCTCTATCGCCACCAGGCCGAGGCCCTGGAGGAGATCCGCCGGGGAAGGAACGTCCTCGTTGCCACCCCGACGGCGAGCGGTAAGAGTCTCATATACAACCTGGCCTTCTTGGAGTGCTTGAGACGGGACCCCGAGGCGAGGGGCCTGTATCTCTTCCCATTGAAGGCCCTGGAGCAGGACCAGCTCAAGGCGTTCGATTTTCTTATCAGGGAAGCCGGCATCAACCGGGTCTCCGCCGCCGTATATGACGGCGACACCTCGCCCTACAGGCGCAAGCAGATCAAGGGCAGCATGCCCGGCGTGCTCCTCACCAACCCCGATATGCTGCACCGCGGCATACTGGCCTACCACGATTCCTGGGCCAAGCTCTTCAAGAACCTGGCCCTGGTGGTCCTGGACGAGGTGCACACGTACAGGGGGATATTCGGTTCCCACATGAACCAGGTGCTGAGGCGTCTGAGGCGTGTGTGCGCTCATTACGGCTCTGATCCGCTTTTTGTCCTCCTCTCGGCCACGGTCCACAGCCCCGCCCAGTTCGGGGAGAGCCTGATACAGGCGCCGCTCCGGGTGGTGGAAGGGGGAGGGGCGCCGCGCTCGGGGCGGCATTTCTTGTTTCTCAATCCCGGGACCAGCCCCAGTTTTCTGGCCGCCCGGCTCTTCGTGAGGAGTCTGGAGGCGGGCTTCAGGACCATCGCATTCACCCAGGCCCGGAAGGTGACCGAGCTGATGCACGTCTGGTCTTCTAGGCTGGCCCCCGGACTCAGGAACAGGATCAGCTCCTACAGGGCGGGTTTCATGCCCAGTGAGCGGCGGGAGATCGAGAGGAAGCTCGCGGCCGGGAGCCTGTTGGGGGTTATTTCCACCAGTGCCCTGGAGATGGGCATAGACATAGGAAACATGGACGTGTGCATCCTGGTGGGGTACCCGGGGACCGTGATCAATACCTGGCAGCGCGGAGGAAGGGTGGGCCGCTCAGGACGGAGCTCCCTGATCGTAATGGTGGCCAAGCCGGACGCCCTGGACCAGTATTTCATTCGGCACCCGGACAACCTGTTCGAGAGACCTTACGAGGCCGCTGTCCTGGATCCTGAAAACCCCATCGTCACCGCCGCCCACCTGCCTTGCGCCGCGGCCGAGATTCCGTTGACCCTGGAAGACCGGCGGATCTGGCCCGGGGACCTCGGCTCGAGGCTGGAAGAGCTGGAGCTTAGCGGCGACCTGAGGCGATCCGCCGAGGACCCCCCCGAGTGGTACCCTGCGGTTAAGAACCCCCAGCTCCAAGTGAATATACGGTCCGTGGGGCGGACCTTCACCATATTCGACTCAAGCACCGGGGCCGCAATCGGCACCGTGGACGGGGTCAGGGCCCTAAAGGAGTGCCACCAGGGCGCCGTCTACCTCCACCGGGGCATGCACTACCTGGTGGAGCGGCTGGATCTGGAGAGGCATGACATAGTGGTCAGGCGTTGCAGCCTGAAGTATTTCACCAGGGTAAGAACGGAGAAGGAGACCTCCATACTGCGGGTCCATCGGGGCATGCCCAGGGGGCGTTTCCTGGTCCGCGAAGGGACCCTGCGGGTCACCGAGAGGATCACCGGGTACGAGAAGAGGGCCCTTCCCGGCCAGGAGCTCCTGGGGGTGGTACCCCTGGATCTCCCCCCGCGGACTTTCGAGACCGTGGGGTTCTGGGTGGAGATAGAGCCGGTGATACGCACCATGGCCGAGGGCGGGAGGCTCCATTTCATGGGGGGGATTCACGCCATAGAGCATGCCGCGATAGGGATCTTCCCCCTGTTCGCGCTTTGTGATCGAAACGACATAGGCGGGATCTGCTACACCCATCACCCGGAGCTGGGCAAGGGAGCGGTCTTCATCTATGACGGCCATCCGGGCGGAGTAGGTCTGGCCCAAAGGGGGTTCGAGGTGGCGGCCGAGCTCCTGGAAAGGACCAGGGAGCACCTGGATGAGTGCGGGTGCGACGAGGGCTGCCCTTCCTGCATACACTCCCCCAAGTGCGGCTCCGGGAACAAGCCCCTGGACAAGGCCGCAGCCATGATGGTCCTTGACTGCCTGTTGGGTCGCATCCCGCTGGAAGAGCCTTCCCCCGCAGGGGACGGGGCCGCTTATTCCACAAAGGCGGATGCCGCCCCGGCCGAGCAGGAGGAGCAGCGGCCCAGGGTGGTGTATCTCGACCTGGAGACCCGGATGCTGGCCGAGGAGGTCGGCGGTTGGGGGAATGCGCACCTAATGAGGGTCTCCGTGGCTGTCGCCTATGACGAAGCCGCCGGGAGATACCGCTCCTACCTCGAAGATCAGGTCCCGGATCTCCTTGCCTTGATCCGGGAGGCGGATCTGGTGGTCGGTTTCAATGTCAAGCGCTTCGATTACCGCGTCCTTAGCGCCTACTCGCCGTATGATTTGAACGAGATCAATACTTTTGATATCCTGGAAGACATCCACAGCCGACTGGGTTTTCGCCTCGGCCTGGACCACCTGGCAAAGGAGACCCTGAAGCGGGGCAAGACCGCCGACGGGGTTCAGGCGGTCCGCTGGTTTCGTTCCGGGGACATGGAGAGCCTGGAGTCCTACTGCAGGGAGGATGTGGCTGTCACCGCGGGCCTGTTCCGCCACGGTTTGGAAAAGGGCTATCTGGTTTACCGGGACAAGGGCGGTGAGCGCAGGGTTCGCCTCCGTGTGGACTGGGACCTGGATGATCTGGCCGGGGTCAGGCGGAGAGCGGCGAGATCCGGAGTGGGGGCATGAGCGGAGTCAACACCAGGAAGGCCTTTTCCTGCCGCATGTGCGGCCAGTGCTGCCGCGGGGAAGGGGGGATCACCATCGACCCCGAGGAGTTGGACAGGATAGCTTCCTACCTCGGAGTGCCCTCCGAGACCTTCAGGAGGGATTTCTGTACCGAGCGAAACGGATCCGTTTCCATCGCTGCAGGCGAGGACGGTTTCTGCTTGCTCTACCGAAACGGCAAGGGATGCGCCATCCACCCGGTCAAACCGGCCCGGTGCGCCCTTTGGCCCTTCTATGCGGCTTTGCTTCGCGACCCGGCGGCTTGGAGGGAGGCGATGGACGCCTGCCCGGGCATCAATCCCGAGGCTTCCTTCGAGGCTTTCCTGAAGCAGGCGCGTGATGAGTCTACTGAAGGCATGGGTTGAGTTGATCTATCCGCCGCGGTGCCCGGCTTGCGGGTCGCTGCTCGGCCCTTCCGTCAGTGACGAAGGCGGGCTGGGGCTTTGCCCGGCCTGTCTCCCGAGCCTCATGCCGATCCGATCGCCTTTTTGCAGTAAGTGCGGGGTGCCTCTCCCGGAGGGTCCTCCGGGAGAGAGACTGTGCGAGACCTGCCTGCGCAATCCGCCCGCATTCGCGGCGGCCAGGGCTTGCTTTCTCTACGAAGGCGCGGCGCTTGAGATCATTCACCGGTTCAAGTACGGCGGCCTTCCCCACCTTGCGGAGGTTCTAGGCCCCCCTCTGGCGGCCCTTGCCCGCAGGGTGCTGCCCGCAGGGATAGAAGGGGTGGCCGCTGCGGTGCCGCTTCATCCGAGGAAGCTGCGTGAAAGGGGGTTCAACCAGAGCCTCATCCTCGCTCGTTACGTTGCCGGGCTTCCAGGCTTGACCCTGGATCCCTTTTGTCTCAACCGGGTGAGGGATACGCCGCGCCAAGTGGATCTGGGCCGCGACGAGCGTCGCCGCAATGTCCGCAACGCCTTCGAGGCTAGGGAAGGCCGTCTCATTCGGGACAGGGAAGTAGTCCTGGTGGACGACGTGTCCACCACAGGGAGCACCCTGGACTCTTGCGCCCGCGCACTGCTTGCAGCCGGGGCGTCGAGGGTCTATTGCCTCTCGTCGGCCCGGGCCGTTTGAACCAACCGAGAGGCCTTACAGTTCGGGAGGGACATGGAGCACTACAGGGCCAAGATCCGCCCCCTGGAAGCACTTCGAGACGAGGTGGCCCGTCTCCGGGCCGCCGGGCGCCGTATAGTATTGACCAACGGTTGCTTTGACATACTACACCCCGGCCACACCCGTTATCTTTCCGCAGCGCGCAATCTCGGGGACTACCTGGTGGTCGCGGTGAACAGCGACCGCTCGGTCCGTGCGATCAAGGGGGAGGGGAGGCCCGTAGTGCCTGAGGACGACCGGGCCGAGCTCCTGGCGGCGCTGGATTCGGTGGACGCGGTGGTGTTGTTCGACGAAGAGGACCCCTTGAGGGTGATCAAGGCCCTGATGCCCGACATACTGGTCAAGGGCGGGGACTGGGAGGAGGATTCCATAGTGGGGGCCTCCGAGGTGAAGAGTGCGGGCGGACTCGTAAGACGCATCCCGGTCCTCCCCGGCCGGTCCTCATCGGAGATCATCCGCCGGATCCGGGAGGGCTCCCGTGGATCCGGGATTCGATAAGGCCGAAGCCCTTGGAGAGACGAGTGGAGGACAGGCACCACCCCAGCGCCACCCCGGCCGTGTTCGCCGCCATGTCAAGGAACTGGAAGCTCCTGTGCCCCCCCATCCCCTGAGCCGCCTCCAGGGCTATTCCCATGATGATCAAGTAGGCCGCCGCCTTAATCAGCGCCCGGCCCGGCAGGTATATGGACCCGAACCACAGCATCAGCATCGCATAGGCGGCCAAGTGGAACACCTTGTCCTGTCCCTCAAAGGCCTCGGGCTCCGGCGGGGAGGGGATCAGGGAGAGCACCACCACCACCGCCGCCAGGCACCAACCCAGCGACAACCAAAAGCCCGGATAACGAAGCTCTCTCATATGCCTCCTCTCAGCAAGTGCTCTCCAAGGTTACGAGTATAGCCCCTGACATGGATCGATCCAAGACAAAATCCTTTCATGCCCGCCTCCCGGCGAATACCAAACTAGGCGTTGCCTGCTGAGCAGCAAGATGCTATATAAAAAAATCACATCAAGCGCCCATAGCTCAGTTGGATAGAGTGACGGACTACGAATCCGTAGGTCGCAGGTTCGAATCCTGCTGGGCGCGCCATAAAA
>CAZYJR010000064.1:0-8549 GCA_964647905.1 uncultured Desulfobacterales bacterium | reverse complement strand
CCTGGTTCTTGGCCCTCACGGCCTCTGCCGTCTCAAGCAGGGCCCGCGCCCGCTTGGCGGAGCTGTAGTCGATCATCTTGCCGCCCATGGAGGTAGCACCCAGCCCCTTGGCCTGGGCCTTGTCAAAGGCCTCGACCAGACGCCTTGCAAAGTCGATCTCCTCCTCGGAGGGGCTGAATGCTTGGTTTATGGGCCCCACGTGGCGGGGGTGGGTGGCCTGCTTGCCCGAGAAGCCCAGCAGCCTTACCTGCTCCGATTCCCCGGCCAGTCCCTTGAGGTCGATCACCAGCCCGAAGTAGGGCGAATCAATGGCTGCGACGCCCGCGGCCCTGGCTGCCAGGGCGATCCTCGAGCGGGCATAGAGGGTCATGGGGAAGTACTCTTCCGGGCTCAGCTTGGTCACCCCCATCCCGGCCCCCATCTCACGGGAGAAGTCTCCCGCGCCGAAGGCGACCGCCTCGAGCCTTGGAGTGGCGCGGACTATCTCCCGCACCCCCTCGACCGCCCCCGGGGTTTCCAGGAGCGCGGCCAGGGCCGCCTTACCGGTCTCAACGCCCTTTTCGGCCTCGAGGGCCCGGATCACTTCTTCTATTCTTCTCAGGTCCTCGGCCGACTCGGTCTTGGCCAGCATGACCCCGTCCAGGTGCGGGCTTACTATGTATGAGAGGTCGGTCTCGGCGAGCCCGGTCTCGAGCGAGTTGATCCTGACCCAGGCCTTGACCCCGTGCTCTTTCAGGAGGGGCAGGGCGTCCCTTGCGAAGATCCTGCCGGTCTCCTTCTCGGCCATGGGGCAGGCGTCCTCCAGGTCCAGGATGACCGCGTCAGCTCCTTCTGAAAGGGCGTTGTTTATCATACGCCAGCTGTTGGCCGGGACATAGAGCATGGAACGTAGAATCTCTGGCATACTAAACCTCCCCGGGCGCCTGTCCGCCGAAGATCTCTCTGAGCTTGCCGCCCAGGTCGTCCGGGCGGTCGACCACGTGGGCCCCTGCGCTCTTCAAGGCCTCGATCTTGCCCTCTGCAGAGCCCTTGCCGCCCTCCACAATGGCGCTGGCATGGGAGAACCTGAGCCCCTGGGGCATGCCCTTGCCGGCGATGTACGCTATGAGTGGCTTGGTGTAAGCGCCGGTCCTTATCACATCCGTGGCCTCCTCCTCCATTACCGTTCCGATCTCGCCGAAATAGACCACGCCGTCCGTTTCTTGATCCGCCTGGAAGAGCGGCAGTATCTCGGCCAGGGTAAGCCCGAGTACCGGCTCGGAGCCGAGGTGGACAGCGGTGGAGATTCCGAAGCCGGCCTGGCATACCACCCAGGAAAGCGTAGTGGTCTGGCCTCCGCTCCGTGAGACCACGCCGATCCTGCCGGGCTTGAAGGCCACCTGCGGCAGGTCCGAAGACCCCACAAAGCCGCCGAGCCCTCCCAGGCTGGCCCGCCCCGGAGTCACCAGCCCGGCTGAGCCCGGGCCCAGGAGCCGGATCCCGCGCTTCCTGGCATGGGCTATTATTTCGAGGGCGTCGTGCAGGGGCACGCGCTCGACCCGCATCAGCACCGTGGAAATGCCCGCGTCAAAGGCCTCGATCACCGCCCCCTTGGCCTGGGGACCGGGGACGACGGTGACAGCGGCGTCCACCTCTCCCACAAGGTCCAGGGCCTCGGCGACCGTATTGAAGACCGGAACGCCCCAGACGCTCTGGCCCCCGCGACCGGGCGTCACCCCGGCCACCACGTGGGAGCCCACCTCCATCATCCTTCTGGCGACACCTTGACCGAAGCGGCCGGTGATGCCCTGGATGAGCATTCTCGTGTTTTCGTCGCAGAGTATAGCCATAAGAGGATCTCCGTATCAGTCCAGGCGGACCGCGATATCAATGCAGCCCGGGCCGTGGATGCTGCAGTTGTACTCGCAGGCCAGGCACTCGTTGTCCAGCCGCTTGAGCTCCTCGGGATCGGTCACGGTCAGGACCGGGCGATTGTTTTCTATCTTGAGGATGTTCCGGCCCATCAGGCGGCAGGCCTTGACGCAGGCGAAGCCGCAGGCAGGATCCGATGTGTCGTCTCTCGCCGGAAGACACTCGCCGTAGTCCAGGGTGATGGTGCACTTCCGGGTGGTGAACTCCAAATGATCACTGGCGGACATATCACTTCTCCCGGCCGGTCTCGGCCATGTATTCCTTGACCAGGGCCTCCACCCGATCCGCGATAACGTCGGTCTGGTAGATGTAGTCCCGGCCGTAGATCTCATACCTGAGCGGCAGCCCCTCGAAGCCGGCGCGGATGATCTCGGCCGACTCCTTCTCCTTGTTGCCCGCAAGGAGAAGGACCACCGGAAACCCCGGCCTCTTGGAGGCCTCCTCGCGGAAGACCTTGACCAGGGCGTGCGCGTGGTGCCACATCTCCTGGTTGGCGAGGACCGCGCCCATGAGCACGTAACCGTCAACAGGCATGGACAGGATGCACTTGATCACGCTGTAGATCTTGGAGGCGGGCGGGTCGCCCGAGGTGTCCGCGTAATTGGCGATCTTGAGCCCCCGGGCTATGAATGCGGTGGCCCCGAGCATGGCGCCTCCTCCGCCCACACCGTGGAAGCCGACCCAGCCCCGGCCCTCGATTTCAGGCGTCATCTGGGAGAAATACCCGGTGCCCCGGTAGTCGCCCTCCTCGATTCGCCATGCCTTTATCTCCAGGTCCGTCGGCGGCCGCTCCATGTCCCTCGGGACCGCAATGCCCAGCTCAGGGTGGCGGAATACCGAGTTGTCGTCGATCGCAAAGTGGCAATCGGCCGCCAGCACACGGCCGTCCTTGGTCAGGATCAGGGGGTTCACCTCGAGGCTCCTGGCGTCGTTTTCCACAAAGGACCGATATACGGCCGCGGCCGCACGGGCGGTCTTCTCGATCACTCCGTCAGCGGGCTCTTCCCCGTCGAATCGCGCCTCGCGGATCAGGGTCTCCGCCGCCTCCTCGGATACGCCGGCCAGGTAATCCACCTCCAGCCGGGCTATGCGCTCCGGGTTGCGGGCCGAGACCTCCTCCACGGATGAGCCCCCCTCTGAGCAGAAGATGAGGATGGGGCCCTTGACCCGGTGGGAGTTCGAGACCACCACCCCCACAAAGACCTCGCGGTCGACCTCGAGCCTCTCCTCCACCAGGGCTTTCCTTACTTCCAGGCCCTTGATGCGGGCGCCCAGTATCTCTCCTGCCGCCTTCTCCGCTTCTTCCGGGGTGTCGGCGAATCGAATCCCGCCTGCCGCGTAGCGGCCTGTGGCCCAGACCTGGGCCTTTACCACCACCGGCCGGCCGATCTCCCGGGCCGCGGCCGCCGCCTCTGAAGGCTCCTCCACGACCCTTCCCGCAGGAACGGCCACTCCCGCCCGGTTCAAGATCTCCTTGCTCTGGTACTCGTATATGCGGGCCATCTAAATACTCCTGAAATCCATTACTTGTCCGAGACCAACAGGTTCATCAAGCGACCCGGGTCCTCCAGGTCTTCGAGGCCGAAGACCAGCTCGGTCACCTGCTCCATCCTCTCTTCACTCAGGTACCCGCAGGCGACATCCCTGAACTTGGCGATCACCTCTTCATCGGTCATGGGGTTCTTGGCGTGGCCCCGCGGGTAATCCACGAATGAGGAGAGTTCCCGGCCGTCCTTTAGAATGATCGTCGACTCACCGGCCGGCCGGAGCTTGTCCAATGACGGATCGCCCACCAGCTCCACCTTGTCTATGAGCTCCAGGGCCCGGGGGTCTTCGTATTTCTCCGGCTTGAACTGGTTGGGGCCGATCTGCCGCTCCATAATGGCGACAGCGGTCAGCCAGTAGGAGGAGTGATCCGCGGTTTCCTTGTTCTTGGGATACTTTTTGACCGGGTCTCCTGTGTGCTCCGCGCAGCGCTTGGAGGTCCGGATCCTTATATGTTCGACGTCTTCGGGCCGGATGTCATGCTCGCGGGCCAGGTTCAGTGTGGCGCTCAGATGGCCGTGGGACGAGAAGTCCGCTATGATGGACTTTATGCAGGAATCCATTATGGACCACTTCCTTCGTGCCGATCGGAGCCGTTCGAGATCGTAGTCTCCACGCATCACCACTTCTATCAGGCCGTCGTGCCCCTCGATCATCCCCTGGGGCCCGGTAAAGCCCTTGCGGGCCAGCAGTGCGGCCTGCAGACCGGCCTGGGCCATGGTGGGGAAGCGGATGTTCTTGGTCATGGTGTACTCTTCGGCCGGGGTGTCCAGGATGCCGAAGACCGCGTGGCAGCTCCCTGCTATACCTATCGCGTTGATCATCTGCTCGGGATCCAGCCCCAGCATGTGACCGGCCACCAGAGGCATGACGTACGCCCCGCGGGTGTCTCCGTTGAACCCGTACTTCTCTATCCCCGGGCCCACGACCCCTTCGAGCCAGGCCAGGGACAGGTCATAGCCCAGGTTGATCGCCGTCATGATCCCGCGGCCGTTGATCCCCTCGCGCTCTGCAAGGGCCAACACCCCGGGGATCACCTCGCTCGGGTGGTAGCCGGAGCGATAGATGTCGCCCTGGATGATGAATGCGGTGTCGTTGTAGTCCAGGTAGCGCACCATGGCGCCGTTTACCAGGGCGGCCATAAGGGCCGAGGTCTTGGCCCCGCTTGCAAAGACGGTGGCCTCGCCGGGGTGGCCCGCCTCTTGGGCGAACTCCCTCAGGATCCGGCCGGTTTCACTCGGATACCCTCCCAGGGCGCAACCCAGGGTATCCAGGACTAGGCGCTTGGTCTGGTGGACCACTTCCGCAGGGAGCTCATCAAAGCTCATTTCGGCCGCGTACTCGGCCAATTCCCGGGCGACGCTCATGGCCGTCATTCTCCTCCCCTGCCGCTGTTCAGATTGGCCTCAACCACCTGGGGGGCCCACCCCACCGCGTCTTCGGAGCGGTTTCTCTTGAGGCGCACCGTGTAGAAGTACTTGTCGGCCCTGTAGAGCACCGATACATGCTCCACCGGCTTGCTCTCCACATCAAAGACCGTTCGCTCCGCCTTGAGCAGCGGGGCGCCCACCCGGATGTCCAGGAGGGAGGCGATCTCGGCGCCGGCGATGGTGGCCTCCACCGACTGGACCGCCTCGTCGGCCTTAATTCCCAGCTTCTCCTCCAAGACGACCAAAAGGGGCTTTTTGCTCAAATCCTCCGGCTTGATCTTCTCTCCGGTCTCTTGTGGCAGGAAATTGACCACTACTGAGAAGGGGTAGCCGTCAATGAGCCGGACCTTGTCGATCCTCACCACCTTGTCCCCTTCGGCCAGGTTCAGCTTCTCGGCCACGTCCTCCGGGGGCTCGATTGTCTTGTAATCCAGGATCCTGACGCTGGTGGAGGTGACCTGGGCGATCAGCTCTTCAATGGAGCCTGAGAAGCGGGTGGGGCGGACCTTGGCCGACCGCTCGGCCACGAATGTCCCCCGCCCCCTCTGGCGGATTATCAGCCCCTCGGTCTCCAGCATTGCCAGGGCGCGGCGCACCGTGATCCGGCTCACCTCGTACTCCCTGGCCAAGGCCTCTTCCCCGGGCAAGGGGGCGCCCGCAGGGAGCTCCCCGGATAGGATTCGCTCCTTTAGAATCGTCCCTATCTGGTAGTAGAGGGGGATGCCCTTGTCCCTTATCATCTCCACCACGGCTTCCTGTCCTCCGCTGAATCGGCCGGCCGCCCCGCTCCCGCCTACAATGCCCGGGTCGCGGGCCTGTGCTGGTAGCGGCCCCAGCCTGGCTCCCCGACCACACGTTCGTCTTCGAATACCACCCTGCCTCGCACAATGGTGGTCTCGGGCCAGCCTTTGAGCTTCATCCCTTCGAACGGCGTATAGTCCTGGGCCGAGTGGAGGGTCTCCGTGGTCACTTTCTTCTCGGCATCGATGTCGATGATCGCCAGGTCCGCGTCCGCTCCCACCGCGATGGTCCCCTTCTTTGGAAAGAGGCGGTGCCACCTGGCCGGGTTGTAGGAGGAGAGCTCGGCCACCCGGCTGAGCGGCAGCCCGCGGCGGTGGTGGCCTTCGTTGATCAGGACCGGAAACATCAGGCTGGTCCCGCCGAAGCCGGGCATTACGGTCCAAAGATCCCCCTTCCTCAGCTCCTTGGGATGGCAGGCGTGATCGGATGCCACGGTGTGGATGCCGCCTGCGAGCACCGACTGCCAGAGGTAATCCACGTGGGACTGATCCCTGACCGGCGGGTTGACCTTGCCCAGTATCCCGTAGTCATTGTCGTTGGTCATGGCCAGGTGGTGCAGGGTGGCCTCCGCCAGAAAAGGTATGCGGGGGTACTCGATCGCAGCTCCCGCAGCGGCCTCCACCGCCTCTCTGCTGCTCAGGTGGAGCAGGTTGACGGGGCAGCCCGTACGGTCCGCAAGAAAGGCCACTTCCTTGATGGCCAGGGCCTCCTGCCAGGGCGGCCTGCCGTCGGAGTAGTCCTTCATCGTGTTCCCGGTGGGGTTCTGCTTGGCCTCCTCCACAGTGGCCACGATCACCTCCGGGTTCTCGCAGTGGATGGAAAGGCTCAGTGGAGATCCCTCCATCGACCGGTTGATCCTGGCGATCTCCTTCATGAAGCGGTAGAGGAACCCGAAGTCCAGCGTGTCTTTGCTAAGCATCAAGTAGCCCGCCGAGGGCTCCGCCCCGGAGAGATCCAGGCTCTTGTAAAACATGTAGTACTTGAAGGTGGACACCCCGCCTTCCTTGGCCAGCCATTCCACCTCGCCCACCTGCTCGGTGGACATGCAGGCGATGTGGTAGGCGTAATCCACACGAAACGCGCCTTCCGAGAGCTTCATGAGCTCGGGAAAGATCTCCTTGAACGCCCCGGTCTTGTTCAGGTAGTTCTTCCCTGTACGGAAGTAGGAGGCGATCGTTGTCACCCCTCCGGCCGCGCAAGCTGCCGACTCGCTGGCCGCGTCTTCATCCAGCGGCCTGTAGATGCCTATATGGGAGTGGGTGTCCACAGCCCCCGGAAAGACATGTTTCCCACCGGCGTCAATTACTCGCCGGGCGGATTCCGCGGGGATTTCATCCACGATGGCCGCGATTTTCTCGTCTTTCACCCCCAAGTCGCCTCTAACCACCCCGGAGCCCGGGACGACCAGCAGGCCGTTCTTGATCGCCAGGTCATATGCCGTCATAACGCGCCCTCCCTCCAGATGTTGTATTAAAGTTATTACAAGTATCCATTCCCTGTCAAGAAATTTCATATCGGGGTTGGTGCAAGGCTATCGGGTGCCCGCCGGCGGTCTGATCTTTATGACGAGGGGGATCACGGCGAGATTGACCGCCGCCAGGATGAACCAAGCCGGCCGGTAGCTCCCGAAATGGTCGTAGCACATGCCGGTGAGGAGGGGGCTGCTGATGGTGCCTGCCATCATGATGGCCATGAAGGCGCCCTGGATGGCGCCGAAGGACCTGCTGCCGAAGTACTGGGCTTGGAGGGTCAGCCGCAGGGTGATGGCGCCCCCATAGCCGGGACCGAATACGGCTATGAAAGCCAGGACCCACCACAGTCCCCTGGATTCGGCCAGAAAGATCAGCCCCAGCGCCTGGAGCACAAAACAGAAAGCCAAGAGCCTCCGGCTGTCCAGCCGGTTGCTCAGCCACCCCATGCTGAATCTGCCGGCGATGCTCACGAACACTATGAGGGAGGCCGCGAGCCCGGCGGTTTCCCTGGTGAACTCAGCGCTGATCAAGTGGGGCATGACGTGGACCACCACGGCATGGACCGTCCCTGCGGCCACGGTGACTGCCAGGGCGATGCCCCAGAAACCCGGGGTTCGCACGGCTCTACCCAGGCTGAAGTCGGTATCCCCGCCCCGGCCGCTTTGGGCCGGCGCCTCGCCGCGACCGTGTAAAGGGTAGGGGACCTTTTCTCCGTCCGGCAGCAGGCCGTAAGGCTCGGGCCTGTGACGGACCACCAGTGAGCACGGGATGCCTACGACCCACATGCCTATCCCGATTATCACAAGGGCGGTGCGCCAGCCATAGGCTTCGATCAGCCAATTGATGAAGTAGATCAACCCTCCGCCCAGGCCGATGGCCGTCGACAGAATGCCGAGTGCCGTCCCTCTTTTTCTTATGAACCACCCGGCCACCGCAGTCCAGCCCGGGACCGGAAAGAGGAGGCTGGATCCCACGGAAAGAAACAAGAAGACCAGGTAAAAGCTCAACAGGGAGTCTATGCGGCTGAATAAAATGAAACCCAACCCGGAGAGGATGCTTCCCAAGAGCAGGAGCCTGCGGGATCCGAAGCGGTCCGCGGCCAGCCCCACCAGCGGGGACGCTATCCCTCCCTCCACGCTCCTGATGGAGGCGGCGAGCGAGGTGGCGCTGTAGCTCCAACCGAACTCCTCCACCAGGGGATTGAAAAACGCGGTGAAGCTGTAGAAAAACGTCCCTGCGCCCCATAAGTGTATCAGGCCGGTGGCGAGAACTATCCACCAGCCGTAGAATATCTTCGGATTTCCCTCCTGAGTCAACGTATGGGCCTTTCCGGCTGGCTGGGATTCGGTGCCGGACTATACTCCCGCCGCCCGTACCAGTCAACTCGGCC
>CAZYJR010000063.1:0-9401 GCA_964647905.1 uncultured Desulfobacterales bacterium | reverse complement strand
TTACGACGCCTCAAAAAAAGGGGCTCGGGATGCCGTTCCATTCTCTGCTTAATGAGGCGATGATGAATCACTGAGAGGGGTCGTGAGTTCGGTAAGGGAATCCAGGTCCGGGAGCCTCCGGATCCTTTCGTAGACCGCCTCGGCCTTGCCCCTGCCCCAGGCCGAATCCGCCAGCTCATAGTACTTGGCGATCAGCTCTTCCTTGGGGTAGGGGGACTCGAAGTCGCCCTTGTTGACGTAAGTCTCGGCCCTTTGTTCGCTCCCGTCCTTGAGCCGGACCGTCACCCTGGAGGGGCGCTTCCCGGGCATCATCGCAGTCAGCTCGGGGTCTTCGGACACCTTGACCCTGCCTGCCAGGGCCTGGACGGCCGGGTCATCCACCTTTTCCCGGCGGAAGCATTCCACGCCGGCCCGGCCGTGGGTCATGAAAGTGGCCGCGGCGAATGGGATCGAGAACTTGGCCGCAAGCATGTTGGCGGGGTGTTGATTGGAGAGCTGGGCTGCCAGGGAGTAGGTCTCCACCATCACCTCTTCCACCCGGTCCACCGGGATACGCCCGTCCGAGAACCGGCCCGCTATGATTTCCAGGGCGTCCAGCGCCGAGTGGGTGTATCTGCAGGCTGCGTGGCGCTTGAAGTAGTTCCTTGCGATCTCGAAGCGCGCGCCCAGTTCTTCCGTCATCAAATCGGGCTCAAAGACATCGGAGATCACGCTTCCGTATACGGTTTGAAGGCCGTCCTCCTCGCCTGTGAATCCGGACTGATAGAGCTTGAGGGATAAGAGCCCCAGTTGGTTGCTCACACCGGAGTAGGCGTTCCTGACGGTCGCCCCCTCCAGCATTGTCTTGCGGCTGGTTGCAAGGGCCATGGAGGAGCTGATATTGATGAGCTCCTTCATTCCACGGGGGTCGACGCCGGCCAGCCGACCGGCCGCCACTGCAGCGCCCACGGTCCCCCAAGTCCCATGCGGATGCATGGACATGCGGATCTTGGCGGCTATCCCGATCCTTGCCCCGATTTCGTAGCCCGCCGCCAGAGCGGCGATGTAATCAGGCCCGGTCGAGCCCAGGGCTTCCCCCAGTCCCAGAAGGGCCGGTACAACGTGGACCGCCGGATGACCCCTGCCGAACTGGTTCCCTTCGTCCAGCTCCAGGAACGTTCCTGCGGCGCCGTTGATAAAGGCCGCCTCCAGTAGGGGGGCCTTACGGCCGTCCGCCAACAGGGTGGCCGGGCCTTGCCGGTCCTCATCAAGGAGCGCGGCTGACAGCCTTCTTACCTCCTCTTCCATCCCCCCGGCTGCGATCACCGCCATGGTGTCCGCGGTCACGTCCAGGGCGCGATCCACCACCTGCGAGGGCAGTTGATCAAAGCTCAAGTCTGCTGCGAATCGGCTTATTGCCTCCAGGTACTCCGGCATTGTTCGTCTCTCCGATCTCCATTCCCCCGGCGAAAGGCCGAGAGAAGGGACAGTATCCTATGCCTGCGGCGCAGCGGGTTCCTCGACCACTCCCAGGTAGACTTTGCGGATATGGTCGTTCTCCAAAAGCTCCGCCCCGGACCCGCTCAGGACCACCTTCCCCTCCTCCAAGACATAGGCGCGGTTTGAAATCGATAGGGCCTGGGGCGCGTTTTGCTCGACCAGCAGGACGGTTACTCCCTCGTCATTGATGGCGGTCACCGAGTGAAAAATCTCATCCACGATTATCGGGGCCAAGCCCAATGAAGGCTCATCCAGGATCAGCAGGCGGGGCAGGGACATCAGCCCTCGACCCAGGGCCAGCATCTGCTGTTCTCCCCCGGATAGCGTTCCTGCCGCCTGGTTTCTCCTTTCTCTTAGAACAGGAAACATCCCCATGACCCGATCCAGGCTCTCTTGCCTGCGGGATTTGGGGCCCTTGAGAAAGGATCCCAGCTCCAGGTTCTCCAGGACCGAGAGGGAGGGGAAGATCTTGCGCCCTTCCGGGACAAGGATAAGGCCCGCCTCCACCCGCTTGTGTGCGGGCAGCCGGGTGACGTCCTGCCCGTCGAAGTATACCCGGCCCCCGCTTACCGGGACTATGCCGGCCACTCCGCTGACTGTGGTGGTCTTGCCGGCGCCGTTGGATCCCAACAGGGACACCGTCTCAGTTTCCTCCAGCTCAAAGGAGACGCCCCACAGGACCTGAAGGGGGCCGAAGAAGACTTCGATGTCATTTGCTTGCAGCAGCGGCATATTCCTTCCCCAGGTAGGCCTCGATAACCTTCGGGTCGCGGCTGATGGCCGCAGGATCGCCCTCGGCGATCAGGCAGCCGTAGTCCAGGACATAGATCCTCTCGCATAGGCCCATGATGACGCGCATGGCGTGTTCGATGATCAAAACGGACGTCCCGCTGTCCAGGATCTTCCTGACCAGGCCGATCACCTCGTCCTTCTCCGTCGGATTCAAGCCGGCCATCACCTCGTCCAGGAGAAGAAGCTTCGGCCGGGTGGCCAAGGCCCGGGCAAGCTCGAGCCGTTTGCGATCGGGAGTGGTCAGGTTTCTGGCCGGCAAGAGCGCCTTGGGCGCAAGCCCCACGAATTCCAGGATGTCCCGGCTGGTCTCCTCGGCCTCGGCCGGGTGCATGGTATGATTGAAGCCTCCGACCGCGACGTTTTCCAAAACAGTCAAGTTCCCGAACGGCTTTACGATCTGGAAAGTCCGCGCCATGCCCATCTTGCAGATTCGATGCGGTTTGCTCCCAAGCAGGCTCATTCCTCCCAGCTCGACCCGCCCGGAATCCGGGGGGATGAAACCGGAGACCACGTTGAAGAGCGTGGTCTTGCCCGCTCCGTTCGGGCCTATCAGCCCTACGATCTCGCCCTGGGAGACATGCAGGCTCACATTGCTCAAGGCCTGCAGCCCGCGGAAGGACTTGGAAACCCCCTCGATGATCAGTTCGCTATTAACCGTCATTTCAGGATTTCCTCCCCCTGAGCCGGTCGGCCACCCCCTGGGCCAGGCCCATCAACCCGTCCGGCAGAAAGATTATGACCGCCACCAGGATGGCCCCGTAAAACATGAGATAGGCACCCGAGTATGCCTGGAGCGCGACCCTTGTCACCTCGGAGAGGGGGGTGAGGACCAGTGATCCGAGCAGCGGACCCAAGACCGTGCCCGGGCCGCCGATGATGGGCCGCAGCATGATCTCCACGGAGTTGAGGACCCCGAATGTGGTGTCAGGATCGATGTAGAGGAGGTATTGCGCATAGATGGTGCCGCCCGCAGCGGTCATGGCGGCTGAGAGGGCCATGGCGATCTGGCGGTAGCGGAATGAGTTGACGCCCAATGCCTCGGCTGCGTCCTGGTCCTCGCGCGCCGCCTGGAAGTAGAGCCCCATGCGGGTGCCCTCCAGCTTCCAGACCAAGTAGACCGAGCCCGCGGTAAGCCACAGCAAGAGGAAATAAAAGGGGGTCTTGCTGGTGAACTGCATCAAGCCCCAGGAATCACCCTGGAGGGGGATCAGCACCCCGCGGGCGCCGCCGGTCCATTCCCAGCCCATGGCGATTATGTGGAAGATCTCTGCGAACGCCAACATTATGAGTGCAAAGAACGGGCCCTTCAACTCATACCTAAAGCTCAAGAAACCAACAAAGAGGCCCAGCAATGCAGATAGGGCCATGGCGGCCGGGAGCCCCAGCCAGGGGGTCAGCCCGGTCTTTACAAAAAGCAGAGAGCTGGTGTAGGCGCCCATGCCGAAGAACAGGGAGTGGCCGAACGAGAATTGCCCCGCATACCCGGAGAGAATATTCCAGCCCTGCCCCATGACGGCGAAGATGAAGATCATGATCATGGTGTGGACCACGCTCGGCCAAAACCATGGCACGAAGTGAAGCGCCGCCACCAGTGCCAGTACACCCAGCCAGGCCCCGGGGCCCAGACTGCGGCCCAGGTGGCGCTTCTTGAACGACCGCGCGCTCACGCCTTCCCTCCAAACAAGCCGGAGGGCTTGAATAGCAGGATCAAAATAAATATCACAAAGGATATCAGAGACTTCATCGCAGCAGGCAGAAAGACCGCCCCCATGCTCTCGGCCACCCCTATTATGAGACCCCCGAAGAATGCCCCTATGAAGCTGCCCATCCCTCCCAGGACCACCACCACAAAGGCCGTGATAACGAAAAGCCCGCCCACCGTTGGATAGACCGGGAAGAACGGAGCCACTGCTGCACCGGCCACTCCTGCACAGGCCGCGCCTATGCCGAAGGAGACCACATAAATCCGGCGTACGTTGATGCCCACGATCATCGCCCCTACGGGCTCTTCACTGGCCCCCCGGATGGCCTTCCCAAGGTCGGACCTGGTCAATAGGAGATAGAGCAAGGCGGTCCCTATCATGGAGATGAGAAAGGCCAGGACCCTCACCAGGGAGATGGAGATATCACCGAAATAGAAGTTGATATCGGCGTAGCCGGTCTGCAGGACCCTGTAATCGGGGCTCCAGAGGAACAGGGCCAGGTTTTCCAGAAACAGGGACACCCCGAGGGTGAGCAGCAGCTGGTTGTGCTCGGGGGCGTTTATGATGGGATTTATGAGAAACCGCTGGAGCAATGATCCGAGAATAAAGAGAAGGGGAATGACCAGGATGATGGAGATATACGGATTTACTCCTCCCAGTCGTACAGCCCAGTAGCAGGTGTACATACCGGCCATCATCAGGGAGCCGTGAGCGAAGTTTATGATCTTCATCACCCCGAAGATCATGTTCAACCCGATGGCCACCAGCGAATAGACCCCGCCGATGAGCAGGCCGTTTATCAAGGACTGGAATATGAATGACGTGTTCATTCGGCGTATCCGCTGTTATGGTCGCTGGTCCCGGGGCGGCCAAGGCCTTTGCGCCGCCCCGGGGGATCGAATCGGCTCACGGATCTTGCCTCAGGCAAGCTCGGGCACGGGAAAGACCGGATCGGCCTGGGCGTATTTTTCAGGCCACACGACCTTGATCTCACCGCCCTGAATCTGCATCATTGCGGCGGAGGCGTTCTTGTTTTGCCCGTTTTCATCAAAGATGATAGGCCCTTGCGGTAGTATATGCTCGGTGATGTTGGTGGCGGCCAAGGCCTCTCTCAGGGCTTCGCGGTCGGTGGTCCCGGCCCGCTCCAGCGCGTCCGCGATTACATAAGGCGCCACATAGGCGAAGACGGTCGAGGCACCCATTTCGCGGCCGTAAACCTCCTTGTAGTGGTCGAAGGCCCTGTTGGTCATGTCGCTCAGAGGGTTGGCCCTGTAGTTGCCGTCCAACACGTTTTCGGTTATGTCCCCGAGCTCCTCGATGAACTTGGGATGGCTGAAGGCACCGTTCCCGCACCCGACAATGGCCTGGGCCCTGAGCCTGACATCCCGCATTGTCTTGTAGACCCGGACCCCGTCTCCGAAATAACCGGTGTCCATGACAATGTCCGCCCCTGCAGCCTTTATCTTCCCGACCTCAGTGGTCACATCCGCCGCCCTGGGGCTGTAAGGCACGTCCTCTATCACCCTGAGGCCGTACTCGGGGGCGAAATCCGTGACGTGGCTGGAAAGAGAAGTCCCGAAATCAGTGTCGTCATGGAGGTAGGCGATGGTCTCCGCTCCACTGTTGCTCGCCTTGATGATCTCGGAGAGATACTGGACCGCGTCCCGGGACATCTGCCTGGCATTGGGCTGCACCCTGAAAGTATACTTGAAACCCCGATCCGTGACCTTGTCCGCCACCGCGACGGATACCACGAAGGGCACCTTGTACTTTTCAGCAATCTGGGTGGCCACCAGGGTGACCGAGGACTGGTAGCACCCGACCAGGGCTACGGCCCCGGCGTTGTACAAGCGCTCCACCTCGCGGATGGCCACCTGGGGTTTCCCTTCGGAGTCCCCGGTCAGCACCTTGAGCTTGGCGCCGTCCAGGGACTTGATGCCGCCTGCCGCATTGATCTCGTCCACGGCCAGCTTGAACCCGTTGGACAGTTCCTGGCCGTCGAACGCCAGGAAGCCCGAGAGCGGATGTATCTGGCCGATAAGGATTTCCTTGGGCTTGGCCCGCAAGACGGCCGGAAACCCCAGGCCCCCCACGGCGGCGGCACCCCCCGCAACGGCCACTGTCTTCAAGAAATCCCTGCGTGTTTGCCCGGTTCTTTTGATCACTTCGCTCATAATTGCCCTCCCCCTGGTCCAAAGACAGATAAGGGTTATCAAAAACCCGTCCGGCCTCCCGGACGATCGCGGCCCGACTAACTCCCGGAGGACGCGGTCTCCCCGGCGTGCCGGCCGGCCAGCCGGCCCAATGTCAACGCGGCCAAGAGCCCGTTGGCCGAAAGGTATCCAGACACCCGGTTGCCGGAAAACCCGGCTGCGGTGCCTCCACCGGCGTACAGATCGGGAATCACTCCACCGGAGGGGCTGATCACTCTGCCGTGGTGATCCACCTTCAAACCGCCCTGGGTGTGAAAAAGCGCACCGGTCACCTGAACCGCGTAAAAAGGAGGGGACAGCGGGTGCTTCACATCGGTCCGCCCCATCGAGTCCGCAGCCCCTTCCCGGGCGGCCCCCTGGAAATCCTCGTGCGCCGCCCTCAGGGCCCCCGGATCAACGCCGAACAGGGCTGCGATATCTTCTATGGAATCCCCCTGCTTTACCGCCCCCATCTCCATGCACATCCGGAAGTCTTCGTACTCCCGGATTGCGTCGCATATCCGCTGGTCGAAGATTTCGACCGCCACGCCGCCCGGTTGGGCCAAGACATCCAGGGCGTGCTCCGAGTAGCCGTGGTCTTCGTTCACGAAGCGCCGGCCCTCGCGGTTCACCTGGTAGCCTCCCAGGCTGATCACCGCCCAGGTGAGCAGGGTCCCGTGCGGGTGGGCGACGGATCCGTGCGCCTGGTACGCGCCCATGTGTACGAGCTCGGCGCCCAGCGCCCGGCCCCACAATATCCCCTCGCCCGTGTTTCCTTCATGCCCGAAGTAGTAGGCCCCGGCCATCTCGGGTATGTATTGGGCCACCATCTGAGGGTTGGCCCCAAAACCGTTAAGGGCCAGTATGGTCTTGCGCGCCCGGGCGCGGTTGAGCCCGATCCCCTCGATCTCCACCTCGGCGCCCAGCACCGCCTTGTCCGAATCCCCGGCTATCAGGCGCTTGGCAGGCGCGCCGTAGGCTATGTCTATCCGCTCGTACCCGGCGGCCGCTCCCAGCAAGGCGTTTACCAGGAAAGTACCCTTGGTGTTTCCCGGCGCATGGATCCGGTGCCTGGAATGGCCGGGGTAGAGAAATTCGGTAACCAGGTGCAGGGATATCCCCAGGTCGTCGGTCAGCCAGTCCACCATCCGTCCGGATTCCTCGGCCACACGGCGGGTCAACTCGGGGTCGCTCTCATGATGGTTCTTGCGGAGGATGTCCTCGGCCATCAGCTCGGCCGAGTCCTCCACCCCGGCTTCCCTTTGAACCCGGGACCCGGCGGCGGGAATCATACCCTGGCTGAGGGAGGTGTTCCCCCCGGCCTTGTCCTCCTTCTCCACCACCAGTACGCTCGCTCCGGCCTGGGCGGCTGATATGGCCGCGGTAAGACCGCATCCTCCGCATCCGATGACCAGCACGTCCACCTCGACGTCCCATTCAATGCCGCCGGGGTCGGGGGTCAGGAGGATCATGTCTTCTTGGGTTCCGGCTTCCATCTCGGTCTCCCACAGAACCAGCGAGGTTGGTTCTACACCGTTATCTCTTCGCTTTCACAAACCAGGTAGAACCTAAAGGCAGTCTTGCCGTCGGGCCTCCGCTCCGGCGGGATGGGATTCTGCCGCCGCCACTCCGAGGCGCGCCGGAAATCCTCCCAGCTTTCGTAGTGGAGCTCGGCGATCCTATAGAAGGTCTCTCCCTCTCTGACCTTCTCCTTGACCGTGTTGAGGACGATCCGCCTCAGCCCCGGGATTCGCTTGAGATCAGGGATGTGGATCTCCCTGAGCCAACGGTCGTACTCCTCTTCGGTCAAATCGGGCTCGATGTCGTAACCCAGGATTGCCTTGATCATTGTCTGCTCCTTGAGCTTCGTAGAGGTTGATATGCCCCGCCCGGGTGTCCCGCTCTCCGCCTCGAAAAATCAAGACGGGGCGGCGGCCCGGCTCAGGGGACCGGTTAAGGCCTCCAGCCCCATCCGATCGAGCTCCCCGATGGTTCTTGCAAGGTCCTCCGCCTCACCGGGCGGAAGGGCCAGGGAGCTGTTCTTCAAGAACTTGGAGCAAAGCTCTTCCCAAGAGGCCGGGTTTTCCGGCTCTCCCTTGGCGAGTTCCACTTCCGCTGAAAAGATCCCGCCTCCGGCGTCGATGGTTACCGTGGCACCTCTCTTTTGCGGATAAAACTCCTCCCATCTCTGGGAAGGAGAGAGGCGCACCTTGCGGGCCAGGGCCCTCAAGCCGGGGTCATGGACCGTCTCTTCCGTATAACGGTCAGCTCCCGCGTCCCGGTACGTGAGCCCCAGGGCCAGGGTGAACTGAATGGAGAACCTGGCCGCCGATGCGGTCTCGGGCTCGGGGATCCCTGCCAGCCGTATGGCTGCGGGGTAGGTCTCCACCAGGATCTCGTCTATCTCCCCGGGGTCCCGGCCGGCCGGCCAGGCCTCGAGCAGGGCGTCCAGCGCCGCATGGGCGTGGCGGCATGCGGCGTAGAGCTTCAAATAGGAGTTTCCTATCTCGAAGACCTCTCCCAAGCCCTCGGTCGCGGCCTCTGAGTCCACCTGGTCGCTGAAGGCCCTGAAAAACCCGTCCTCCCCCTCTAAGATCTCGGCCGGACCCTTTGCACCTCGGAGGGCCAGGGCCGCGGCGTATATTCCGGACTGGGCCGCCTTTCCCGGGTTGATGGGCTTGACCCTCGCCCCTTGCGCGTCATGGTTCACCTGGAGGATGCCCGAGGCCTGAAGACCGGCCAGGCCGAGGGCTCCGGTGGTCTGATCCTTGTCAAGGCCCATTATCCGGGCCGCGGCCGAGGCTGCACCGAATACGCCCGTGATGCCGGTGGCGTGAAACCCGCGGTTCAGGCTGGATGGGTTGATGGCCCGGCCGATACGGATCATGACCTCGTATCCCGCCGTGATGCCTGCCAGGAGCTCCTTGGTGGAGGCTCCCGATGCTTCGGCAGAGGCCATGGCCGCCGGTATGACGACCGCCCCGGGATGGAGCGCTGCGAAGCGATGCCCGTCGTCCATGTCCAGGGCGTGGGCGCAGGCCGCATTTGCAAGAGCCGCGTTGGGGGCGGGAAGGCGTTGGGGACCCCCTATGGCCGTTGCCTCGGGCTTGCCTCCCAGCTCGGCGATGTAGGCCAGGGTAAGCTTGGGAAACTCCATCAGCTCATACCCGGCCAGCGCCACGCCCACCAGGTCGAGGACCAGCTTCTTGGCCTGGGCCAGGGACGCCTCGGGAAG
>CAZYJR010000062.1:0-9813 GCA_964647905.1 uncultured Desulfobacterales bacterium | reverse complement strand
TACCTCATTCCCATCCTTTGCCGCGTCGAAGGCGAACAAGGCTGTGTCCTGGTAAGGGAAATAGACCTTCTCCTTGAAGCCGCTGTGTTCCTGGGCCAGGTGAAAACCCCCGCTGTCCTTGCGGATGCAGGAATGGAAGTAAGCGATTATCCTCGGGTTCTCAAACGGGCCGTCGCGGGTGTGCCATCTCCCTCTCCGGTCCAGACAAAAGACCGCTTCTTCCCGGGGAACCACCACCTCCTTTTTGCCGGGCCCGCTCACGGCATCCCCTCCAGGAGGCGCTTCAAACGGCGAATCGCACATGATTCCGGGTGGAGTCCGCGATTTCCCCTTTTCATAACCCTCTCCGTATCATAGATTGGTCTCCGGCCGGAATCGGCCCCGATTCGAGGATCCCCGCTTCTTTCAGCCGGGTCGGTCTTACAGCGCCTCAAGGAAACAGGACTCATCATGCTCGCAGAACGAATGAAAAAGCTCAAGCCGTACGTGCCCGGAGAGCAGCCCAGGGATCGAAACTACCTGAAGCTCAACACCAATGAAAACCCCTATCCTCCCTCCCCGCGAATCAAGTCCTTCCTCGAGCGCTTTGACACGGCCGAGCTGAGGCTTTACTCCGATCCCGCCGCCTCGGGGCTGAGAAAAAGCATAGCCGATAGATACGGGGTCCGGCCCGAGGAGGTGTTTGTCAGCAACGGCTCTGACGAGGCCCTTTCCTTCTGCTTTTACGCCTTCTTTGACAGCCGAAGGGGGCCCCTGCTCTTCCCGGAGTTCACCTACAGCTTCTACCCGGTCTACTGCGACTTCTACCAGATAGCCTATGAAAAGACCCCCCTGGACCGGGACTACCGGGTGGACGTGGAAGGATTCCTCGGGGAAGGACCTTCCTGCGGGGTCATCTTCGCCAACCCCAACGTACCTACGGGCACGGACGTCTCCCTGGAGGAGATCCGCGGGCTGATGGAGAGATACCCGGAGGACAGGGCCGTGGTCATAGACGAGGCCTACGTGGAGTTCGGCTCCCGCAGCGCCGTTTCCCTGCTGGACGAGTTCCCGAACCTGGTCATCGCCCGCACCTTTTCCAAGAGCATGGCCCTGGCCGGTCTCCGCCTGGGCTTCGTCATCGCCGGGGAGCCCCTGGTAAAGGCGCTGTTCACCGTGAAGGACTCGTTCAACTCATACCCCACGGACATGCTCAGCCAGGAGATAGGACAAATCGCAGTGTCCGACCGCGGGTATTACGAGGAGGTCGCGCGCCGGATCATGGAGACCCGCGAGCGCTTCACCAAGAGGGCCAGGGACATGGGGTGGCGGGTCCTGCCCTCCAAGGCCAATTTCGTTTTCGCCTCACACCCCGAGATCCGGGGCTCGGAGGTATACCGTATGCTCAAGGAAAGGGGCATACTGGTCCGCCACTTCGGGATAGAAAGGATCGACCGCTTCGTGAGGATAAGCATCGGGCGGCCGGAGGACATGGAAAGGCTGCTCCAGGAAATGGGCTCCCTCGCTCCGGGGCGGGTAAACGGGTCCTGATGAGAGGGGCCGGGGCTCAGCGCCTGCCGCAGATATCCTCACGGCGGATAAGGGGAAGCCGATTGGTGAGCTCGGCCACCGAGGGCTCGTCGTCCAGCCAATGGCGAAGATTCCCCAAGATCACGGCGGCGAACGGGCTGCTTCGGCCGTCGGACAGGGAATAGTTCACCCAGAGCCCTTCCTTTTCCCATGATATGAGACCGGCCCCGGTCAGGATCTTCAGGTGCTTGGACGCAGTGGGCTGGGCGATTCCTAAGGCCTCCCTGATCTCGCAGACGCACATCCTCTTTTGCTGGAGCATCTTGAGGATGCGAACGCGGTTGGCGTCGGACAGGGCCTTTGCCACCCGCAGGAAGCTCTCCATTTGTGGGGAGATCGCCATATTTTTTCCCTTTTGCCCCAGACGCCGTCTTCATCATGTCTGCCGGCCCCCGGGCAAACGACTCGAACCGGGAAACCCGGCTCAGAATCCGCAATTGAGCTTGCCTGCGAACTTGGACGTCCGGTCCCAGATCCAGGCCTCGCAGATCTCGTGCCCCGTGACCCGGTTCCTCCCCTCTCCCAGCTCCACCATCCTGGTTATCCTGTGGATCTCCCTGCCGGCGGCGTCCCTGAAAGAGATCAGGAGCTCGCAACCCTCCCAGGCCCGGTCCGAGGTGATGGTCGCCTCCCATACCAGGGTGACCAGCTCGGGGTGTGATGAAACCTTGCTCACCTCCAGGCTCACCCGGAGCTCCGCCCGAGCGGCGGCCGCCGTTGATATCAACAGGGCGGCCGCCAGGGCCGCCATGACGCGGCTCTTCCTCGTGCAGCGCATCACCTGGCACCCGAGGTGGGAAACGCACCGTCCACCTCGTTCAAGAGTTCGAATACGGCTTCTATGTAGCCGTCCAACCGGTCCCGGCGCGTGGGGTCCCCCTCCTTGGTCGGGACGGTTACGATACGGCCGCATGAGGGGCAGCGCATGGTGGCTCCGTCACCGGGATCTATGATGCAGGCTTTTCCGCAAGTGCAATCAATTCTTATCTCAGCCATGGCGTCCCTCGATACGAAAGGCCTGTGCGCGACAGGGGATAAGTGACCGGATCATCCCAAGCATACCCGACCGAACCTCCCCCGGTCAAGACCTCCCGGCCCCTCCGTCACGGATCCGGCCGGCCACGGCCCTGCCCGCCAGGAGCCCGCTCGCCGAGGCCTGGAGAAGGCCCCGGGTCACGCCGGCCCCGTCCCCGACCGCGAACAGGTTCTCCACGCATGTTTCCATCTCCCGGGACACCTGTATCCGGTTGGAGTAAAACTTGACCTCCACCCCATAGAGCAGCGTATGCCTGGAGTACACCCCCGGGGCCAGGCGTTCCAGCGCCTCCAGCATTTCAATAATGCTCATGAGATGGCGGTAGGGGAAAACGAAGCTGAGGTCGCCAGGCGTTGCCTCCACCAGGCTGGGGCTGGTCAGGCACCGCCCTACTCTCTCCCTGGTGCTCCTTCTGCCGGCAAGCAAGTCTCCCAGTCTCTGGACGATCGCCCCTCCGCCCAATAAGTTGGCCAGTCGTGCGATATAGCGACCGTAGCCTATGGGGTCGTCAAAGGGCTCGGTAAAGGCGCTGCTCACCAGTATGGCGAAGTTGGTGTTCGCCCCCCGCCGATCCGAGTAGCTGTGCCCGTTGATGGTGGTAATGTCCCCGTGCCGCTCGGTCACCACCTCGCCGTACGGATTCATGCAAAAGGTCCGCACCTTGTCGTCAAAGGTCTTGCTGTAGTAGACGACCTTGAACTCATAGGTGAGGTCTGTGAGTTCCCTGAGGACCGCAGCCGGGAGCTCCACCCTCACGCCGATGTCCACGGGGCTTGACTGAGCGCTCAAGCCCATGGCCTCAGCCTGCTTCTTCATCCACGAGGCGCCTATCCTGCCCGGGGCGGCCACGATGTACCGGCCCTCGAGGACCTCCCCTGATTCCAGCAGGACGCCTTCAGCCCGCCCGCCCCGGGCCAGGATGCTCTCCACCCGGGTCCCGGTTCGGATTTCGACCCGGCCGGAAATGGTCTTCTTGAAACCGTCCAGCACTCCCGGGCAATTCTCCGTCCCGATGTGCCGGATGCGGGAGGGGATGAGCTTGAGGTCCGCCAGCCTGGCCCGGTGGGTAAGCTCCTCCAGGGCCGGGGATGCCTCGCCGAACACCTCATACGGAGCGCCGTGGGCCACATAAAGCTCATCGGCGTCCCTCAAGGCCCTTTGGAGAACCGCCGGGTCCAGGATGTCCCCCAGAAAACCCCCCACCTCGGGCGAGAGGGTCAACTTCCCGTCGCTGAAGGCCCCTGCCCCGCCCCATCCGCTGAGCACATCACCGGATTCGGACCTCTTGCGCCCGCTCAGGTCTTTGCCCTGCTCCAGGAGCACCACCCTCTCCACGCCGAAACGGGCGAGCTCCAAGGCGGCGAAGATCCCTGCCGGGCCACCGCCTATGATTATCGCGTCAAACACCATGCCCTAATTCACCTCCGGACTCCCCAGGGCGTTGGTAACCCATACCCCGAAAAGGACCATGGCCCCGCCGGCGGCCTGAAGCAAGGTCAATCGCTCCCCCAGCACCACCCAGGCCGACAGTGCGGTGACCACGGGTATGCCGTTTACAAAGACCGCGGCCCTGGAGGCCGAGATGCGTGTCAGGCCGTAATTATAGCACAAGAATGCAGCGACGGTTGCAAAAACAGTGAGATACCCCACTGCCATGTAAGAGACAGCGGTGACCTCCCCCCAATCCATGGAAAAGCTCTCCTTTACGAACATGGGCGCATAAAAGAGCGCGCCGTAGAGGATCTGAAAGGAGGTGATGTCCCAAGCGGAGTGGAGCCGTCCCAGATCGCGTGCATAGACCATGTAAAGGGCAGCGGTCACCACCGCGCCCAGTATGAGGGCGTCTCCCAAGAGGTGGCCCCCCAGCTCCCACCGAAAGGACGGATCCCCGGTAATCAGGACCGCGATTCCGGCGAGAGACACCAATATGCCGGCGACCGACGGGAGGGTGATACGCTCCCCTATAATCCCCCGGGCGAAGAGGAGCACTGCCACGGGGACCGCCGCGATCACCAGGGAGGCCTTGGGGGCTGTGGTGTGCTGGAGCCCGAAAGTCTCGAATACGAAATAGAGCCCCGGCTCAAAAAGCGCCATGACAAAGAGCTTGAAGTGGTCCCCGGGCGTGAAGGAGGGCACCCCCCTCAAGAGCGCCCCCCCGAGAAAGAGACACCCGGCGAGGCCGAATCTGATGAAGATCAGGGTGAAGGTTGGAAAGGACTCCAGGGCGACCTTGGTGGCAACGAACGAGACCCCCCAGAACACCATAGCCCCGGTCAATGCGACATACGCCCCCTTGTTCCCGCTCCGATTCAACCCCCGCCCCCCCCTCATCGAGCTCCCTGCGGTCTCGAAGCGCCCTTATAGCAGCATCCGCCCCGGCGGAAAAGGAATAATGACCGGCATTGACAGGGGACCGGGCCGGGCCTATACTCCCGGATCGCGCCGGCCCAAACACCCTGGAGTTAATATGGATTCACACCTCGCATTGCCCGATTACCACCTGCACACGTCTCTTTGCAAGCATGCAGGCGGCAAGCCGGCATCCTACCGGGAGGCGGCGGGACGACTCGGCATCCCGGAGATCTGCTTCACCGATCACTGCCCGTACCCGGACGGCTACGATCCCGCACACCGGATGTCCATGGAGGACTTCCCGGGTTACCGGCGGGAGATCAAGCGGCTAAGGGACGGAGGCAGGCCCGAGGTGCTCTTCGGGATAGAGGCGGACTATTATCCCGGGTGCGAGGCCTTCCTGGGGGATTGGCTGCC
Source organism: uncultured Desulfobacterales bacterium (assembly GCA_964647905.1). GTDB lineage: Bacteria > Desulfobacterota > DSM-4660 > Desulfatiglandales > HGW-15 > CAZYJR01. The sequence continues at coordinate 4,439 of CAZYJR010000062.1, read as the reverse complement.
CGCTCAGGGATTCGACCTGGTCATCGGATCGGTTCACTACATCTCGGGATGGGGCTTTGATAACCCAGAGGACCGGCATCTTTGGGACGACGTGGACGTATCCGGGACATGGGAGGCCTACTTCGAGCTGGTCGGGGAGCTGGCCGACACCGGTCTGTTCGATGCGGTGGGGCATCTGGACCTCCCAAAGAAGTTCAACTACCGCCCCCCGGAGGCCGACCTGGAAAGAATGGCCGCGCCCGCCATGGACCGGATCGCACGGGCGGGTATGGGGCTGGAAATAAACTCCTCGGGCCTGAGGAAGCCCGTGGGCGAGATCTACCCTTCCCTCCGGCTCCTTGCCATGGCCCGGGAGCGGGATATTCCCGTCTGCTTCGGTTCGGACGCCCACGGCCCCGAGGAGGTGGCCGCGGGATTCGGCGCCGCTCTGGACCTGGCCCGCAGGGCCGGATACACGCAATACTTCCGAATACGCGGGCGGCAAAGAATCCTCTTGCCCCTCCCGGGGGCGTGACCCCCGTGAAGAGAGGCAAGGGGCTTCCCGGAATGCCGTTGTTTTCCCCGATGCCGGTCTTTCCTACTCGAGGCTACCGGAAGACGCCCGGGGGAAAAGATGCACGCACACCCGAGAAGCCCCGTCCCTAACACTGGTTAAGGCCCCGGAGCCACGGATTATAGCCCCAGTCCACAAGGGTGGCAATGGCAAAACCTCGCGAGCGGGGGTTTCACCTGCGGGCCAGAAGGACCTCCTCAAGGGGCTTGCGGCTGCCAAGGGGAAAATGAGTCCGGGCCGGAAATACGTTGATCAGGCCCAAGCGGGGAACTAGAATATTCGACGGTTTCCTCTTGTGGTCAAACGAGTGGAGAGGCCTTGGACTCGGGACCGGGCCTTGCGCCTCTCCGGGGAGTGTTGTCTTAATGGACGTATTGGATGCAATCCGACAGAGGAGGAGCACGAGGGCATTCCTGGATCGGCCGGTGGAAAGGGAGGTCCTGGAAACACTCATCAGCCATGCGGCGGAGGCCCCCTCGGCCGTCAACCTGCAACCGTGGGAATTCACCGTGATAACAGGCGAGGAAAGGAAGAGGCTCTCACGGCTTCTCTTGAAGCGCATGCGGGAGAGACGAATCTCCTGCGCCCCGGGCGCCCGGCGGGAGCTCCCTGAGAGGTTCGTGGCCCGGGAGCGCGGCCTGCTCGAGGTTATCGCCCCGCACCTGCCCGAGGGCACGCCATTCGGCACCTTTATCAACGAAGGTTCATGCGACTTCTACGGGGCGCCCGCGGCCGTCATATTGACCATGGACGACGTCTTCTCCAGCGCGCGGCTGGCGGACATGGGGATAGCGGTGGGGTACCTCGTGCTGGCCGCACACCGGTTGGGGCTGGGGACCTGCCCCATAGGGCTGATTACGGCCTTTGAGGAGGAGATACGGGAGGAGCTCAACCTCCCGGAGAGCAAGAGTGTGGTCCTCGGGGTCGCGGTCGGTTACAGGGACCCGGAATCCACCCTCAATCTGGCCCGCTCGGGGCGGGCGCCGCTCGAAGAGCTGGTCGGGTGGCGGGAAGGTTGAACGGACAGGCCCCGCTTTTCTACGGCGCCTCGTAGAGGACGCCCGCCCCTTGCAACGAGCAAGATGGAGGTCTCACCGGTCACAGAGGTGGTGGTAGAAAGGCGCAGGACCTGTCCGATATGTGGAAGTGTATCACGGGGCGGGGGAAATGCAATAGAAATCAACCGGCGGTATCAGTCATCCCGTTCACCGGCGGGGGAGGCGAGGGCCTGCCTCTCCTCGGGTGTCAGGCCGGTGCCGGCGGCCTTGTGATCCTGGTCATAGCACACGCAGTTTCTGCCGCGGGCCTTCGCCTTCATGAGGAAGCGGTCGGCGGCCTTGACCAGGCCGTGAAGGCCGGTCTCAGTGCCGCCGGTGTATGTCTCCACCCCGAAGCTGGCCGTGAGGGTGATCCGGTCCCCGTCGAATTCCATAGGGTTCTCCCGGAGCACGCGGCGGAGGCGTTCGGCAGCGACCGCTGCCTGGGCCAAACGGGTCCCGGGGAGGATGACCGCGAACTCCTCTCCCCCGTAACGACAAGCGATGTCAATACGCCGGAGCATGGGAGTCCAAAGGCGGGCGGCCCACATGAGAGCCCGGTTGCCGGCCTCGTGTCCGTAAGTATCATTGATCCTCTTGAACCGATCCAGGTCGATCATGATCAGGGACAAGGGCATCCCGGTGCGGCGGGTCCGCTCCATCTCCGACTCCAGGGCCTTGAGGAAATGGCGGAAATTATACAGCCCTGTCAGAGGGTCCCGCTGGGAAAGCTCCTCCAGGCGCTGAACCTCTTCCCGGAGATGGGCGAGCTCCTCCACAACGGGGCATGACTCGTCCTTTTGGGGGCATTTCTCGGCTAATCGGGCGATCCTGTCCACTGAAGACCCCGCCTTTCGGTTGGGAGTTCGGGCGGGGACCCGAACGCCGCCAACTTTAGCAGAGCATGACGGCCTTTTCAATAGACCAGACATACGAACATTCGCCGTCCGCCGGAGGGGCGGCGGGTCATGATTCGCCTGAAACCGGGCTCCTGCGGATCATCACCGGATGGCTGGTGGACGGGACCGGCGGTCCCGTGCGCACCGGCGCGGTCCTGCACGTTGTGGGAGGCGTTATCGCATCGGTACGAGAAGACGCCGATGAACCGCCCCCGGGCTGCCGCACCTTGGATCTCGGTGCTCACACCGTGTTCCCCGCCCTGGTCGACGCACACGTACACCTGGCCTTTTCAGGCACGCGGGACCCCGCCCTGCGGAAACGGCAAACCGCGGCCTCGTACCCGGAATTGGAGCCCCTCATGGAGCGCCGCGTGCTCGGGCATCTGAGCCGCGGAGTCGCGGCGGTCCGGGACGCGGGCGACCGCTCCGGCTACGCATTGCGCTACCGAAAGGGGCCTTTCAAGGTATCAGGGCCCCCTTTCTTCCTCAAGGCGGCCGGGCCGGCCTGGCGCGCCAGGGGCAGGTACGGCCGGGCCATCGGCCGCACCCCTCTTCCCGGTATGAGCCTCCCGGATTCCATCATCCGCAAAGGGAGACGCGCTGATCACGTCAAGCTGCTCCACTCGGGCCTGAACAGCCTCGAGTCCTTCGGCAGGGAGACCCCGCCCCAGTTCACTCCCCGTGAACTCCGGGAGGCGGTCAGGGCCGCCCTCGGTCTCGGTCTCCCCACCATGGTGCACGCCAACGGCAGGGCCCCCGTGGCCACCGCTTTGGAGGCCGGCTGCAGCTCCATTGAACACGGCTTTTTCATGGGGGAAGAGGCCCTCGAGTATATGGCCCGATCGGGGATCGTCTGGGTGCCGACGGCCTGCACGATGCGGGCCCTGGCAGGAATGCTCCCCGCCCGCTCCAAGGAGGCCGCTGTTGCGGCCCGCAATCTGGAACACCAACTGGACCAGATACGAAAAGGCCTCAGGGCCGGGGTCACAATGGCACTGGGGACCGACTCCGGCGCCACCGGAGTGGACCACGGTCCTTCGGCGGCGATGGAGCTGGCCTTGTTCGCGGAAACCGGGATGTCCGCCGCCCGAGCGATTCAATGCGCCGCGTGGAACGGGGCACGGCTCCTCGGATTGGAGGACCGCCTGGGGAGATTGGTACGCGGAATGCCGGCCACGTTCGCCGCCTCTCCAGGGCCTCCGGACAATCTGCTCCGCGGAGAGATACGACCCGAAGCGGTCTACATACAAGGCAGGGCCTTGGATGACCGCCTGCTCACTCCTCCCCCGGGTCGATCTCATATGAACGGAGCTTCTCCTTGAGTGAATCCGGCCATGTATCCAGGTGGAGAAAGGCCTTTATCTCCTCCTTGGTCATCTTCTGCAGGATTTCACCGGGAAGGGCCCGCAGGGCCTCCAGTCTCTCAGGATCGGGACTTCCAATGCCTCCCGGCTCGTTGTCGTTCATCTCTTCCCTCCAACCTAGGATGCTTGCAAGTATACTCAAGGCCCCCGGCCGGTCCGAGGCTTTCGGCTTGACAGGGGCGCGCCGCGCCCAGCATACTCGGAGTGCGGTCGTATTCCCAGATCATAGAGCCACGAGGCGCCCATGGAGAGCCAGGAAGTCCGGGTATACCGCCATCCCAACCCGGAGATCCGCTCCTATTTGACCAACGAGGAGATCACCAAGCCCCGCCTGGAGGCCTTTCAAAGGCCGCCTGGAGAAGATCCGGAACTGCTGGCAAAGAGACTCGGCACCATCGGCGCCCAGGTGATCCTGGAGCTGACCGCGGTGCCGGGAGTTCAGGAAGTACGCATCAAGCCCAAGGAAGTGCGCATCCGAAAGGCGCCTTTCGCCTCCTGGGAAGCCATGGAAGATCAGATCCTCCGAATACTCGCCAGTGCGGTGCGAAGAAGCAGGCTCCGCCTCCTTAGAAGCTGAGATCGAAAA
>CAZYJR010000061.1:0-10881 GCA_964647905.1 uncultured Desulfobacterales bacterium | reverse complement strand
AAGACCGGCTCAGGGACGCAGGGGCCGATCTGGTCCTGGAGGACCTCTCCGGCGCCCTGGAAGCCCTAAGGCCTTACAAATAGAGATCAGGAGGCTGGTTGACCGGGACCGCAGGGGGGGCACTTGACAAGGGCGGAGGGCTGATTATTTTTCCGATAAATCGATGGTCGGGATAACCAATCGTAATCCATGAAGAAAGGAGGGGTTGGTATGACGACGGAACTGACGCGCAGGACCAATCGACCGGCGCGGTCCGCCCCGTTCAGTCTCGACCGCTGGACCGATCCGTTCTTCAACCGGCTGTGGCCGGACTTGGGCCGCTGGCCGGCCGAGGAATATACGCCTCGAGTTGACATCCGGGAAGAGGAGGGCAAGTATGTCTTGACCGCCGAGCTGCCCGGAATGAAGAAGGACGACATCTCGGTCTCCGTGGACCAGGGCCAGGTCACCATCAGCGGGAAGAAGGAAGCCGAGCGCGAAGAGCAGGAAAGGAACTACTACCTGAAGGAGACGAGCTACGGATCCTTCACCCGGAGCTTCCGGCTCCCCGAGGCCGTAGACGAGAGCAAGGCCGAGGCCAAGTACGAAAACGGGGTGCTGGAGGTGGTGCTGCCCAGGAAGGAGAGCGCCGAGAGGAAGCGGATCGAGATCCACTGAGGCGGGCATGACCCCTGAAACCCACCGGGCCTTCGGGCCCGGTTTTTTTGCGCCCCGGGTCTCCGGCTCAGGCGCCCGAGATTATCCCGGCCAGCTTCTCCCTGCTCATCACCAGGTAGTCGCGGTCGGGTGAGAACACCTCCAGGGTGAACGCCCCCTGGTAGCCGTTTGAAATCACTAGAGGGATAAGCATTCGCAGATCCAGGGTACCCGCACCCAGAGGCAGGTGCTGGTCCCTGGTGCCGTCGTTGTCGCTCACATGGATGTGGGCGATGCGGTCTGCAAAGCGGCCGATGAAGGTGGCGTTCCTGGCGTCCTCCTCGTCGCCTATGTGGCCGTGGGCCAGGTCCAGGGTCATCTCCAGGGCCGGGAACCGGGCGAAGACCTCCAGGAAGTCCTCGGGCTCGGACAAGGCCCCGGACCCCGGAGGCATATTCTCCAGGGCCAGCCTGAGGCCCAGATCTTCCGCCTCCCCTGCCAGGCGCTCCAGGGCCTTCATGGCGCGGGCGCGGGCGCTTGCCGGATCCTTCCTCCCCAGGCCGGAGGCATGCCCCGGGTGGAGGACCACGCAGCGAGGCCCGAGTTCACGCGCGACCCTGAGCGAGTCGCTCATCTCCTGGATGGACGCCTCCCTGAGGGCCGGGGTCGGATCCGCCACCGAGACAAAGGTGGGAAGATGGCAGACCGGACCGGAGGGGAAGCGGTCCAGGGCCGGCTTTATCTCGCTGATCCTCCGCCGGAGCACCAGGTGGTGGGCCCCGGGGGCGTCCATGGTGATCTCGGGATAGTCGAACCCCATGGAACGCACCGCCTCTATCTCCGAGACCACGTCCCTCAGCGGGGAGTTCATGGCGCCGAAGCGCCCTTCGTGTCCGGCTCGTTTCATGAGACCGGAGCTTACTACAGGAAGGCCGCTTTCTCAACCCGGAACCACTCACCGGCGCCCCATGCGGGCAGCCCGAGTGAATCATTCAGAGATTTCCCTCTTGACAGGGGCCCCGGGCTTATGGCCGGCTGTTCCCCGGCACGGCGCGGGCCCCGGGGGTCGCGTCCAAGGGGCCTGAATCAAAATACGGGAAGAGGAACCTCATGAAGAAGATGGACGAGCTCAGGCGGACCCTGTTCCGCATAGACGGCAAGGGATATAAGGCTTACAAGGACATCGAAGGGGCCTATGACATGGGCTGGTTCGAGCTCCACGTGGACCATGTGCAGGGCGACCCGTTCGCGGCGCCCTCAAAGGTGCGGGTCCGGGTCCCGATGCACAGGGCGGGTTTTCCCGGCGACCTCTTCAGGAACCGGGTGCGCCGGACCGCCCTCGAGGACTTCACAGCCAGAAGGGTTCACAGGGCCATAGGCGAGGCCTCGAGGCATATCCAGGGCAGCGGAAAGAGCGGATTTACCAGTATAGACGCCGGAGGGCAGGAGGTCCTGGAGCGGACCGCGTGCAGGATTACTCCGGATTGGGTGGAGGCGCGTCTCTACGCCGGCCTCCCCGCTGCGGGACGCCGGGTGCTCGGCCGCCAGGCCCAGACCCTCCTGGTGGAGATGATCCCGGACATAGCCCAGAAAGGCATGCTCTGGAGGCGCTTCCCGGAACAAGAGACCTGGGGGTTCGTGGAATGCGTGGAGAACCAGGAGTTCATCCGGGGCCGACTGGCCGATTTGGGGCTGGTGGCCTTTGTGGGCGACGGATCAATACTGCCCAGGGAGAGCGGCAACAGCCAAAGGCCCCTCCCCAGGGGCAAGGCCGTGCCCTTCAAGTCGCCCCCCTCCCTCAGCCTCACCTTGGACCTGCCAAACCCGGTGAACCGGAGCCAACCCGGCGCGCCCCGCCGGATAACCGGCATGGGCATTCCGGCGGGCATAACCCTGATAGTGGGAGGGGGCTACCACGGCAAGTCCACCCTGCTCAAGGCCCTGGAGCGGGGGGTCTACCCGCACATCCCGGGCGACGGCAGGGAGTATGCGGTTACCTCGGCGGGCGCGGTAAAGATCCGAGCCGAGGACGGAAGAAGGGTGGAGCGGGTGGACATCGACCCCTTCATCACCAACCTCCCCGGAGGCCTGGACACCAGGGCGTTTACAACGGACAACGCGAGCGGCAGCACCAGCCAGGCCGCAAACATCATCGAGGCCCTGGAGATGGCGAGCGATCTGCTGCTCCTGGACGAGGACACGTCGGCCACCAACTTCATGGTGAGGGACATGCGCATGCAGGCCCTGGTACACAAGGACTTCGAGCCCATCACCCCGTTCATCGACAGGGTGCGGGAGATGTACGACAGATTCGGCGTCTCCACGGTGCTGGTGATGGGGGGGTGCGGGGACTACTTCGAGGCCGCGGACAGGGTGATCATGATGCGGGACTATGAGCCCCGGGACGTCACCGGCGAGGCCCGGGACATAGCCTCCAGGTACTCCACGGGAAGGCGGGACGAGACAGGCCCCTGCCTGGACTGGCGGCTGGCGAGGACGCCGCTTCCCGCCGGCTTCGACGCCTCCAAGGGAAAGAAGAAGGTCAAGATCGATGCCAGGGGGTTGGACCTGATCGGTTACGGGACGGATCAGATAGATCTGAGGGGAGTGGAGCAGATCGTTGACATCAGCCAGACCAGGGCCGTGGGCACGGCGGTCCACCTGGCCGCCGCCAGGTTCCTGGACGGGCGGAGACCGCTCAGAGAGGCCCTCTCCAAGCTGGAGGAATACTTGGACAAGAACGGGTTGGACATGCTGGACCCCTTCCACCGGGGCGAACAGCACCCGGGGAGCTTTGCCAGACCCAGGGTGCACGAGATAGCGGCGGCTATCAACCGCCTGCGCTCGGTCAGGTTCAAGGCTTGACCCCCGGCCGGGCGCGCCTACTCCATGTCGAACTCCTTGGTGCCGAACCAGTAGCCGGTGTGGCTGTAATAGTCCAACTGGGACTGAACAGCGGCCACATGCCTCTCCTCCACCGCGAGGAACCCCGCGAAGAGATCCCGGGCCTCGCCGGTCATCTCTTCGGCCATCCTGCGGTAGAATTCGCTGGTCTCCACCTCCACCTGCAGGGCGCGGCTCAGCACCTGCTTTTCGTCGCCATGCGGGTCGTCCGGCAGTGTTCGGCTGTGCCTCCGGGCCTCCTCGGCGATCTCCCGGTCCGGCGCTATGCTGGTCTCCAGGCGCTTGACGTCCAGACGGCCGGTCCTCCTCCATCGGTCAAGGTGCTCCTTCAAGTATTCCACGTGGCTCGCCTCGTCCTCGCCGAGGGCCTCCAGAATGCGCCGGCACCGGTGATCGGAAACCGCTGCCGCGGCCTCCCGGTAGACGTCCCTGATCTTTTCCTCGTGGGCTATTGCCGCCACAATCGCATCTTCAAGCTTCACCCTCTCCTCCTTTCCCATTGTCCTCAGGCCCTGTCTCTGAGGAAGTATTCCGGCCCCAGGGTCCCGCGGACCAGGGGAAGCGAGCCCTCCCCCGGCGGGCTGAACCCGAAGACCTCGCGCAGGAGAGCCTCCACGATCCTGTAGGTGGCCCCCCACAGGATCTCCCGGCCTCCCCCCGAGCCAAGAATGAAGCAAGGCAGCTCCTTGACCTCCGGGGGGCCCTCGTCCCGGCCCGCCCTCCCCCTCTCGAACCGAATCCGGTAGAGGCCGTAATTCTCAGGGGTGAGGAGCGCCTTCAACGGGACATACACTATGCGCTCCACCTCCCAGTTGGGGAAAAACCGCTTCTGCTTCTCCACCCACCCCACCATGGGGTAAATCACCCTGTCGTACAGCACCACCTCCTGGGGCGGGAGGGGGCCCAGGAAGCGGAGCCCGAACGGGTTGAGGCGCATCTCCTCCACCCCCTCCCTCAGCCCGGCCGCCAGCAAAAGCGCCAGCCTGCGCGCCTGCCCGGGTCTCTCCCGCCGCCATTCCGGCCAGTAGGGCCAACCGGCCAAAGGGGCCCCGGGAAGACTCAACAGCCTGGACATGCGGGAGTCCAACCCCGAGGCCAGCCTCCCTCCGGGGAAGCAGAGATCCCCGGGCTGTCTGACCCGCTTGGAGCGCTTGTTCAGGATGACGCAGGCCTCCCCCCGGCCTCTCCCCTCCCGGCAGTGGGGCCCCATGAGGAAGAGCACCGAGGAGGCCCCCACCGAGCTCGAAATCCCCCTGGGGAACGGCCCCCGGCGGTGATTCACCTCGGCCAGGGAGCGCATGATGTGCTCTCTCAGCAAAGGAGGGTCCCCCAGGAGGCGGTCCAGGGGCGGAGTCACGATCCGACCGTCTTGAGTGAATCCCGGGTCAAGTCCACTAGGCCCCCTCTCCTTGAGATGCCCGGAAGGTGCAACGGCGAGCTTGGTCAGAGCGCGGGCGGCTTTCACTTGCGAAGGAGCCACAGGATGATGGAGACAACGGCGCTCACCAAGAGCATGGTGGTGATGGGGAAAAAGAGCTTGAAGCCGGGCCTGTCGATGACGATGTCCCCTGGAAGCCGCCCCAAAGGCAGTTTCACCAGCCAAGGCCACAGGATGCCCGCAGCGACAAGGACTATTCCGGCGATCACCAAGATCCTCTGCATGACTCCACTTCCGGAAAAACGTTCAGGGCGCAAAACCCGCCGGGGCTCGTCCCCCGGAAGGCCTTCCCGCCCATGTCTCACTCTATCAAATCAAGGCCGCGGATACAAGGCGCACGGAAGGCCCGTCCGGGTTGATGTTTGCCCGGGCGATCATTATCCTGGTCCCATGGAACGAACCGACCGCATCAGATCCGGGGTGAGCGGGGCCATGATAGCGGACCGAAGGGCCATAATGAAGGCCCTTCGCTCGCTCGGCGGGAAGCGAGGGCGGGGCCTGCCGCCGGGCGAGCGGGAGAAGCGGATCAAAAGGCTGGAAAAGCGCCTCCGGGATTCCAAGGCCAGGCGGGAGAGGAGGGAGAGGCACCGCCCCGCGCTCTCCTACCCAGAGCGCCTGCCCATCATGGAGAAGCGCGGCGAGATAGTCGGCGCGGTAAGAGACCACCGGGTGGTGGTGATATCGGGCGAGACGGGATCCGGGAAGAGCACGCAGATCCCCAAGATGTGCCTGGAGGCGGGCCGGGGGATAGCGGGGAAGATCGGGTGCACACAGCCCCGCAGGATCGCGGCCACGGCCGTCGCGGGCAGGATCGCCGAGGAGCTCGGGGAGGACGTGGGCCGCTCGGTGGGCTACAGGATCCGGTTCAAGGACAGGACCCATCCGGAGGGCTACATCAAGCTCCTGACCGACGGGATGCTCCTGGCTGAGACCCAGCAGGACCGATTCCTCAGCGAGTACGACACGTTGATAATAGACGAGGCCCACGAGAGGAGCCTCAACATAGACTTTCTCCTGGGCCTCATCCGCACCCTGCTCCCCAAGCGAGACGACCTCAAGGTGGTGATCACCTCGGCCACCCTGGATACGGAGAAGTTCTCCAGGGCCTTCGACGGGGCGCCGGTAATCCATGTGGGAGGCCGCCTCTACCCGGTGGAGGTGGACTACCGCTCGCCCGAGGAAGACCCCGGGCCGGCGGATGAGTCTTCTTACGTGGACGCGGCGGTGAGGGAAGTGGAGAGACTGCTCGCCGGGAGGACCAAAGGCGACATCCTGGTCTTCATGCCGACCGAGCGGGACATCCGGGAGACCTGCGAGAGGCTGGAGGCAGGAAGCGGTTCAGGGGTCGATGTCCTGCCCCTTTTCGCACGCCTGCCGGCCTCGCAACAAAACAGGGTCTTTGCTCCCGCAGCCCAGCGCAAGATAGTGGCGGCCACCAATGTGGCCGAGACCTCCCTTACCATCCCGGGGATCAAGTATGTAGTGGATACCGGCCTGGCGCGCATCCCCAGGTACCTTCCCACCACCCGCACCACGACCCTGGGTGTGGTGCCGATCTCCAGGAGCGGCGCGGACCAGCGCAAGGGACGCTGCGGCCGGGTGGAAAACGGGGTCTGCATCAGGCTTTACTCGGAGGATGACTATCAGGCGCGCGAGGAGCACACCCCGCCGGAGATACTCCGCTCCAACCTGGCCGAGGTCATACTGCGCATGCTCTCCCTGGGCCTGGGTGACGTGCAGGGCTTCCCTTTCGTGGATCCCCCGAGCGCTAGGAGCGTCAAGGACGGATATGACATCCTGACCGAGCTGGGCGCGATCGAACGGGAAAAGGGCAAGGCCCGCCTGACCCGGCGCGGCCGCCTGATGGCGAGGCTCCCCCTGGACCCCAGGATCTCGCGCATGATGATAGAGGCGCAGAAGGAAGGCTGCCTGGAGGAGACGGCGGTCATAGCCTCGGCCCTGGGCATCCAGGATCCCAGGGAGAGGCCGGCCGACGCGGCCGGGAAGGCCGATGAGGCGCACCGATCATTCAGCGACCCCCAAAGCGACTTCCTGGCCCTCCTGAAGATCTGGCGCCGCTACCACCGCGCCCGCAACGGGGGCAGGGGCGTGGCCGCAGCGCGCAGGTTCTGCAAGGAGAGCTTTCTCTCCTTCAGGCGGATGCGGGAGTGGGAGGACATATACGAGCAGGTGAGCGGCATACTGCAGGAGGAGGGCATGAAGGACGCCCCCGGGGCCCGGGAAGGCGGGAAGGACCCGGATGAGCGATACGGCCGGCTCCACAGGGCGATCGCGAGCGGGTTCCTGTCCAACATAGCCGTGCGCAAGGAAAAGAATATCTACCGGGCCACGCGGGGCCGGGAGGTGATGCTCTTTCCCGGCTCGGGCCTGTTCAACGGCGGGGCCCAGTGGATAGTGGCCGCGGAGATGGTCAAGACCTCCAGGCTCTTCGCCCGCACGGCGGCCCGGATTGACCCCCAGTGGCTGGAGTCCCTGGGCGGTGATCTGTGCCGCAGGAGCCACCACGCCCCTCACTGGGAGAAGAGGCGGGGCGAGGTGACGGCCACCGAGCAGGTGACGCTTTTCGGCCTGGTGATAGTGCCGGGGCGGACGGTCCCTTACGGCCGGGTGGACCCTGAAGAGGCCCACAGGATCTTTATACGCTCGGCACTGGTCGAAGGAGATGTAAAGGAAGACTTCGCCTTCCTGCGGCACAACCGGGAGCTCCTGGAACGGCTGGCCTCGCTGGAAGACAAGCTCAGGCGGAGGGACATCCTGGCCGGACCCGAGGCCATGGAGGAGTTCTACTCGGAGCGCCTGCCCGGGGTCCGGGACATCCGCACCCTGAAACGCAGGTTGAGGGAGAAGGGGGGAGACGACTTTCTCAAGATGCGTGAGGAGGATCTGCTCGCCCGCCGGCCGGACGAAGACGCCCTATCCGCCTTTCCGGATCACATGAGCCTGGGCGAGAAGGTCCTTCCCTTCACCTACCGCTTCTCACCGGGCGCGGAAGAGGACGGGGTCACGGTCTCCGTTCCTTCCACCCTGGCCTCCCGCTTCCCGGCCCGGAAGCTGGACTGGATGGTGCCGGGGCTCTTCGAGGAGAAGGTGACCGCTCTTATCAAGGGGCTCCCCAAGCGCTACCGGAGGCATCTGGTGCCGGTATCGGAAACGGTGAAGGTCATAGCCCGGGAGATGGAGCGGGGATCCGGATCACTGGCCGCGGAGCTGGCGAGGTTCATACACCGGCGCTTCGGGGTGGACATCCCGGCATCGGCTTGGCCCGAGCAAGAGCTCCCCGGGCACCTCAGGATGCGGGTGGCCGTAACCGACCACCAGGGGCGGGAGATACGCGCAGGCCGCGACCCCTCGATCCTGAGGACCGCGGCGGATGTGGAGGCCCTGGAGGAGACCGGGGCCTGGAGAAAGGCCCGGGAGGCCTGGGAGCGCGACGGCCTGACCGGATGGGACTTCGACCGGCTCCCAGAGGAAATCCACCTGGACCAGGCGCTTACCGCATACCCGGCACTGGAGCCTTCGGAATCCGGGGTGCGGATACGCCTGCTCCCGGATGCGGCCGAGGCGGCCGAGACCCACCGCAGGGGGGTGGCGCACCTCATGGCATCCAGGCTGCGCTCCGAGCTCAAGTTCGCCAGGCGGGGGCTCCGCCTGCCTGAAGAAGCCGGGCAGGCCGCCGCGTACTTCGGCGGGAGGCGCTCATTGGAGCGGGCCCTGGAAAGGGCCCTGATCATGGACCTCTTTTCAGGAGACGCGCGCTCGAGGGAGGATTTTGAAAAGCTGGCAGCGCAGGCTGCGCAGAAGATAATTCCCGGGGCCGACCGGCTGCTGGATTTGACCGCAAGGATACTCCGGGCCTACCAAGGCCTCAGGACGACGCTCAGCTCCATAGAGACCGGCCGCCCCCCCAACCCGGCGGCCGCCGAGCTTTGCGCCGGGATAAGAGAGCGTCTTGAGCGCCTGGTCCCGCCGGACTTCCCGGAGCGGTACCCTGTGGATCGGCTGGAGCATCTCCCCAGGTACCTCAAGGCCATGGAGATCAGGGCGGAGAGGGGGTCCTACGACCCTCAAAAGGACCGCAAAAAGGCCGAAACCGTCATGGAATTCGAGGAGGCCCTCGAGCGCATGGACTCCGGGATCTCGAGCCGGACCAGCGAGGAGAAGCGGGCCGCGGTGGAGGAGTTCCGCTGGATGCTGGAGGAGTTCAGGGTGTCGATCTTCGCCCCCGAGCTCTCCACCGCGGTCAAGGTCTCTCCCAAGCGCTTGAGGAAAAAGGCCGAGGACATAGACCGCATGCTCTGATCAGGCCTTGGTCACCGCCGGCCCCCCTCCCCTGAACGGTTCACCAGGAACAGGATCAGGCCCAGGACCAAGAGCGCGCCCAGGAGCAGCGCGAAGTTCAGGGGATCGTGCTTGTCGAAGACCGCCACAAATAGCTTGCGGATGAAGGCGGCCAGGGCCAGCTCCACGAATATCCGCACGTGGAACTTTCCTCCCCTCAGGTGGGAGACCTCGGTGTGCAGGAGCTCTATCATCATCCACAGGATGAGGAGCGAGCCCAGGGCCTTGATTATCCCCCTCTCCATATCTCCGGTGAGTGCACTGTAGACGTCATAGGCGAACAGGGCGGCAAGAGAGAGGGCCATGACCAGGAGCCCGATCATCAGGATCAGGTTGAGGCCGTGTATCAGCCGCTCCGACCACCTGATCAGCTCGGATTCCACCTTGTACGAGAGAAAGACCTTCTTGAGCTCGGCCTCCCGGTAGGACTCGGTCATTATGTCCAGGCTCATGTCCAGGACCTTGTTCAGCACCGCCAGGAGATCCTCCCTCTCCCTCCTGTCGGATACGGCCGCCGTCACGCGCCTCACGCACCAGGCGCGGATGAAGTTCATCGAGGCGCTGACATAGTGGCCCTGGAGGCCGATCTTCACATGCACCCTGCCCACCTTTTCCATGCGGAGCATGAAGGCCCGATCGTAGGGCCCGGTCAGGACAAGCTCGAACCATTCCTTTATGGTTTCCTTGCGGCGGGCGACCGCTTCACTGGTGGGGAAATAGGCGGCGGTCTCCGGGTTGTCCATGAGGTAGTCGTAGAAATCATCGGCAAGCTGGTCCTTCAGCGGCAGCAGTATCCCGGCCAGCCGGGGGAGGACCTCCTCGTCGACCGAAGTGAACCTGTAGTTCCTTCTTATCTCATGTATGCTCTTCATGTCCCCCAGGCGCTGGATATGACTCCATGCTCCAGCCGCCTCCGGTCGTCCTGGTACTTCCGTTCCGGGTTGCCCTGGAAATGCGCCGGGCGGCCCAGGGTGCGCTCCCTCCTACCCGCCGTCTTCGCGCGTGGGTATATGCTCCGGACCCGAGAGCTGACAAAGCATACATGTCCCAGTGGAAACGTCAACCTCGTCCTTCCCCGCATCGATCCGCAACCTATGCGCAACCATACGCCCCCTTCTTTTCAAGCCCTCCGTTATGGCGATATCGACACTTTCGTCCGTATAGATCCTGATCTTGTCCATGCCACTATGAGATTTTTGAGGGGATTTTCTTCTTCAGCCGGGCGATGAACTCCTGGTCCTGCTCAGCCTTTTGATCGAGTTGGTCCCTGTTCTCGTAATAGAAGGAAAGGGCGTCATGTACCTGGGGCAGGTTTAAATGGGGATGTGAACTGATGATTTCATCAGGGGAGTGTCCAAGCATTTCGTATTCGATGGCTATGTCGATAACACGGGTCCTCGTCCCATCTATGATAGGGCTCCCGCCGCATATGTCTTGGTTCTTGACAATAAAGGGGTGGTTCGTGCTTTCTCTTCTCAGGGCTTGACCAGGCAAAGGGAATTGGTCGGGAGGCCGGAGGCGGTTACCCGCCTCCGGTTCCCTCA
>CAZYJR010000060.1:0-12083 GCA_964647905.1 uncultured Desulfobacterales bacterium | reverse complement strand
TGATGAGCCGCACCAGGTCGTAGCCCGAGGAGGTCTTCAAGGACCTCGAGCCCGCGCGGATGATCCGGCCGTCGGCCAAGACCGCGGTCAGGCGCAGCACGTTGTCACGGGTGGCCCCGTACTTGATCGTCCGTATGCCGCTTGCGTTGTTGGCGATCATCCCGCCTATGGTGGCGTTGGCCCCGGGGTCAGGGGGGAAGAACAGCCCGGATCGGGCCAGGGTGCGGTTCATGTCCTTGTAGGTCGCCCCCGCCTCCACGTCCACCTGGAAGTCCTCGGCCCGGAGCGCCAGAATCCGGGACATCTCCTGAAAGTCGAGGACGATCCCGCCGGCCGCGGGGCAGCAGTTGCCCTCCAGGCTGGTCCCCGCCCCCCAGGGGGTGACCGGGATCCTTCTCTCGTTGGCGAAGCGAAGGATCGCGGAGACCTCCTCGGTGGAGCCGGGCCAGATGACCGCTTCGGGCAGGTAGCCCCTGTGGTGGGTCTGGTCCATGGAGTGGAGATTCAGGTTTGACTCTCCGGCCGAGATCCGCTCCGGGCCCACGATGTCCTCCAGGGCCCGTATGTCCTTTTCAGTTATGCGTTGAAATGTCATTCCTTCTCCAGACCGGGTGGCGATTCCAAAGCGGCGGAGGAGCCGGGCCCCCGCATGCCCCGGAACGCCCTTTATGCTGTTTTTCCGTCCCGTTCAGCCCCGGCGGGGCGGCACGGATTATTGAACGAGCCTCGTCAGGACAAGGGAGATCCAAGGCACGTAGGTGATCAGAAGCAGGATCCCGTAAATCAGCAGGAGGTAGGGAATGACGCTTCGCGCCACCTCCACGATCCCCTTGCCGGTAATGCCCGAGGCCACGAAGAGATTGACTCCGAAGGGAGGCGTCAGGAACGCCACCTCGATGTTCAGGACCATGATGATGCCGAAGTGGATCGGATCGATCTGGAACTTGTGAAGAATGGGAAGAAAGACCGGTCCGAGGACGAGCATGGCCGAGACGATATCCATGAAGCAGCCCATGATCAGCATGCCGATATTCACGAGAAACAGGAACACGAACTTGTTGTCTATGTAGTGAAGTAAAAAGTCGGCGACCCGCAGCGGGATCTGGTCCACGCTGAAGTAGTACGAGAGGATGGAGGCGTTGGCGATGATGAAAAGGAGCATGGACGAGGTCAGGATGGAGTCCCTGAAAACGGGCATGAGGTCCCTGGGCTTGAGGCTCCTGTGGATCACGACCTCCACGAAAAGGGCGTAGGTGAACGCCACCGCCGCCGCCTCAGTGGCCGTGAACACCCCGGTGTAGATCCCACCCAGAACGATGACGGGCATCAGGAGACCCCAGACGCCCTCCTTTAGGGCCGTCCTGAGCTCGGTCATGGAGACCCTCTGCCTCGTTCGCCAGCCGTGCCTGCGGGCCTGGATATAGGCGTAGAGCATCAAGGCCCCGCCCATGATCAAGCCGGGGAGAAAGCCGGCCAGAAACTGCTTGGTCACTGACTCCCCGACCACCACCGCCCAGATGATCATGGGGATGCTCGGCGGAATGAGGATTCCCAAAGACCCGGTGGAGGTAAGGAGACCGAGAGAGAACCGCTCGCCGTAGCCGCTCCGGACCATGGCCGGGATCATGATGGAGCCGATGGCAACGACCGTGGCGGGGGATGAGCCGGACACCGCGGCAAAGAACATGCAGATGAGAATCGAGGTGATGGCCATGCCGCCCGTAAAACCGCCGACAACGGCCTGGCCTATCCGGACCAGGCGGTTGGCCAGGTCGCCGCGGCTCATGATGGCCCCGGCTACGATGAAGAAGACGACCGCCTGGAGCAGGTCGTACTCCGCGCCCTGGTAGAGCTGCTGGAAGACCGCCTGCGGGGGGATCCGCGTGAAAAGGGCGAGGCAGGCGATCGCTGATATCCCCATCACGGCCCCCAGGGGGACGCCCATGACCAGGATCAGGAAAAGCCCGGAGATGACGAGCGGCGTGGTCATGGCGAGGCCTCCCCGGGGCCCTTGTCCCTGAAGGCCGCCAGGCTCTGCCAGGTCTTGATCAGGCTCCTCAGGCAGATGAGCCCGAGGCCCACGCAGACGGCCACGTAGAGGTAGTGCTTGGGGATTCGGAGGGTGGGCGTGAAGTGGTGCCTCCCCGCCATCAGGCTGACCAGGTTATACCCGAAGGATATCATGAACCCCGAGTAGACCGCGATTACAAGGTGGTTCAGGGCGTCGAGCAGATGGGAAAGGGGCCCTCTGACCACGGTCTTCAGGGCGTCCACCGAGATGTGGGCGCCGTACTTGATTCCCAGGCCGGCCCCGAAGAAGGTCAGGAGCACGACCTCGATGTGCACCAGCTCGTCCAGCCAGGTGATGGCCGAGTGGAAGACGTATCTCATGACCACTTGGAGAAAGATGGACAGACCCATCTGGAGCACCATCAGGGAGAGGATCCACTCCTCCAAGCTGGAGAGCAGGCGGGCGGTTCTGCCGAGCATCGGGTATACCCTCCTCACGATGTGATTCGCGGCCGGCCCCTGCTTGAAGGGCCTGAGCCGTGCCCCGGGGAGGCGGGCTGAGACCGGAGCCCGAGTGCGAGGGCTCGGCCCCCGCACCGGGCTCGCCTTTCAGGTTTCCCGCCGCGGTCGGGGGCTACCGGCGGCTCTTCAGGAACTCGACGGTTTCGTCGTAGAGCTCGGGCCCCACCTTGCCGCGCCACTTCTCGTGAACCGGCTCCACGGCCTTGCGGAACCGGGCAAGCTCCGCATCGGTGACCCGGTTGATCTTGACGCCCGCTTCCTCGAGGTCGGGCAGGACCACGGTGGCGTCTTCCTCGCGGATCTTGGCCACATGCCATTTAGCCGCCTCAGTCATCCCTTTGACTACGATTTCCCGCAGATCGCCGGGCAGGCCGTCCAGCCACTGCTTGCTGGCCACGTACACCTGCGGGTTGAGGCCCAGCTTGCAAAGGGACATGTAGTCTATGACCTCGTAGATCCTCGCCCCCCAGCACTCGTTCGGGGTGATGTCGATGCCGTCGATCACGCCCCGCTGGAGGGCGCTGAAGACCTCGGGCCATGGCAGGGTGATCGGCTTGGCCCCCAGGGCCTTGTAGGTGTCCAGGAAGAGCTCGTTGGGTATGACCCGCCACTTGTACTTCTTCATGTCCTCCATCTTTTCCACCGGCCCCTTCCGGTTGAGGAACGCCTTGAATCCGTGGTCGGCCATGGCGCCGAAAACGAGGCCCTGGTCAAGGAAGGCTCCGGCGACCTTCTCTCCCACCGGGCTGTTCAGGACCGCGTACATCTCCTCCTCGGTGTGGTACATGAAGGGCAGGGACGTTATCGCCACTTCCGGGACGAACTCGGTCAGCGCCGGGCCGGCCACAGAGACCATCTCCAGCGTCCCCACCTGGAGGGCCTCCAGCATTTGTATGTGGCTCCCCAGTTGTCCCTTTGGGTGCGTGGAGCACTTGATGCGCCCCCCGGACTCCTTTTCCACCCACTGGGCGAAATAGTCGGCCGCCTTGGCCTGGGCGTGCATGGGCGGGGCCACGTGCCCGAACCTCATTCGCACAACGTCCTGGGCCATGGCCGCTGAAAATGCGAACACTCCGATCAGCATCCCTGCCAGTATTGCGATTGACTTTCTCATCTCCATCCTCCTCTTGGAATTTGGGTTTACTCGTTGGTCCCGGCCGGGACCGGGGATACTGTGCGCCCCCTCGGCTCACTCGTCCCGCAGGAAAAGACCCACATAGCGCACGGTCTCCAGTACGCGGATCGAATGAGGGTAATGGGCGTCATAAAAGATCGCATCCCCTTCCTCCACCGGGTACTCCCCGGCGCCCACTGTAACCACGGCCTTGCCCTGTACCAGGAAGGCCCACTCAAAGCCCCTGTTCACGTGGGGCTCGATCACGGTTCCCTCGTCCAACTGCGCGCATGTGATGGTGATCCGCTCGGAGATGAGGCCGCGGGGTGCCAGCAGTCGGATACCGCTCTCGGGATCGAACAGGTTCTCCTGCCGGTCCTTCTTTAGGACGACCACGTTAGGCTCGCCCTCCCGGAGCAGGGATTCGATAGGCTGCTTGAGCTGGAAG
Organism: uncultured Desulfobacterales bacterium; assembly: GCA_964647905.1. Taxonomy (GTDB): domain Bacteria; phylum Desulfobacterota; class DSM-4660; order Desulfatiglandales; family HGW-15; genus CAZYJR01. The sequence continues at coordinate 7,989 of CAZYJR010000060.1, read as the reverse complement.
GAGATCTCGGTCAGGATGACTATGGAGGGAGAAGTGGCCCCGGTCTCGATGCGCTGGAGCGTCATCTTGCTGATTCCCACCCTGGCAGCGAGCGCATCCAGGCTGAGCCCTTGCCGGTTTCTCTCAGCGCGGATGCGCGCTCCGATCCGCTGGAGCATCTCCTTGCGACCCAGGTTCAAAGGCCCTCCCCTTCTTCCGGCCTGAGGAGTCGGATCCAGCGGCCGGCATCGGCGGCCCCTTCCAGGTCCGAGAGTCCTTCCAGGAACGCCCGGGCCCTGTCTTTGCCTATCACCTTTTCGGTGAGGGACAGGAACTTGCCCTGCAAAGCCTCCCCGTCGATCGGGTTCGAGGGGTCGCCCAAGCAGTCCAGGACCTCGCCGGCCAGTTCCCGGCCGTCCCTGAGTCTGACAATGACCCGGGCCGGGCTCCTCTCGGGCCGCATGGCCTCGTAGTCGGGCGAGTGAACGAGCTCCACCCTTTGGGCCAGGTCTTGAACGGATCGATCCCCCACCGAGGCCTCGTCGAAGAGATCCGGATCCACTCTGCCATGGGCTATGACGGCGCCCAGGATATACGGAACCGAGAATCTGAAGGCCTCCGCGTTCCGGGGCACAACCGAGCCCCCATGGACCGCCGCCCCGAAGCTGTGAACCGTGATCCTCTCCACATCCTCCGGACCCACCCCGCCCTCGCCCAAGGCTTTTCTCAGCGCCTCCATGGCGGGATGAGTGAATCGGCAGGTGGGGTAGGGCTTGAAGTAGTTGAGCTCTATGGCAAAGGGCTCGCGGCCCAGTCCCCGCACCAGGATCTCCGGGTCGTGGTCCTCGGCCAGGAACCTCGAGAAGGTCATATCAAAGCTTGCCGGATCCGCTCGGAAGCCCGCATCGTAGAAGAGATTGGAAAGAACGCCTGCGTGGTTCACCGCCCCGGCGAAGGTGGCGGCCGCACTCCAGCCGGCAAAGGAGTTCCTGACATAGGGGGAGAATGCATATGAGGCGGATAGATTCGCCAGTTCCTCGATCTCCCGGCTCGAGCGTCCCCGAAGAAGGCCCACTGCCGCGGCCGATCCCACCACTCCCCAGGTGCCGGTCGGGTGCAATCCCCTTCGCATGGCCGAGGCCCGGCTGACCCTGGAGGCAACCTCGTAGCCCCCGACCAGCGCCCGCACCAGGTCCGCTCCGGACGCGTGGGCTGTCTGGGACTCGACCAGGAGCGCCGGGACCAGTTGCACGGCCGGATGCCCCATTGCAGCCGAATTCCCCTCCTCGTACTCGAGGCCGGACCCGGCCGCGCCTCCGACCAGTGCTGCCTCGAGCGGGGAGAACCATTCGGGCCGGCCCGGACACGCCACCGGGCGGTCCCGGCCGCCGCCGAGCATCCCGGCAAGGGCCCCGACCTCCGGACTCCCCGCACCCGCCGCCATGACCCCGGCGGTATCCATCAAGACCCGCTTGGCCTGCTCCAGGACACCCGAAGGAAGACTGTCCGTGGTGAGCCCGGAGACGAAGCGGCAGAGCTCACTCAATCTGCCCGATTCCCGCACGCTGAACTCCCGGTTACTGATTTGACACTACGACTAACCCGACTGATAACCTATAGTATAACTTTTGGTAGAGCAATATCAAAATCCGGTACACCATGTCAACACTCATTTTCCGGGCTCCGCTCGGCGACCCTGATCGGATCAACCCTGGAAGCCGAACTCCGCAGTGAGGAAGGTGTGGTCGGAGGGCTTCTCGAGGCGCCGGGCCCCGAGATCGATGCCGGCGGACAAGGAGGCCTCGGCCAGGGGCCGGGTGGCGAGGATGTAGTCTATTCGCCAGCCCAGGTTTCTCTTGAGCGCGTTGGGGATGCGGTAGTCCCAGAACGTGTAGAGCCCTTCGCCGGGCTCATGCCTTCTCAATACATCCACCAGGCCCCAGTCCAGGAACCCGCGGAGAAGAGCCCGCTCGGCAGGATGAAAGCAGACCTGCCCGTCCAGGCCCTCCGGGTCATAGACGTCCCGGGGCTCGATCGCCACGTTGAAGTCTCCCGCCACCAGCAGGGGCTCCTCAGGGTCGTAGGTGGACCGGAGATGCTCCAGGAGCTCCCTGAGCCACGCGAGCTTCCTTTCGAACCGCTCGGTTCCCACGGCATAACCCTGGGGGACGTAGACGTTGACCAGGGGAATGGCGCCCAGGCGGGCGCTGATGAACCGGGCCTCCGGATCGGGGCCGTCATCGCTCAGATCCAAACGTACATCACTCAGTGGGGCCCGGGATGCCAGGGCCACGCCGTTATACCCCTTCTGCCCCCGGTACGCGATCCGGTAGCCTACCCCCTCGAAGGCCCCGGCGGGAAAGTCCTTGTCCTGGACCTTGGTCTCCTGGAGGAAGAGCGCGTCCGGGGCCTCCCGCTCCAGGCGGTCCAGAATGATCGGCATCCTGGCCCTTACCGAGTTCGCATTGAACGTGGCGATCTTGAGGGTCATTAACGCCTCCCGCCCGCCGGTTTCTTAACAGGGGCCTCCTCTATAGCTTCTATCCCAAGCCTTAGCATTTCTAAAGCGTCAAGTGGTGTGCCTACGGGTTTTGGAAACCGGTGAACAGCTTGCCACAGGGACCGAAAACCTGTTATGTGTCCGACCTATCTGAATCAGGGTCATGGGAGGAAGGGATTACCCGTCGAGGCAAACCCTCTTCATTTCGGCCACGAATTCATAGCTTTTCCCCAGGATTTCTTCAACCTGCTCAGGCTCGAATTGAACCATGGGCCGATAGTCCGCCTTTTGTCTGTTGTCGAACAACCAATCATAGTGCTTGCCCCAAGAGGCATCAAGGCGTCTGTTCCGGATGAAGTCACGGTGTAAGGCCGATCTAACTTCCTTGTGCTTTCTGAAGCTTCTCCCTTCCCTGAAAAGAACGGAGGAGAATGCATGAAAACAGGCAAAATATGAATCCCTTATGGCATTGGAGTACCTGCCTGAATTGAAGTTGTCTCTTGCCGAATCAAGATCAGCCTGCGCCTTGTCCATCCAGTAGTCAATAATGACTTGCCGTGTCACGCCACCAGCGCCCCTTCCCGGGTGATTTCCTCATAGATAGGGAAGCTCTTGAACAGCCCGTTCTCCCATTCCTCGGATGATGCAAACAGGGGGCTGAAAATCACATCATGCTCCATTCCTATGTCGAAAAGGGCGTCCACGACAGCCTTTTCTTCTTTCCAATGGAGCCCCTTTGGGCTGATCAGCAGGAGATCGATATCCGAATGCGCATCATCATCTCCCCGGGCCTTGGAGCCAAAAAGGATAACGCTCTCTATTGGGAAGCTCTTCTTCAGGAGCCTCGCGGCAGCCTGAATGGCCACTTTCTCTCTCTTGCCCAGTTGCGCCTTTTCCAGAGACTTCATGGTTTCTCCTCAAGCAAGTCAATGCGAGCCCTAGAGTCCGGCAATGATTCCCGCCGAGGATCTCAATAATTTCAACGACATTCTAATGGGATATCGTATCCTTGTCAAATGAAGGCTTGCCCTGATCGAACCACGACGACAGACCGAGACGGTTCGCAAAATAATTGAAAAGCGGTTCCTCAGACCCCGGGATATCATCGTTCATGCACATCATAAGGCGATTGGACGATGGAAAGGACGGCTTTGTCAAGCGGCATGATCTCCGGCTCTGGTGCCGGCCCCGGGGATGTCCGGTTTTGCAAGACAGGCGGAACCGGACAGGGATGGTAGGTTGAGTAGGTTTAACAGGCCAGTTCTTGGTCGTTTAATGGGCTTTTCTCGGAAACCAAGAAAAAAGATAGGAGTTCAGGGTGATCATAGGCCGAAGGGGTAGGATTGGTCCAATCCGTCTGCTGGCCGAGCACCTCAACCCTTTGAAATAATTACTATACAACAATTGCATGAATCATCGGCCCGCTCGGGCACGGAAATTGAGTGCTCCTTCGTATCAGTACGGTTCGCCCCTTGGGGGCGGGATGAATTCAAGAAGGAGGGCGGAAAATGAAAAGGATGTTTTGGGTAGGATTGGCGGCAGCCGCGGCCTTTGCCGTCGGACCGATGACGGCCGGTGCGGAAAAGGCGCCTCAAGAGGTAGTGGATCTCGCCGAGACCACGCTCGTCAAAATGGGTACCGATCCGGTGATCGTTGAGGCAGTTAAGGCCAAGAACGCCCAAGGGGAGACCCTGGATCAAGTGAAGGCCAAGGATCAGGAATGGCAGGACCACGCGGGAGTTGCGGATTACATGCAGGCCATGATGGAATCCGACTGCGGCAGGCGCCTCAGGGAAATACAGGAGAGCGCGCCATACTACGCAGAGATCTTCGTGATGGACGCGCAGGGCGCAAACGTGGCCATGACCAACAAGACATCGGACTACTGGCAGGGGGATGAGGCCAAGTTCCGGAAATCCTTCAACGGAGGCAAGGGCGAGCTGTTCGTGGACGAGGTCGAATTCGACCAGAGCGCCCAGTGCTACGTGGTTCAGGTATCCGTACCGGTCATGGACGGCGGGGAGGCGATAGGCGCAGTCACCTTCGGAATCGATTTGGATCAGTTGGAGTAAATTGTAAGCCGAGGTTCAGCACGCACATTCCTGCCTCGGCGGAAGGAGATATTCGACATGACTTGGTTCAAGAAGATGAAGGTGGGCTCCAAGCTGATCTTGGGCTTCACCTTGATGATAGTGGTGACCGCATGCCTGGGGCTTGTGGGCTACAGGAGTGCGACAGTGATCAACAATGGTCTTCATGACATCTTTTCACAGAGGCTCCCCAGCATCGACTACCTTATAGAGGCGGACCGGGATCTCCAGCAGGCGCTGGTGGCAGAGCGGTCCATGATCTTCGCCGACGTGAAGTCGGACACATTCAAGGGGCTGGTTGCCGACTACGAGGAGAATCTGGAACAGGCGGACGAGCGCTGGGACAAGTACAAGGCCCTGGCTGCAACGCCCGAGGAGAAGGCGATCATCTCCCGGTACGAACAGCAAAGAGCGGAATGGAAGGAGCTCTCCAGGCGAGTGGTGGACGGACGCCTGGAGGACACCCGCCAGGGGCGGAGCCTGGCCTTGGATCTCACCCTGGGAGAGGCCAAGGACAAGTTCGAGGAGATGCGGGGTTTCATAGATCAACTGACCGAGTTGAACTTGAAAATGGCAGATAAGGCCGAGCAAGGGGCTGCTAAGACTTACAGGAGCACGACGGGTCTCTTGCTGAGCATCTTCGGCGGGGCCCTCCTCCTGGGGATCTTCCTGATGTGGGCCATAGGTAGAGGCGTAACGAGGCCTCTCAAGAGCGTGATCCAAGGCTTGACCGGGGCCTCGGATCAGGTGGCCTCGGCCTCCAGCCAGGTCTCATCCGCCAGCCAGTCTTTGGCCGAGGGGGCCTCGGAGCAGGCGGCATCCATCGAGGAAACCTCTTCATCGCTGGAGGAAATGTCCTCCATGACCAAAAAGAACGCGGAAAACGCAAAGGAGGCCCAGTCCATGATGAAGGAGGCCGGGCAAATAGTCGAGCAGGCGAACGCGAATTTGAACGAGATGGTCGGTGCGATCGAAAAGATCACCGCATCGAGCAGTGAGACAGGCAAGATCATCAAGACCATCGACGAGATCGCCTTCCAGACCAACCTGCTCGCCCTTAACGCGGCAGTCGAGGCGGCAAGGGCCGGGGAAGCCGGGGCCGGCTTCGCGGTGGTGGCCGACGAGGTGCGGAACCTGGCCTTGAGGGCGGCCGAGGCCGCCAAGAACACCTCGGATCTGATCGAGGGCACGATCTCGGCGGTCCAAAGCGGCAACGAGCTTACCCAGAAGACCAAGGAGGCGTTCCAGGCGAACACCGAGATCGCCATGAAGATCGGCGGGATAATCGACGATATCGCCGCGGCATCACAGGAGCAGTCAGAGGGCATAGACCAGGTCAACAAGGCAGTGGCGGATATGGACAAGGTGACCCAGCAGAACGCGGGGAGCGCCGAGGAGTCTGCGAGCTCCTCTGAGGAGCTCACCGCCCAGGCTGAGCAGATGAAGGGCATGGTGGACCAGCTCGTGGTGATGGTGGGGTCAAGCTCTCAGAGGGGGGCGGGAGGCAGCAAAAGCTCCGCTCTCAAGGCGCACGGACACGATGCCGGATCACATCCGCCGGCCTCGGCCCGCCATACCGAAACCGGCACGGGGCGTCAAAGGGCGCTGCAACCGGTGAACCGGCAAGGCAAGGAGGTGAACCCCAAAGAGGTCATCCCTTTTGACGACGATCAGTCCTTCAAGGACTTCTGATCGCACTCCGATTCCGGGGGACTGCATGTCTATTCCCCCGGTGTCCTTCTTCGGCCCCGAAATCGGTCTTGGAAACCCGACTTCGGGGCCGAAAGCAATGGGATATCCTTCTAATCTGCATTTGCTGATTTGATCCGGCCCGGATGTCGGGGAATCTTGTGTTTCTTTAGGAGGCTGTAGAGGCGTGCCCTGGAGAGGTTGGACAGGCGACACGCCTTCCGGATGTCCCCCCCACTCAGGGCCATCAGGCGCTCCAGATAGGCCTTCTCGGCAAGTGAAACGGTTTCTTCGCGAAAGTCTCTGAACGTCCCCTCGAGAGCAGGAATCAGATTCGCCACAGGAGGAGGCGCCGCTGCACCTCCAACCGGCCCTTTGACCGAGGCCCTGGCCAGAGTGACGCGGAGATATGGAGGAAGGTGCTTGGGGAAGAGAACGGGGGAATCCCCTGCCGCGCTAAGAGAGTGCTCGATGGCATTGGCCAGCTCCCGTACGTTTCCCGGCCACGTGTAATCCGCCAGTAGGTCCAAATACTCAGGGGAGACCCCCTTGTATTCCACTCGATAACGCTCGCAGAGCCGCCCCACTAAGTGAAGGGCCAGGGATCGTACGTCCTCTCCGCGGATTCTCAGGGGAGGCAGCTCAATGGTGGTCCCTCTGAGGCGGAAGAGCAGGTCCTCCCGGAAGCTCCCTTCCGAGACCATGTTGTCTAGGGAGCGGTTGGTGGCGGAAATCAGTCGGAAATCGCTCCTGACCGCCTCCTTCCCCCCCACCGGACGAAATGACCCGTCCTGAAGAACGCGGAGAAACGACTTTTGGAGAGCCACGGGCAGCTCGCCCACCTCGTCCAAAAACAGAGTCCCCCCGTCCGCCTCAGCCACCAGGCCTTTTCGCGGACGATCCGCTCCGGTGAAGGCCCCCTTCTCGTGGCCGAAGAGGGTGCTCTCCACCAGGCTCTCTGGAAGGGCGGCGCAGTCAACTACCACAAAGTTGCTTTCCTTCCGGGCGCTGTTCTTGTGGATTGCCCGTGCAAACAGCTCCTTCCCGGTTCCGGTCTCTCCGTAGATCAAGACGTTGGTCTCGCTCCCGGCCGCCCGAGCAACCTGATCCACGCAGGCCCGTATTCCGGTGCTGCTTCCTATGATATCCGAGGTATCAATGATCTCCTCGGGGCTTCCCCTTCTTTTCTCCGCTCGGTATTGAAGAGCACGGGTCAGGGACAATGTGACCGTGTCCCGTGTGGGCGGCTTCTCCAGGTAATCCCAGGCCCCGGCCCGTATGGCCTTCTCCGCAGCCTCGGCACTCCCCTTTCCCGTGAGGATAATAACCTCCGGGAAGGAGCCTATTTGCTGGAATCGGGGAAGGGCCTCCAGACCGTCCCCGTCCGGAAGAACGACATCCAAGAGGACCAAGTCCACATCCTCGGACTTGGCAATAGCCAGCCCCTCCCTCAGCGTAGCCGCAGACTCGGCCTCGTGGCCCAGGCTTCCCACCAGGCGCTCTAGCAGGCTTCGTAACTGTGGATCATCGTCTATGACAAGTATGCGAGTCAAGATCGGTGAGCCTCGAGCCGGCGGACGAAAGCCGACTCCCATCGGGTTTGTTCTCGAATCGGATGGATTCCGAAATTATCCCAAGTTTCTGGGGTTGAAGACAATATTGCCTGTGATATTAACTAGTTAGCCTTTTTGCGTAGCTTGTTGGGGGCACTACTTTTGTTACGTTGTCGCT
>CAZYJR010000059.1:0-12902 GCA_964647905.1 uncultured Desulfobacterales bacterium | reverse complement strand
TCGAAAGCGTAGGGACGTCATCAAAACCAGGGGGGAGTCGTTAACCTGGGATAAGCCTGGAGGGTGCCTGCTGACTGGCCAGGCGGTGACCGGCATGGAGGCGGCGTGAACGTGGCGCAGGCTCCTGTGTGGAACGTGGGAACCTAAGCCGCCGATGAGAAGGGAGAAATCCAAGTGGAGGACCCACAAGGATGAGAGTACCGATGCGGCGGATAGGGGCGGAATGGCCTGTAGTAGTGATGAAGCTTCTGTAATGGGAGTGGAGCGAAGGGGCCGTGTCATCCAGTTTTGAAAGCTGGTCAACCACGCGGAGATGCGTGGGAGGATCCAATGGACGAAACAAAGCCGCTTAACCGGCGGCTGGATGATGGGAGCCCGGTGAGCTGAGAGGCTCACGCCGGGTTCTACGAGGGCCTGGGGGTGAGATTCCCCCGGGCTACTCACCCGGTGCTGGCATTCGAACGTGAGGATGACGCCAAGCTAGTCATGGCGGTCTTGCCCAAGCGCCTTGCCAAGTACGGGCTGAGTCTGCACCCGGATAAGACCCGGCTGCTGTGTTTTAGGCGGCCGAAGCACGGGACAAAGGGCCCGGAGAAACCCGAGACTTTCACATTTCTGGGGTTTACACACTTCTGGGCGCGATCCCGTAAGGGCTACTGGGTGATAAAGCGAAAGACGGCAAAGGATAGGTTCAGCCGTAGCCTAAAAGAACTGTCCGATTGGATGAGCAGAGTCCGCCACTGGCCAATCAAGGTACAGCACCGGGTGCTCAGCGCAAAGGTGCGCGGGCACTTTCAGTACTTTGGGATACGGGGGAACAGCGAGGCACTGGCCCGCTTTCTCTTTGAGGTTCACAGGCTGTGGAAGAAATGGCTGGGACGTAGGTCTCATAAGGCCCACCGGAACTGGGAGTGGTTCAACAACCTGCTCCAGAGGTTTCCTCTTCCAAAGGCCCGAGTGGTCCACATGTGCTGATGTTGCGTTGCGAAACCATGACTCGAGGAGCCGGATGCGTGAGTGGCGCATGTCCGAATCTGTGGGAGTTCCGGGCCGGCAACGGCCCGGAACCACCCGGCTAATCGGTAAACTATAGCACCGATGTTGAACCGGATTCAAGATTTTTTGTGAAATCAGGCACAAGGAATGGCTGGACCTATCTTCCTGCAACCCCGTTGCCGGATGGAACCCCCAGAGCACTCGGTGTTCGGGATGTTTTCTTATTCCCAGAACGGTTCCTTAATGTCCGGGTGATTCCGAAGGGTTTTGAGAAACTGCTCGGTGCGCCGCTCGAGTCGTCGCTTGAGAATCCGCACCACCCCTTCCATGATGCGGAACCCCAGCCTGTTATCCGCTTCCATCAGGGAAAGGAGTTTGCCCGCGGGGATCATGAGGACGTCGGAGGCCTCGGTGCAGACGGCGTGGGAGGTGTAGTAGGATTCCTCGGGCAGCAGGGCGGACCACCCGAAGGAGAAGCCCGGCTTGATCGCCCCGAGCGAGATGAGAATGGACGGTGATGCCTGCACCTCCAGCAATACGCCCCCGCGAAGGAGCATGTAGAAGTACAGGGCCTTGTCTCCTTCCCGGAAGATGACCTCGCGGTTCTGAAAGTCGCGCAGCTCCACAAAGGGCCGGACCTCGTCCAGCATCTCGGGCTCCAGGTTCTGCAAAAGATTTATTTTGTTGAGTTCTTCCAAAGAGACCATGGTTTCCCTCCTGTCGATGGTTTGATGATGTCTCGTTGAATCAGGCGAGAAGAAAGGCGCATATCAGGATCACCCCGGCCAACACCGCTCCGAGCCCTGCGGGAAGCATCCCCTCCCGGATGTTTCGTGAAGCGGTCGCCTTTTTCCCAGACAGCTCCTCTCCCCGGATTCTCGCGAGACGCCAGTAGGCCGACAGGAGCATAATAACGATCCTTGTCGGGGCGTCAGCAGAGAGCTTGGCCAGGCCGGATACGGCACTATCCACGAAGAGTTTTTCCGAGGCTGAGTTCAGGCTGTTGAGGGCTCGGTCGGCCCATCGCGTGACGGCAGCCCCTCCTTTTCGGTAGAACCAGTCCGTGTCCAGGTTGACGCCCCGCATCTCCGCCGGGTAGATGCCGGAGAGGATCAGAAGGGCGAAAGCAAGGGCGCCGAACATGAGGAGCTGGAGCTGGCCTATGACATGGGCCCCCGTGTAAGGGATGTAATCCACGGGATAGGGCAGAATTGCGTATAGGGGGGCGGGGTACACGCCCAGGAAAACGCATAAAAATGCAGCCGAACCCATAGCCAGCAGCATGTTCCAAGGGGGTTCCTTCGCGCCGATGTTGGCGTCCTGGCTGAAGAACATGAAGAACGGGACCTTGATGCCTGCAAGATGAAACACGCTGGCCGACGCGAACTGGAGCATGAGCCAGACCACGATCAGATGGTTGTGGCCGGCGGCGGTCACGATCATGGACTTGCTCACAAATCCCGAAAACAGGGGAAAAGCGGAGATGGACGCTGCGCCCACGATGCAGAAGATGCAAGTCAGGGGCATGGTCTTGTAGAGCCCTCCGAGGTCGGTGCAGCGGATGCGCCCGGTAACGTGGAGCACGCTGCCCGCGGCCATGAACAGCAGGCCCTCGTACAGGATGTGGCAGAAGGCATGGGATACGGTGCCGTTGATGGCCAGGGTGGTTCCGATCCCGATGCCGCACATCATGAACCCCACCTGGTTGATCAGGCTGTAGGACAAAACCCCGCGGATGTCGTTTTCCATCACAGCGTAGAAGATAGGGAAGAAAGTCATTACGGCACCCAGCCAGATCAGGATCTCCGCACCGGGATAGGCGCGGGCCATGAGGTAGACCGCGCTCTTGGTCGTGAAGGCCGATAGAAAGACCGAGCTCGTGGGTGTCCCTTCCGGATAGGCGTCCTTGAGCCAAGGGTGCAGGGGTGGAATAGCAGCGTTGACCGCGATCCCTATGAAGATGAGCCACGACCCGGCGCCGTTCAGCCCGATGTAGTCCATACCCAGGCCGCCCGTCTTCAGGAGGTGAAGAAGGATGCCTGCCAGTAACACCAGCCCCCCGGCCAGGTGTACAAGGACATAGCGAAGGGCCGCGGCTCTGGCCGACGCCGTCCGGCCGACCAGGACCAGGAAGGCTGAGGCCAGGGCCATGAACTCCCAGAAGACATACAGAGAAAAGAAGTCACCGGCGAAGGTGACGCCTAGGGCGCTCCCCGCATACACCATGGCCGCCGTGTGCTGGACGTCGTCCTTCACCTTAAGTGAGTAGACGAAGCCTATGAACGCGATGAGGCTGAAAATGTATCCGAACACCCGGGAGAGGCGGTCCACACGGAGTAGGGCAAGGTCCCGGCCCAGGAAGGAATAGGTCCATCGAATGCCTTCCGGTGCGGTATGCACCGCGGCCAGGGCCAGGAGCGGCAGGAGCAGCAGAAGCGCCGACTTCGCTCGGCCCCTCAGGAAAGGGATCAGCGCGGCCCCGCAGACCATGACGAGGCCGGGTGGCAGATCAATCGTCATAGTAGCCCTCGTCCCTCCTGATGAGGCGCCTGAGCACTTTGGCCGCCAGCACGAGCAGCACACAGGATACGTACCCGTAGGCGGCAAAAAAGCAGGGCGTCTCTTCCCAGGGAAAGACGCCATGCTTGGGAACGAAGAAATCTATGATCAGGAGCACTCCCAGACCAGCGAAAAACAGTCGAAGAAAAAGCTTGAAGTGTCCAGGCTTGTGGAACCATCCGATTTTTTGCTCCATGACTACAACACCCCTGTGAAGCTCAGCAGCAGGTAGACCACCCCTACAGCAACGGTGATGTAAAAGGCCTTCCGGTACCCCGGCACTGGTTTGTGGCTGAGGATGCTCCTCTTTCCGATGGGGACTTCGCGGTCTTCATACATGGTTCTACCTCCCGGTGATTTGCGTCACGGCCAGCTCCGCCAGATCCATGAAGGGCCAGGGATGAAAGAACAGGATCAGCGAACAGGCCGCAGCCACCAGTATGGCCGTCAGGCACCAGGCCGGCGCTTCTTGAATTCCATTTGACAACCCGGGGTTGGACGGCGGCGCGAAAAAGGCGTTGTACACGATGGGTAGAAAGTATGCGGCGTTCAAAAGCGAGCTGACCAACAGCACCACCAAAAAGCCGATCTGATGCGCCTCAAGAGTTCCCAGGAGCAGACTCCACTTGCTCAGGAAGCCTCCGGCCGGAGGCAGACCGATCACGCCCAGGCTTCCCACCAGGAACGCTCCCATGGTCAATGGCATGCGGCGGCCGAGGCCTTGCATGTCGCTGATGTTTTTGAGACCGGTGGCGACAAAGATGGCCCCAGCGCAGAAAAACAGGGTTATTTTTCCGAACGCGTGCATGGCGATGTGGAGCAGCCCCCCGGTCAGTCCCTTGGGGGCCAGGAGGGCGGCGCCGAGTACGATGTAGGAGAGCTGGCTGATGGTGGAAAACGCAAGACGGCGTTTCAGCCCGTCCTGGGAAAGGGCCATGAGAGAGGCCGTGACGATCGTGATGGAGGCCAGAATCCCTACAAGGACGTCCAGGCCGCATCGACCCAGGAAGTCCGCGCCGAATACCCCGGTCAAGATGCGGAAGATGGAAAAGGCGCCCACCTTGACCACGGCCACCGCGTGGAGCAGGGCGGAAACAGGCGTAGGGGCCACCATGGCCGCGGGAAGCCAGGCATGGAAGGGCATCACCGCGGCCTTGGCCAGGCCGAATACGAAAAGAAGCGCAAGGAGCCATGCGGTTTCACGGCTGATATGGCCTGCCAGGAAGCCCTGTGCCGCGAACTCCAGGGTCCCGGTTTTCAAGTAGCAGACGACCATGGCGGGGAGGACCAGGCCCACGGATCCTCCCACGATGTACGCGAGGTACTTTCGGCCCGATCGGCGGGCCTCCTCGTCCTGGTGGTGGGTCACCAGGGGGTAGGTGGCAAAGGAGAGCATCTCGTAGAAGAGGTACAGGGTCAGCAGATTGGCGGAAAAGGCCACGCCCACGGTGGCGGAGAGGGCCAGGGCGAAGAAGCAGAAATAACGGGTCTGGGCGTGCTCGTCCAGGCCGCGCATGTACCCGATGGAGTAAGCCGAGGTTACGATCCAGAGGCTGGAAGAGACCAACGCGAAAAGAAGGCCCATGGCGTCCACTCGAAAGGCAAGGGAGATCCCCGGAAGCGGGTCGAACACCGTGAAGATCAGCCGCCCGCCCGCCAGAACCGCGGGCAGCATGGAGAGCACCAGGGCGACCTTTGCAAATGCCGCTGCAAAGGTCCATAATTCACGCAGGTCGGGGGACTTGCTCCGCACGATCAGGGGCACGGCCGCGGCCGAGACCAGGACGGCCAGAAGCGGTTTTATGGAGATCACGGGATCCATCACGTCATGTCCGCGGGTAGCATATGTTCAATGAGCGATGTGACGATGTCGCCGGTGTACAGGCCGATGAGCACCGTGGCCAAGGCCGCGAGCAGGAGAGGGACGAGCATTTCCATGGGCGCCTCCCTGGAGGGAGAGTGTTCTCCGTGTCCTTCTTCGTCCGGGTCCGATGCGAAGTACGCGGTTTCTATGATTCGGAAGAACAGGATCGCGTTGATGAGGCTGCTTACCAGAAGAGCAGCCATAAACCCGTAATACCCCGCCTGCACCGCGCCTGAGATCAGGTACCACTTGCTGAAGAACCCGCACGTGGGCGGGACGCCTATGAAGCTCAAGGCGCCGGCCGCCATGGCGGCGAAGGTCCAGGGCATGGTTCTGGACAGCCCCTTGAAATGCTCCAGGCGGACCCCTCGTATTTTGAAGGCCACGTTGTGGATCACCAGGAAGAGACAGAGCGTCATGACGGCGTCGTTCAGGATGTGGAGCATGGCGCCAGTCATGCCGGCCCGGTTTCCGAGCCACGCCCCTCCCACCATGTAGCCGATTTCCGAGATCAGTACGTAGCAGAGCATGCGCTTGACGTTCTGCTGGGCCAGGGCGATCAACGCACCCGCGAGAATCGCAAGGGTGGCCAGCCATACCACGGGGGAGGCGAGGTCGAGCGCCGATTGGGCATAAGCCGGAGGGAACACGGAGAGCATGAGCCGGATCATGACGTACACCATGACCTTGGTCATGAGGGGAGCCAGAAGACCGCTCGATGTGGACGGCGCATGGGTGTAAGCGCCGGGGAGCCAGAGATGCATGGGAAAGAACGCCATTTTGATCCACACGCCCGACATGCAGAGAAGAAACGCGGCCTGCACGGCGGATGTGCTGTGTACGCCCGGAAGGATCCCGGCCACGTCCGCCATGTTCAGTGATCCGGTCATGATGTAGAGGTATCCGGTTCCCAGCAGGTAAAAACTGGCCCCGATGGTTCCCAGGAGGAGATAACGCAGACTGGCCAGGGGGGCGGGATCCCGGCCCAGGGCGATGAGGGCGTAGCCGGTGAGCGAGGTGACTTCCAGCAGGACATACAGGTTGAACAGGTCCCCGGTAGCCACGATCCCCATCAGCCCGGCCACAAAGAGGATGTAGAGGGTGTAGAAGGCCCCTTCCCGGTGCGGATACTCGGCCAGGATGTCCCGGCGCCCGGCCGCCAGATTGACAAAGGCCACTCCGGCTATGATGACCAGGACCATCGCGCCCAGGGTGTCCACCGCGTAGCCGATGCCCCAGGGGGCCTCCCATCCGCCCAGGCGGTAATGGACCGGTCCTGAGTCCGCCACCTGGAGGAGAAGAGCCACCGCACCCCACAGGGTGATCCCCAGGCTCAGGGAGGCGAGGGGAAAACAGAGCCGCCGCCATACCCAGCCCGCACCGCTGACCAGCATGGCTGAGAGCAGGGGGATGATGACGATGAGGACGGGGAGGTGTCGGCTCATGGAATCCGGGTCCTGAGTCAAGTCCAAAACGGCTGTTTATTACCACGAAGACCGGCAGGTGCGCGTGTGCTCGGCGGTGAAGCGTTTTTTCATCCTTTCGTCCGGTTCTCCTCCTGCATCCTTTCCCTGATCTCGTCCTCCTCCAGGGTCCCGTAGCTCTGATACACCTTCACCGCCAGGGCGAGGGCCACGCCGAGCGTGGAGACCGAGACCACGATGGCGGTCAGCATCAGGACGTGGGGGAGGGGGTTGGCATAGTCCGCCGCATGTACCGCGTGATGGGCGCCGTCCGGCGCGTGCATGAGGATGGGAATGGTGGCGTCTTTTTTGTACCCGATGGAGATGTAGAACAGAATGATCGCCGTTTGAAAGATGCTCATCCCGGCTATCTTCTTGACAAGGTTTTTTTTGGCGATCATGGCGTAGAACCCGATCATCATGAGCACGATGTACAGCCAGTAGTTGTACCGGGCCAGGATGATCTGCAACAGGTCCTGCATGCTAGAGCCCCTCGTCCATGCGCCCTGAGGACGCCAGGTTCCTATAAATCGCGATCATGGTGGCGGTGACCGTCACACCCACTCCGATTTCCACGAACAGGATGCCCAGGGATCGGGCCCCCACCGGATCCACCGGAAGCCATTCGGCCAGTGCGGCATAGTCCAAATACTCACCCCCTCCAAGCATACACAGCACCCCGGTGCCCGCATAGATCAGGAGGCCCAGCACCGCCAGCAGGGCCACGGTCCTTTCCCCCACCCGTTCCAGCGAGACTCTCAGGTTAGTGCTGATGGCCATCAGAATAACGCTGGCTCCCATAATCACGCCGCCCTGAAAACCGCCTCCCGGGCTGTGATGGCCGTGGGCGAGCACGTAGAGCGCAAAGAGCTGAATAAAGGGAATGAGGATTCGGCTGATGGTGGAGATGATTATATCGTGAGGGACCCAGTGTTCGTCGATCCTTTCAAAGGCCCCCGAGTCCTCGGGGATCGTTTGGTCGCCGATCACGTGTATGGTGACCCCGGTCAGGAGGTGCCGGTAGTAGCGCTCCCGCGTATGGGTCCCGAAGATGCGCAGGAGAATCACGCAGACCGCGCCGGCCGCAAAAATCACTGTGGCCTCGAACATGGTGTCGAAGCTGCGGTAGTCGGCCAGCACCGCGGTGACGATGTTGGGAACCGAGGTTTCCTCCAGGCCCCGTTCCAGGTAGTGCGGCGAGACGTGGGTGCTGGCCGGTGAGGCCGGGTCCCCCCAGGCAGGAAAGTCCACGGTGCTGTAAAGCAGGACTGCTCCCGTGAAGGCCGCAATGATCAGGCCGGCGAGTCTCAATCCTTGGTCCTCCGCGTAGTTCGAAAGACGGCGGCCACCAGGAACACGGTGCTCACCCCCGCGCCCACGGACGCCTCGGTGAAGGCCACGTCCACCGCACCCATGACTGCCCACAATAGGCACATCAGAAAGCTGTAGGCGCCAAAGAGGATGGCGCAGCCGAGGAGGTCGCGCACGGAGATCACGGCCACCGCGCACAGGATAACGAGGGTCAGAATGAGCAGGTCCAGGTGCCAGATCATGACGTCTCTCCCGGATTCTCTTTGCTCCACGGCTCCAGACCGGCTCGAATCCCCGCATCCACCATGGCATGGGTGGCGGTGGGACTGGAGAGGAAAATGAAGGCCACGATCAGCATCAGCTTGACCCCGGAGAGAACGGACTCCAGGGTCAGCGGCAGGATGCTGTAGAGGGCCAGCCCGGACACCATCATTAGGCCGCCCAGGGTGTCCAGCTTTCCTGCTGCGTGAAGGCGGGTGTAGCAATCAGGCAGGCGCAGGATGCCGACACATCCGCCGGTGAAAAAGACCAACCCGGCAATGAGGAAAAGGGCGGCAATCCAGGTCATGGCGATGCTGCTCCCTGCTCGCGCCGTTTTCGACCACCCATGGTGACCGGTCCCCCCCGGCGCGGCTTCGGGGGGCGATCCACTCAAGGCTCCTCGGAGAGTCCACGTCTTTTCTGGAAATATCGCGATGCCGTAAGAACCGCCAGGAAGTTCAGCAGGGCATAGGCCAGGGCGATGTCCAGAAACATGTCCAGCCTTTCATAGAGCAAACCGATGAGCACCAGCAGCACGACTGTCTTGCTTCCCACGGCATTGGCCCCCATCATGCGATCCAGGATGGTGGGGCCGAAGGCCGCCCGGTACAAGGTCAGAAGCATAAGTAGGATCAGGAACACAGAGCAGGCGAAAAACAGGATCTGCATGGTCACGCACCTCCGAACGCCCGTTTGATTCGGGTTTCCATGCCCCCGGGAAGGGCGTTCCCGGACACCCTGTCGATGGCGTGCACCTTGAATTGGCCGTCCCGCTTGATCGATACGGTGATGGTTCCCGGGGTCAGGGTGATAGAGTTGGCAAAGGTGACCAGGGAGAGCCGGGATTCCATAGGGCTTTGAAACCGGACGATGTGAGGGTCGATCAGGTCCATCATTCGGGGATGGAACACAATCTTGAGGATGCGGAGGTTGGCGAGCAGGATCTGTCCGAGAAGCCACGGGACGTAGCACGCGAACCGCAGCCACGCCCGGCCGAGCCCTTGTGCCTGGAGCTCGGGGATCAGGTCGCCCGAGAACACGGTGACGATGGCACAGGAGATGAATCCCAGGATGAGGTGAAGGGCGTCGAATCGACCGGAAAAGATGAGCCAGAACATGAACAGGATGACAAAGAGGACCGGACGTCCGCTTCGGCCCCTGGTCTCGTCCTGGGGCGGGGTGGGTCGGGTGTTGAGGGCCTCCGGGCTTTCAGCTCCGGGTGGGCGTCGATACTCGACCGGCATGGTTTCCTCGGAAGGCGGGTGTCACTCAAGGAATCTCAAGCCGCCGGCGGGAACGCGCTCCCGCATCAGGGACGGACGTTGTGTCCGGCTCACAGAGCCATTCATACGTCCCTATTGATAAATCAGCGATTTCACGAGTTCAACGGCCTTGTCCATGGTGAGATGATTCATGTTGAGCACCATGGTGTACAACCTCGGATCATCGTGGTTTTCTTCCGGCGCGAAGCAGTCCAGGAACCGCTTTCGGATCATGTCCGCACGCTTGATGGCCTTGTCGGCCTGGCTTTTCGTCATTTTGTACTTGCTCATGAGAAACCGTTGCCGATGCTCGTAGTCGGCTACGAGCAGGACATGAACGGTGCCGGGATATCCCTGGAGGGTGAGGTTCCCTCCCCTTCCGATGATGACGCAGTTCCCCTCCTCATAAAGCTTGACAATGGCGGCTTTGACCTCGTCCACGTAAGCCTTTTCGTAAACATATCCGTGCTTGTCCGCATGCCGTTCCAGAAAATGCGGGCTCACTATCAGGCTGAGCAGTTTGTCGAGCTTGGAGGTGCCGCGCTTCTCGAAACACTCGATCTGCTCGCACGAGACGCCCACATTGTCTGCAACCTCTTTGATCAACTGGTCGTTGACGAAGCGGTACTCGAGGTCCTTTGCCAGGCGTTCACCCAGCGTGATTCCACCGGCCCCGAAGTTTCTGGAAATGGTAATGACTGCCATGTCCCCATATCCCCCTTTCTCGGGAAGAAGTGAACACCGGAAAAGTTTCAAATGGCGTAGCACACATTATATGCAGACTCGAATCCCATGTCAATCAAGCTCAACGGGTTGCAAAAAAAGATCCTTTCTGGATGGAAACTGGCAAAGACGCCAAGAACGCCAACAAAGAAAGCTTCCTCGGCTGGAGGGGAGGTGCGCCGGGAAAGGGCTGTTTGCAGATCAGACGCCGATTCCCAGTGCCAAGGCCGTCCGGTAGACCACGAAGGTGACCCCGTAAGCGACCGCGAGGTTGAATCCAATGGAAGAAGAGGCCCACTTCCAGGAGCTCTCCCGGCGAATGCTGACAACGGTTACAAAGCAGGGCACATAGAGCATGGTGAAGAAGATCAGGGCGAACGCGCGAAGCGGGTTCCAGGCGGGGTCGTTCCTCAATCGTTTTGACAGAGACCCCTGGTCCGGCGTGGAGGCCTCCCCCAGGGAGTAAGCCGTTCCAAGGGTGGAAACGATAACTTCCTTGGCGGCGAACCCACCGACCAAAGCAATGTTAACCTTGTAGTCGAAGCCCAGGGGGGCGGTGACGGATTCCAGCGCATGCCCGATGGAGCCGGCCGCCGTGGCCAGTAGTTGTTCCCGGTTGCGTTCTTCCTCCAGTGCATGCATTTGGCGGCGGTAGGTCGCATAAGGGGCTCGAACCGGGTCCTGTCCGGCTTCCGAGGCGGAGAAGGGCTGAAGGGTGATTCTCCAAACGGCTTCAGCCGTTCCGGTCTTCTGGGGGTTTGACAAGGCATGCTTCTTTTCAGTGGGTCTTGTTTTGGCGTAGTATACCTGTGCCCTTGCAAGAAGGGCTTTCCGGGCTATGCCGACCATTCGATAGGGAACCCCGGGTCCTGGTTGAAATCGTCTTCCCAGGGAGGGAGCTGGGAGAGGCTGGAATCCAAGACAAGGGCCGGGGTGGATTGGGGGGCGGAGGCCTTGGGGATTTTTTCCAAAGCCCGAGATGGGAAAGAATCTTTCGGATCAAATCCTGATTTTCGATGAATGCCAGGATGCGCATGGCCCCGTTGCATTTGGGACAGGCCAGGGCGTCGAAGGTTTTGGTGCGCTTTCCGTCTCTGGATTCATAGATGACCTAGGCTTCCCGAGGAAGATAGGTTATCCGGTCTTGGGCAAAGGATGCGCGAATGATGTACCGGGCCAGGTTTTCCATGGGCTCGGCATGACGGGGCAGGATGCGGGGGCCGGCGTGGACATGGAATCCTGAATGCCGCCACCCCATGAGGTTTTCGATGAGTTCCGGGCGGATCTTTCGGCGACGCAGGAGCATCCGGAACACCTTATGGCGAAAGATCTCTTCGATGGGCTTGATCTCCGGTCGGGGCGCGACCCGGAACATGTCCTTGCCGTAGAATCCACCGTCGGCAAGCAGAATGTGGCAGTGGGGGTTGAACTCCAGCAGCCCCCCGAAGGGCTGCACTGCGATGACCGCGCCGGGCTGGAAATCTGCACCGGGCAAGACCTCCTGAAGGTACTGCTTGAGTGTCTCCCAGGCGCACCGGCTGAGAGCGCAAAGGAGCTTTCGGTCATACAGAAATGACCGGCGGAGGATTTTCGGGATGCTTAAGACCCAGCCCAAGAAACACTGTAAGTTTAACAGAAAGTCGTTGCCGGAGCACCATGAACCCTCAAGCTAGAGGACGTCCGATCCCTCATTGAAATCGTGGTCCATGCGGCCGCGCTCAAGCAGGTGCCTGCAGCCGAGCGGCCAAAACCATCCGGGGTGGCCGGGACATCCGGTATGCCGTGGTCCGCTATGGTAACGTCATGGGCAGTCGCGGATCAGTCATCCCCCTTTTCCTGGAAAAGCGCAATTCCGCGTCCTCCCCATCACCGACCCGACCATGGACCCGCTTTAACATCAGCCTCCAGCAGGGGGTGGACATGGTGCTTTGGAGCACTTCGACCTTATCCAGCTCGGCCTGTCCCAGGCCTTCGGGGCCGCCCCGGAGGAGCATGTGATCTTTATCCGAGGCTGGCAGACTGCCACAGTGCTGGTATCAAGGCGGCCCTTCACGAGTGCCGAGATAGCGAGGGTGAAGGAGTGCTCCAGGGAGCGGAGCTTTGACCTCGCGTACTACGAAGGGATGCCCCCCGGGGAGGCCGACCGATACGACATCCAGCCCTGGCCCTGGTACTACGAGGGGGCTCTGGGCCTGGCGGGACAAGGGCGCCGGGCGTTCCTCGACGGATACGTGTTTGATGTGGCCCCGACGCATGACGACCGGCCCTATTTCTCCCACTTCTTCCGCTGGGACAGGGCCGCCGAGCTCCTCGGGCGCTTGGAGCGGGGGTGGCTACCCAGGGTGGAGTCCGGATACCTCTTTGTGATCGCCACCCTTGTGCAGGCCTCGGCCGCCGGGCTGGTCCTGGCCCTTGGCTCCGGCGGGCGGAACCTTCTTCGGGCCGGGGCGGCCGGCCTCCTGC
>CAZYJR010000058.1:0-13203 GCA_964647905.1 uncultured Desulfobacterales bacterium | reverse complement strand
CGTTCAGTTGATAAGGAAGACCCTCCCCATGTCGGCCTTTGTACGTTACAAGGTGGCCGGCCACTCCGGCGTGCTCCTCGATCAGATATGCCTGCTGGAATCCGCCATGCTGGACGCCATCCTGGCCCGCATCCCGGGGAGGCACCCCGCCTGACGCCAACCTGCTGGTGGAGTTTTCCGTAGAAAATCTTCTCCTTTCGCTTAATTTGAGCAGATATCGAGGCATCCGTTTTCCCGCTCCTTTCCAGCGCAATCCTTGAGGGTTCAGGAATAGCAAACCAGCCTGCCACAGGATGTTCCGGCATTGACTTCTGTTAAACTTACATATGCGTTTCTTGTTGACACCCAAGGACGCCTTCCGCTATCCTACCACTTAAAATGCAAGTTCCCATCCTGTATCCTGCCTGGCTGGACGATGACTCGTAATGGCTCAATTACATATTTCGATATATTCGAGCATTCGACCAACGGCATATTGGTCACGGATAAAAAGGGCTTTATTCGCTTTTTCAATCCCCAGGCGCAGAGAATACTCGGCTTTTTGACGGAACAACACAAAGGGCGTTTTATAAGCGACTTCCTGCCTTTGACCGGCCCTCAAATTCTCTACTCCATCAAGTCCGCAAAACCAAAAATTGGACATCATATCATAGGGAAAGAAGTAGACTTGGTTCTCAACATATCCCCCATATGGAAAAAGGGGCTGATCATAGGCGCGGTATGCAATTTTCAAGAGAGAGGCGAGTTCGAAGTAACTGCCAAGAAGCTTGATTCGTATCGTCGTCTCAACCGGCAGCTGGAAACCATTATTAAGGCATCCTCGGACGGAATATGGGTTTGCGACGGAGACGGTAAAGTAATAAACATCAACGAGGCCTCGGCCAGGCTGAACGGCATTCAACCCGAAGAGGTAATCGGCAAGAATATTTCAGAACTGACTGAAGAAGGCCTTTTCGACCGCTCAGTAACTCTGGAGGTACTGGAAACAAGAAGACAAGTTTCACTTATGCAATATATCTCGCGTACCGGCCATTTCCTTTTGGCTACCGGCACTCCGGTTCATGATGAAGATGGAAATATCTTTCTGGTTGTGGTTAATGAACGTGATATGACTCAGCTTAATCGAATACAGTCTGAGCTTGAACAAAGCAATATGGTCGCGGCCAAGATCAAGGATGAATTGACTGAATTGAGCCTCAGGGATCTCAAAGAACAAGCAATAGTCGCGGAGAGCCATGAGATGAAGCAAGTGCTTCAGGCATCCTTAAAACTCGCACGGCTGGACGCATCCAACATCTTGCTCTTGGGCGAAACCGGGACCGGCAAGGGCTTGCTTGCCAAGTTCATCCACAAGAACAGCCCCAGAGAAAAGGCCCCGTTCATCCAGATCAACTGTGCCGCCCTGCCTGAGACTCTTTTGGAGGCCGAGCTCTTCGGCTACGAGAAAGGGGCCTTTACAGGGGCCCAGGAGCAGGGCAAAGCCGGGCTTTTCGAGCTTGCAGACGGCGGCACCCTTTTCCTCGATGAAATCGGAGAGCTGCCCCTCATCCTGCAGGCAAAACTGCTCAAGTATCTGGACGACAGCGAGATCATGAGGCTGGGCGCTGTCAGGGCCCGGCGCATAGACTGCTGCATCATCGCCGCCACGAATCAGAATCTGGACAATTGGGTCAGGAAGCGTCGCTTCAGGCGGGACCTGTACTACCGCCTCAACACCTTCACGCTGCGGATCCCGCCTTTGCGGAGCCGACCGGAGGACATATTCGACCTGGTTCACTTTCTGGTCAGAAAATACAACCGCCGCTATGGCGTGAGGAAGCGGATCAGACCCGAGGGCCTCCAGATACTTCAGAAATACGAATTCCCCGGGAACGTCCGCGAATTGGAGAACATCGTAAGGAAAGCCGTAGTAATGACCGAAGAGGAGTTTATCGACGAGGCCCTTAGAAAGAGCATTCGGATGAACGTGGTTTTCAGAGGCGAAGGGATGGGGCCGGGGGCCTTGAGCGATTCGTCCCTTGCCGAAAGGCTCCAGAGATGCGAGATGGAGATCCTCCAAGGCGCCCGGACCCACTGCAGGAGCACCCGGGAAATGGCGGCCAGGTTGGGGATAAGCCAGCCCACTGTGGTGCGCAAACTCAAGAAATACGGGATTCCTCCTCCAAGCGATGCATTAGTGTATCAATAGCCGTTAACCTCTTGCAATACATCTTCTTTTTTTCATTTTAATAGATACAATTATGAATCACTCAAAACCCGTGCGAATAGAGGGGTTTACGTGAAAACAGTGATGCAGGACTGCATCGGACCATACAAGACCCATTCCATTGAGTCCTGTCTTTCCTTGTCGTACCGGGCCTGAATGGGCTCGGAGGGCGGTTGGCCCGGCAATTGCAGCAGCCCAATTCCACCTCCTCCAAAGAGCTAACTCTCATCCGCAACAGGAAGGCCGACGGAGGGTCAGACAATGAAAGCAAACCTCATCGAGACAAGAGAGAGGGTCGTCCCCAAGGGGTATGCCAGCGGAACCGACTGCTACGTGGAAAGGGCCGAGGGCGCGAGAGTATATGACGTCGAAGGGCGCGAGTACATCGATTTTGCAGGCGGCATTGCAGTGATGAACGTGGGGCATTCACACCCAAAAGTGGTGGCGGCGATCCAGGAGCAGGCCGCCAAGTTCACTCACACCTGTTTCATGGTCCTCCCATATGAGTCCGCGGTCAGGCTGGCGGAAAGGCTCTGCGCCGTGGTCCCAGGAAAGACCGAAAAGGCCGCGCTGCTGGTCAACAGCGGTGCCGAGGCGGTTGAAAACGCGGTCAAGATCGCCAGGTACGCCACTGCAAGACCAGGAATCATCACCTTTGAAAACGCCTTTCACGGGCGCACCCTGCTGACCATGACCATGACCAGCAAGGTCAAGCCATACAAGTACGGCTTCGGTCCCTTTGCCCCTGAGATCTACCGAATGCCT
Organism: uncultured Desulfobacterales bacterium; assembly: GCA_964647905.1. Lineage (GTDB taxonomy): Bacteria > Desulfobacterota > DSM-4660 > Desulfatiglandales > HGW-15 > CAZYJR01. Next base: position 10,232 of record CAZYJR010000058.1, on the reverse strand, counting down.
TTCGCATACTGCTATCGCTGCCATTTCAACCTGTCCTATCCGAGCTGCGACCTTGCGTGCGCCGAATATCTGAGGGCGTTTCTTGTAACTCATGCGGCCCCGGAGACAACGGCCGCACTGGTCTTCGAGCCGATTCAGGGCGAGGGAGGGTTCATTACCCCCCCGCCGGGGTACTTCCAGCGGCTAAGGCAAATTTGCGAAGAAAACGGCATTCTCATGGTGGCCGACGAAATCCAGACCGGCATGGGCAGGACAGGGAAGATGTTCGCTCTGGAGCACTGGGGAGTGGAAGCCGACCTGACCACGGTTGCCAAGAGCCTGGCGGCGGGCATGCCGCTGAGCGCCGTGGTGGGCAAAAGGGAGATCATGGACTCGGTCCACCCCGGCGGGATCGGCGGAACCTACGGCGGGAACCCCGTCTGCTGTCAAGCCGCTCTGGCCGTACTCGATATCTTTGAGACCGAGAACCTGCTTGATCAGGCCCAATCCCTGGGGAAGAAGCTGAGCCAGCGGCTCGAGGAGTTCCAGGCCTCTTTCGAGCCCATAGGGGATGTAAGAGGGCTGGGCCCTATGAGAGCCCTCGAGCTGGTGGAAGACCGGGAGAGCAAGACCCCTTCCCAGGACAAGGCCAAGGCGCTCGTCAAGTTCTGCCATGAGCGGGGCCTGATACTGCTCTCTTGCGGCACTTTCGGCAATGTGATCAGACTGCTGATGCCCTTGACCATCACCGAAGAAGATCTGAACAAAGGACTGACCATACTGGAGGAAGGCCTGGCGGCAATAAGCGCATGAGAGCCGGCGGCGGCGGGAGCTGTGACCGAGGAGACAGGATGACTCCAGGCGAAAGCAGGTTATTGGAAACCATTGGCGGGCTCGCACCGGAGATCATCGACCTGGCGAGCCGATTGACGGCAGAGCCCAGCACCCTGGGAAACGAGGGCTCGGTCCTGAAACTGGTCCAGGCCGAAATGGAGGGCCTCGGCCTGAGCCCCAAGCGGGTGGAGATAGACAGCCGGACCCTGTCCGCCCATCCCGGATTTGCTCCGGTACCCTGGAGCTATGAAGGTCGATACAATGTAGTAGCCCGGAGACCTCCGGACGGCGCCGGGGGGAGATCAGCCCTCTTCAACGGCCACCTGGACGTTGTCAGCCCCGGCCCGCTGGACCGCTGGACGACCGACCCGTTTGAACCCCTGGAAAAGGAAGGCTGGCTCTACGGCCGGGGGGCCGGGGACATGAAAGGCGGCGTCGCCGCGATGATCCATGCGGTGCATGCCTTTGACGCCGCCGGTCTGGGTTTGAGGGCGCCGGTCACCCTGGAGACCGTGATCGAGGAGGAGTGCACGGGAAACGGGGCTCTGGCCTGCAGGTCGGCTGGTTACGACGCTGAAGCCGTCCTGATCCCGGAGCCCTTCGGCCCCACCATTCTGGCAAGCCAGGTGGGCGTAGCTTGGTTCAAGGTGGTTCTGGAAGGGGTTTCGGCCCACGCCTTGAACCCCAGCACCGGGGTGAACGTCATCGAGAAGTGCTTCCCCTTGATGGCCGCGCTGAGGGAGCTCGAAGAGGAGCTGAATCATCCCAAGCACCCCGGATTCGAACACATTCCGCATCCGGCCAATCTCAATATCGGGCTGATCAGGGGCGGGGAATGGCCGTCAACCGTTCCGGCGGATGCCGAATTCCAGTGCCGAATAGGTTTTCTCCCCGGGGTTCGATTCGAAGAAGTGCGCCGCAGGGTGGTGGAGTCGATAGAGAAGGCATCCGCCGCCGACCCCTGGCTCAGGGAGAACCCGCCGAGGGTCGAATTTTTCGGTTTTCGCTCCGAGGGGCATGCGATCGACAGAAACCAGCCCGCCTTCAGCCTCTTGAGTGACTGCCAAACAGAGCTGGCCGGAGAGCCGCCCGGCTCTTTTTCAGCGACTTGCACCACCGATCTCCGGGCGTTCATTCACTTCGGAAGCGGCCAGGCGACTTGTTTCGGGCCGGTGGCGGAGAACATTCATGGTGCAGACGAGCGGGTAAACACCGCCAGTGTCATTCACACCGCCAAGGCCTATGCGCTGTTTATTTCCCGGTGGTGCGGCATGATTGAATGAACAGGGGAATCGGGCGCTCTGTGAATTCTCCGGGGAAGTACCCCGGGAAGCGGGCGCCGGCGACAACCATTAAGCAAGAGGAGGACTTTTTATGAGGAAAAAGCAATTGGCGATCATCATGGGGGCCTTTTTTCTTTTCACCGCAATGCTTTCAGGCTCCGCTATGGGTGCGGATAAGATCAAGATCGGGATTATCGGCCCGTTCAGCGGATCATTGGCGTTTAATGCGAGTGAAATGAAGAAGGGGATGCAACTGGCCTTGGACAAAATAAATGAGGAGGGGGGACTCTTTGGACGGGAAATAGAACTGGTTTACGGTGATACGGAATGCAAGCCGGACAAGGGCCTGGCCGCGGCCAAGAAGCTGGTCACCAGGGACGAGGTGCTGGTCGTGGGCGGCGGTTACTGCTCCAGCGTCAACATTGCAACCAGTGAGTTCTGTCATTATGAAGGCTGTCCCGTGGTCGTGGCCATAGCCATCAGCCCGACCATTACGGACCGGGGCTATGAATTCGTCTTCCGCACCAGCCCCAACAGCCCCATGTTCCTGGAGGGAATAAACCACTGGCTTTCGGACGTCAAGAAACCGGAGACCGTGGCCTTCTTCATGGAGAACTCGGACTACGGCCGGGACGGCCAGAAGATCTGGGAGGAGCACTGCAAGAAAATAGGGGCAAAGATACTTGATCGGCTTTACTTCGAAATAGGGGACACCGATTTCACGTCTCCGATCTCGAAACTGAAAAGCCTGGACCCGGATGTGACCTTCAACATCGCCTCAACCACGGAAGCGGCGCTGATTCAGAAGCAGGCCAAGGAGCTCGGGTTCGTCACCCAGTGGATAGGGGTCGGCGGGCAGTTCACAGAGGCCTACTTCGAGATGACCGGACCCGTAAGCCAATACTCCATGGGTTCGTCCCTGGAGCCTACAAAGGCGATGAAGGACCCTGTTACCGCCGCTTTTGTCAACGATTATCTGGAAAAGTACCCCGACAGCCGGCCCGGGATTTTCTCCAGCCAGGGATATGACAACCTGATGGTGATCTTCGATGCCGTCAAGCGCGCCGGCGAACCCACCGGGGACCTGGCCGAGGACCGAGAGCGCATCCGCCAGGCCCTGGAAAAGACCGACATGCGACTGTCCCAAGGCACCATCAAGTTCGATGAAAACGGACAGGTCTACACCGTTATTCCCTCGGTGGTGCAGGTCCAGCTCGATGAAAACTGCGTCCCGGATACTCAGATCATATATCCACCAGAAAGAGCGGCCGCTGAATACCAGGAACCGAAGCCTTGGGATGAAAGAGAGTGCGAGTAGCCGGCACCCCGCCCGCCCGTTAGGGCCGGGCGGGGTATCACCCCCTCGAACCTTTTCCGTGAGTTCCTAATAGGAAGCATATGGATGCCCTATTCTTCCAGCAGATCGTCAACGGCTTGATTATCGGCAGCATCTACAGCCTGATCGCCATCGGTCTGACTCTGATCTTCGGTGTAATGCAGATCGCCAACTTTGCCCACGGCGATTACTCCATGGTCGGGGCTTATGTGGCGCTCTTCGTGTTGGCGTTTGTCCCGGGCTGGCCGGGCTGGATCGGGTCTTTGATAGCGGCGGCCGCCGCGGTGGCCTTGCTTGGAATCGTCACCGAGCGGCTGATCTTCCGCCCCTTACTCACCCGGTGGACGGATATCGATATCATAATGGTATCAATAGCCCTGTTCATTCTCTTGGAAAATCTCGCCCAGCTCTTTTTCGGTGCCACTCCGCGCATGATCAAGGATCCGTTCGGGGGCTCCACTGTGAGCTTCGGGGTCGTATCCACCAGCCTGCTGCGCCTCAGCTGCTTTGCCTTTGCAGGGATCGCCATAGCTTCTCTCCAGACCTTCCTAAACCGCTCCAAGATGGGCGTGGCCATTCGAGCCACGGCCCAGAATAGATTTGCGGCCCAGCTCATGGGGATCAACATCAATAGGGTCTACCAGGCCACATTCGCCTTGGGAACGGCGATAGCAGGCTTGGGAGGAGTCCTCTACGGAACCCTCTTCGCTGTTCACCCCCTGATGGGCGCCATGCCTACGCTCAAGGCCTTTGTTGTAACCATACTGGGGGGGATGGGGAACATCCGTGGCGCCATTTTCGGCGGTCTTATCCTTGGAACCGCGGAGTCTCTCGGGGGAAACTATATCGCCATGGAGTACAAGCACGCAATCGGCTTCATCATCATCATCTTGGTGCTGCTGGTTCGTCCGAGCGGACTTTTCGGGAGGAAGGAGACGGTATGAACCCCTCTGTCCGAAAGAGACTGGCGTTGGTCTTGGTCCTGCTCGGACTGGTTCTCCTGCCCCTGGTCGTCAAGGACCGCTATTACCTGCATATTCTCGTCATGGCGGGAATATTCACCATCTTGACGCTGAGCTGGAACCTGCTCTCCGGCTTCACGGGTCAGTTGAATCTGGGGCACGCAGCCTTCTATGGAATAGGCGCATATACAAGCGCCCTTCTGGCCATGAAAACCGGGATCAGCCCCTGGCTCGGACTGCCTCTGGGCGGCCTGGTCGCGGCGTTTTTCGGGTTCTTGCTCGGCATTCCGTCGCTGCGGCTCTCCGGCCCCTATCTGGCCATCACCACTATCGGATTCGCTGAAATACTCCGGTTGGTGGCCGTCAACTGGGTGGAACTCACCAGAGGCTCTCTCGGCCTCAGCGGGATCCCCCTGCTGGATCCGATCGAGATCGGCGGGTGGTCGATCAACTTCTATTTTGAACGAACATATTACTATGTTGTCTTAGCAGCCGTTCTTATAACGATTTTCTGTGTGCGACGCCTAATTCGGTCAGAGTTCGGCGTGAGCCTTCAGGCCCTGAGGGACGACGAATTCGGGGCCCGGAGCATCGGAATCAACACCTCCAACTACAAGCTGGCCGCATTCACGGTGAGCGCATTCTTCGCAGGGTTTGCAGGGGCCCTCTTCGCCCATTTCGTCAGACTGGTCAGCCCGGAGACCATGGCCCTTCACACCACGTTCGACATCTTGACCATGGCCATGGTCGGCGGTCTGGGAACAATGAGCGGACCGGTCCTGGGGGCGGTGACCCTGACCTTTCTTTCAGAGGGACTCCGGTATCTGGAAGACCTGATACAGATCGACATCCGGCTGGTTGTCTACGGTTTCTTGCTGATTCTGACCATCCGCTTCATGCGCGAGGGGCTGGCCGGACTGGCGAGCCTGACCGCGGAGCGCATTCGGGGCGGAGGTCGAGCAGGAGAAGAGGGAGGTATAGATCAGACATGACGGAGATTCTCCGCACAGAGGGGTTGACCAAGTTCTTCGGAGGGCTCTGCGCGGTCCATGACATCGACTTCGCCTTGAACGAGGGGGAGATCATGGGGCTCATAGGCCCCAACGGCGCCGGCAAGACCACGCTGATCAACCTCGTCTCTTGTGCATTCCCTCCCACCAAGGGGGAGATCTCTTTCAAGGGTAAGAGGATTACCGGGACCAGCGCCCATAAGGCCAACCTCCTGGGAATTGCACGCACGTTTCAGGTTGTGAGGATTTTTTCCAAGCTCACCGTGTTGGAAAACGTGCTGGCCGGTGTGGTCGACCGCAGGCGGAAGGGCCCCTGGAGGCTTATGGCCGAGTCGGTCTTTCGAGTAAAAGACGGCGGACGAAGCCAAGGCGCGGCGGTCAGAACGGCCGACGAGCTGCTCGAGTTTGTGGGAATCGAGCGGTACCGCAATGAAAAGGCCGAAAACCTCCCTTATGCGCTGACCAAGCGTCTCGAGATAGCTCGAGCACTGGCCACCGGCCCCGAGCTTCTCCTGCTGGACGAGCCCTCCTCAGGCCTGAACCCTGCGGAGCTCAACGATCAGATAGCCCTCATACGCCGGATCAACGAACGGGGAATCACCATATTGATAATTGAACACGTGATGAAGGTGATCATGGACATTTCCAACCGTCTCATTGTCCTTCATTACGGCGAGAAAATCGCCGAGGGTGCCCCACAAGAGGTGTACAGCGACCCCCAGGTGGTCGAAGCATATTTGGGAGACGAGACCGATGCTTCGCATTGAAAACCTGAAAGTCACTTACGGCAAGGCCGTGGCACTCAGGGACGTCAGCATGGCGGTCCAGAGCGGGGAGCTGGTAACCCTGCTGGGCTCGAACGGCGCCGGCAAATCGACCTTGCTCAAGACCATCTCCGGGGTCATTCGCCCCAGGAGCGGCAGCATCTTTTGGCAGGATCAGGAGATTCATTCCATGCCGCCCCACAGGATAGTGGAGATGGGCATAGTCCAGGTGCCTGAGGGGAGATGCGTTTTCCCTGATCTTACCGTGATGGAGAACCTGAGGATGGGGGCGTTCGCCCGGAACGACGAAGTGGCCGTAGCTCGGGACACGGAAATGGTCTACGAGCTTTTTCCCCGGCTCAAAGAGCGGCAGAAGCAGGCTGCGGGGACGCTGTCCGGCGGGGAGGCCCAGATGCTCGCCATCGCCCGGGGCCTGCTTGCCGCGCCCCGGCTCCTGATGCTCGACGAGCCCAGCTTGGGCCTTGCCCCGGTGCTGCGGGCCTCGATATTCGAGGTAGTCAGGGAAATCTACATGGAAAAGGGCATCACCACCCTGCTGGTGGAGCAGAACGCAAAATGGGCGCTCCAGGTGGCCAGCCGGGGCTATATTTTGGAAAACGGAGAGATCGTGCTGGAAGACGCTGGGAAGGCGCTATACGAGAACCCGCATGTTCAGAGATCCTACCTGGGCTATTAGGAGATCTCGATGGGTGAGAAGCTCGAGTTGCTCCCGGAAGAAGACCGCTTGAAGGATTTCGCCAAGGAGTTGATCCGGACCCCCAGCCCCAGCACCGAGGAAGAAGCGGTGAGCCGGGTGGTCCAGAGCGAGATGGCGGCTCTCGGCTACGACGAGGTATGGGTGGACGAGCTCTTCAACGTGGTGGGAGTGATCAAAGGAAGCGGGGACGGGCCCACCCTCTTGTTCAACGGCCACATAGACCATGCCGGGGTCGGGAGCATGGAAGACCCGTTCTCGGCCCGCGAAATGGACGGCGGGGAATTCGGCCACCATGGCCCTGTCATCTATGGCAGGGGGGCGTGCGACATGAAGGGGGCGGTCGCCGCCATGGTGCATGCGGGCGGGATGATAAAGCGGGCTGGGGTCTCTCTTTCGGGGGACGTCATTGTCACCTGCGTGGCAAGGGAAGAGATGGCGCGCGGAGAAGGAATCCGCCGCCTGTTGGAAAACGGCTTGACAGCGGACTTCGCTGTGAGCGGCGAGGCCACCGGCCTGAAGGTCTACGCCGGTCACAGGGGGAAGTTCGAGGCGCGCATAACCACCCGCGGGCGCACGTCACACGGGGGATACCCCCAAGGCGGAATCAACGCCATATTCAAGATGACAGCGTTCTTGACCGCTCTCCAGTCAGCATACCCCCTCCCGGAACATGATTTTTTGGGAAGGGCCACGGTGACCGTACTGGACATATGTGCGAGCCCCGGCGCGCTCTCCCCGATCGTGCCCGATCGATGCGAAGCGGTTATCGACAGGCGTTTCCTCCCTGAGGAGACACAGCCGGTGCTCCTGGAGGGGCTTCAAGAGGTCTTCAGATCTGTCAAGGATCAGGACCCCGAGTTCGAGGCCGATGCTGAGCCGCTCAAGTGGTTCCCGGCGATGTTCACCGGCCCGGATGAACCCATTGTCAAAGCCATGCTCCGGGCTCGGCGGGAGGTGCTCGGTGAGGAGGGTGAAATCGGGGCCTGGTATTTCGGAGTAGACGGCACCTTCATCAACCAGGCCGGCATTCCGTGCGTGGGCTTCGGCCCTGGAAACGAGTATTTAGCGCACACGCCCCGCGATGTCGTCCCTGCCCGGCACCTGTTCGATGCCGCAAGAGTCTATGCCGCATTGATAGCGGACGTCTGTGGTTGATTAGAACCTCCTCCTCTTGGTTGAGAGCGGGAGTCTTGGGACGATGGAAGCAAGAAGTGGTGGGGTCGTTGAAAGGCTACGACTTTCTGAAAGGCATCCGGCGGGAATTCGATCCCTGCTTCAGATATATTGTCCTGGCACGGGAGACCCCTGCCGGCGATGATGAAGCCTTCTCAGACGTGCTGGAATTGATAGACACCGGCGGTACGGCCATAGTGGATCGCTCGCTCTATCACGACCAGACCTCCGGGACCGCCGTCTTGGTCCTGAAGATCCCACCGAACGATTCCCGCCCGATCGATCAGGTCCTTTCCAAAGGAAGACTGCCCGAGGACATCGTCTTCTATGTGTACGAAAACCAGGAGCCCCTCGGGAAGGCCTCGAAGACCGGTCCGGAGAAAAGGGAGAATCATTGATGAAAGGTTTTTTCGGCAAGATACTGAAGATCGACCTCAGCCGGCGGGAAACCGAAATCGAAACCATGGAGGACGAAGTGTATCGCCGCGGCTTGGGGGGCAAGGGTCTGGCCGCCCGCCTCCTTCTCCGCGACAACCCGCCGGGCGTGAATCCGCTGGGCCCGGAAAACAGGCTCATATTCGCCGCAGGGCCCGCGGCCGGCAGCCCGGTCTGGGGGTCCTGCCGCCACGGGGTCTTTACCAAGTCCCCACAGACCGGTTTTTTCTCCGAATCCTATGCAGGCGGTACGGCCGCCGAGCCCATGTCGGCCGCCGGATACGACGCGGTGGTCATCTCCGGGGCATCGCAGGACCCGGTATGGATCGAGGTGGGGGAGGAGACAACGGAAATCCACGATGCCGCCGGGCTCTGGGGACTTGACACCTACGCGGCCGAAGACGCGGTCAAGGATTGGATCCGCAAAAACCGGCCGGGGGCGGGAAAACCCGGAATCCTGGTTATCGGCCCGGCCGGGGAGAACCGAGTGGTCTTCTCGGTTATAGAAAACGACTACTGGCGAAGCGCGGGAAGAACGGGGGTCGGGGCGGTCATGGGGTCGAAGGGACTCAAGGCCGTGGCCTTTCACGGGAGCTCCAAACGGCCCTTTGCGGATCCCTCCGCACTGAAGTCTTTCGCCAAGGAGCTTGCCCGAGAGTCCAAAGAGGACGCCGGGGTCAAGGCCTATAAGACTTGGGGCACCCCCATGCTGGTGGACGTGATGAACGAGGTGGGGGGGTTTCCGGCGCGATATTGGAGGAAAGGCCGCTCGGATCACTCCGGCCGGATCAATGCCGGTGCGCTCCATGCCTCCTGCTCGGTCAAGCCCCACGCTTGCCTCAAGTGCTTTATCGCCTGCGGCCGCCTCTCCACGGTCAAATCCGGCCGCCACCAGGGCCTGACCATCGAAGGCCCGGAGTATGAGACGATCTACGCCTTCGGGGGCCTTTGCGAAGTCGACCGGATCGAGGAAATCGCCTATCTGAACGACATCTGCGACCGCCTTGGCCTGGACACCATCACCGCGGGCAATCTGGCGGCCCTGACCATCGAGGCGGTGGAGCAGGGGCGCGTCGATTACGGTGTGCGCTACGGGCAGGTGGACGGGATCGCCCGGCTGCTCGAGGACATAGCCGGGAGAAGAGGCATCGGCGATCTCCTTGCCGGGGGTATCCGCGCTGCGGCGTCGGAATGGGGCATGGAGGACCATGCGATCCACGTGAAGGGGATGGAGCCGGCCGGCTACGACCCCCGGGTGCTCAAGGGAATGGGGTTGGCCTATGCGACCTCCGACCGGGGGGCCTGCCACCTGCGGGCCACCTTTTACAAGCCCGAGCTCAGCGGCCTGGTCGATCCTGAGAAGATCAAGGGAAAGGCTGAGGTGTTCGTCGAGTGGGAGGATCGGCTGACGATCTTTGACACGCTTATATTGTGCCGGTTTTATCGTGATCTGTATACATGGGACCCGCTGTCAGACCTCATAAGGGACCTTACGGGCCTCGACCTGGACGCCGGCGGCATGCGCGATATGGCTTCCAATGTCTCGGACGACGTACGAAGATTCAATCTGCGCGAGGGCCTTACCCCTGCGGATGACGTCATACCCAGGCGGTTCCACCTGGAGGCCCTCCCGGAGACGGGAAAGATCATTTCTTCTCAAGATATGAGCCTGATGCTATCGGAATACTACCGGGCCAGGGGCTGGAACAAAGGGGGCGAGCCGCCTCCCGCCTGAAGA
>CAZYJR010000057.1:0-13523 GCA_964647905.1 uncultured Desulfobacterales bacterium | reverse complement strand
CGCTCATCACCCCGATAGCGATGGAGAAGGAGCTTCGCTTCGCCATCCGCGAGGGCGGCCGGACCGTGGGCGCTGGCGTGGTCAGCGATATCATAAAGTAGCGGGGCAGCGCGGGGTCATTGCATCATGAGGGACATCGTAACGTTAGCCTGTGAAGAGTGCAAGAACAGGAACTACACCACCACCAAGAACAAGAGGAAGACTCCGGACAAATTGGCTTTTCGCAAGTTTTGCCCGTCGTGCAGGATTCACACCCTGCACAAGGAGACAAAGTAGCGGCGTCAAGAATCGCAGGCCAGTAGCTCTAACGGCTAGAGCACCGGACTCCAAATCCGGGTGTTGGGGGTTCGAATCCCTCCTGGCCTGCCAATCTTTTTTGGGGCATCCCCAGGCATTGGGACCATTGATTCGATGAAGAAGCCGGCAGCAAGCAAGAAAAAGAAGAAACGGAGCAGTCGCAAGAAGCCCCAGGCCGACCTGCAGGCGCAGGCCCCGGTTTCCCCGGGCGGAGAACGGGAGAGCGGAACCGCAGCCGAAGAAAAGCGGGGGGCCGCCAAGCCCGAGCCGCGGAGAAAGACGGAGCAGCCGGCCGTACGGAAAGAGGCTGAGAAGAAGAGGGAGCCTGAAAGGAAGAAGGAAGACCGGTTTTCCCCGGGCAGGTATGTCTCCATGGCCGTGCACTTCCTCAGGGATGCACGAAGCGAGCTCAAGAAGGTCAAGTGGCCGACCAGGAAGGAGTTGCTGGCCTCCACGGCCATGGTCATCCTTCTGGTGCTGGTGGCCGCTTTCTTCCTGGGGGTGATTGATTTCGGCCTGATAAAGATAATCAAGGTCGTGGTGGGTTGAACGGGTCCGTAGTATGAACGAGCAGGGTGGACACAACGGGGTGAACGAGCAAGAGGATCGAGGCCTGAGGTGGTATGTGGTCCATACTTACTCGGGATTCGAGCACAAGGTCAAGCTCAACCTGGAGGAGCGCATCAGGACCCTGGGGCAGGAGAAGTATTTCGGAGACATCATGGTTCCCACCGAGCAGGTGGTGGAGCTCAAGAAAGGGCAGAAGAAGACTTCGTCAAGGAAGTTTTACCCTGGATACATCCTGGTGCAAATGGCCCTGAACGACGAAACCTGGCACACGGTGAGCAATACGGCCAAGGTGACCGGGTTCGTGGGCGGTGGGGGCGGACCTTCTCCGGTTCCCGATCAGGAGGCCGAGCGCATCATCAGGCAGATGGAGGAAGGGATAAGCAAGCCCAAGCCCAAGTATTCCTTTGAAGAGGGAGACGAGGTGCGGGTGATCGACGGGCCCTTTACCAACTTCCAGGGGACCGTGGCCGAGGTCAAGCCGGACAAGGAAAAGGTGAGGGTGTTGATTACGATATTCGGCCGGTCAACACCGGTTGAGCTGGATTTCATTCAAGTGAACAAGGTCTGATCGGCCGTATCATTTGACGCGAGACAGGTCGAGGACGAACCGAGGAATCTCAAGAGGATAGTTATGGCCAAGAAAGTCATTGCCAATGTCAAGCTCCAGGTAAAGGGCGGGCAGGCCAATCCCTCCCCGCCGATCGGGCCCGCGCTGGGGCAGCACGGTGTGAACATAGCGGAGTTCTGCAAGCAGTTCAACGCCAAGACCCAGGATCAGGCCGGGACTGTTATTCCGGTGATAATAACAATTTATGGAGACAGATCCTTCTCCTTCGTGACCAAGACCCCGCCCGCCTCGGTGCTCCTCAAGCAGGCGGCCAAGCTGGCCAAGGGCTCCAGCGAGCCGAACAAGGACAAGGTGGGAGAGGTATCCCGGAAGCAGGTCGAAGAGATCGCCAAGGAGAAGTTCGAGGACTTGAACGCCTATGACCTCGCCGGTGCGGTGAAGATCATCGAGGGTACGGCGCGGAGCATGGGGATCACCGTTACTGGCTAGGCGGCCGGGGGACCCCGAACGCTGTGGAAACACGGGGTTAATGGGCCGTATCCGGTCGGAGATTAGAGAGGACGATCAGGAAATGGGTTCCAGAGGGAAGAAATACAGGGAGGCGGCGGCCAAGGTCGGCAAGTCAACACGGTACTCCTTCCGGGAAGCCGTGGAAAAGGCGCTGGAATGCGCCTATGCCGGGTTCGACGAGACAGTGGATCTGGCCGTGCGGCTGGGGGTGGACCCCAGGCACGCGGATCAGATGGTCAGGGGGACCGTGGTCCTTCCCAATGGAGTGGGAAAGGAGATCCGGGTGCTGGTCTTTGCCAAAGGAGAGAAGGAGAAGGAGGCGGCCGAGGCCGGGGCGGACTATGTGGGATCGGACGAGTATGTGGAGAAGATCCAGGGCGGTTGGCTGGAGTTTGACAAGACCATAGCCACGCCCGATATGATGAGCTCGGTGAGCAAGCTGGGCCGGATTCTGGGTCCCCGGGGCCTCATGCCCAATGCCAAGCTGGGCACCGTCACCTTTGATGTGGGCAAGGCGGTGAAGGACGTGAAGGCCGGGAAGATCGATTTCCGAGTGGAGAAGGCCGGAATAGTGCACGCCCCTATGGGCAAGGTCTCGTTCGGCCCGGAGATGCTCCTTCAGAACATGGCGGCCTTCATGGACACCATTATACGACTCAAGCCTCCAGCCAGCAAGGGGACCTATGTACGCAGTGTCGCGGTTTCTACGAGCATGGGCCCCGGCATCAAGGTGGACCCCGCTGCAATGAAGGAACTTTCTGTCCAGTAATCCTATACAGAAGCCGGTGAAGAACCCGCCGCATACTCGGGTAGCGGAGTGAACTCGGCGGGAATACGAAGCGGTCAAAGACAGTGGGTGCCTTATAACGGCTTAAATGTATAAGCCTACCGAGACCACGACGAAACACACGTGAACATCGCGGAGGCACCCCTGACTCTGGCGCCTTACATTCAAGACCAATCCAGAGGGGGGGTGATTATTTTTTGGATAAGAACGAGAAAATTGCATTCGTAAATGACGTGAAGGAACGCCTCGAGCGTGCAAAGGCCACGTATCTCGTGGATTACAAGGGGCTGGACGTGACCGCCATGAATCATCTGAGGCGTGAGTTGCGCCAGGCCGGATCCGAATTCCAGGTGGTCAAGAACCGGCTTCTGGCCAGAGCCAGCCGGGACACGGAGACCGCCGTACTCAGTGACTACTTCGTAGGGCCTTCGGCCATCGCCATCACCTATGATGACATGGTGGCCCCGGCAAAGGTCCTGGTGGAGCTGGGCAAGCAGTACAAAGATCTGGAGATCAAGGCGGGGCAGATGTCCGGCAAGGTGATGGGCTTCGAGGCCATAGAACGGCTGGCCAAACTGCCTTCCCGTGACGAGGTCTTGGCGCAGGTATTGGCCGCCATGCAGGCGGTGCCCGGGTCCTTTGTGCGCGTGCTGAACGGGGTCCTGGTGCAATTCATGAACGTACTCAAGGCCGTGGAGGATAAGAAGCAGGCCGCGGAGCAATGAGTTGCCGGTCTGCGGGAGCCCAAGGGCCCGAGAAAGACAATCGGTTTTCAATAGCATATTGATTCATATAGGAGAGTGCAATGGCAGCATCGGATATTACTAAGGAAGACGTGATTGAGTTCATTTCCAACATGACCGTGTTGGAGCTGAGCGAGCTGGTCAAGGAGCTGGAGGACAAGTTCGGGGTAAGCGCGGCCGCGCCTGTGGCCGTGGCCGCCGCCGGGGGCGGTGGGGCCCAGGCCGAGGAGGCCGAGCCCGAAAAGACCGAGTTCGACGTGATGCTAACCGGCGTAGGGGACAAGAAGATTCAGGTGATCAAAGTGGTCCGCGCAATCACCGGTTTGGGCCTGAAGGAGGCCAAGGCCTTGGTGGACGGCGTCCCCGGTGCGGTGAAGGAAGCGGTGAGCAAGGAAGAGGCGGAAGACATAAAGAACCAATTGGAGGAAGCCGGAGCCGCCGTGGAAATCAAGTAGAATGGCCCGGGATTCGGGTGGGGCGCCGCAGGGCGCCCTACCGGGGCCTGAACAGGACTGATTCGACCTCGAGGGTGGTCTCAGGCAAGTGTGAATTCAGTGCCCCTATGATCGAGCCTCTCGAGCACATAAGAGGCTCGATCCAAAGCGAGGAGATTAGATGAAGGGCAACGCCGTCAAAAGCCGCCATATCCGCAGGACTTTCGGAAAGATCCAGAAGGTGATCAACATCCCCAATCTGATAGAGATGCAGAAGCACTCTTATGAGCGCTATCTGCAGAAGGATGTGCCACCCGAGGAGCGGGAGGAGGTGGGCCTGCAGGGAGCGTTCAAGAGCGTCTTTCCCATCCGCGACTTCAGCGGGACGTCTTCGTTGGAGTTCGTCAAGTACTCCTTTGAAGACAACAAGTACACCGAGGAGGAGTGCCTGGCCAAGGGGATGACCTACGAGACGCCTCTGAAGCTGACCGTACGCCTGCTGGTCTTTGACACCGACGCGGACGACGGGACGAAGAGCATCAGGGACATAAAGGAGCAGGAGATATACTTCGGGACGCTTCCCATGATGACCGAGCGGGGGACCTTTATCATAAACGGGACCGAGCGGGTGATAGTGAGTCAGCTCCATCGCTCCCCCGGGGTCTTCTTCGATCACGACAAGGGGAAGAGCCACTCGAGCGGCAAGCTGCTCTACTCAGCGCGGATCATACCTTTGAGGGGCTCCTGGCTTGATTTCGAATTCGATCCCAAGGACCTGCTATATGTGCGGATAGACCGGAGGCGCAAATTCCCGGCCACCACGTTTCTCAAGGCCCTGGGCTACGGAACCGAGGATCTCCTGAAGGAGTTCTACGACACCGAGACCATTGTCCTTGGGGAAAAGGAGTGCCTGCGGCCCGCCAGGCTGGAGAACCTCTACCAGCAGCGAATGAGCAAGGATATTGTCCACCCCGAGACCAAGAAGGTCCTCGCCAAGGCCGGAGACAAGTACACCAAGCGCCTGCACAGGCAGGTGGAGGCGGCGGGCCTGACCCACATCCCCATCAGCCTTGAGGACATGGAAGGCCGGGTTGCGGCCGAGGATATTCTGGATCCTTCCACCGGGGAAATATTGGTCTCAGGGAACCAGGGCCTAGCTGCGGACGTCCTGGCGACGCTCCGTGACCGGGGGATACAAGAGGTCAGGTGCCTGGTGCTCGAAGGGGCGGAGGTCAGCACCACCATCAGGGACACCATGCTCCTGGACAAGATCGAGACCCCCGAGGAGGGGACCCTGGAGATCTACAGGAAGATGCGCCCCAGCAGCCCGCCCACCCAGGAGGTTGCGAACAGCTACTTTGAGAGCTTGTTCTTCAATATGTCCACGTACGACCTGTCTCCGGTGGGCAGGTTGAAGTTGAACCACCGCCTGGGCCTGGAAGAGCCGCTGGAAACAAGGGTCCTTCGCAGGGGGGATATCATAGCCGCGGTCAAGGAGCTCATACGTTTGAAGACCTCCGAGGCCATGGTCGACGACATAGACAACCTGGGCAATCGCCGCGTGCGGTCCGTGGGTGAACTCCTGGAGAACCAGTACCGGATAGGGCTGGTCAGGATGGAGAGGGCGATCAAGGAGCGGATGAGCCTACAGGAGGTGGAGACCCTGATGCCTCACGATCTGATTAACTCCAAGCCGGTCTCTGCGGTGGTGAAGGAGTTTTTCGGCACCAGTCAGCTCTCTCAGTTCATGGACCAGACCAACCCGCTTTCCGAGGTCACCCACAAGAGGCGGTTGAGCGCCCTGGGTCCCGGAGGGCTCACCCGGGAGCGGGCGGGCTTCGAGGTCAGGGACGTGCACCCGACCCACTACGGCCGCATCTGCCCCATAGAGACCCCGGAAGGCCCGAATATAGGGCTTATTGTCAGCCTGAGCACCTATGCCAGGGTGAACGAGTTCGGCTTTATAGAGACGCCCTATCGGGTGGCTCGTGAAGGTAAGGTCCTCAAGGAGATCGACTACCTATCGGCCCTGGACGAGAAGGACTTCCCCATAGCCCAGGCGAATGCGCCTCTGGACGCCAAGGGGAGCTTCGTGAACCCGGAAGCGGCGGTGCGCATCGAGGGCGAGGCGGGCAGGGCCCCTGTCAAGGAGGTCAGGTACATGGACGTCTCCCCGGACCAGTTGGTGAGCGTGTCCGCGGCCCTGATCCCCTTCTTGGAGCACGACGACGCCAACCGCGCCCTCATGGGCTCGAATATGCAGCGCCAGGCCGTGCCCCTGTTGAAGGCCAAGGCGCCCCTGATCGGGACCGGCATAGAAGGCACCGTGGCCCAGGACTCCGGGGTCGCGGTGGTGGCCAAGGCTGACGGCGTGGTAGAGGAGGTGGACGCCTCCAGGATAGTCGTCCGATCCAGCGAGCCCGGGGATGACGAGGACGAGGTCAAGATCTACAAGCTCGTCAAGTATAAGAAATCCAATCAGAATACCTGCTACAACCAAAAGCCCATAGTGAAGAAGGGTGACGTGGTGGCCAAGGGGGAGATCATTGCGGACGGTCCGGCCACCGAGCTGGGCGAGCTGGCCCTGGGGCAGAACGTCATGGTGGCCTTCATGTCCTGGGGCGGGTACAACTTCGAAGACTCCATCGTGGTGAGCGAGCGGGTGGTCAAGGAGGACATCTACACCTCGGTCCATATAGAGGAGTTCGAGGTGCTCTCCAGGGACACCAAGCTGGGCAAGGAAGAGATCACCAGGGATATTCCCAATGTGGGGGAAGAGGCCCTGAGAAACCTGGACGAGAGCGGCATCGTGAAGATCGGGGCCGAGGTAAAGCCCGGGGACATCCTGGTGGGCAAGATCACGCCCAAGGGAGAGACCCAGCTCTCCCCCGAGGAGAAGCTGCTTCGAGCCATATTCGGGGACAAGGCCGGCGACGTCAAGGACAGCTCGTTGAAGGTCCCGCCCGGCGCCGAGGGCACCGTGATAGACGCCCGTATCTTCGCACGCAGGGGTGTGGAGAAGGATCAGCGCTCGCTCTCCATCGAGGAGGCCGAGAAAAAGAGGCTCGAGAAGGACAAAGAGGACCAGATCAAGATTGTGGAAAGGAGCGCCCGGTCCAAGCTCAAGGAAATCCTGGTGCGGAGCAAGCTCAAGAGCAACCTCAGGGAGAAGGGCAAGAGCAAGGCCATCCTGAGCAACAGGAAGCCCATAACCGCGGAGGACGTCGATCGCGTGCCCGTGGAGCTTTGGGCTGGGGCGGACCTCAAGGCCTCCATGGACCTCATCGAAGAGATGGAGTCTGTGGTGGAGACCTACCGGGAGAGAATCCGCAAGATAGAGGAGCTCTTCGAGGCCAAGCTGGACATGCTGAGCCAGGGCGACGAGCTCGCCCCGGGCGTGATCAAGATGGTCAAGGTGTACGTGGCCATCAAGCGGAAGCTGAGCGTGGGAGACAAGATGGCCGGCCGCCACGGAAACAAGGGGGTGCTCTCCCGCATACTGCCGGTGGAGGACATGCCCTATTTCGATGAGGGAACGCCGGTTGACATCATACTGAACCCCCTCGGTGTCCCCTCCAGGATGAACGTGGGCCAGATCCTGGAGACCCACCTGGGATGGGCTTCCCGCCAACTGGGCCTCCAGGTGGCGGAGCTCCTGGAGGGCCTGAGGAAGGTCAGGAAAAAGGATGACGTCGCTGCGATGCGAAAGAGGCTCAAGGAGATATACTCCACCCAGGAGTACAACCGCCATTTCAAGGAGCTGGACGACGACGCCTTTATGGAGAAGGCCGGGCTCCTGGGGGAAGGCGTCCACATGGCCTCGCCGGTCTTTGACGGCGCAAAGGACGAGATTCAGGCCTGTCTGGCAAAGGCCGGCCTGCCCGCAACCGGTCAGGCCACGCTTTATGACGGGCGCACCGGAGAGCCCTTCGACCGGCAGGTCACCGTGGGCATAATGTACATAATGAAACTCCACCACTTGGTGGACAACAAGATACACGCGCGGTCCATTGGACCGTACTCCCTGGTCACACAGCAGCCCCTGGGGGGCAAGGCCCAGTTCGGAGGCCAGCGCTTGGGCGAGATGGAGGTCTGGGCCATGGAGGCCTACGGCGCAGCCTATTCCCTCCAGGAGTTCCTGACCGTCAAGTCGGACGACGTGGCGGGAAGGACTCGCATGTACGAGCGCATAGTGAAAGGGAACAACATTCTGGAGGCGGGATTGCCCGAGTCCTTCAAGGTGCTCATAAAGGAGCTCTTGAGCCTGGGCCTGGAGGTCCAGTTGTTCGAGGACAGCGAGGCCTGAGCATCCGCGAGGAAGGCGAAAGGTCAAACCCGTCTCTGACCGGCCCGGGAAGGCTCCCGGCGGCCGGTGGAGGTGCAGGAATTGGAAGAGCTCTATAATTTCTTTTCAAAGCCCAAGGATCCGTCCAGCTTCAACGCGGTGAAGGTCTCCCTGTCCTCTCCGGAGAAGATCAGGGAGCGCTCCTACGGAGAGGTCAAGAAGCCCGAGACCATCAACTACCGGACATTCAAGCCGGAAAGAGACGGCTTGTTCTGCTCCAAGATCTTCGGGCCCATAAAGGACTATGAGTGCAACTGCGGCAAGTACAAGCGGATGAAGCACAGGGGGATCGTGTGCGAGAAGTGCGGCGTCGAGGTGATCCAGTCCAAGGTGCGCAGGGAGCGCATGGGCCACATAGAGCTGGCCGCGCCCGTGGCCCATATCTGGTTCCTCAAGTGCCTGCCCTCCAAGATCGGCAACCTCCTGGATCTCACCTTGAAGGACCTGGAGCGGGTCCTGTACTTCGAGAACTACATAGTGATGGACCCCAAGGACACACCGCTGACCAAGGGGTCCCTGCTCACCGATGAGCAGCTGATGAGAGTCCGGGAGGACTACGGGGACCGATGCGTGGTGGGGATCGGGGCGGAGGCCGTCAAGGCCATGCTGAGCGAGCTGGATCTCGAGGAGCTCTCCGCCACCCTCAGGGCCGAGATGACCGAGACCCGGTCCGACGCCAAGCGCAAGAAGCTGACCAAGCGGCTCAAGGTGATCGACGCCTTCAGGGAGTCCAAGAACAGGCCGGAGTGGACCATCCTCGACGTGATCCCGGTCCTGCCCCCGGACCTGCGCCCCCTTGTCCCCCTGGACGGCGGGCGTTTCGCCACCTCGGACCTCAACGACCTCTACCGCCGGGTGATCAACCGCAACAACCGCCTCAAGAGGCTCCTGGAGCTGAACGCCCCCGAGATCATCGTGCGAAACGAAAAGCGCATGCTCCAGGAGGCCGTGGACGTGCTCTTTGACAACGGCCGGCGGGGGAAAGTGGTGACCGGCGCAAACAAGCGCCCGTTCAAGTCCTTGAGCGACATGCTCAAAGGCAAGCAGGGCCGGTTCCGCCAGAACCTACTGGGCAAGCGCGTGGACTACTCCGGCCGATCTGTGATCGTGGTAGGCCCGGACCTGAGGCTCCACCAGTGCGGCCTGCCCAAGAAAATGGCCCTGGAGCTGTTCAAGCCCTTCATCTACAACAAGTTGGACGAGAAGGGCCTGGCCACCACCATCAAGTCGGCCAAGAAGATGGTGGAGAGGGAGACCCATGAGGTCTGGGACGCCTTGGACGAGGTGGTGCGGGAGTACTGCATACTGCTCAACCGCGCCCCGACGCTGCACAGGCTGGGGATCCAGGCCTTTGAGCCCATCCTGATCGAGGGCAAGGCCATCCAGCTCCACCCCCTGGTGTGCACCGCCTTTAACGCGGACTTTGACGGCGACCAGATGGCGGTACACGTCCCCTTGTCCATAGAGGCGCAGATCGAGTCCCGGGTGCTGATGATGTCCACCAACAACATCCTGTCCCCGGCGAACGGAGAACCCATTATCGTGCCCAGCCAGGACATCGTGCTGGGCATCTACTACATGACCAGGGAGCGCCCCTTTGACAAGGGGGAAGGGCGAGTGTTCGCCGGCCCTAAGGAGGTGCGTATAGCCTACGACTCGGGGCGGCTTGGCCTGCACGCCTCCATCAAGGTGAGGATCAACGGGAGCCTGGAGCTGACCACCACGGGGAGGGTGCTCCTCTACGAGATCTTTCCTGCCAACCTGCCTTTTTCATTGATCAACAAGGTGATGAACAAGCGGGAGCTGAGGAATCTGGTCAACGAGTGCTATCGCCGCGAAGGGATCAAGGCCACGGTCATCCTCTCGGACCGGCTGAAGGACATCGGGTACAAGTACGCCACTCTCTCGGGGATTTCCATTTCCATGAACGATATGACCATCCCCAGCAAGAAGGATGAAATCCTGGAGAAGGCGGAAAAGGAGGTCAAGAGGATAGACGGCCAGTACAAGGGCGGCCTTATAACGGACGGCGAGAAGTACAACAAGGTGGTGGACATATGGGCCCAGTCCACAGAGCGGATCTCCGGCGAAATGATGAAGGAGATGGCGGTGGAAGAGGTGGGGGTCCCCGGGGGGAAGAAGGTCCAGACAGCGAGCTTCAACCCCATCTATATGATGTCCGACTCCGGATCCAGGGGCAGCAAGGACCAGATGCGGCAGTTGGCCGGGATGCGGGGCCTCATGGCCAAGCCCTCGGGCGAGATCATCGAGACCCCGATCACCTCGAACTTCAGGGAGGGACTCACCGTGCTCCAGTACTTCATATCCACGCACGGTGCGCGCAAGGGCCTGGCAGACACTGCGCTCAAGACCGCAAACTCCGGCTACCTGACAAGGAGGCTGGTGGACGTGGCGCAGGACACGGTGATCGTGGAAGAGGACTGCGGCACCCTGGACGGCATCTGGGTGAGCTCCCTGGTGGAGGGAGGAGAGATAATCCAGCGCGTGGGGGATCGCATCCTCGGCCGCGTGGCCCTTCAGGACATATACGACCCGATCACCGGCGAGCTCCTGGTGAACGCCAACGAGGAGCTGGACGAGAAAAAGGTGGCCCTGGTGGAGAACGCGGGCATAGAGAAGGTCCGGATCCGGTCGGTCCTTACCTGCCAGTCCAGACACGGCGTGTGCAAGAAGTGCTATGGCCGGGACCTGGCTCACGGGCACGAGGTCAATATCGGTGAGGCCATCGGGATCATGGCGGCCCAGTCCATAGGCGAGCCCGGGACCCAGCTCACCATGAGGACCTTCCACATCGGGGGCACGGCGAGCAAGAGCGTGGAGCAGACCACTGTTCAGTCCCGGAAAAAGGGCAAGATCAGCCTGGTCAACCTCAAGGTGGTCCGGAACGACGAGGGCGACTTGGTGGTCATGAACCGCAACGGCGAGGTCTCGGTGCTTGGGGCTGACGGCCGTGAGGTGGAGCGCTATCCGGTTCCCTACGGGGCGGTCCTCAAGGTGGAGGACGGCCAGGAGATCAAGGCCAACCAGGTCCTCGCCGAGTGGGACCCCTTCACAATCCCCATCCTGACGGAGATTTCAGGCACCGTGAAGTTCGGGGACGTGATCGACCGGGTGACCATGCAGGAACGACGGGACAACGTGACCGGCAAGATCAGCCGGGTGATCATGGAGAGCCGCGACATGGAGGCCAGGCCCAGGATCTCCATCAAGGACGAGGGCGGCCGTACGGCCTCGCTCGGCGGTTCGGCCAAGGCCAAAGCCCGGTACCACCTGCCCATCGGGGCCATCATAGTGGTTGAGGAAGGCCAGAAGGTGGGGGCCGGGACGGTACTGGCCAAGATCCCCAGGGAGACCACCAAGACCAAGGACATCACCGGGGGCCTGCCCAGGGTGGCTGAGCTCTTCGAGGTCAGGAAGCCCAAGGAAAACGCCATACTGAGCGAGATCGACGGGACGGTCTCCTTCGGCAAGTACACCAAGGGCCGGAGGAAGGTTACCATCACCCCTGAGCTGGGAGAGCCTGTGGAGTACTTCATCCCCAAGGGCAAGCACGTGAGCGTCCTGGAAGGGGACTATGTCCGCGCGGGCGAGCCCTTGATGGACGGCTCGGCCAACCCGCACGACATACTCAGGATCCGGGGCGTCAAGGAGCTGGCCAAGTACCTTGTGGACGAGGTCCAGGAGGTCTACCGGCTCCAGGGAGTGGCGATCAACGACAAGCACATAGAGGTCATAGTGAGGCAGATGCTTAAGCAGGTGACCGTGACCAGCGTAGGCGACTCAGGGTTCCTCCTGGGCGAGCAGGTGGACAAGTGGCGGTTCGAGGAGGAGAACAAGAAGCTTCTGGAGCAGGGCGGAAAGCCTGCAACCGCAGAGCCGCTGCTTTTGGGGATCACCAAGGCCTCCTTGAGCACCGAGAGCTTCATCTCGGCGGCCTCGTTCCAGGAGACCACCAAGGTGCTCTCGGACGCCAGCATCGCAGGCAAGGTGGACTACCTCAAGGGGCTGAAGGAGAACGTGATCATGGGCCGGCTGATCCCGGCCGGGACCGGGATCCGAGAGTACCGCGACCTGGAGATAGAGGCGGCCGAGGCCCCGGCTGCCTGATGCCGGCCGGAGCAATAAATGCCTTGACAAATGATCCGAAAACTCATAGAAAGAAGAATTTTGTGATTTCGGGAAACAGTAGCGGGGGCCGGCTCCGGGGCCGGCCGCACGCGGGAGCAGATTACTAGGAGACCCGCATATGCCGACGATCAACCAGTTGATCCGCAAGGGACGAGAGAAGACCAGAAAAAAGGTTAAGACGCCCGCCCTTCAGAGCTGCCCCCAGAAGAGAGGGGTCTGCGTGAGGGTCTATACCTCCACCCCAAAGAAGCCGAACTCGGCCCTGCGCAAGGTGGCGAGGGTGAGGCTCACAAACGGGATAGAGGTCACTTCCTACATCCCGGGAGTCGGGCACAACCTCCAGGAGCACTCCGTGGTGATGATTCGCGGCGGCCGCGTGAAGGACCTCCCCGGCGTCAGGTATCACATTATTCGGGGGAGCATGGACACCTCTGGTGTGAACGACCGAAGACAGGGGCGCTCCAAGTACGGCGCCAAGAGACCCAAGGGCATCTAGAGGAGTATTGATCCATGTCCAGGAAGAGAGTCGCGGAGAAGAGGGACATCCAGCCGGATCCTGCATACAAGAGCCAGCTGGTGAGCAAGTTCGTCAACTACCTGATGCGGGACGGCAAGAAGAGCGTTGCCCAGGCCATACTCTACGACGCGTTCCAGATCATCGAGCAGCGGTCCAAGGAGGACCCCCTTGCCGTGTTCAAGAAGGCGGTGAACAACGTCAAGCCCGTGGTGGAGGTCAAGTCCAGGCGGGTCGGCGGGTCCACCTACCAGGTGCCCACTGAGGTGAGAGCCGGTAGGAGCCAGGCCCTGAGCCTGCGCTGGATAATCTCCTATGCGCGGCAGCGGGGTGAAAAGAGCATGGCCGCGAAACTGGCCGGTGAGCTCCTGGACGCCTCCGGCGGCCGGGGGGGCGCTGTCAAGAAGAAGGAAGACACCCACAGGATGGCCGAGGCCAACAAGGCCTTCGCCCACTACCGCTGGTAGTCCGGTCCGGCCGAATCCGAGAGGGACGCTTAGTTGACCTGAAAGCAAGAAGAAGCAGGTTACGACTCACGGTACTTAGGGGGAAGCCATGTCCAAGAAGAAGTTTGAGAGGAAGAAGCCGCACGTGAACGTGGGAACG
>CAZYJR010000056.1:0-14529 GCA_964647905.1 uncultured Desulfobacterales bacterium | reverse complement strand
TCATGATGGAGTCGGCTGCCTACGAGATGATCAAGAAAGAAGGCTACGACGAGGGCCTGGAACACGGCATGCAGCAGGGCATGCAGCGAGGTATGGAGCAGGGCATGCAGCGAGGTATGGAGCAGGGCATGCAGCAGGGCATGGAGCAGGGCATCCAGCGAGGTATAGAGGAGGGCATCCGGAAGGGGATGCTGGAAGAGGCCCGGGAGATGGTGCAGGAGGCACTGGCGGAGCGTTTCGGCGTGATTCCCCGGGACTTGGAGGATCGCATCATGGCCATGGAATCGCGCAGGCAGCTAAAGGAATTACTGCGGCACGCCCTGCGGGTTCAGAGCATCGATGAGGTCCGGGAATTCCTGGGCTGAACCCGATATTTCCTTGTCAGAGCCTTTATCGATTTTTGTCGGATGCTTCGTCCTGATAGTCCGTCAGCTTGGGCGTTATATATTGAACCCGGCCGTTTTGCCAAATAGGTAATTTGTAGTTATTTCTGATGGCGTCTTCAGCGACCTTGCGGGCCGCCCGCCTGAGCGCCCTCAGCCCCATCTCCGCATATATGCTGTGTTTAGGCATGTCTAATTCTCTCCTTCATCTATGAGGCGAAGTTCGCGGCCTGTAGACCTCCGTGAAGTTCTTCCAGCTCCTGTCGAACCTCCGCCTGATGTCCCGCTCTGGGACGTCATGTCCCCCTTGGCCGACTTGAAATATTCCTACAGCCCGGGGAAAGATCAAGCGGATTCTCCCGCATTCCGTGGTTTCGGCTTCATGATGGTGAGGACCGCGGGGCCTCTGTGCCTTTTTCTATCGGGAGGGTGTGATTCTTTGTTTACTGGGCCGGGCGGGGAGTGTAGCATCCCCGGACTTGATCGGCTATCGTTGGGATCGGAGAAGGGTTCGCAGTGGGGGGGCGGCGGGGTTTCCCGAAGGGGCTTCCGGCGTCCTCTTTGTCGAGTCTAAGGGGCCGGCTTTGTTGGCCTTTTGTTCGTTTTAGGGCGATTCGAGGCGTACATTTCAAGCTCAAGGGCTGCGCGGAATCATCCGATAGGGAATAGAAGGGCGAGTCGTCGTGATCGGGCTCGCGCACTAGCGGATTTTCGCTTGCCCTTCGGCTGTGTTTGTTATATGTGGTTGCTATCTGTTTCAGGAACCTTCCTTTGGAGTCCTATCCGATGGAGTTCGACAAGCCCATATTCAGAAAGATCGCCTTCCTCAACCAGCTCCCCACCCTCCCGGGAATACTGCTCAAACTAATAAACGTCTGCAACGACGACTCCGCCGGCCTGAAGGACGCGGCCGACATAGTGGAGAACGACCCGGCGCTAAGCAGCCGTATCCTCCGCCTGGTGAACTCCGCCCAGTACGGCCTCCCCTACCGGGTGGAGAACATGCAACAGGCCGTGACCCTCCTGGGCATGGGAACGGTCCGGAACCTGGCCCTTTGCGCCTCGGTCTCCCAGGTCTTCAGGAGCAGGCCCGCCCAGGACGCCATGTTCGACCTCAAGGGCTTCTGGGGGCATTCCCTCCGCACGGCCCTCCTCTCAAAGGGCCTGGCCGGCCTCACCGGCTACCCCAGGCCGGAGGAGGCCTTCCTTTGCGGCTTGTTCCACGACATAGGAAAGCTGGTCCTCTGGGTCCACTTCGGCAGGACCTATGCCTCCCTCATGGAGGAGGGGGCGGACCGGGAGGAGGCCTTTCTGGCAGCCGAGGTGCGCTTGGGAGCGACCCACCCCGAGGTGGGCGCGTGGCTCCTCCGCCGCTGGAACCTCCCCTCCTTTATGGCCGATGCGGTCCTCTACCACCACGAGCCCCCGTCCCGGGTCAAGGACTCCCTCCCGCTGGTGGGTATGGTTTACGCGGCAAACGTCCTCTCCAGCGTAGGCCCGGCCCGGGAGGGCGGCTCCGAGGCCCCGGGCTTGAAGAAGGCCCTCAGGGTCCTGGATGTATCCGAGGATGATCTCAACGAGCTGATATCGCGGGTGGACCGGGAGTTCCACGACGCGGCCCGCGCACTCCAGATCGAAGTGGAGGACCCCGTCCGGAGGGGGGAGGCATCCTCCCGGGACGAGCCCGCCCCTGAGTCCCGCAGCGGCCGCAAGGCCCTGGTCCGCGAGGTGAGGGACATCGCCCTAATCCAGGGCACCCTGGAAAACCTCCTCTCCGCCCGCGACCGCGACTCCATGCTCCGCGTCCTGAACGAGGGCCTCCAGATCCTCTTCGACACGGACCGCGGGCTCTTCTTCCTCCTGGACCGCGACCACACAGCCCTGGTCTGCGACCCCCCCCCGGCCGGCGACGAAGGGCCGTTTTCCCCGGGCTCCATCCGGGTCCCTTACCCCGCCTCGGGCAGCCTCCTGGTGGCCTGCCTCGGCGAGGGGCGGCTCATGGACTCCTTCGAGCTCGAGGACGCATTCCCCGAGGAGCGCTCCATCGTGGACGAGCAGATCGCCCGCTACCTGGAGGCCGACGGCATAATCTGCCTGCCCATGCGCGCATCGGGCGAGCCCGTGGGGGTCCTGGTCCTGGGTGCGGCCGAGGGCGAGCGCAATTCCCTCCTCGCCCGCAGGAACGTCCTCAAGATGTTCGCCCAGAATGCGGGCCTGGCCCTCCAGGCCGATGACCTGAGGCGCCGCCGCTACGAGGAGATCCAGGCCGAGCGCCTGAACGCCGCCTATACGCTCGCCCGCAAGGTCTGCCACGAGGTGAACAGCCCCCTTAGCATCATCAAGAACTACCTCCAGGTCCTCTCCATGAAGCTCGAGGACGGCGGCGGCGAGGCCGTGCAGGACGAGATCCGCATAATCAACGAGGAGATCGACCGGATCTCCAAGATCCTGGATAAGCTCTCCGGCCTCTCGCCCGAGGAGCGCCCGGCCCCCGGCTCCGGGGCCGGCGGCGCGGACATAAACGCCGTGGTCTCGGATCTCGCCAGGATCATGGGTGAAGCCCTCGAAGAAAAATCCGGAGTCAAGCTGCGCACCGACCTCGACCCCTCCCTCCCCCGGGCCCGGGCCGGCAGGAACGACATCAAGCAGGTCCTCATAAATCTCGTCCGCAACTCGGCCGAGGCAATGAAGGGCGGCGGGGAGATCACCATCCGGACCCGCGGCCTCGGCGGTGAAGGGGACCCGTCCTCCGGCCCCTCCCACGCCGAGATCGATGTCTCGGACAACGGCCCCGGCATCCCCGAGGAGATCCGCTCACGCCTCTTCGAGCCTTTTGTGGGCACCAAGGGCGGGGGCCACTCCGGCCTGGGCCTTTCCATCGTCCACAGCCTGGTGGAGGCCATGGGTGGCCGCATCACCTGCGAGGGGAACCCGCAGGGCGGGACCACCTTCAGAATCCGGCTGCCCCTTTCAACGGCCGGCTCCGGTCCGGGGCGGCCAAAGGAGGAGTAGATGCACCAATCCCCAAAGGTACTGATCGTGGACGACGAGCCGCGGATGTGCGAGAGCCTGAGCATGCTCCTCGCCAAGAACGACTACGACATCCGCACCGCCACCTCGGGCTCCGAGGCCATGGGGTGGATGACCAAGGAGGCCTTTGACGCCGCTATCCTGGACATCATGCTCCCGGACATGAGCGGCCACCAGCTCATGGAGTACCTAAAGGACCGCTTCCCCGAGATCTACGTGATTATGATCACCGGGAACGCCTCCCTGGATTCCGCCCTCCAGGCCCTGCGCCAGGGGGCCTTCGACTACTTGAAGAAGCCCTTCGAGTTCGCCCAGCTCGTAAACACCCTGAGTAACGCCCTGTCCCAGAAGAAGCTGCGCGAAGAGAACATCGTCATGAACGGAAAGCTCGCGGTCTCCGAGGAGCGCTACGAGTACCTGGTAAAGCACTCCCCGGACATCATCTACATGCTGGACCGCGACGGCAACTTCACCTTTGTGAGCGACGCCGTGGAGGACCTCCTGGGCTTCAAGCCGGACGAGCTGGTGGGGCGGCACTTCAGCGCCATAGTGGTGGACGAGGACGTCGAGGCCTGCAGGTGGTTCTTCCAGGAGCGGCGCACCGGGGAGCGGGCCGCCTCGGGCGTGGAGCTCCGGCTCAAGGCCAAGCAGGGCAAGGAAGCCGGGTGCTCCGGCGGCCCCCTCACCGTGGAGCTCAAGTCAACCGGCATGTACGAGCGCCGGGGCGAAAACGGCGACTCGGTCTTCATCGGCACCCACGGCGTGGTGAGGGACATCAGCCGCCGAAAGCGCCTGGAGGCCCAGCTCCAGCACGTGGAGCGCATGGAGGCCCTGGGCACCTTGGCCGGCGGCATCGCCCACAACTTCAACAACATCCTCATGGGGATCCAGGGGAACGCATCCCTCATGCTCCTGGACAAGGACCCGTCCCATACCGACTACAGGCGGCTGGAGAGCATAATCGAGTACGTTCAGAGCGGCTCCGAGCTCACCAAGCAGCTCCTGGGCTTCGCCCGCGGCGGCAACTACGAGGTAAGGCCCATCGATATAAACCGCATGGTGAAAAGGACCGCGGAGATGTTCGGCCGCACCAGAAAGGACATCCGCATCACCCAGGACCTCCGCGGAGACCTCTGGTCAGTGGAGGCGGACGAGCGCCAGCTAGAGCAGGTCTTCCTGAATCTCTACGTAAACGCCTGGCAGGCCATGCCCGAGGGCGGCGAGCTGTCTCTCACCACCAGCCACCTCACCGTGATCCCCGAGTCCCCCCTTGCCCGCGAGCTCTCCCCCGGGGAGTACGTGGTGGTATCCGTAAGGGATACGGGCACGGGCATGGACGAATCCATCCAGTCCAGGATCTTCGAGCCCTTTTTCACCACCAAGGAGGTGGGGAAGGGCACCGGCCTGGGCCTTGCCTCGGCCTTCGGCATAGTAAAGAAGCACGGCGGGACCATCCGTGTCAGGAGCCGCCCCGGCCGGGGCACCACCTTCAGCGTCTACCTCCCGGCATCGGGAGCGGAGGTCCTTGCCGAGGAAAAGACCCCGGGCGAGGTGATCAAGGGATCGGGCACCGTGCTCCTGGTTGACGACGAGGCCATGATACTCGACGTCGGCACCGATCTCCTCCGCGAGCTCGGCTACAACGTGATAACAGCTTCCAGCGGCCCCGAGGCCATCGAGACCTTCCGCCAAAGGCGCGGCGAGGTGGACCTGGTCATCCTGGATCTCGTCATGCCGGACATGGACGGAGGAAAGGTCTACGAGGCGCTCAAGGAAATAGCCCCCGACGTCAAGGCCCTCCTTGCCAGCGGCCACGGCATAGAGGGGAGGGCCACCGAGGTGCTGGAGGCCGGCTGCGACGGCTTCCTCCAGAAGCCCTTCAACCTGGACGAGCTCTCCCGCAAGATAGGGGAGATCATGACCGGCCGGAGTGAACCGTCCTGAACCCCCCTGAGAAAGAGGCGACCTCAATGGACCATTCCACCCGGGCCCGCTTGAGCGAGGCCGCGCCCTATGTAGTCCCCTTTGCCGTATTCGCAGCCCTGACGATAGGAGGCCCGCTCCTGGGCCTCCCGCCCTGGCTCACCTATCCCTTGAAGACCGTTCTGGCCGCAGCCGCCCTTATCTATTACTCCCGCGCCTATCTCCACGAGATCAAGCCCGCTTTCAACATCGAGTCGGTCCTGGCCGGGATCCTGGTCTTCGGCCTCTGGATACTCCTTGACGGAGCCTACGGCTACATCGGAACGTCCCATTTCAACCCCTACGAGCAGGCCTCGGGCGGCTGGGTCTACGCCCTGATCGCCTTCCGCCTGGGCGGATCCGCCCTGGTGGTCCCGGTGATGGAGGAGCTCTTCTGGCGATCCTTCGCTTTGAGGTTCGTCATGAGCCCGGATTTCCGCTCGGTCCCGCTGGGGAAGTTTTCCTGGTACTCGTTCATATTGGTCTCGGTCCTATTCGGCCTGGAGCACCACGAGTGGCTCTCCGGGATCCTTGCCGGCATGGTCTATGCGGCGCTCCTCTACCGCACCCGGAACCTCTTCGACCCGATACTGGCGCACGCGGTTACCAACCTGCTCCTGGGCGTCTATGTCCTTACCACCGGGAGCTGGTCGTTTTGGTGATTCCCGCCCGCGGCCGGGAATCCTTGACAACAACCCAAGAGTGAAAAAAAATACCACCCCATGGTACACGCCTTTGTCGGAGAGCACCCCGCTATCGAGAAGATCCGCAGCCTGGTGGAGATGGTTGCGGACACGGGGTTCAACGTCCTGATCACCGGGGAGACCGGCACGGGCAAGGAAGTGCTCGCACGGATCTTGCATAACCGATCCTCCAGGCGAAACAAGCGCTTCGTCAAGGTAAACTGCGGGGCGCTCCCGGCGACTCTCCTCGAGAGCGAGCTATTCGGGTATGAAAAGGGCGCGTTCACAGGTGCGGAGCGCCGCAAGCCGGGCAAGTTCGAGCTGGCATCCGGCGGGGTGATGTTCCTGGACGAGATAGGCGACATGCCCCACCCGCTCCAGGCCAAGATGCTGGAGGTGCTCCAGAGCTCCAGCTTCCACCGCCTGGGCGGCACGGCCGAGGTCAAGGTGGACGCCTGGGTGATCGCCTCCACCAACCGGGAGCTCGAAAAGGAGATCAGGAGGGGAGGGTTCAGGGAGGACCTCTACTACCGGCTGAACGTAATCAAGGTGGAGGTACCCCCCCTCCGCGAGCGGAAGGAGGATATCCCCCTCCTGGTGGAGCACCTCGCCGCCCGCTACAAGGAGGAGCTGGGCCTGGAGGCGGCCTTCCGCATGACCCCCTCCCTGGACGCCTTGTTCCGGGCCCATGACTGGCCGGGGAACGTGCGGGAGCTCGCCAACATGGTGCTCCGCCTCATGGTGGGCGAATCGCCGGACGAGGTAAGGAAGGAGATGCTGGGACAAGGGGCCCCTGAGCCCCTCCCCGGCGTCCCCGACCCCCTGGCCCCTTCTCCTGAAGAGGGCCCGATCGGCATGAAGGAGCTCAAATCCAAGGCCGAAAGGGCCATGGAGGCCAGGGCCATAGCCTACGCCCTCAGGGCCACCGGGGGAAACAAGAGAAAGGCCGCAAGGATGCTTGGCATCAGCTACAAGACATTGTACAACAAGCTTGCCCTTCTGGGCATGGAGGAGGAATCCCTATGACCGGACGCGTCAGATTCACCATAGGATGTGCCGGAATTTTGGCGCTTTTTCTCACCCTGGCCCCGCCCGCCCTCGGGCAGGATCAAGGGCCCGCCTCCCGGGCGGACTACTACCGCATAGGAGCGGACGATGTGCTCAGCATCTTCGTCTGGAAGGAGCCGGATCTCACCATGGACGTGACCGTGCTCCCTGACGGCCGCATCACCTTCCCCCTGGTGGGAGAGGTCATGGCCGCGGGCCGCTCTGTGGGCGAGCTCCGCGAGGTGATGGTGGAGAAGCTCTCCGAGTTCGTGGAGGCCCCTGAGGTGACCGTGATCGTGAGGGACACCAGGAGCCGCAGGATATACACCATAGGCAAGCTCAACAGCCCCGGCCCCTATCCCCTGGCGCCCGAGATGACCGTGCTCCAGGCCATCTCCACCGCGGGCGGCTTCGCCGAGTGGGCCGATGAGGAAAAAATACTGATCATAAGAAGAAAAGGAGATGAAGAGACCCAGATAAGGTTCAACTACAAGGACTTCATCTCCGGCAAGAACCCCGGGCAGAACATCCTGCTCGAGCCCTACGACACCATCGTGGTACCCTAGGACGGCCCCCGGGCCGGGAAAGGAGCGGGACAGGCATGAAAAAGGCGGCAGGGCTCTTGGCGTTCTCGGCCTGCTTGGCATACGCACTCACAACGGCCGGGCCCGCCCATTCCGAGGTAAGGTACGAGTTGACCCCCGCGATAACCCTCACCGAGGAGTATGACGACAACATATACCTGGCACCGGAAAACGAGGAGTCGGACTACATGACCATGGCCTCGCCCTCGATCACCCTGGACATGGTATCCGAGCGCGGGAACCTCGCCCTCAATTACTCCCCCACCTTTGTCTGGTACAACAAGCAAAGCGACAACGACACGGTAAGACACAACGGCTCCCTCAGCTTCAACCGGGCGCTCGCCGAGCACCTGGACTTCTCCTTCACCGATTCCTACATCCGCTCGGAGGACCCCCTTGCCGAGCTCGAGCTGGTCGAAGAGGTGGAAGGCGTGCGCGAGACCAGGAACACCTATCAACGAAACAGCGCCAGGGGCAGCCTCTCCTACCGCTTCGGCCCCAGGGACACCCTCACCGCGGGCTACGGCCACTCCTGGCTGGACAACAGCGACCCGGCGCTCGACGACTCCACGGTCCACACCCCGTTTGCAAGCATCACCCACTGGTTCGACGTCCAGAACGGCATGGACCTCAGCTACACATACACAAAGGCGGACTTCACCACGGACGAGCCCGGCCGGGAGCCCGGGGACGACTACACCGGCCACTCCATGGGCGCGGGCTACACGCACCGCTTCACCGAGCACACCTCCCTCAGGGCGGGCTATGACTACACCACCCGCGACTTCGATGGCGATTCCAGCGACTATGACGTACATGAGCCCTCGGCCACCCTGAGCCACGCCTTCTCCCCGCTCACCTCGGGCTCCCTCACTGCGGGCTACTTCTTCCAGAGCCAAGACCAAGGCGAGGACTCCAGCGGCCCCTCGTTCAGCGGATCGCTCACCCGGCGGCTGGAGCGGGGCTCGGTCTCTGTAAACGCCCAAGGCGGCTGGGACGAGTCCTACCAGGAGGCCGAGCGCCGGGGCTTCAGCAAGTACTGGGGCGTAAACGGCAGCCTCGGCTACGAGCTCAGGGAGAGGCTCACCGGCAGCCTGGGCCTCTCCTACAGGCGCGACACCCAGGAGCAGGAGCCCGAGGACCGCTCCTGGGAGACCTGGCGCGGCAACTGCGGCCTCAACTGGTCATTCATGAAGTGGTTCTCCCTCTCCCTCACCTACACCCACACCGAGAGGGACGACGACATAGCCCTAAACGACTACAAGGACAACCGAGTGATGCTCTCCATCAGCGGCAGCAGGCTCTTCCGCTGGTAAGACCGGCACTGCCGGGGGGAATTCGATGATAAAATCCGAGATACTGAAATACATCGAGATGGCCAAGAGGCGGATCTATTGGATCCTCATCCCCTTCATGGTCGTGACGCTCATAGGCCTCTCCTACGCCCTCACCATAGAGCCTATCTACGAGGCCCAGACCCTGATCCTGGTCCAGCCCCAGGAGGTCCCCCAGAGCTTTGTAAGGCCCATAGTACAGCGGGGAGTGGAAGAGAGGCTCCGCACCATCACCCAGCAGGTGACCAGCCGCACCAATATAGAGTCCGTGATATCGGACCACGGACTCTATACAAACTCGGACATGCTGCTAGAGAGCAAGGTGGAGCGCTGCCGCAAGAACATCCGCATCGACGTCGGCGGCAGGGGGGGCGGCAACACCTTCGCCATCTATTTCAAGCACATCGACCCGGAAAAGGCCAAGGACGTGACCAACGCCCTCGCCTCCAACTTCATCTCGGAAAACCTCAAGATAAGAGAGTCCCAGGCCCTGGGCACCTCCAGCTTCCTGGCCGACGAGCTCGAAAGCGTAAGAAGGAGACTGGAGACCAAGGAAGAGGCCATCAAGCAGTACCGCCAGCAGCACATGGGAGGCATGCCCGACCAGCTCGAGGCCAATCTCAGCATGCTCGGCCGCATGCAGGCCAAGCTCGAGCAGTTGAACGCGAGCCTCAGGGACGCCCAGAACCGTAAGCTCATCATCCAGGAGCAGATGGCCAGCCAAAAACGCATGGCCGAGCAGATGGCCCAGATGAGCATGTCCCAGCCCCTGTTCGAGCTGGAGCCCGAGGACATGGAGGGCTCGGGCGAGCTGGCCGAGCTCGAGGAGACCCTGGCCTCTCTCAGGACCCGCTACACGGACAACCACCCGGACGTGCGCCGGGTGAAGCGGATGATCGAGAAGGCGAGGGCCGAAGAGGAAGAGGCCATGGAGGAGGAGCCCCCCTTGGAGGCCCCTTTGGAGGCCGAGGCCCCGCCCATGGACGACATGCCTCTCATGCCCTCCGGGGAGGATATGCTAAAGCCCCAGCTCAATCAGGTCGATTACGAGATACAGAGGATAAGGCAGGAGATCGCCAAGACCGAGGAGCGGCTGCAGGTATATGAAAGAAGGGTGGAGGAGGCCCCCCAGCGCGAGCAGGAGCTCTACTCCCTCAAGCGCGACTACGAGAATCTCAAGAGCCTCTACGACTCGCTCCTCAACCGAAAGCTCGAGGCCGAGATCGCGGTCAGCATGGAGAAGAAGCAAAAGGGCGAGCAGTTCCGCATCCTGGACCCTGCCAAGCGGCCCGAGATCCCTGTGGAGCCGGATCTGCGCAAGATCCTCATGCTCACCCTGGTCCTCGGCCTGGGCCTCGGCGGCGGGCTCGCCTACCTAAAGGAGACGATGGACACCTCCTTCAAGGACCCGGGCGAGATCACAGAGGCCCTCGGGCTCCCGGTCCTGGTGAGCCTCCCGCTCAGGTTCACCGCCAGGGAGAAGAGGATCAGAAAGATGACCTCACGTCTCAGGGCCGCGGGCTTGGCCCTCGGTTTCTTGGCCTCCGCCTTCGGAATCGTAGTGGCGGCCAAGGGCCTGGAGAAGACCCTCAACTTCGCAAAGGAGCTACTCCCCTTCATCGGGGCCTAGCAAGGATACTCAATGGGAAAGATCGCTGACGCACTGGAAAAGCACAAGAGAGAAAAGGCCCTGGATCTCGATAAGCTCGAGCCCCTCCCCCCCAAGCACAAGAAGGTGGAGGACCCCGAGGTGGCCCGCATGAGGGCGGTGGCGCGCGAGGGCCGCCACAGCCCCAAGCTGGTGGTCCTCTCGGCCCCGGAATCGGTCGACGCGGAAAACTTCAAGGTCCTGAGAGCAAGAATCCTCCTCGGCGGCAAGTCAAAGCCCCCCCCCCGCACCATTTTGGTCACCAGCACCTTCCCGGGCGAGGGCAAGACGTTCGTCTCCACCAATCTCGCCTTCAGCATAGCCCTGGGCATCGACGAGCACGTACTCCTGGTCGACTGCGACCTCCGCAGGCCCCAGGTCTGCGAGATGATGGGATACCCCAGGAGCGAGGGCCTGGCCGAGCTCATCACGGGCGAGCGTGAGATCCCGGACCTCCTGGTAAAGACATCCGTTCCAAAGCTCACCTTCCTCCCCGCGGGCATCCCCCCGAGGAACCCGGCCGAGCTGCTTTCTTCCAGCCGCATGGAGGAGTTCATAGAGGAGGTGCGCTCCCGCTACGACGACCGCTACATCATCCTTGACGGGACCCCGATGCAGTTCACCTCGGAGTCCCAGGTCCTTGCCAGCCACGTGGACGGCGTCATCCTTGTGGTGATGGCCCGCAGATCTCCCCGCGAGGCGGTCCAGAGGGCCGTCCAGGCCATAGACAAGGAGAAGCTCCTGGGCGTGGTCTTCAACGGCCACAGCGAGGCGGTCAAGGCCTACAAGAAGTACTACGCCGGCTACTACTACAGGTAAGCCCCATGCAGATCTTCCGCCGGTTCGTCTCATTAAGAGAGGCAGCCTTTGTCGTCGGTGAAGGCCTCCTCATATTCATAGCGGTCTACCTGGCCTCGTACTTCTTCTTCATGCCCGAGGCCGACCCCCTCTCCCTCCTCGAGGTCCTCTGGCCCAAGATCCTCCTGGTGGCCCTGGTGACCCAGTTCAGCCTCTACTTCAACGACCTCTACTCCATCCGGGTCCCCGAGAGCACCCTGGATCTCGCCACCCGCCTGATGCAGGCCATAGGCATGACCTCCATCACCCTGGCCGCGGTCTACTTCCTCTTCCCGGACGCGATCATCGGCAGATGGGTCTTCTTCATAAGCCTCCTCTTCCTGATCTGCTTCCTGGTCTCCTGGCGCATACTCTACAATATCGTCATAAGCCGCCGCCTCTTCACCCAGAAGGCCCTCCTCGTGGGAGCCGGCGAGCTGGCAAGGGACATCCTGGCGGAAGTGGGCCTCAGAAGGGACCTCAGCTACGACATCCGCGCCATGGTGGGCCACCCCGAGGAGACGCCGACCCCCTCCCACCCCGTCCCCGTGAGAAAGGGCTTCGACGACCTCTGCGACCTGGCCGAGGCCGAGGGCGCATCGGACATCATAGTGGCCCTTGACGAGCGCCGCGGCCGAATGCCCTACCGCGAGCTCCTAAACTGCAAGATCCGAGGCATCAATATAATAGACGGGGAGAGCTTCTACGAGCGCATAAGCGGAAAGCTCCTGGTGGAAAAGATAAACCCGAGCTGGCTCATCTTCTCCGAGGGCTTCAGAAAGCCCCCCCTCTCCCGCTTCCTGAAACGCGCCTCCGGCCTGGTCCTCTCCTCCCTCATGCTGATCATAACCTCCCCCCTGATGCTCATAACCGCCGCCGCCATCAAGCTCGACTCCAAGGGCCCGGTGATCTTCTCCCAGGAAAGAGTAGGCCAAGACGAGAAGCCCTTCATGCTCCACAAGTTCCGCTCCATGCGCCGGGACGCCGAGGAAGAGAGCGGCCCTGTCTGGGCCACCGAGGACGACCCCCGCATAACCCGCGTCGGCCGAGTAATAAGAAAGCTCCGCATAGACGAGCTCCCCCAGCTCTGGAACGTCCTCCGTGGAGACATGAGCTTCGTAGGGCCCCGCCCCGAGCGCGCCTTTTTCGTCGAGAAGCTCAAGCAAAAGGTCCCCTACTATGCCGAGCGCTTCTCGGTAAAGCCCGGCATAACCGGCTGGGCCCAGATCATGTACCCCTACGGCGCTTCGGACGAAGACGCCCTCGAGAAGCTGAAATACGACCTCTACTACATAAAAAACATGTCCCTGCTCCTGGACCTGATCGTCGTATTCCACACGGCCAAGATAGTACTCCTGGGCCGCGGATCCAGATAGGAGAAGACCAATGCGCCTCAAACAGACCCTAATAGCATCCGGCCTCCTGCTCCTCTCGGCCGTCCTCCTCCAGTACCTGAGCCACGCCGAGGAGGTCCCCCCCTCAAAACCCCTCTCCTCCTTCCCCCTCCAGATAGACTCCTGGACCGGCAAACAGGAGCACTTCGACCCCGAGGTCTACGAGATCCTCGGCGTCGACGACTCGATCCTCGCCACCTACTACAATCGCCCACACCCCCCGGTCCAGCTCTACGTGGGCTTCTACCGCACCCAAAGCGAGGGCGACCTGATCCACTCCCCCAAGAACTGCATGCCCGGCGGCGGCTGGAACATCATCCACGTATCCCAAGAGCCCCTGGAGCTCCCCTCCGGCCCTATCAAGGTCATAAAGCTGATCCTGGAGAAAGGCCAGGAGCGCCAGGTCGTCCTCTACTGGTTCCAATCCCGGGGCCGCTTCATCGCCTCCGAGTACCGGCAGAAGATATACTTAGTCCTGGATTCCATCTTCAAGCACAGGACCGACGGCTCGTTCGTCCGCCTGATAGCGCCCGCCGGCTCCTCGGAGCAGGCATCCCTCGAGACCCTCAAGGATTTCGCCGTCACGATAATCCCCATACTGGAGGAGTATCTGCCCTCATGAGACGAAACCTAAGCCTTCTTATCCTTGCCGCCTCCTTCGCCCTGGTCTACCACCACACCATCTACAAGCTGGTGATGGACTGGTCCATCGACCCCAATTTCTCCCACGGCTTCCTCATCCCCCCCATAGCCGCCTACATGATCTGGCAAAAAAAGAGCAAACTTTCCTCCACCCCCACCCACTCCAGCCCCTGGGGCCTCCTCCTACTCCTCCTCGGCCTCGCCCTCCACACGGTGGGAAACATAGGAGCCGAGCTCTTCACCATGCGCTTCTCGCTCATAATCACCATCCTAGGCCTGGTCCTCTACCTTTTCGGAAGACAAATAACCCACCAACTCCTCATCCCCATAGCCTACCTCCTCCTCATGATCCCCATCCCCGCCATCCTCTGGAACAAGATCGCCTTCCCCATGCAGCTCTTCGCCTCCAAACTCGCAGCCTCGGCGATCGCCCTCCTCTCCATCCCGGTCCTCCGCGAGGGAAACATACTCCACCTCGCCAACACCACCCTGGAAGTAGTGGACGCCTGCTCCGGCCTCCGCTCCCTCACCTCCCTCCTGGCTCTCAGCGGCGCGCTCGCCTACATCGTCCCCCTAAAGCCCCTCTCCAAGTGGGTCCTCTTCCTCTCGGCCTTCCCCATCGCCATAGCCGTAAACATCTTCCGCCTGACCCTAACGGCCGCCGCCGCCCACTGGATAGGCCCCCAAATGGCCGAGGGCTTCCTCCACGAGGCCTCCGGCCTCATAATCTTCGTCCTGGCCTTTCTCCTCCTCTTCGCCGCCTACCTGGGCCTCTCCCGCCTGGAGCGCAGAAAGGATTGATCCTTTGACTCATCCCTGCCGATAAGGGCACTGTAAACGATTTCGGATCCTTGACTTCCGTGTAAAAGGATGCCACATAATGGAACCATCCTATATTCTCAACTCCAAACCTTATCCGGACGGCCCGGAAACATTCCCAGCAACACCGCACCATTGACCTCTCACCCCCCTCCGGGGGCCCCTG
>CAZYJR010000055.1:0-15023 GCA_964647905.1 uncultured Desulfobacterales bacterium | reverse complement strand
ATGAACGCGGACTTTTCTTTTGAGTACTTCAACCCTAAGTTCACCGAGATACTAGGCTACACCCTGGATGATCTCCCGGACAAGATCGCCTGGTTTCAAAAGGCATACCCGGACCCCGAATACCGGGACATGGTGCGGTCCGTCTGGACCAGCGACTCCATCGAAAACAGAAAAATGGGGGAGGTCAAACCGAGGATCTTCAAGGTAAGGTGCAAGGACGGGAGCGACAAGATAATTCACTTCAGAGCGGTGATTCTCAAGGACGAGCGGCAGTTGATGACCTATGAGGACATCACCGCCAAGGCGGAGGCGGAAGAGGCGCTCAGGCGGAGCGAGGAGCGTTACAGGAACCTATACGAGGAGGCCAAGAGGCGCGAGGAGCTCTACCACTCCCTGCTCCAGTCCTCGGCGGACGCTGTGGTCATTTATGACCTCCAGGGAGCGGTCCAGTACGTGAGCCCGGCCTTCACGCGGCTCTTCGGGTGGACCCTGGAGGAGTTGGCCGGGAGGCGCATCCCGTTCGTACCCGAATCCGAGCGCCAAAAGACCATGGAGCTGATCCAAGGCCTCATCGAGAACGGGACTCCCTGCTCCGGTTTCGAGACCTACCGCACCACCAAGGACGGCCGGCACATACAGGTGAGTATAAGCGCATCCTGTTACGACGATCACGAGGGAAAGCCCGCCGGCATGCTGGTCATGCTCCGCGACATCTCCATGCAGAAGCAGCTCGAGGCTCAGCTCTCACAGGCGCACAAGATGGAGGCCATAGGGACCCTGGCGGGAGGGATAGCGCACGACTTCAACAATATCCTCCAGGCCATCTCCGGCTACACCCAGCTCTTGCTCATGAGAAGGACCGAGACCGATCCGGACTACGACAAACTGGCGGCCATAGACCGGTCCGCTAGAAGAGCGGCCGAACTCACCCAGCGGCTCCTCATTTTCGGCCGCAAAGTGGAGAGCAGCCTGCGCCCGGTGGACCTCAACCACGAGATCGGGCAGGTGCTCATGCTCCTCGAACGTACGATTCCCAAGATGATTCAGATGGAAACGGATCTGGCCGAGGGCCTGGGCATCATCAACGCGGATCCCATCCAGCTCGAGCAGGTGGCCATGAACATAGCCGTAAATGCCAGGGACGCCATGCCTGACGGCGGCAAGCTCACTTTCAAGACGCGGAATACTCATTTGGATCGGGCTTACTGCAGGCTGCACCCGGGGACCGAACCCGGGGAATACGTTCTCCTGGAGATCTCGGACACCGGCCATGGGATGGACCCGGACGTCATGGAGCACATCTATGAGCCCTTCTTCACCACCAAAGGCACCGGGGAGGGGACAGGGCTCGGACTGGCTATGGTCTACGCCATAGTCAGGAGCCACGGGGGCGCCATCCACTGCCGGAGCGCCAAGGGCGAGGGGACCGCGTTCCAGGTCTACTTCCCGGCCCTGGACATGGAAGGCGTACCGGAAAGCAACGAGCCCTTGAAGGAGCCCGCGCCCGGAGGGAGTGAGCATATACTCCTGGTGGACGACGAGGAGAGCATACTGGAGATAGGGCGGGACATCCTGGAGAGATACGGCTACAGGACCACAACGGCGGGCAGCGGGGAGGAAGCTCTTGACATCTACGCTCGGGGGCGGGACAGAACAGACTTGGTGGTCCTGGATCTAAACATGCCGGGCATGGGCGGCCGCAAGTGCTTTCAAGAGCTGAAGGGCTTGGACCCCGAGGTGAGGGTGGTCGTGGCCACCGGCCATGCCTCCACCGACGAGGCCAGGGACGCCCTGGACCTCGGGGCGGCTTGCTTCATACCCAAGCCCTACCGTCTCCAGGAAATGCTCAGGGCGGTCAGAAAGGCCCTCGACGCCTGAAGCCCTCTTTTCCCGCCGAGCTCAACAGTTGTCCGAAAACAAGGACTCGGAAAGCGTCCCGACCATGTCCACCCCCCTGACCTCCTTGTCGAAGAGGGGTATCTCGCCGCGCACATTGTCGAACGAGCGGTGGACCTCCTCCCTGTAGCGCTCCTGCATCTTGATGCGGTTCAACACGAACCGGGCCGAGTCGTCCCGGACGTCGCACTTGTCAATCGCCTGGTTGATCACCACCCCTCCGATCGGGATCCCGAACTCCTCGAACCACCCTATGAACCGTCGGATGACCGCTATGGGCAGGGATTCGAGCAGGGTCACGAAGAAAAAGGCGCTCTTCTCCTCGTCGGTCAGGAGCTCGCGCATGGCCTCGATGCGATCCCTGAATGAAGTCAGGTAATCCAGGAGCGGGTCCTCCTCCTCTTCCACCCGCTTCTTCCTGAAAGAGAGGCTCAGGCGCATACTCCTCGCCTCGTCGCGGCTCTTCATCATCTTGTCCACCCAAAGCGTATAGACCTTGGACATGCCCAGGAGCCGCCTTGCGTTTGCGGTCGGCGCGGTATCAAACACATAGAACTCAAAGGCGTCCTCAAGGATCAGGTTTATCATGTTCTCGAACATTGCGGACTCTTCAAAGGCCGGGTTCATGGTGGCGGATTCGATGAAGTCGTCCGCCTTTGCAGGGATGTCGGCAAACCTCAGGAACCAGCTTATCTTCTCGCGGATCTCGCTCTTGGACCTCTCGATGGTCTCCCTTGTGTCGATCTCCTGTGCGAACAGGTTTTCCACACCTGGAATGGGAACCGGCCTGCCGAAGACATCCAACTCAAAGAGATTCGACAGGCTGTGGACCGGATTGGTCGAGGCGAGCAGGGTGCGCTTACCCTGCTTGGCCGTCCAGTAGGCAACGGCGGCCGCCACCACGGTCTTTCCCACGCCTCCCTTACCCCCGAAGTAGATGTAGCGCATCCCGGGATGCTCTTTAAAAAAGTCCTCCATAGTGGCGCTCATGGCAATTTCTCCTCAAACATCTCCTCTGCGAGGACCTTTATGGTCTCAAGCCCCTTGATCTCGGAATCGAACTCGGGGACCATTGACAAGACCTTGTGCCCC
The DNA here is from genome assembly GCA_964647905.1 of uncultured Desulfobacterales bacterium. Taxonomy (GTDB): domain Bacteria; phylum Desulfobacterota; class DSM-4660; order Desulfatiglandales; family HGW-15; genus CAZYJR01. The sequence continues at coordinate 12,035 of CAZYJR010000055.1, read as the reverse complement.
AGCTTCTCGTTTATCATCTTCAATGCATTTTCCTGCATGCTGATCCTGTTCCTCAGGTATCCCGGTATGTTCTCATTGACCAGGTCTCTTCTCACCACCCGGTTTACCAGATAGCCCGCCAAAGGAACCCGATGCTTGGCAAAGAGCTCAGCCGCCTTCTCGGTATCGGCGATGATCATTTCTTCGGGTGTCAGCACGAAAAAGAAGGCCGTGTGCTTGGTGTCCGTCATGATCTTCGACGACTTTCCTATTCTGTCCTTTATATACATCAATTCCTCGTATATCTCATCGGTCTCCGTATCCTCCTCCCTCTTCATGGTGGATATAGCCTTGTCATACTCACGCATCTGCTCTCTCAGGCTGGTTATCTTCTCCAACCAGGCGTCATAGATATCCGCCATACTCAAGTAATACAATGCATGTCCAAGCGGCACCAGATCGTAAATGTAGTAATCAAAGTCAGAAGCCACTACAATGTCCACCACTGCGTCGAATATGGCGCTCTCCTCCATGGCGGGCTCAGCCGACGAGGCCTTGATGTAGCTCTCTATCTCGTCGGGGATCTTTTTCATGCCGTACATGTCCCTTATCTTTTGACGGATCTCCTCCTGATAGGCCTCGATCCGCTTGTCCGCATCCACTTCGCAGGCATACAGGTTGGGCATTATCTCTACGTTGCCCTGCCCGAAGATATCCCGCTCGAATATGTCGCTCAGGGAAGCCTGGGGATCCACGGAAAAGACCAGGACCCGCTTCCCCTTCTTGGCCAGGTAGTAGGCCGTGGCGGCGGAAAAGGTGGTCTTGCCCAGCCCCCCCTTTCCGCCGTACATGATGTACTTGCGCTCAGGGTAGTTGTAGAAAATGTCCGCCAGCCCCATGTGTCCTCCCTTCCGCTTTAGAGAACCAAACAGGTTCCGGGTCCCTTTAGTACATGCTCTCCACGAAATCCTTCTCCCTCAGCATCCGGCGCTTCCAGGTGGTGATCTGAGGCACCACGTGGGGGAGGAGCCTCAGGGAGTAGTAGGGCGGGAGTATGGGGACGCCCAGCATATCTCCCATGGTGATAAGGATGAAGAGATGCTCCATGCTGGAGCGGGTCTTGAGGGCATGCCTCGCCATTCCGTGGGTCGCCATCCCGTAAGTGAAGTCACGAAAGAATCCCACGATGCCGCCCCTCTTTCGACCCTTCTCCTTTTTCTCCTTCTCTGTCATTTCTCATCCCTCTTTTCGAGTTAGTCATACAACTGGTCGAAAAAATCCCTTTCCTTCAACACCCTCCTCCTCCATGCATGGAGCCGCGGGAGGTAGTAAGGGAGCAGCCTAAGGTGATAGTAGTTGAAAAGCAAAGGGAACCCTATGAAACGCCCGAACACGGAAAGCGCAACGAGGTCGTCCAGGGAACGCCTCTCGGAGTACATTTGATTCAGCAGGCCGTATAGAAAGATCCCCTTGAGACGGTCCTTCAGGGCCCGCATCCACAATGAAAGCAAGCCTTCCTCCATGCATGGTGCGTGCGGCCCGGCGGGCCGCACGCACCTCTTCCTGCATCACGGACAAGGCGCATTCACGCGCTCGCTGGGGCCTCGGCACCCGCTGGGGTCTCCCCGCCCTTGTATCTCACGAAGGCGCGGTAGCCGTCCCAGGCCAGGATCAGGGCCAGAACCACCAGCAGTATGGCCACCGCCGCGGCGAAGAGGTTCCCGAAGACCTTCTGACCCGCGAATGCACCCGGTATCAGCTTCCAGAAGGCGGTATAGATCAGTGCCGCCACCGTGGTGGCATACATGAAGAACATGGGATATACCGCAAGCTTGTAGTTCTTGGCCTTCTGCACCAGGTAAAGGGTCACCAGCAGCAGGGCCATTGAGGCCATCAACTGATTGGCCCCGCCGAAGAGCACCCAGATGTAGAGCCAGGTCCCGGTCTTGACGAGGACCCAGGTGATGATCAGGGCCACTACGGTGGCCACATGCGGGTTCTTGGCAATGGATATGGCGTCACCCAGGAGCTCGGCTGTGGCCACCTTCATGAAGCGGAAGACCAGATTCACGATGGTAAGAGCCAGTATGATTATCATCATCCCGGCCAGGGCGCTCGCATACCCGGCTGAGAGGCCGAGGCTGGTTATGGCCCCGCCAAGGCCGCCCACGAATATCCCCACGGGATTGCTAAGCTTCTCCATGTACTCGGCCTTGTCTGCAAAGGCCGTGGCGCAGACGATCACCGCTATTATGGAGATGGTGAACTCGGCGAACATCGCACCCCCGGTCACCGGCCTCACATCCAGTTCGTTTTCCAGCTGCCGCGAGGTGGCGGTGCTGGAGACCAGGCTGTGCCACCCCGAGATGGCCCCGCAGGCGATGGTAACGAAAAGCAAAGGCCAGAGCGGGCCCACCGAGGTGCTCCAGCCGGTGACCGCCGGCAGGGTCATTGGCTTGTGGCCTATGATGATGCCGATTACTCCCGCGATAATGCCGAAGTAGACCACGTAGACCGAGGAGTAGTTGTAGGGCTGTATGAAGCGCCACACGGGCAGGATGGAGCTGAAATAGCCGAAGATGAGCACACAGATCAGGATGGTGTCATAGGAAAACTTCCACTGCCATATGCTTCCTATATAGATGGCTATAAAGATGGAAGCTATGGCTACGACCGTGGTGGTGACTATGCCCACCCTGGCCTTATAGATCATGTGGCCCACCAGGAACGCAACAGCGATCACCACGAGCAGGGGAAAGGGGAGAGACGCGTTCCCGCTCACTCCGCTGGTGACCACGTGGCCGAATGCGCAGGCGATAAGAAGGAGGTAGAAGTAGACGAAGGTGAGAAGTATCTTCCTCGCGCGCGGCGAGATCAACTGATAGCTGATCGCCCCGAATGTGGACCCGTCGGTCCGGATGGAGACCATGGCGCTCGAGAAGTCGTGCAGCCACCCGATGAAGAAGACCCCCAAGCCCAACCAGAGCAGTGCCGGGAGCCAGCCCCACTGGAGGGCCACGATAGGCCCGATGATGGGCGCGGCCCCGGCGATGGAATTGAGCTGAAAGCCGAATAGCACGTTCTTGTTGGCGGGCATGAAATCAACGCCGTCCATGTACATCTTCGCGGGTGTCGCCCTCTTTTCGTCCACCTCGAAGACGTTCTTGGCCACATGACGCGCGTATACCCAATACCCGAGAATCACGATAACGGCCCACCAAATGAGTACCCATAAAGAATTCATAGTCCCTCCTCCTTGGGATCAAGCCCCTCCTAGAGGTCGTCGATGGTGGCGCCATGTCGGTCACCCCGGTCGGGCGCTGCCGGCCCCGGCCGCGTTGGCCTGACGCTATGCAAAAATCTTCTTGTCTATCACCTCCTTTGCTGTCTGGTCTCTCCTCGAGACCGGATTAGACCCGGGAGTGAAAGCCTCCGGGCCTTCCGGCCTAAGAACCAACGAGACAAACAGGACTTATGATCAAATTCGCCTTGTAACCGTCGGAAGGAGCGGGAAGAGGAGCGTCAGGGTATCGGATCAGCGCTTGGAGCAGGACCTGGAGTGCGGTATTAGCTTTTCAGATTGAGCGTATCGAAGAATTTTGCTCATCTCTTTTAGCGAAAGGCTTGTTGAAATGTCAAGAGGAATACTAAGAGACACCGAGGAGTTCATCTGCATGCCCAGGGTAGAGCAGTCTGATGCAATCAGGGCATATCCCGTGGGATACGGAGCCTGATAGCGCCCATTCAAATTCCGGCCTCACTGGCATCCACAACAGGCCCTCTCCCACCTTGAGCCTCTTGCATGAGCTGCACAAGGTGACGACCCCCCCGTCTCTTCCGGGAGCAGGCAGAGCACTGCGGATCAGGTCAAAGAGAGCCTTGTCCTTTGCGCTCTCCCGCAACGACTCGCCCAGATCCACCACGATCCCCCTGAGCCTCAGGAGCTCGCCTCCAGGTCCCTTCTCTATAACCGCGCCGCGGTCCATATACCAAGTATAAGTCCCGTCCGACCTGCGGATGCGGTAGTCAACCTGGTATAACTCAGCCCGCCCTTCCAGATGATCCCGCATGGCCTGCATGGTTCTCTCATAGTCTTCCGGATGGAGGAGATCTGTGTACGCCTGATACCCTACGTCGCGAAAGTCATCGGGCCGGTAGCCCAGCATGGTCACTTTGAGGTCGTTGGCAATGACCTTATTCTTCCGGATATCCCATTCCCACCAGGCGATATCGGAGTTCTCCAGGACTTCTTCCAGCAACTGCTGCAGCCTCCCGGCCTGTGTACCGGTAGTCATGAGCCAGCCTCCGTGCGGCAAATGCACCCCGCCCCGCCCGTCGACGCCCCCTATTCCCAAGCCCCCTTTTCTCTCTCAGGACGCGTCTATGGGGTAATCACGACCGCGGTATGGAAGGACGTACTCCCCGTCCCGTTCAATAACATGCCCCGCCAATTGATAGTAGCTCTTCCTCAGGAACCGGGCCGGAAACCGGCCGCCCTTTACCGTGGCGTAGAGCACGTTCCCCGGTCCTAGCCTCAGGGTGGCCGGGTCGAGCTCCTCCCGGGAGCCGTCGTTGAGGTGTACGACTGCGGCCTCGGGGAGTCCCCCTTGGGCCGGAAGGAAGTCAAAGCGGGAGATGACGAAGAAAGTGTCTTCGACTTCCACCACGCACCGATCACCACCCAAGGTGATCACGTAGCGCCCCAGGGGGTCCAGCTCCACCTGCCCCATGAGCAGGCGGTTTATGCCCTCGTTTGTCATCTCCGCACCCAGATGCCACATGCGGCCCTCCTTGTCCACCCGGATCAGGCACGGCGGCAGATCATCAAAACCGAAACCGGATTCATCGGATCTCTTCTCGCTCATGGCAGCAAGCCCTTATCAAGACCTTCCGGGAAGGCATCCAGCAATCGGCCAGAGCCATTCGACCTTGTTGACCTTACCACCCCCCTCCCCCCGAGGCAAGGCCGCCCCTCTCCGATACTCCTTCAAGGGTATCCTTATGGGTTTCAAGCAGGGGCCGGGCGTGATAATGTTTGTTCCCGGAGATCAATCATGAAGCCGGAACCTTTTCGCCTGGAGCGCTATTTCGCAGAGTACGAATTCACCACCCCCTGGCTGATGTGCTCATCGGACTGCGAGAGTATGACAGTCGGAGAGCTGCTCGGCTTTGAACCCGGAGCCGAGGAGCGGTTGTCCTCCCTGTGGCTGGGATATACCGAGTCGGCGGGCGACCCGGAGCTGCGTGATGAGATAGCGGGGCTGTATGACCGCATATCCAGGGACGGGATTCTTGTACATTCCGGTGCGGAGGAGGCGATCTTCAATTTCATGAACGTCGCGCTCGACCCCGGGGACCACGTTGTCGTACACTCCCCGTACTACCAGTCGCTGGGGGCCGTGGCCTCCGCCCTGGGCGCGGAAGTGGCGGAATGGCGGGGCGACCGAAACCGGGCGTGGTCACTGGATCTCGACGCCCTCGAGCGCTCTCTTACCGGCAGGACACGGTTGGTTGTAATCAACCTCCCCCACAACCCGACCGGATGGCTGCCTGATGCCGGCTTCCTGCAGGATCTCTCCGCCTTGTCCGAACGGCACGGATTCATGGTGTTCTCGGACGAGGTATACCGCGGTCTGGAGCATGACCCGGCAGAGCGCCTCCCGGCAATGGCCGACCTGAATGAGCGCGCCGTTTCCCTGGGAGTGATGTCCAAGACCTACGGGCTGCCGGGCCTGCGCATCGGATGGATAGCGACGAACAACGCCCGCCTGTTGGAGCGGATGGCAGCATTCAAGGACTACACGACGATCTGCAACAGCGCGCCGAGCGAGCTCCTGGCCGCGCTGGCGCTGAGGCATAGGGACTCCATTGTTGAGCGCAACCTCGGTATCGCCCGCAGGAACCTCGATCTCCTGGACGCATTCTTCGAACGCCGCGCCGAGCGCTTCCTCTGGCAGCGGCCGCCGGCCGGGCCCATAGCCTTCCCGACCCTGTTGCAGGGCGAAGTCGATTCCTTCTGCCGCGCCCTTGTCCGCGATGCCGGCCTCCTCCTTTTGCCGGGGACGCTCTACGGCAAAGGGTACAACGAGTTCCGGATCGGGTTCGGCCGCAGGAACCTCCCCGAATGCCTGGAAATCCTCGAGCGCTTCCTTGAAAGCTCCCCACTCTTCCGCCGCAAGTAATCAAGCAAGCAGGAGGGCTCGATACCGCTGTTCCAACATCCTTGAGAATCCCCCGGCGCTGGACTAAGGTCTGGTGAATGAAGCCGAGCATCCTAGCCATCAACCCCTGGATATACGACTTCGCCGCATACGACCTGTGGGCAAGGCCCTTGGGGCTGCTCTACCTAGCGGACCTCTTGGGCCGGGCCGGCTGCCGGGTAACCCTGGTCGACTGCCTGGACCGACTCCACCCGCGCTCCGAGGCCCCGGTCAAGAAGAATGCCCTTCCGGGCACAGGGCCCTGGCGGCGGGAGACAGTCCCCACCCCGGAGCCTTTGCGAGGCATCCCCCGCCGCTTCGCCCGCTACGGTCTGCCCGAAGAGGTCTTTGCAGGCGATGTCCGCAGCGCCGAGCCTCCGGTGGCGATCCTGGTGACATCGATCATGACCTACTGGTACCCCGGGGTCGCCCGCGCCGTTTCCCTGGCAAAGGAGATATGGCCGGGGGTCCCGGTGATCCTGGGCGGGATCTACGCCACACTCTGCCGGCACCACGCCGCCTCGACCACAGGGGCGGACCTGGTGGTCTCCGGTCCGGCGGAAGATCGGATAATCCGGATCTTGAATGAACTCCTCGGCCTGAACCTGGTCGATCCCGTAGGCTCGGGGGAGCCCTGGTCAATGCTCCGGCCGGCCCTGGATCTGTACCCCGAGCCGGCGTTCGCCCCGCTCCTCACTTCCCGGGGATGCCCGTACCGGTGTCCTTACTGCGCCTCCGGGCTTCTACGACCCGGGTTCTTCCAGCGCCCTCCCGAAAACGTCTTGGACGAGATCGAGGACCGGCGCTTCCGCCTCGGCCTCCGCGACTTCGTGTTCTTCGACGACGCCCTCCTGGTAGACGCCGGGGAGCACATACTCCCCATTCTGGAATCCGTGGTCAGCCGCGAGCTCCGGATCCGCTTCCACGCCCCCAACGGGCTCCACGTGGGATTGATCACCCGAGAGCTGGCGGATCTGATGTTCGCAGCGGGCTTCAAGACGCTGAGACTGGGCCTTGAGACCCACGACCCGGCGAAACAGGAGGCCTGGGGAGGCAAGGTGGGGCCGGATGAGTTCGAGACCGCACTGGCCAATCTCAAGAGGGCGGGATTCGACGCCTCGGAGATCGGAGTCTATCTCCTCTACGGGCTCCCCGGCCAGGATCCGTCAGACCTGGTCTCAGCGGCCCAATACGTCCGCGCCGCAGGGGCCCGGCCTTATCCGGCCGAGTTCTCCCCCCTCCCCGGCACCCCGCTCTGGCCGGCGGCCAAGGCCGCCAGCCCCTTTGACCTGGAAAACGAGCCCCTCTATCACAACAACACCTTCTTTCCCTGCCGGGGCCCCGAGTTTTCCTGGGAAAGGCTCCAGGCCGCCAAACGCGCCGCCCGACGCTGAAAGGCTGCCAGGCTCTCTGAAACCGGCCCCGCTCGAGCTCGGCCGCTGATCTCTACGATTCTCGCCGGGGCCCGGCGGATTCCGGGATAACGTCCACGGCCTCGGCCGCATGGCGGAGGAAGACCTCTATGACCCCGTCCCGGGCGCCCAGGCCCTTTCCATCCAGGGCCACCCCGAGGCCCCGGGCCTCAAAGGCCGACTTCCAGGAGTCCTCAGGCCCTGATAGGTCCTCCAGGAAGTGGCGGCCCGCCACCAGCATGAAAGGAAACAGCCGCACCCGTTCGTACCCGGCCCCCAGGACCCTCTCCAGTATCTCCTCGGGTCCCGGGGAGCCCTCCACCACGCCCACGTAAACATGGGGGCCGGCAAGGCGCCGGGCCCGCTGCTCGAGCGCGGCATAGGCGCACCACGCGGGATGGTCCGTGCCGTGCCCCACCAGGACGGCGGCTTCGTCCCCGGCCGTGCAAAGCTCGGGTGACAGGACCCGCGCCACCTCCTCGAGGTCATCCGGTGCGGTCAGCAGAGGAAGCCCCATAGAGGTGCGGATCGGGCTCTCCTCGGCCAAGCGCGCCAGCCGGTGGAATTCGTGCCCGCATATCACATGGAGCGACTGGACCACGGCCCAGGTATGCCCCTCTGCGTAAAGGGCCGAGAGCACCTCCACAGGGTCCGGGAAGTTCAAGGCGCGCCGGTGCTTGACCCGGTCCTTGACCATGCGCGAGGAGTAGGCCCATCGGACCTCGCACTCCGGGAACCGCTCCCTGCATCTTGCCTCAATGCGGTCATAGGTCTCCAAGGCCCTGGTGGTGGTCCCGAAGGCCGTGATCACGATGGGAACCGAAGGCCTTGGTCCCTTCCAAAGGTCCATGCTCCTCTCCGAAGGATGTCATACGCCGTCACTAGGCCCTACACGATTTTTTCGTCTATCAGGCCGTTCAAAAAGTAAATTCCTATCCTTTACCGGTCCTCCTATCCCGTTACCCCCATAGGGTGTCAGAGGCTAATTCGTCGGCGAATTCTCTGAAGGGTAAGACATCGATGCCGTCCTCCGTCCTCATCGCCGGTCCACGAGGATAGACGATGATACGTCGGCGCACGCCTTTGAGTGATTCAATGACGCGTAGTCCCTTACACCATGCGTTCCTGAAGGTTTTTCCAGATTTTGCCTCGACAGCGATGAGATCAGAACCTCGAACGAGGATGAAATCGACTTCCTGTGAGCTTCGACCAGAAAGCGCCCAATAGAAGAATGCGTCGCATATGCCTCGGTAATCTCTGTATGCCCTTACCAACTGTGCGACCATGCCCTCGAACAAGGCCCCTTCTTCCTCCGGCGCGGTCCGTCCTTCAGCCCGCTTCATGGCCCTAACAATGCCAGGGTCGCACCAATACCATTTGGGCAGCTTGCGCTCGCGGACACGCACCTTGGCCTCAAGGGCGGGCAGCCTGAAGCACAGGAGTGTCTCTTCCAGGATATCAAGATATCCTGTCACCGTTGTCCTTGCCACGCCTGATTCTCGTGCAATGTTGCTCACGTTGATGTTCTTCCCGTGCATGAGAGCAGCAATTGGGAGAAAACGGGCAAAACCAGGCAGGTTGCGGACGAGCGCTTCTGCCTGAATTTCCTCTTTCAAATAAAGTTGAACATAAGCTGAGAGGCTCTCCTGTTTGGCTGTTGAATCCCAGACAACGGGCAGCGAACCATGCCGCAGAGTCTCTTCCAAGTCGAATTTATCGCCGAGTTCTTCGGGCACAAAGGGGTGCATAGACCGGTGCAGGGCTCGGCCTGCCAGAAGGTTTACGCCGGCACGCTTCAACTTTCGGGCGCTCGAGCCACATAAGACGAAATTAAGCCGCTTTTCCTCCATAAAGCGATGAACCTCGTTGAGTAGATTCGGCAGCCGCTGCACCTCGTCCACGATAACCCAGCGGCCGGTGGAAGCAGCGCGAAGTTCGCGCGCGAATTGACCGGGATTAGCCAGAAGCCTCTGGTGCGTTTCCTCAGACAGGAGGTCGACTACGTGGGCATCCGGGAATTTGGCTCTGAGCCACGTGCTCTTACCGGTTCCCCGGGGACCCAGAAGAAAAAAGCTCTGTCTTGGAGCCTTGATAAGTCTGTCAAGCATAAGCCGTATATGCCATCGTCATTTTTCTATGAAATTTGACGACTAGCCTATCACAATTGCAGGAGATGTCAAGAGTGCCTCGAAGGCTTTTTCCAGCCCGAGCCTCCCACTCATTTCGGGCTCGAACAGCTAAATGGCTGATAGGATGAAGAAAAGCCTCGGATCAGGCCTATGCCCTAAACAAGAAACCACGAAAGGTATTTGATAAATTGGGTCGACCTCTATCGATAAGCTTTAGAATCGCCACTCCAGCCCGCCGAAGACCTGCCTGCCGGGCATGGGGTATCCCTTTACGTGCTCGTATGAACGGTCCAGGAGGTTCTTGACCTCTATACGGGCGCTAAGGGTCCCGGCCCTGTCCGTCCGAACCAGGGTCTTGCATGCTGAGAGGTGCACCAGGGTGAATCCTCCTGTTTCCACCACCGGCGCGGGGAACACACCGCTCTCAAAGTCTTCCTCGTGCTTCGGGCCCCGGTAGGACGCCCGGATGCGCGCCCAGGATCCTTCCGGGGAGGAGACGGCCAAGCCGACCGCCAGGTGGAGGTCGGATACGTTCAGGAGGTCTTCCCCGGTGATCTCGTCCTCATACTCGGTGAGATACGCCGCCCGGATCTCCGGCCGTACCTCCCAGGGCCAGTCGAACCAGGCGCCCACGTCATAGCTGAACTCCGCCTCCAGGCCCTCCACCGAGGCCTTGCCCAGGTTCTCCCAGGTGCTGTCTCCCCCCGGCGTGGCCGCCGCCCGGATCTTGTCCTTGTAGCGGGTGATGAAGTATGTGATCGACGCCTCCAGGGCCCCTCGTGTCAACTCCGCACCCCCGTCCAGGGTCCGGCTGGTCTCGGGTTTCAGGTCGGGGTTTCCCACTCGGCGTCTGCCGAAGGCCACGTAATCCGCCGCCAGTTGATCCGCCCCGGGCATGACAAAGGCCTCTCCGTAATTGGCCCGGAGCTTCACGCCCTCCATGAGCATGTAGGCGACCCCGATCCTGGGGGTGACCCGGTCCTCGCTCACGGTCCTCCCCGCAGGATCGGTCACCTCGACCTCGTAGTCGTCATAGCGTAGCCCTCCGTTGAGGATCAGCCGCCGGTCGAGGAGCCGCACCTTGCCCAGCAGGAATGCCGCCGGGTTTTCATACCCGGTTCTCCGGGGAAGCCAGGTGTTCTCGAGCTCGTACTCGGTCCAGTCCGCCCCGGCGGTTACCAGATAGAGATCGCGGTCCAGGGACAACTGGGCCTGTGCACCCCGAAACTCGGTATCCCGCTCAGAGGGGATCCCGGTGTCGAAGCCGTCCGGATTGCTCTCCAGAGGATCCATCCAAGTGGTCCTGTCCCGGCCCTCGAAGCATCGCACCTTCCAGCCCATGATCCCACCTGATGAGGCGCCCTCATAGGAGAGGTCCGTGGAGCGGTTGACGCTGTCCGTGTAATCGTCCAGGTCGTTTTGGCTGAAGTAAGACGGGCTCCCGGCCTCATCCACCTCCGATCGGATGTGAACGATCCCTATCCGGTGCCCGGGCGCCGGCGTCCAGCCGAGGTTCAGGCTCACCGACTCCTCGCGGTCAAAGCCGGTGTTCCCGTAATGTTCGCCTTCCCCGGTCTCATAGCCATCCATGGACCGGGCCGAGAGGCTTGCCGAGGCATCGAACCCCTTGGCCTCTCCATAGAGGGACAAGGCCCCTTCCCTGTAGGAATCGCTCCCATACATGCCCTCGAGAGCCAGGCCGGGTCTTCCTTCTCCCTGTTTGGTGATCACGTTCACCACGCCTCCCATGGCGGCCGAGCCGTACTGGACCGATGCCGGGCCCCTCACGATCTCCACCCGCTCGATGTTCCTTACCGGAATCCTGGCCGCATTACCGGTGCCTATCCGCCGCCCGTCCACCAGGATCAGGACGTGGCCCAGCAGATCGTTTCCGTGGGTCTCGGTCCGGAATCCACGCATCCCCACCGAGCTGAGGCTACCCGGATAGCGATGAACGTGCCCCACGGCATGCTCGGCAAGGAGTTCGTCCAGGGTGTCCGCTGTGGAGCGCCGGATTGTGGCCTGGTCAAGGACAGTGACATGTGACGTGACCTCCCGCCTCTCCTCGCTAACCCGACTGGAAGTCACCACCACCTCGCCCAAGGCATGTGCATCCCGCTCTTCCACCTCTTCCGCTCCAGCCGCCCGGGAGGTCCCGGCCCAGGCGATCGCCGCCGCGAGGGCGACCCCAATTATCCTCATCCTCATCGCTTCCTCCTTTCCTGTTGTACAGGTATCCGGTCTTCGCGCTTCGCGGCGCCCAATCGAGTAGGGGGGTTCCTTACGGTTCCCCCCTCTCACACCACCGGGCATAC
>CAZYJR010000054.1:0-15704 GCA_964647905.1 uncultured Desulfobacterales bacterium | reverse complement strand
ATGGCCACCCTCTGCTGCTCGCCGCCGGAAAGCTCCCCGATCCTGTGCCTCAGCCGGTGCCCCAAGCCCACCTTGCCCAGAATGGCCTCTCCCAGCCTAAAGGCCTCCTTCTTGGGAACCCGGGCTATAAGGGCGGGCATTACGGTATTCTCAACGGCGTCGAACTCCGGGAGCAGGTGATGGAACTGAAACACGAAACCGATGTCACGGTTCCTCAGCCTGCAAAGGTCGGCCTCGCCCAGCCCGGACACGTCACGATCCCGGAACCGAACCCTGCCAAGGCTGGGGGGCTCGAGCGTCCCCATTACGTTCAGCAGGGTTGATTTGCCCACCCCCGATGCCCCGGTAAGGGCCACGGTGTCTCCTGAGCGGACCTCGAGGTTGATTCCCTTGAGAACATGAATGATATTTCCGTCGTGCCTGAAACTCTTGTGTACATCCTCCAGCTCCAGCACCGGTCCGGCCCTCTCGGCCTCGTATTCCCGCGGCATCTTGCCGTCCAGCCTACTCATAGCGCAGCGCCTCTACAGGATTGAGCCTGGCTGCATACCATGACGGATAAATAGTGGCCAGAAAAGAAATCAAAAGAGCCGCTGATGCGACGAAAATTACATCCAACATCTCCACTTTTACCGGGAGAGTGGAAATGTAGTAGACATCGGACGGCAAACTAATGAATTTGTATTTTCCCAGAAGATGACAGATTCCCAGCCCGGATGCAAGCCCGGCCAGGGTCCCTGCCAGCCCCACCAGGAGACCCTGTAGCATGAAGACGCTCATTATGCTGTGCGCGCCTGCCCCCATGGCCCTCAGGATGGCCATGTCCCGGGTCTTCTCCATCACCACCATGACCAGGGTACTGATTATGTTGAGCGCCCCCACCAGTATTATCATGGTGAGGATGACGAACATGGTGATCTTCTCCAGCTTCAGGGCGGAGAACAGGCTCCGGTTCATCAGCTTCCAGTCCTTGGTCCAATAGGGACGGCCCAGGTTTCTCTCCACTGCGGCGGCGATTTGATCCGAGGCGTAGGCGTCATCCACCCGCACTTCCAGCCCGGTCACCCTCCCCTCCAGTCCCAAGAAATCCTGGGCCTCTTCCAGGGCCACATATACCAGGGATGCGTCATACTCGTACATCCCCGAATCCAGGAGGTCCACCACCAGGTACCGCCGCTCATTGGGCGTGCGTCCCATCGGCGTGAGCCTCCCCTGGGGAGAAATGACCGTGACCGTCCCGCCCCGGGCCGCACCTATCTGCCTTGCCAATTGCTTTCCCAGCACTATGCCCGGGAGCTTCCGCTCTTGACCTCCCTCCAAGGCATCCAGCCCGCCTTCCCCCAGCATCCGTTCCAGTTGAAGGACTTCTCCGGCGCTCTTCGGATCCAGCCCGCGATACACGGCACCGGAGACATTGCCCGAGCAATTGACCATGACCTGGCTGTATACAAAGGGACTGACCGCCACCACCCCCTCTGTATCCATCACTTCTTCGGCCACCCGGCTGTAGCCGCCGAAAGGCCCCTCGTAGCTCATCACCAGGATATGCGCGTTCACCCCGAGGATCTTGGAGAGGAGATCCGAGCGGAACCCGTTCATCACGGAGAGCACCACCACCAGGGACATGACCCCCACCATTACACCGACCACGGATATGATGGTGATCACCGATATGAAAGTCTGCTTGCGCTTGGCCTTCAAGTAGCGAAGGCCCAGGAAGAACTCAAAGCTCATAAGATTTCCGCTTCCCTGCGAAGCACGGACTCACTCCGCCTTGGCTCTCATGTGAGGGAAAAAGATCACGTCCCTTATGGATGGGGAATCGGTGAAAAGCATCACCACGCGGTCTATGCCTATGCCTTCGCCCGCGGTCGGAGGAAGGCCGTGTTCCAAAGCAGAGAGATAATCCTCGTCCATGAACTGGGCCTCGGCGTCACCCGCCTCCCTGAGCGAGACCTGCTCCTCGAAGCGCCTCCTCTGGTCATCCGGGTCGTTCAGCTCGGTAAAGCCGTTCGCTATCTCTCTCCCGCCTATGAACAGCTCGAACCGATCGGTCACGTCCGGGTCTTGATCATTCCGGCGGGAGAGCGGAGAGGTCTCGGTGGGATACCCCATGACAAAGGTGGGGCTGATCAGCCTGGGTTCCACAAGGTGATCGAAGAGACTGGTCAGGATCTTGCCGTGTCCGTCCATCCGGGAGATGTTGAGATCCAGCTCCCGGGCCAGCCCGGCTGCGGCCCCCGCGTCTTTGAGCACCCGCTCGTCTACTCCGCCCACCTCTCTCAAGGACTCCTTCAAGCTCATACGGGGCCACGGGGGGGTGAAATCCACCTCTTCCCCCTGATACCGGATCTTCATCCCGCCGCATACGGTCCGGGCCAGCTCCCGGAAGAGTTCTTCGCTCAAGGTCATCAAGTCGTGAAAGGTGGCGTAGGCCAGGTAGAACTCCAACATGGTGAACTCGGGGTTGTGCTTCAGGTCCACCCCCTCGTTTCTGAAGTTCCTGTTGATCTCAAAGACCCTTTCCAGTCCTCCCACCACCAGTCGCTTGAGGTACAGCTCGGGCGCCACCCGGAGATACAAGTGCATTCCCAAGGCATTGTGATAGGTCTTGAACGGCCTGGCCGTGGCCCCTCCCGGGATGGGCTGCATCATCGGGGTCTCCACCTCCAGATAGTCCCTCCGGAGGAAAAACTCCCTGATGCACTGTATGATGCGGCTTCGCACCTTGAATACTTCCTGTACCCGGTCGTTGACCATCAGGTCCAGATAGCGCTGCCTATAGCGGGTCTCCTTGTCCGAGAGACCGTGCCATTTCTCAGGCAGCGGCCTCAGGGACTTGGTAAGGAGGCTCACCTCGTCGGCCAGGACGGTGAGCTCCTCCGTCCTGGTCCGGAAAAACACCCCCCTCACACCGATGATATCCCCTATATCCAGGAGCTTGAAGGCCTGAAACGCCGCTTCCCCCACCTTGTCCTTTCGAACATATACCTGGATCCTACCGGTTCGGTCCTTGATGTGGACGAAGGAGGCCTTGCCGAAATCCCGGCGGGACATGATACGGCCCGCCATGCTGTGACGCCCCGAGCCCTGCTCCAATTCTTCCGCGCTCATCGAGCCGTATCTCTCCGCGGCCTCCGAGGCGGTAATGTCCCGGTCATATCCCGCCGGGTAGAGGGCTACGCCCATCTCCCTTAGTGTCCCGGCCTTCCTTCGCCTCTCCTCCACCAGCTTGTTGATCGCTTCCAAATCCGCTCCCGTACCGCCCCTCCCGGGCCGAACGGCCTGAATCAGGCGGCAATTCTTAGTCATTTGCATAAGTTGAACGTTACTTTCTAATCCAATACTCTCATATAGTCAAGGTAAAACCTGGACCTGAACGGGCGTCTCGACACGCAACGGAGAATCTCAAGGACAGCAGGGAACATCCCCATTGTGCCGGAGCATTGAAAAGTCCCCGGCTTGGTGTTATGAAGGGGATATTCGCGGGCCCCGAGCCGGAGGGCCCAAGGAGAGGATCACCAGCCAAGGAGGAGGAAATGGCCGAGAAGCTCTGGGAGCCTTCTGGAGAACGAATCCGCAACACAAACATGTACAGGTTCATGTCCGTCATAAACGAGAGATTCGGCAAGGAGTTCGATCAATACGACCCCCTGTACCACTGGTCCGTCGAAAACATCCCCGAGTTCTGGGAGGCCATGTGGGAGTTTGCGGGGCTTCGTGCTTCACGGCCCTACACCGAGGTGGTCGATGACCTGACCCGCATGCCGGGCGCCAAGTGGTTTTCGGGCGCCGGGTTGAACTTTGCCGAGAATCTTCTGCGGTTCAGGGACGACCGGTGCGCCTTGGTGTTCAAGGGCGAGGGACAGGGCACGCGAAGGATGACCTACGCCGAGCTCTATGACGAGGTGGCCGGGGTGGCGCTTTCCCTGAGGGAGCTGGGGTTGAAGCCGGGGGACCGGGTGGTGGGATTCATGCCCAACATGCCCGAGACCATCATCGCCATGCTGGCGGCGGCCGCCTTGGGCGCCACCTGGTCCTCATGCTCCCCTGACTTCGGCATAAAGGGGGTACTGGACCGGTTCGGGCAGATCCGGCCCAGGGTCCTTTTCACCGCCGACGGCTACCACTTCAAGGGCAAGACGTTCGATTCGCTGGGCCGGATCTCCCGGATCCTGGAGGACCTGCCTTCGGTCGAGAAGGTGGTGGTGGTTCCCTACACCAGGGAGAAGCCCGACATATCCGGGGTGTCCAAGGCGGTCCATTACGAGGATTTCAAGGCGGCCGGGACCGGGGCGGATATCGATTTCGAGCAGCTCCCGGCGGATCATCCTCTGTATATAATGTTCACCTCAGGGACCACCGGGCTTCCCAAGTGCATGGTCCAGGGTGCGGGCGGAATCCTGATCAACCACATGAAGGAGCTGATGCTCCACACCGATCTCAAACGCGAGGACACGATCTTCTACTTCACCACCTGCGGGTGGATGATGTGGAACTGGCTCACCAGCTCACTGGCCGTTGGGGCCACGCTGGTCCTGTTTGACGGCAACCCCTTCCACCCCCATCCGGGTGCACTCTGGGAGCTCGCCCAGGACGAAGGCATCACCGTATTCGGCACCAGCGCGGGCTACATATCGGCCCTGCAAAACGCCGGCGTATCACCGGGCCGGGCCTATGACCTGTCCCCCCTGAAGGCGGTCCTTTCCACCGGCTCACCGCTTTCCGTGGAGGGATTCGAATACGTCTACAGTGAGGTGAAAGAAGACCTTCAACTCGCCTCCATCTCCGGGGGATCGGATATCAACGGGTGCTTTGCGGCCGGCAACCCCATGGGTCCGGTCTACGCCGGTGAGCTCCAGTGCCGCTGCCTGGGCATGAAGGTGGAGGCCTGGGACGAGAACGGCCGCCCGGTCATCAATCGGCAGGGCGAGCTGGTCTGTACGGCCCCGGCCCCGTCCATGCCCATCTACTTCTGGGACGACCCGGACGGATCCAAGTATCGGGCCGCATACTTCGACTTGTACCCCAATGTGTGGCGGCACGGCGACTTCATCGAGATCAACGACCGGGGCGGTGTGGTTATCTACGGCCGCTCGGACGCGACCCTGAACCCCGGGGGCGTGCGGATCGGCACCGCCGAGATCTACCGGCAGGTGGAGGCCCTGGAAGAGATCGAGGACAGCCTTGTGATCGGCCAGGAGTGGAAGGGGGATGTACGGGTGGTGCTCTTTGTCAAGACGGCACAGGGTGCCGAGTTCAACGACGAACTGGTATCCAGGATAAAGAAGACCCTCAGGGACAACGCCTCTCCCAGGCACGTACCGGCCAAGATCATCCCGGTCCCGGATATCCCCTACACCCTCAACATGAAAAAGGTGGAGCTGGCGGTAAAGAAGACCGTGGAGGGCAAGCCCGTACTGAACCGGGATGCACTCAGGAATCCGGAATCGCTGGATAATTTTGCCGGAATAAAAGAGCTCCAGGAAGACTGAAAACCGGAGCCACGGAGCATATACGGCCATGACCCACATCCCCGCAGTCCTGTTCCCGCACTCCGGGCTCTCCGGACCGGAGCTCTCAGCGGCGCTTTCGCTCCTGGCCCCTCTGAGCGTATGTGTTCCGTGGCACGTGGAGCCCGGTGAGGCGGTCCCGCCGGGTGTTCCCGAGGAAGCCGTGAGGGTTGTACGCCCACCCGAGGAGCTCAAGCCCGCCGATGGATTCCGGAGGATGCTCGCCGATTACAAGCAATGGATCCTGAAGCACGCGGACAGGAGCCTGCTTTCTTCACTAAAGGCGGGGGTGGCGCTCGGGGATGAAGACGACCCCCTCTGGGAGATCCGCAGCCGCATCAGGAGCGCCCGCCCGGAACCCCCTCAGGGAGACGCACGAGCCGCAACCCGGTGGCACTTGGTGCTCCACCTGGCCCGGGAGCTGGAGGAGCAGCGCGGTGAAGCGGACCGCATACTAAACGACCTGCGCTTGCAGCGATCCCCCTTGGAGGGAGTATCGGACGAGCTGGACGAGACCAGGGGCCTCTTTGACGACCTCCCTGGGTTCCAATGGGGCCCCGGGGCGGTCCCGGCCCATCCCGCCCCGGTGGTGGAGGCCTGGACCGGGCTGTTCGGCGGCCTTCCGGGGCCCGGGGCCCTCCTTTTGACCCTGGAGAGGAGCTACGTGGACTACCTTGCCGGGATATGGGCGGAGGCCTGTGACAATCCCTCCGGTCCGCCGGCCGTCCGCTTCCGGCTCCCTGATCTCTCGGGAGAAGACGCGGCCCGCGTCTTCCGGCTCAGGGGCGAGCACCTGACCGAGCCCGCAGCGAAGAGGCTGGGCGAGATACTAAGGGGCTTCGGGGAGCGGCCGGAGGAAGACCTCCGCGCGCTGTCCGGCGAGGCCGAAGGGCTGGCATCCTGGTGCCCCCGGGATCCCGCAAGAGGCGGAATCGTTCTGACCGCGGTCAGATTGACCGGCCCGCCGGGCGATTCTGAGAAACGCGCCCGGCACCCTTTGGCGCGTCTATGGGGTACCACCCTGCTCTCCATGGAAAAGCCCCTATGAACCCCCCTCCTTCAGGGGTCTCGAGGACCGCTGCGGGGTGATCCTCGCCAGGCCGGTCAAGGGCCCGGGGGAAGCCCTTGACCGGGGGCGGTATCCGCCCGGATGATCCGGCACGGTATCCCCTTGATGTTGGGGGTCCCGAACTCCCGGCCCAGCCTCCCGGTGGAGGTCAACATGTTGAAGTTGGCCCTTTCCCACCCGTAGAGCCCTTCCGGGCCCTCCTCCGGGAACCACCACCCGTGGGAGCCGTTGACCACGCCGCGCATAACGCGCTCGCTCAGCCTGGCCCTGTGCAATATCCTGCCTCCGGGGGTTTCAATGAAGATCTCGTCGCCCTCGCTAACGCCGTAGGAAGCGGCCGTATCCGGGTGGACCTCGGCCACCGGCTCAGGTGACATGCGGCGTAGGGCGCTTACCCACCTGTAGGAGGAATGGAGAAAGTGCGGGTTCTTGGACGAGGTGAGGACCAGGGGATACGAGGGGTCATCCGGCTCGGGGAGGCCCCTGTACTCGGGAAGCGGAGGCAGGCCGAACTTCTCAGCGGTCGAGAGCCTGAGCTCCACCTTGCCGGTCTTGGTGGGAAAGCCTTCCAGGCGGTGGCGGCCGAACTCCTCCGGCCCCCTCAAGCTACCCTTCTCCGCGAACTCCCGGTAGGTGATCCCGGAGGGACCGAGCACGTCCTCCAGGAAGCCGTGGTAGTCCTCGTACCATAGGTCCTGATCCGAGATGAGCCTCCCCAGGTCGTTCAGGATCCGCATGTCCGGCCTGCACTCACCGGGAGGGTCCACCACCTTGGGCCTTGCCAGGATCAGGCCGTGGCCCAGCCCGTAGTGGCCTATATCGTCGAACTCGAACTGCGTGGCCGCGGGCAGCACCAGGTCGGCCATGGCCGCGGTGGGGGTCATGAAGAGATCCGCCACCACCAGGAACTCCAGGGCCTCCAGGGCCCGTTTGGTCTCCCGGCTGTCGGCCCAGGAGAGCATGGGGTTGCCCCCCATCATGTAGAGCGCCCTCACCGGGTAGGGGACCTCGTCCAGGACCGCCCTCTTGAAAAGGGACGGGGGAACGGTCATCATGCGCGGGGCCAGCCCGTGATAGGCCCCTATCATGGTGGTGCGCTTCTCGGGTATCAAGTCCGCCCGGACAAAGCGGCCCAGCCCCAGGATCTCGGGGTCCCTGGCGTGTATGTTCCCCCCGGGCGCGTCCAGATTCCCGGTAACGGCCATCAGGCAGACGAGCGAGCGTATGGTGTCAAAGGCGTAGCGATGGTGCTCTATCGGATTGCCCCACTGGAGCGCCGCCGGCTTCGCCCCTGCGTAGCGGCGGGCCGCCTCGCGGATCAGCCCGGCGGGGAGCCGGACCACGTCCGCCATCCTCTCCGGGGAGTATTCGCTCAATCGGCTGCAGAGCTCCTCGAAACCCAGGGTGCACTGGTCCACGAACTCCCTGTCCCAGAGGCCCTCTTCCACGATCACGGCGAGGAAGGCCAGGGCCAGTGCCGCGTCCGTTCCAGGGCGCAGGGGCAGCCACATGGAGGCCTTCTCGGCCAGGGCCGTTCGCCTAGGGTCCACAATGATCAACTCCGTACCCCGCCTCACCTGATCCAGGAGGAGTCGGCAGATCTCGCCTTCTTCGTTGGTGGCGGTTATGTTGCTCCCCCAGAGCAGGACCAGCCGGCTGGGGTGATGAAAGTCCGCCACCGGGTAGAACCCGCAGGTATGGAGCCCGGTGATCTCCCGAGGCGCGTGGCAGACGTCCTGGGACGCCACCACATTGGGCGAGCCGAAGAGGTTGGCCAGGCGTATGAGCACGAAGTGATCAAGGCCCTTGGGCATGCCCGCCCCGAAGGCGACCGACCGGGCTCCGTCGCGCCCGCGGATCGCCCCCAGGCGCTCCGCCGCCTCGGCCAGGGCCTCCTCCCAGGTGATCCTCTCCCACCGGCGGTCACCGCGAGCACCCTTCCTGCGCAGCGGATGCCTGAGCCTGTCCGGATGTCTCAGTCTTTCCGGCGAGGCCAGCCCCTTGGGGCAGACATAGCCCCGGTTGAGATACCCGTTCGGGTCCCCCTTGACCTTGACGATCCGGCCCCCGCCGACCCCGACCAGGAGGCCGCAGCCCCCGTGGTCCATCCGGCCGCAGTGGGTCCTCACCCAGGTGAGATCGCTCTTCTCATTCTTCACGGCGCTTTACCTCCGAATCCGCACCGGCCCGGGGCCCCCGCGGCATCAGGGGTCAACGATCGAGCGGGAGCTCGTCCAGGTTCCTGTCCTTCAGTTCCTTGATCCGGTCCCTCAGTCTTGCGGCCTCTTCAAAGTCCAGGTCCCCGGCGGCCCGGAACATCTCTCGAGTCAGGGACTCCATCTCCTTTTCCAGGTCCTCGGGGTCGAGGTAGGGCGCGCCTTCCTCCGCCGCCACGGGCACGGTCACGTAGTCCGCTTCGTAGACCGAGCCCAGGACGTCACCGATCCGCTTGCGGATGGACTGGGGGGTTATCCCCATGGCCAGGTTGTACTCCTCCTGGATCTTCCTGCGCCGCCCGCTCTCCTCCATGGCCCGCCTCATGGCCCCGGTCACCTGATCGGCATAAAGGACCACCTGGCCGTCCACGTTCCTGGCCGCCCTACCCGCGGTCTGGATCAGTGACCGCTCGGAGCGCAGAAACCCTTCCTTGTCCGCATCCAGTATCGCCACCAGGGAGACCTCGGGCAGATCCAGGCCCTCCCTGAGCAGATTGATCCCCACCAGGACGTCGAAGGCCCCCAGGCGGAGGTCGCGGATTATCTCCATCCGTTCTATGGTCTTGATGTCCGAGTGGAGGTACCTGACCCTGATGCCCAGCTCCTCGTAGTACTCGGTAAGATCCTCGGCGCTCCGCTTGGTCAGCGTGCTCACCAAGACCCTCTGCCCGGCCGCCGCCCTCTGCCTGATCCGCCCCAAGAGGTCGTCCACCTGGTTCGCGGCCGGCCTGATCAGGATCTCGGGATCCATCAGGCCGGTGGGCCTGATGATTTGCTCGGCCACCACCTCGGCCTCTTGGAGCTCGTAGGGCCCGGGCGTGGCGGAGACGTATATCACCCGGCCCACACGCTCCTCGAACTCCCGGAACGTCAAGGGGCGGTTGTCCAGGGCCGACGGCAGCCGGAAGCCGTACTCCACCAGGGTCTGCTTTCTGGCCCGGTCCCCGTTGTACATCCCGTTGAGCTGTGGGACGGTTATGTGGCTCTCGTCGATCACCACCAGGTAATCGCGGGGAAAATAGTCCAGAAGCGTGGGAGGCGGCTCCCCGGGGGCCCTGCCGGTCAAATGGCGGGAGTAGTTCTCGATGCCGTGGCAGTAGCCCAGCTCTATCATCATCTCCAGGTCGAACATGGTGCGCTCTTCCAGCCTCTGGGCCTCCAGGAGCTTTCCGGCCGAGCGCAATTGATCCAGCCGCTCCTTGAGCTCCTCCTTGATCGCCGCTATGGCCCTCTCCCTTATGTCCACGGTGGTCACATAGTGGCTGGCCGGATACACGGTGACGCGCCTGAGCCCCTGGAGGGCCCGGCCGGTCAGGGGATCGATCTCCCGGATCTCCTCTATCTCGTCGCCGAAGAAGACCACCCTCAGGGCGCGGTCCTCTTCGTGAACCGGGTATATGTCCACCACGTCGCCCCGCACCCGGAACCTCCCCCTGAAGAAGTCGTAATCGCCCCGCTCGTATTGGATCTCCACCAGCTTCCGGAGCACCTCCTCCCTCGGGATCTCCATTCCCTGCTCCAGGCGGAGCAGCATGCCCGAGTAAGCCTCGGGCGAGCCCAGGCCGTAGATGCAGGAGACGCTCGCCACGATGATGACGTCCTCGCGGTCCAGGAGCGCCTGGGTGGCCGAGTGCCGCAGCTTGTCTATGTGGTCGTTGATGTGGGCGTCCTTCTGGATGTAGGTGTCCGACTGGGGGATGTAGGCCTCGGGCTGATAGTAGTCATAGTAGCTTACGAAATACTCCACGGCGTTGTGGGGGAAGAAGCCCTTGAGCTCGCCGTAGAGCTGGCCCGCCAGGGTCTTGTTCGGGGCGATGACCAGGGCGGGCCTCTGGACGGCCGCTATCACCCGGGCCATGGTGAAGGTCTTGCCCGAGCCGGTGACGCCGAGGAGAACCTGGTGCCTCAGACCCTCTTCCACGCCCCTGGAAAGCGTCTCGATTGCATCGGGTTGGTCTCCGCAGGGCTGGAAATCGGTCTCCAGCCGGAAAGGCCCCGGTTCCCGGCCGTGGATTTCGCTTTGCACCCGGCTCCTTTTCAGGGTCTCTTTCATCCGGTCTCGAAACGCCAGCGGGTGCCGTCCGGGCCGTCCTCCAGGACGACCCCCCGCTCCCTGAGAAGGTCCCGCAACCGGTCGGCCTTGCTCCAATCCTTTCGTGCCCTGGCATCCGACCTCTCCTTTACCAGCCGCTCGATCTCGCCGGTCTCGGGCGCCTCCCCGGCCCCGGCCGTCTCCCGAAAAAAAGCCGCCGGCGGTCTCTTCAGTATGCCCAGCACCCCGGCGGCCAGCAGGAGCCGCCTCCTTTCCTCGGCCAGGTCTTCTCTCCGGCCTCCCGCCCCCCCGGGGGCGTCCATGATCCGATTGAGCTCCTTGACCTTGTCGAAGAGCAGCCCTATGGCGCCGGCCGTGTTCAGGTCATCATCCATGACCTCTACGAAACGACCCGGGAACCCGGGCCGGGGGTCGGCCGCGAGGGCCCCCGGGGCCGGCCGGTCCCGGGGCTCGGGCGGCCCCAGGAGGTCCTCGAGGCGCTCCAGGGTCCTGTAAATGCGCGCCAGCCCGGAGTGGATCTCGGCCACCGCCTTGTGGGCGAAGTCCAGGGGGCTCCGGTAGTGCTTGGAGAGCAGGAAGAGGCGCAGGACCTCCGGGTGATAGCGCTCCAATGCGTCCCTTATGGTCAGAAAGTTCCCGGTGGACTTGGACATCTTCTCCGACTCCAGGGTCACGAAGCCGTTGTGCACCCAGTATCGGGCGAACTCGCCGTCCCCGGCCGCAACGGCCTGGGCCCTCTCGTTCTCGTGATGGGGGAAAAGGAGGTCCTTGCCGCCCCCGTGGATATCGAAGGTCCCGCCGAGGAAGCGGTTGCTCATCACCGAGCACTCCATATGCCACCCCGGCCTTCCCCGGCCCCACGGGCTCTCCCAGTAGGGCTCTCCGGGCTTGGCCGCCTTCCACAGGGAAAAGTCCATGGGGTGTTGCTTTCTATCGTCCACCGCCACCCGGCTCCCCGCCTTCATGTCTTCGAGGCGGCGGCCCGAGAGGGCCCCGTAGCCCGGGAAACGCTCCACTGAAAAGAAAACGTCCCCGTCCACTCGATAGGCGTATCCCTTGTCCAGGAGGGTCCGGATCATCTCGATCATATCGGCCACGTACTCCGTGGCCCGCGGCTCGTGATCGGCCTTCTCCACCCCCAGGCGGTCCATGTCCTCGTAAAAGGCCTTTATATAGCGCTCCGCCACCTCGGCGGGCTCCACTCCCAGCTCACCGGCCCGGTCTATTATCTTGTCGTCCACGTCGGTGAAGTTCCGCACATAGGTGAGCTCGTAGCCCCTCGCCCTCAGGTACCCGGCGAGCACGTCGAACACGATGGCCGAGCGTGCGTGTCCTATGTGGCAGAGGTCGTATACCGTGACCCCGCAGACGTACATTCCCACCCGGCCGGGCCTGAGAGGGCGGAACACCTCCTTGCGCCGGTGTGCTGTATTATAGAGCATTAAAGCCATTCACCTCTCCTCGACTCACCGATCACTGCTCGGGCCGCAGGGCGGGGTCCCCTCGTCCGGGATCAGGCTCACCACGGCAAAGGCCTCCATCGCCTCTCCCCGGCCGCAGTATCCCAGGCCCTCGGTGGTGGTGGCCTTGACGTTCACCCTGCCCTCGGCCGCCATCAGGGCCCCGGCCAGGCGCCTTCTCATGGCGGGGATGTACGGCGCCAACCTGGGCCCCTGCGCAACCACGGTGGCATCCAGGTTGTTGACCCGATAGCCCTCGGAGCGCATCTCCCGCATCACCACCTCCAGCAGGCCCATGCTGTCCGCCCCCCGGTAGGAGGGATCGCTGTCCGGGAACCAAGCCCCTATGTCGCCCTTGCCCAGGGCCCCCAGGACGGCGTCTATCACCGCGTGCACCAGGACGTCCGCGTCCGAGTGACCCTCCAGTCCCCTGTCCGAGGCCACCGGCACCCCCCCGATAACAAGCGGACGCCCACGGGCAAGCCGGTGGACGTCGTTGCCGAATCCGATGCGGAACAACCGGTTCCTGACCTCCTTCAGTCCGGCCCCGCCTCGGGCCGGGGCCGGGACCGGACCCGTGTCAATGGCAAGTACTGCAGGTGCCGCCGGCGCACCCGGAGCAGGACGAGCCTCCGCCGGATGAAGCCGGGGAGTAGGACCCGCCGGACTTGAAGCTGCACGCCGACATCAGCCTGTCTACGTCGGTTGCGCTGCACTCAGGGCAGCTCACCTCGTCCCCTCTTCCCACGACCAGGCATTCGAACTCCTTATTGCACCGGCCGCACTTATATTCATAAATGGGCATTTTTCACTCACCCCCTGTTTGATCCCCATCGAGCATTATCTCTTGAACAGCAGCTCGTCCACCATCTCGCAGAGCAGGTGCCCTGCAAAGATGTGCGTCTCCTGCACCCGGGCGGTCTTGGGGCACTCCACCACCAGCGGGAGATCCACCAGTCCGCGGAGCACCCCTCCGTCCCCTCCGAAAAGACCCGCTGTATATATACCCCGCCGCTTGGCCGTCTTCACCGCCCGGATCACGTTCTTGGAATTGCCGCTGGTGCTTACGGCCAGAAGGATATCACCCTCCAGGCCCAGGGCCTTGACCTGCTTGGAGAAGACTTCCTCGAAAGAGTAGTCGTTCCCTATGCTGGTCAGTATGGAGGTGTCCGTGGTGAGGGCCAGGGCTGGGA
This sequence comes from uncultured Desulfobacterales bacterium, assembly GCA_964647905.1. Classification (GTDB taxonomy): domain Bacteria; phylum Desulfobacterota; class DSM-4660; order Desulfatiglandales; family HGW-15; genus CAZYJR01. Next base: position 2,200 of record CAZYJR010000054.1, on the reverse strand, counting down.
GCGGCGGCCTCTCCAGCATGAACCTGTTGACGAACTCGGCCGCGATGTGCTGGGAATCGGCCGCGCTTCCTCCGTTTCCGCAGATCAGCAGCTTGCCGTCCCTGCTGAAGGCCTGTTTTATGAGCTCGGCCAGCCGGACGAGCTCCTTCATGTTCCGCCGGGTGAAGACCTCCTTTACCTCGACGCTCTCCTTCAGGGCCTGCTCTATCAATGATTCCATAGGCTCTCGACCACCCGGGGCCGGCCGGCGACAGGCCCTGCCCGGTATTCACTGATTTCCGTCCAGAAATTGCCCATTTCCGCCCTGGAAACCCGCTGGTGCCCATAAGGCGTTTATGGATGGGCACCAGCCAAGATATGTCCCCTGGGGGTACATGTCAACGGAGGCCCTTTGCCCGGCCTCCCCCTATGCTCCCCCGGTGTCCGCGCGGGCCGGGGCCAGACTGCGGACCGCACGGGCCACCGTCTTAATCTCGCTGTCCCTTATCGTGCGCACGTCCAGCCAGACCCGCTCGTTCTCCACCCTGCCCAGTATCGGAGGGTCCCATTGCCTGAGCCGCGCCTCTATCTCATGTGCGGCCGTATCGCCCGGGGTGAGGGTCAAGGCGCGGCTGGGGATATCCAGGAGCGGGAGCGCCCCCCCGCCGGTCTTGGAAGTGGTGTCCTCCACCCCTACTGAAAACCCGGTGCTCTCCAGCCGCCCGATACGCCGCCTCAGCCCGGCCGCTCTGGACCTTACCTCATGGTAGGGCATGAGGATCATCCTCAAGGTGGGTATGAGCTCCACGGCCCGGTCCTGGTCGCGGTAGAGGCTCAGGGTGTCCTCCAGGGCCGCCAGCGTGAGCTTGTCGATCCTCACCGCCCGGGCCAGCGGATTCCTCCGGATCTCCTTGACCAGCCTCTCCCGGCCCAGGATGATCCCCGCCTGGGGACCCCCCAAGAGCTTGTCGCCGCTGAAGGTGACCAGATCCGCCCCCGCGGCCAGGGTCTCCTGCACCGTGGGCTCCTTCGGCAGGCCGTACTTGGAAAAATCCACCAGGCAGCCGCTCCCCAAGTCCTCCATCACCGGGACCCCGTGCTCCCGGGCCAGGGCCACCATGGCTTCGGTACCCACATCACTGGTGAATCCCACCAACTGGAAGTTGCTCCGGTGGACCCGGAGGAGCAGGGCGGTCTCCGGGCCCATGGCCTCTTCATAGTCGCTCAGGTGGGTCTTGTTGGTGGTGCCCACTTCCTTCATGAGGGCCCCGCTCTTTCTCATCACATCCGGGATGCGAAAGGCCCCCCCGATCTCCACCAGCTGCCCGCGGCTCACTACGACCTCCCGGCCCGATGCCAGGGTCTCCAGGGCGATGAGGACGGCGGCCGCGTTGTTGTTGACCACCATGGCCGCCTCGGCGCCGGTGAGCTCCTTCAACAGCCCTTCCACGTGCGTATGGCGGCTCCCACGGCGGGCTTCGGCCAGGTCGTACTCCAGGTTGCTGTACCCGCAGGCCACGGCCCTGAACCTCTCCAGGACCCGGAGGGGCAGTACGGAGCGGCCGAGGTTGGTATGGACTATCACGCCGGTGGCGTTCACCACCGGCCTAAGACCGGGCGCGGCCATGGCCTCCAACCTCTCCACCACCAGCCTGGATACGCGATTCGGGTCCAAGGACGCCGGATCGGTTATCTCTCCCAGGCGGATCCCCTGCCTGAGCTCGTCCAGCACGGAATGAACGGCCCTGGTCACCAGGGACCGGGGATGGCGGGACAGGGCCTCCTCCAGAAGGGCCGAGCCCAGCAGTCGGTCCACCCCCGGAATACTCCTGAAAAGCTTGTTGGACTCTGCGCCTCCGGTCACTGCACACACCTCCGAAACATCCCTGTCCGCCCGTCCGGTCCCGGCACCGCCCCCGGGAGCCGGCTCCCCGCTGCTGTCCATCCACAAATGAGTTCCCGGCACCAGCGGGTTTCCCGGGCGGAAATGAGCAATTCCTTCCAAGGTCGAGGAGATCGGGAAAAAGGGCCGTTTCCGGACGGAGATTGACTATAGGAGAGAATCCCGTGCAGGTCAAATGCGAATGCCCTTGAAATCCTGAGCGAGGAGGAGTATATTATTAGGTCAATGGTGGGTGTAGCTCAGTTGGTAGAGCACTGGGTTGTGGCCCCAGTTGTCGTGGGTTCGAGTCCCATCACTCACCCCATGAAACCGAAGGAA
>CAZYJR010000053.1:0-16557 GCA_964647905.1 uncultured Desulfobacterales bacterium | reverse complement strand
CCTAATTTTGGAGGTCATCATGTACAGAAAAATCTTATGTGTTTTGGCTATCCTAATCGGAATAAACTATCTGTTCTTGACAGGGGCTCAAAGCTGTTCAAATACATTATGTGCGGATAAAATTCTATATAATGGAAAAATAGTAACAGTAGACGATAACTTTAGTATTGTCGATTCGGTAGCGATTCAAGAAGGGAGGTTTGTCGGTGTCGGCACGGAGTTGGAGATGTCGGCATTTGCCGGAGAACATACCGAATTCATAGACCTTAAGGGAAAGACCGTAATCCCTGGACTTATTGATTCCCACATACACGTACACGATATGGGTTTGATGCTGGATAGGGTCCGCCTGAATGATGTAGAGACAATATCACAGCTTCTTGGCCGCATTGAAGAAGCCGCTAGCCAGGCATCCCCGGGTCAATGGATTCTGGCTTCCAAACAGTGGCATGAAAGCCAGCTTAAAGAGAAGAGAATGCCGACTTGCTGGGAGTTGGACGAGGTGGCTCCTGAGAACCCGGTCTTCATTCCTCGAGGAGGCCACGTGTGCGTCGTGAATAGTAAGGCCTTGGATTTGGCGGGAATAAACGCTGAGACGCCGGATCCAAAGGGAGGCACAATAGTAAGAAACGAAGAGGGAAAGCCCAATGGTTTCTTGCTTGAACATGCAAGAGATCTAGTAGAAGAACATCTCCCTGAGGTCGATTATGACACGGAACTAAAAGCTATTGTTAAGGCAAATAGGAAGTTGAATAGTATGGGGATAACAGGTGCATTCGAGCCGGGGCTCTCCCAAAAAGGTTTAAGACAATATATGGAGGTCTGGAAAAAGGGGGACCTAACTGTACGCACAGATTTATCTGTGGGCGTGTTTATGAGGGGAATGAAAGTCTGCAAGATTGCGGATCCTTTCTACCGCGATTTTGGCGATGACTTATTAAAAATAGGCGCAATCAAGTTTATGGCCGATGGTGGAGTAGAAGGAGCCTATTTGGAGGAGCCCTATCAAATAGTACCCGGAGCTCAAACTGATCCCGAGTACAGGGGAAGCTGGTTTTTCGATGGGAGAGAAGATGAGTTAGAAGAAATGTTTATGTATTGTGCAAAGAACAAGTGGCAAATGCAGATACATATTGTGGGCGATAGGGCCCACGATGAAGTGTTAAAAATTATTGAGTCGGTAGATAGTAAAGAAGATATAAATGGACTGCGTTGGGCCGTGATGCACTCTTTCTTGCCTGACTCAGAAAACATGGATACCATGAAAAAGCTTGGAATGGTAGTTACTGTTCAAGGACATCCTACCTTTCTTGGCTACAATCAACTTAAGTGGTGGGGAAAAGAAAGAGCCGGATATGCAATCCCCATTAGATCTCTGCTGGAGCATGGACTTACTGTCGGAGGCGGGTCTGATGCCATGGTGGTCTCTTATGATCCATTTCTTACGATGTGGTGGATGGTTACGAGAAAGACAGTAACAACCGAGGATGCCCTTGGGCCGGAACAAGCGATTTCCATCGAAGATGCGCTGCGACTTTATACGATTGGCTCTGCCACAACAATGTTCTGGGAAGACAAAATAGGATCCATTGAAAAGGGTAAGCTGGCCGACTTGGCAGTCTTGGATCGGGATATACTGACGGTTCCAAACGATGAGATAAAAGACATAAGAGTGCTGATGACGATGCTGGGCGGCACCGTAGTCTATGAAGAAGAGAAATAGGAGTATTAAGGGTTAATGGTTTACCGGGCGTCCCTGCTCGGAGTAGCATATCGTGAGGGGACGGCCTGTCTCCGGCCAAGTCAAGGTCGATTGCCGCAGGGGGTGGCCGCAAGGGATGCATCCCTCGTTCCGAAGCTCCCGGGCTGGTCTCGCATCGCGACTTGCCTGCGGGGGAAGCCGCCCCCTCCCTGTTCTCCGCCGCTTCGCGCCGGAGCCAGGGGGTCCCCCACAGGCAAGTCGCTGCGAGACGGCGCCCTCCCGCAAGGTCACTCGGGATGCACCCCTTGCGGCCGGCTTCAGAGGGGGAGGGCCCGGTTATGGTTGCCGTAAGGTGTGACGGATCCGCGGCCTGCCCGATGTGTGGCGGGCTTCGGGTTATGCCGGGAAGGAAAACAGTGAACCTTGAGACAAGGAGGGGAGACATGGATAAGCGAGGATTTTTGAGGATGTGGGCCTTGGTTCTGGGTGTGTTCCTGGTCCTGCCCCTGGCCTCCACCGGGGCTCTGGCCGCTGAGGAGGGCGAGCCCATAGTGGTCGGCGCTCCGGTGCCCAGGGCGAGCGCCTACGGCCAGAACGGCGAGCGGGGGCTGATCATGGCCGCCGAGGAGATCAACGCGGCGGGCGGGGTGAAGCTGGGGGGCAAGATGCGGCCCATTGATCTGCAGATCATAGACAGCCGCGACGAGGAGCCGGGCGTTCCCACCAGTGCGGTGCTCCTGGCCATCGAGAAGCTCATCCTCCAGAAGAAGGCGGACGTGATCGTGGGCGGGCCCTGCATGAGCGAGTGCGGCATGGCCGCAATGGACCTCTACGCCAGGTACAACGTGGTGGATATCGTCTCCATAGGCTGCTACACCCCGTCCTGGGATCAGAAGGTGGCCGAGAACCGGGAGAAGTACAAGTACTCATTCAGGGAGAGCGGGAGCGTCAAGTGGTACATAAAGGAGGCCCTGGACCTGTTGACCAAGATCAACAAGGAGTACGGCTACAACAAGCTCTTCATCTCGATCGACGACAGCCTGATGTGCAGGAAGGCGGCGGGCATAGTGGAAAAGCTTGCGGCGAAATCCGGCTGGGAGATCGTGGGGCACGACAAGCATCCCATCGGGACGACGGACTACTCGGCGGCGCTCAGCGACTGCAAGGATTCGGGCGCGGAGGTGATGTTCATCTGGGCCTATTCTCCGGAGACCTCCATTCTGCTCAAGCAGTGGGCGGACATGGAGGTGCCGGCCCTGCCCATAGGCTTCATAGGGGCCGCCGAGGATCCGGGCTTTTGGGAAGCCACCAACGGCAAGTGCGAGTACACCGTGGTGACCCTCTCTGAGACCGGGTGCGTGCCCACCGATGCAACTCCCAAGGCGATGGAGTTCTATAACAACTTCAAGGAGCGGTGGGGCGTTCCTCCCAGGAGCACGGGCTGCGTGAGCGCTTATGAGTCCCTGTATGTGCTCAAGGACGCAATAGAGAGGGCGGGCTCGCTCGAAGACGACGCCTTGATAAAGGCGCTCGAGGAGACCAATCTCCCCATGGTGAGGGGGACCATACGATTCGACGAAAACCACCAGATCATCTACGGATACGACCCGAGCGAGTCGGTCCTGGGCTGCTGGGTGCAATGGCAGGACGGAAAGCGGGTCCAGATCTTTCCCGAGGTTGCGGCCATGGGCGAGCTGAAGATGCCGCCCTGGCTGGAGAAGAAATAGAGAAAAAGACAGGAATCTTTTCGGGGTGCCTTTGTCCGTCCCCTTGGGGCGGGCAAAGGCACCGGGTTCGAGGCGGCGACCGAAATGGAAATCTTGATCTACGGAACGGTTAACAGCCTTGTCTTCGCCCTGATCGCGGTGGGCTTCACATTGGTGTACGGCGTGGCCAGGGTCCCCAACTTCGCCCACGGATCCATTTACGTGCTGGTGGGCTTCTTGACCTACTCGCTCCTGAACGACCTGGGCCTGCCTTATCCGCTGGCCATGCTGCTCTCGCTCCTCATAGCCGCGGCCATCGGCCTGGTGATCTACCGCTTCATCCTGATAAGGCTCAGGGGCATGCCAACATCGGAGATCATCGCCTCATTCGCCGTGAGCCTGATCATACTGGAGGGGCTGCGCATGCAGGGGATAGCGGGGTTCAAGGGGTTCATAGGTCCTTTCTACATGCTGCCCCCCTTCATAGAAGGCAAGGTGAACATCATGGGCGTGTTCGTGAACTACCAGAGGCTCCTGATAATAGCGGCTGGCCTGGCCGTGGTGGGGAGCCTTTGGGCCTTCACCCACCACACCAAGGTGGGGCTGCGCCTGAGGGCCATAGCACAGGACGAGCACGCGGCCATGATGCTGGGGATACACTCGGACAGGACCGCAATGATCAGCATGGCCATCGGCTCCGCCCTGGCCGGGCTGGCCGCCCTCTTTGTCCTGCCCCTGGGCAACATAACGGCCGAGGCCGGCTACAAGGTCCTGATCTATGCCCTGGCCGTGTGCATAATAGGCGGGCTTGGGAGCTGGGGCGGTGCGGTGCTCGCCTCCTTCGTGATCGGGTTCGCCATGAAGATCAGCACGGCTCTTTTCGGCGCCATGTGGGAGTCGGTGGTCCTGGTGGGGACCATCATCGCAATTCTGCTCTTCAGGCCGTCAGGGCTACTGGGCCACCAGAAAGAGCTGGAGGAAAGGGTCTAAGGTGGTGGAAGCGACAAAAAGCCGGCGCAAGAGGCGACTGGACAGGAGCATCAAGGTCCGCACCGAGGGCCTGTACGCCCTGAGCTCGTGGTCCGAGATGGGCTACCTCCTTTTCCCCCGGTCACTGCTAATAGCGGTGCTGCTGGTCTTGCCCCTGTGCCTGGACATGTACTGGCAGAGGGTGATCTGCGCGGCGGGGATCTACGCCCTGCTGGCCCTGGCATTCGATTTCCTGGCCGAGTTCGTCGGGCTGGTATGCCTGGGAGGGGCCCTTTTTGTAGGGGCCGGGGGATACATCTCGGGCCTCCTCAACTCCCATTTCGGGCTTCACCCGTTGATCGCCATCCCGCTTGCCACGGTGGGCGGTGCGGTCTTCAGCACACTGGTCCTGATACCTGCCCTCAGGCTCAGGGGTATCTACTTCGCCATCGTGAGCTTCATGCTGCCCCTGTTCGCCGTTTATATCATCATCGCCCTGAGCGTTTTCGGCGGGACCCAGGGGATAAGCGGCCTGGATACGCTGCCCAACCGATGGGTGGAGCTCTATTTCATCCTGGTGACGGTGCTGGTCGCTCTTTTCCTGTTGAGGAGGCTGGTCAACGAGGACATGGGGCTGATCCTCAGGGGGATCAAGGACAATGACCAGGCGGTAAGGGCGTCGGGCATCAACATTACCAACTACAAGATCCGCGCGGTCTTCGTGGCCGCCTTGGCCGGGTCCTTCGGCGGGGCCTACTTGAGCCACCTCTACGGCTGGCTGGGCATCAGCCTCTTTGCCATGGATTTTTCCATACTGCCCATAGCCGCAAGCGTGATGGGCGGCATGGGGACCCTGGCCGGACCGGTGATCGGCGCGTTCATACTAACCCCGCTCTCAGAGGCGCTGCGGGGGTTCGGCCAGCTCAGGGTGGTGGTCTACAGTTTAATCCTCATAGCCTTCATCGTGTACAAGCCTGAAGGCATCATGAACTGGCTGCAGCGCAAGTACCACCAGTTCGAGCACTGGGAAGAAGTCTAGCCATGGCAGAGGAAGAGATCCTTCAAGTAAGAGGGGTGAGCAAGGCCTTCGGTGGAGTGCAGGCCGTCTATGACGTGAGCTTTGAGCTGGCCCGGGGAAAGATCCTGGGGGTGATCGGCCCGAACGGCTCGGGAAAGACCACCCTGGTGAACCTGGTAAGCGGTTTCGTCAGACCGGACGCCGGGCAGGTTATGTTCAAGGGCAAGGACATCACAGGGACCGCGCCGGACAAGATCGCCAACATGGGGCTTACGCGCACGTTCCAGGTGATGCGCCCCTACCATACCCTCCCGGCCTACAAGAACCTCCTGGTCCCTTTGAACTCGCCTCGGGTAAAGAAGACGCGCGCAGGGACCCTGGGCGACAGGGACGCGGTGGCCATAGACATCCTGGAGGACATAGGCTTCGAGAGGGACGCCCGGGTACCCTACAAGACGGCCGGGTCTCTGCCGCTCGGGTATCTCAAGCGCCTGGAGCTCGGCCGGTGCATAGCGCTCAAGCCCGAGGTGATCCTCTGTGACGAGATATTCTCAGGGCTCAGCATGTCCGAGATAAGCTCAATGGTGCCCTTGATGGAGAGGCTGCAGATGGAGGGCGTGACCCTGGTCATGGTGGAGCACCGGTTGAGGGAGCTCTTCAGGCTGGCCGACCGGGTGATAGTGATGAACTTCGGCAGCAAGATAGCGGACGGTCCGCCGGTGGAGGTGATGGAGGACCCGGAGGTGAAGAAGGCCTACCTGGGGAGGGAGACTTAAGCCATGGCGGTGCTGGAAGTAAAGGACCTGATGGTTTTCTATGAAAACGCCGTTGCCATCAACAACGTGAACCTGGGGTGCAGGAGGGGGAGGATCACCGGGCTCTTCGGCGCGAACAGCGCGGGCAAGTCCACGCTCATGTACACCGTCTCCGGCATTATCCTGGACGTCAAGAGAAAGGAGCAGATGCGCGGGGGCGAGCGGATAACGGTGCTTGGCGGGATCTCCTACGAGGGCGAGGACATATCCGGAATGGAGGCCAGCTTGAGGGCGCGCAAAGGGATCGTCCTCTGCCCGGAGAGGCGGAGGATATTCCCGGAGAGCACGGTGATGGAAAACCTCAAGATCGGCGGCATACTGGCCACCAAGGAGCAGGCCAAGAAGACCCTGGAGTATGTCTTTACCACCTTCCCGGCCTTGAAGAACCTGAAAAAGCGTCAAGGGGGGTTCCTGAGCGGGGGGGAGCAGCAGATGCTGGCCATAGGACGGGCCCTGATGGCCCAGCCCAAGCTCCTGCTGCTGGATGAGCCCCTCCTGGGGCTCAGCCCTCTCATGGAGGAGATCCTGATAGAGGCCATAGGCAACATCAACCGGGAGATAGGCCTGAGCGTGCTCGTCTCGGAGCAGTATGCAAGGCCGGTTCTCCCGCTGGTGGATTACGGCTATATACTGGAGAACGGAACGGCGGTCCTGGAGGGGGATTCACAGGAACTGATGGACAACCCGGACGTGAAGGCCGCCTACTTCGGGGTCTGAGAAGAGCCTCCGGCGGGGCTGAGGCGGGAGGCGGGCCCGGGGCGGAGAGCTGGGAGCGGACGAGGACAAATGGGAATCTATGACGAGCCATTGATCACCGGGCTGGAGCGGGCCGCAGAGGAGTACCCGGACCGGACGGCAATCATATACCTGGGCACGCGCCTGACCTATCGGGAGCTGGTGGAGGACATCCGGCGCTTCGCAACCGCCCTCCACGGTATGGGGCTGGGCGTGGGCGACAAGCTGATGCTCTACATCCCCAACTGCCCCCAGTTCCTCATAGCCTACTTCGGCGCGCAGTTGATCGGTGCGGTGCCCGTGCCGGTCTCGCCCATTTACACGCCCCATGAGATCAAGTACCTGATAGAGGACTCGGAGGCCGAAACGGTCCTCTGCATGGACACCAACTTCCGCTACATCCAGGAGGTGATGCCCGAGACCCGGCTCAAGCAGGCCATAGTGACCACCTATGTGGACATGCTCCCGGCCTACAAGCGCCTGATAGGTTTCCTGTTCGACGTGGTGCCCGAGGGCAAGATCGAGAAGGGCCCCGAGGTCCACTCCTTCAAGAAGCTCCTGCGCTCGAGCCCGCCCGCACCCCCGGCAGTGGAGATCGACCCCCGCAGCCAGCTCTGCTACATCCTGTATACCGGAGGGACCACCGGGTTTCCCAAGGGGTGCATCATAACCCACACCGGTATGGTCTCATTCGTGAGCGAGATAAACCGGGTGGGAGAGGGGTTCATAGAGAACGGCAAGGAGGTCTTCATCATGGTCAACCCCCTGTTCCACCAGATGGCCCAGGGGGTGATCTTCGGCATGGTCCTGACCAAGGGGAACACCGCGGTTCTCATGCCGGTGCCCCAGGTGGACCCCATACTCAAGGCCATTGAGCGGTACAAGGGGACCCTGTTCCTGGGCGCCCCGACCCTCTACAGGATGATCCTGGAAAACGAGCGCCTGGGCTATTATGACCTGAGCTCCCTCAAGTACTGCTGGAGCGGGGGTGACGTGCTCCCCCAGGAGGTCTTCAGGCGGTGGAACGAGCGCTTCCACGTACCCATCTACCAGGTATACGGGGCCACCGAGGTCGGGTTCACCGCCATGACCCCGCTGGATCGGGAGCCTGTCCCGGGGAGCGTGGGCAGGCCCCTTCCCTCCAGGGAGGTGAAGATCGTGGATCCGGAGACCCTGGAGGAAGTACCGCCCGGGGCCCCGGGCGAGCTCCTGGTGACCTCGGAGTACATCAGCAAAGAGTACTGGAAGAAGCCGGACGAGACCGCCAAGTCCTACGTGGAGATGGACGGCAAGACCTGGTACAGGATGAACGACTTCGTGCGCATGGACGAGGACGGCCAGCTCTACTACGTGGACAGGAGCGCGGATATCATCAAGTACAAGGGCTATAGGGTCTCTTGCTCTGAGATCGAGGCCACGCTCCAGGATCATCCCGCGGTGGTGGGGGCGTGCGTGGTGGGTGTCCCGGACGACAAGGTGGGGGAGCGAATAAAGGCCATAGTGGTCATGAGGGAGGATGTGCGCGGGGTGAGCGGAAACGAGCTCCTGCGCCACTGCCGCGAGCGCCTGGCCGCCTACAAGATCCCCCAGTACGTGGAGTTCCGCGACATGCTGCCCAAGAGCAAGGTGGGAAAACTCCTGCGCCGCGAGATCCGGGACGAGGAACGCAGGCGCGGCGCGGGCGGGGGCAAGAAATAAGAGGGTAACCGGTCTCGAGAGAAGGAGGAGTAAGGACATGGAAGGGATCGATTGGAAGTCTCTGGCCGACAGTGTCTACCAGCAGCTCCGCCTCAGGAGCTTTCCGGTGGCCGCCCGCCTGAGCCCCGAAGAGGGTGACTGGCCCGAGAAGACAAGGAGGCCGTCCCAGGTCATGGGCAAGCGCATAACCATCTGCCAGGCCATGACCCTGGCCAGGGTGTACGGATGGACCGTGGGCCTCGCACGGGAGGACATGATCTGCGTCCCTTCCATGCTGGCCTTCGGCCAGACAGGGGCCAAGGAGCCCAAGCGCGTCCTGGGACGCTTCTTTTGCAAGGTGGAGTGGACAAAGGACGAGGAGAGCGCCGCCACGGACCTCGGGTCCATGTCCTTTCTGGAGAAGGGAAGGGTCCGTTCCCTGGTGCTCTCACCCCTCCAGAAGGGCCTCTACCACCCGGACACGATAGCGGTCTACGGCAACCCGGCCCAGATCATGAGGCTGGTCCAGGCCTGGAGCTACATGGCGGGAAAGAGGGTGGACGGCGAGTTCGGCGGGAAGGTGGAGTGCACCGAGTACCTCATAGCCCCATATATACTGGGAAGGCCCAGGATCGCCATCCCGGGGAACGGCGACCGGGTCATGTCCATGACCCAGGACGACGAGCTGGTCTTCGCCCTTCCCGGCAAGGACCTCCCGCAGGTGGTCGAAGGGCTGGCAAGAGCGGGGCGCGCCTTGGGCGCCCGATACCCGGTCCCGTTCTACCAGAACTTCCAGCCCGAGTTCCCCAAGGTTTTCGGTGAGCTGGCCCGGGAGGCGGACGCCGAGTGAGCCCGGGCCCTGTGAACGAGAGCATCAGTACAAAGAGGCCGGGCCTACATAAGCCCCGTTGTTGGCCCGGACGATATCGTCCCGGCTCTGCTTGGCGGTCAGCGGGGGCATGCTCTTGCCGTCGGGGCCCATGCTGTAGAGATCATAGTCCGAGTTCAGGGGCACCAGGAACCGGTCCTTCCTCATCTTCCCTTCACCCCCGCCTCCCGGGCCCAGGGTGTCGAAGTTGAGGTAGCGGTAAGGATTGCCCCACGGATCCTTTAGGTCCGCGCGGTCAATATCCTCCAGGCTCAGGGGGAGCGCGCCCGTATCGGCCAGGTATGCCGCTATCTCCTTTTCGAGCAGGCGGATCTCGGCCTCCGCCTTGACTATCCTTGCTTTTTCGATGCGGCTAGCATAGGTGGAGACCCCTATGCTTCCCAGGGTCCCCAAGATGGCCATCACTATCAGGAGCTCTATCAGGGTGAAGCTCTCCTGGCGGGGTCCCGGTCCGATCCTGATTGAGCCGCAAAGGCCTTTCAGGTTGGGTTTTTGCAGGATGTATCGCAGCAAATCGATACGCTTATCTCGGTTCATAAGAAGGTGCGCGCCCCCATGAAGCGGCTGCGGAAGTAGGGATTGGACAGGGCGTCCTCCCGGATGGTCTTGCCCGTCCCGGGGGCGTGTATGAAACGGCCTCTCCCTGCATATATCCCTACGTGGGTCACCTTCCTTCCCTTCTCGGTGGCGAAGAAAACCAGGTCACCCCTGTCGAGCCGGTCGTGCGGGACCGCCTTCCCCTTGCTGAACTGCTCCCTGGAAGAGCGGGGTATGTTCAGGCCGTTCAACTGGTAGACCGCCATGGCAAGGCCGCTGCAGTCAAAGCCTTCTTCGGGAGAGGAGCCGCCCCACTGGTAGGGGAGGCCGATGAAGCCCTCCGCGGTTCGAACCAGCTCCCGCCTCAGCAGGCCCGCACCGTAGATTCGCGAGCGGGCCAGGGCGTAGTGCTCCGGCCCCACCACGTAGTAGGTCTCCACAATGCCTTCCGCCACCAGGGACTCGGCCCGGTCGATCGCCTCGGTGCGGGTGGGGAAATCGCCTATCCGCACCTTGTAGAGGCCTGATTCATGCCTGAAGTAGTAGGCGTCAAGCCCCTCCTCCCGGAGTGAGGCGGCCAGGCGTGTGGCATTTTCCGGGACCGCGAAGGCGCCCAGTTGAACGGAATAGCCCGTTTCCGAGACTTCGGGCTTGATGATCTCCCGCGGTGAGGGAGGGGAGGGTAGGGTAGGGGGTGCCGGAGCCTTGGGGGCGCAACCCGCCCAGAGGAGAAACACCAGAAGCGCCACCGCTCTCACCGAGACCTTCGTGCTCATAGCGGTCTCCCTCGTTTTTCCCGGAAACAAGAGATATCCGTCAGGCCCTTTTCCCGGCCCCCCTGTGGCGGGCGATATCGTCCTCCGTGATCCCCAGGCAGTAGAGGATGTTCAGCATGTGATCGCCGCTCAAGACCCCGTCCGTCCGGATGGCGGGCTCCTCCGTCCTGCATGCTATGGAAAGGCCCACGTCCTTGATGAACCTGGAGCGCGGAGATCCGTCCCCCACGGCCACCACCTGCTCCCTGGAGATGTCCTCCACGTTCATTATGAACTCCAGGATCTCGTTCTTGGTCGCGGGAGTCAAGGCGGGCTCCTCCAGACCGCCGGTTGCAAGTCCCGATCCGTCCACCAGGAGGGTGTTGCAGAAGGCATAGTCCACCGGCTCGGCCTCGTAGATCCACCTGAGGACGCAGTTGAAGGCGGTGGACAGGAGCGCCACCTTGTACCCCATGGACTTCAGGATTCTCAAGACCTCCAGGGCCCCGCCATGGAGCTCCAAGGCCCGGGCAGCGGCCTCTATTTCGGCTATGGGGACGCCCTTCAGGGCGCCTGCGTTATCCGCCAGTGTCTGGGCCCAGCCCCCGGCCTCCCCCCCGGTCCTGATGTGCCCGCCACGGGGCTCGAGCACCCGGTTGAGGGCCTCCAGGAATCCCCGGGCCGATTCCGGCCTTATCAGGCATGATTCCACGTCAAAGACCACTACCTTCTTGGCTTGGCGGTAGGTGGCCTCTTCCTGGATCACCACGCTCTGATCCAGCTTTCCGCAGAGCTTCCTCAGCTCATCCTTGGCCCGCTCCAGGACTGCCTCCCTCTCCCGGGGCGAGGCCGCCTCCTCCATCCGGTCGGTTCCCGCCACCATCTCCATGGAAAAGAACGTGCCCCTGGCGATCATCCTGCAGCTCTCTATGTTGAGCAAGTAGCGGTGGAGGAGGGTCGAGACCTCGGCTATGATCCCCGGTCTGTCCTTCCCGAGAACGGTTATGAATAGATGCTCGGGCTCCGGGGCGGCCGCCCGGTCTTGGCCGGTCATCCCCAGGATGACCTTCAGGCCGGTCTCGGGTTCCAGCTCTCTCAGCTCCCGCTTCACTTCATCCATGGGCATGCCGGCCCCTGAGAAATCTATCACCAGGAAGATGGAAAATAGGCCGTGCCGGCTGTTTTCCTCCACGTCCAGGATGTTTCCCCCAAGCCCGTAGACCCGGGAGGTGATCTTGGAGACCAGCCCGGGCGCATCCAGGCCTATGGCGGAAAGGCTCAGGATCCTGCGGGCGTGCGCCATGGAAATCCCCCCATACTCTCAGGCCTCCTCCTGCAGGGCCTGCTTAACGTCGTAGAACACGTAGACCTCTTCACCATAATAGCGGCCGTTGATCACTTGTCCCGGTCCGAACCTCCTGATCCGCTTTCCAGCCAGAAACTCCCTGAAGCGCTCGTTCATCGCCTCGAGGGATGCGTTTTCCCTGAACCAGCGCACCGGAACGTTTACGTTGACCGGCCTGGCCGCCACCAGGTGTCTCGTGGCCTTGGGCTTGAACACCCTTCGCTCCAAGGCGGCCTTTACCACCATATCCTTTGTGATGTGAGGTGTCCAGAGCACCAAGGTTTGTTCGCCGAGTTTTCTGCAAAAGGAATCGTCGTGGAGTCTGCGGCAGGGCACGTATCGGGCCTTGGCGCCGCCCCGGCACAGCCCGCCCTGAACGGCCTCCAAGGCCGCGTAGGCGCTCACACCGTCCTTGACCACCGAGGCCGGGAATCGGATCACCGCCCACGAGCCCCCGCACTGCATGCCCATGGCCAGGGGGTCTTGCTCGAGCTCCCTGGAGAGCGCCTCCCTGCTCTCCACCGGGCTCACTCGGCCACCGATCTCCCGCACGATCCCGTCTGGACGGTCAAGCCCCCCGGCACCATGGAGCACCCTGAACCAATACCTGAGAAGGACGGCCTCGCTGAAATAGTCCACCTTGCATACCGGTATGTACCTGAAGCCCAACTTCTTGAAGACGAATGTCCGGTGATTCCCGTCCAGCACTATGTGGTTGTGATCCACGATTATGGGGTTCTGCAGGTCCGCCCAGTTCTTGAACTCGAGGGCCAGGCCCTCCGCTGTTTGGGGCAGGGTCTCTTCGTGCTCCAGGAGGCGCTCCACCGGGACCACCTCCAGGCAAAGGCTGATTCCGCCGGCGTCGATTGTGAACATTCCCCTAACCCCGCCCCGGCCCGCTACCGGACAAGGTCGTGGAGCTTCTGCATCAAGGGGGCCAACTCCTCCCCCCCGAAGCAATACCCCAGCTCCTGATGCCGCTCCCTGAGGCCCTCCACCTCGGCCCTGACGTCGCGATCGTCAACGACCACATCCCTTATCAAGCCGGCCAACTCCTCGAACCCGCCCTGATCCATGCCGAAGCGGGTCATTTCCGCCACTCCCATCCTCAAGGCGCCCGAGGCAGTGAAGCCCTCTTCATCCGGGGTGGCCTGGTAGTTGCAAATTATGTTGTTCTCCTCCAGCCGGGAGGCCGTCTCCGGCCCCTTGCCGTATCCCACCCTGACCACCACCTGGTGGGTCTCGGTGAAGTCCATGGAGGGGTCTCCCGCCACATCCAGGCCGGCGTCCTTCAGGGCGCGGGCAAAGGCCTTGGCGTTCGCAATGACCATGGGCTGGTATCGGTCCTTGAAGGCGTTCATCTCGTAGGCCGCCATGAGGAGCCCGAGCAGGCTGCCGAGGTGGTGGTTGGAGACCGATCCGGGGAAAGTGCGGTTGACCACGGCCTCCCATAGGGGATAGAGCTCGTCCTCCTCGCGGATCGCAGTGGCGGCCACGCCGCGCTGGGTCCCGAAGAACGTCTTGTGGGTGGAGCCCGTGACCAGGTCCGCCCCCTCCTCGAAGGGCATCTGAAAGTGCGGCCCCACCAGGCCCAGGACATGGGCCATGTCATAGAGGATGACCGACTTTATGCCGGCGCTGTCCAGGAAGCGCCGGATCTCACGGACGGGCTCGCGGTGGAGAACCATGCTCTTTCCGAAGACGATCAGCTCGGGCCTGTACGCCTCGATCCGCTCCAGGGCCGCGGGCAGGTCCACTTGAAATGGGTTTTCAGCGGAGACCGGGAAGCTTACCACCGCCGGGCGCTCGGTTCGGGGGTCCCGGGCCACAAAGTCCCTCAAGGCCCCCATGGGCTGGGAGCTCAGGTGCCCGCCCTTGCCTATGTGATGGTTCATGACCCGCCGGATGCGGCGCGGCTCGCTCTTGGGGTCATGCCTGTTCAAGTACTGGATCATGGCGCTGAACACGGCCGTGTTCGCCATCTGGCCGCTGATCAGCCTGGTCTCCGCCTCTGTGCACCCCAGGAACTCGGCCATTTCACGCTCCAGGAGGCGCTCCACCCGGGCGATGAACTCGGTCCCCTGGTAGTAGAATACGTCCGCATCGTAGAACGCCCGCACCTTGCGGTGCTCCGCGTACCGGAAAGAGGGATCCATTATGCTGAGCATCCTCACCATGGGCGATGCGGTCATCTCGGACGGGATCAGGTTGATGCAGGCCCGCTGCCGCCATATGGTGTTGGCCGCGCCCTCCTCCAGCAGCCTCTTTACCTTTGCCTCGGGCGGCCGCTCCGGCTGCTCTTCTTCCCGGCCGGTGTAGACGATGGGCCGGGCGAGCGGCGGGGCGTCGTTTCTCAGGTGATAGGGCACCACGGCCGCCGGGACCCTGCGGCCCCGGATGTCCACCTCCACCTCGTCGTAGTCCAGGAGACGGGAGTCCAGGTAGGCAAGGGCCAGGGCCCTCAGGGCGTGCTCTTCTTTTGGCTGCGAGGAGAGCCCTTCCCCTTCCGTCTTCCAGTAGGGGACCATGGTGCCGCTGGTTACATATCCGGCATGCCGGCCTCCGCGAAAGACCGCCGCTCCTTCTCTCGCCACCCCTCTCCCGGTGACCGCCAGGGGCCGTATCAGTCCGGGGAGCACCGAGAGCATGGAGTAGTCCCGGGCCATGATCCTGGACCGCGCCTCGAACTGCCGGGCCAGGGCCTCCCTGCCGATGAATTCTCCCTTGAGAGGGGAGAAGCTCACCGCGAACCTGGCCAAAGGGCAGGCCATTATGGGGATCTCCCCGCCCTCCTGGTCCGGCCCGAGCTCGTGGCCGTAAAGGGGCAGGCCCGCCTCCAGCCGCAGGGTGTCACGCGCGCCCAGTCCCACCGGCCCCGCACCCTTTTCCAGGATCATGTCCCATATCTCGGGAGCGGCCCCGGCCGGCATGAAGAGCTCGAAGCAAACCGGCTCTCCGGTGTATCCGGTCCTGGCCGCCCATACCTCGGCCCCGGCCAGGGTGATGCGGCCGGCCGCGTTTCTCATCGGTTCGGGCAGGCGGCCGCCCTCCACCAGGTCCCCGAGGATCTCCCTTGACCTAGGTCCCTGAAGGGCCAGCATCGCGGTCTCAGCGGTCCTGTCTTCCAGCACCGCCCCTGGAAACCCTTCCATGACCTCGAGGAGGTGTTCCAGGTCCTTGTCCCTGTTCGCCGCGTTCACCACCAGGAGGTATTGGTCCTCCAGAAACCGGTACAGATAGGCGTCGTCAACGGCCTCCCCGCTCTCGCCCGCCAGGAACGTGTATTGCGCCCCGTTTTCGTCTCCGTCCAGGGCCTCGGCGTTGTTGGTGAGCACGTGCTGCAGGAATTCGGCGGCTTGCTCTCCCCGGATCACGAATCGCCCCATGTGGGATACGTCGAAAAGCCCCGCCTCCTTCCTGGTGAAGAGGTGCTCCTCCACTATCCCCCTCGGATACATCATGGGCATCTCCCAGCCCGCGAATTCCACCATCTTGGCCCCCAGGGCCAAATGCCTGTCATAGAGCGAGGTGCGCCTACCCTGTTGTTCCATAGCCTTCCTCTCCGGCCTGGGTTCGGTGCTGCCGGGCCTCGGCCCGGGGTCTGAATAGAAATTTTGTATCACTTGATACCTGTTTGTTTCAAGAAAAAATGTCCTTTGAATTGAGCTTATCTTCAGTCTTGGAAAAATGAATTGACAGATCAATCAATTTTGGTTAGAGGGTCCCGAAAAGAGGGCAGTTCAAGTGAGATGCCGTTTCGCCGTGTGGCGTGTCGAGGCGCCGATTCCGGGATGAAGATAGACAACGCCAGCATTGCCATAATCAAGGAGCTCAGGGAGGGGAGGAAGTCCTTCAGGAAGATCGCCGAGGCCGTGGGTGTCTCCGAGAACACGGTCAGGGCCCGGGTGGCGGCCATGGAGCGGGAGGGCCTGCTGGCCGTCTCCGGCCTGGTGGATCCGGAGGCCGTTCAAGGACACAGGCTGGTCTTTGTGGGCGTCAAGCTGGGGACCATGGAGCTGGTCAGAAAGGGCGAGGACTTCAGCCGCCTGAGGGGGGTGGTCTCCGTGGCCGTGGTGACCGGCCGGTACGACCTCATCCTCCAGGTGCTCCTGAATCAGGAATTCGGCCTGCTCCAGTTCTATACGGAGGAGGTGAGCAAGATCCCGGATGTCCAGTCGGTGGAGACTTTCGTGGTCTACAAGGGGTATAACACCAGGGTGCCTTATGTGCTTTGAGGGGGGAAAGGAACGGCCCCGGGACGCGCTCTCTCCCTCGTTCCGAAGCTCCCGGGCTGGTCTCGCAGCGCGACTTGCCTGCGGGGGAAGCCGCCCCCTCCCTGTTCTCCGCCGCTTCGCGGCGGAGCCAGGGGGTCCCCCACAGGCAAGTCGCTGCGAGACGTCGCCCTCCCG
>CAZYJR010000052.1:0-17050 GCA_964647905.1 uncultured Desulfobacterales bacterium | reverse complement strand
CGGGCGTCCTGCATCACCCTGGGGGTCCGGAGGGACCTCAGGTCCAGCCAGTCCGAGTCCAGGACAAAGGTCCACTCGTCATCCTCCCTGATGAGCCTCAAGGCGGCCCGGGTCACCATCTTGCCCCCGGCCAGGGCGAACCTGGCCTCCCTTGAGGCCGAGCCCCCGCCCGAGCAGGTCACGGTCTCCACCGCGTCCCCCTGGTCGGACTTCAGGGTGATCCCGCCGTCGAACCGGAGCTCCACCGCGCCCGCATCAGGGACCTCGAACACCCCCTCCCCGGTCTCGCTCCTGTACCAGAGCCAGACCAGGAACTCCCTTCCCAGGAAACCGCTCTCCTCGACCCTCTCCAAGAGGTTCATGCCGGTGCCTCCCCTCCCCCTCTCAAGGGCCTCAGGGCTTCCAGCAGCGAGGGGTCGGCCCCTGATTCCTCCAGTATCCGGTGGGCCGAGGAGTAGGGATGGACCGAGACCGGCCTGAGGTCGAAGGTGGCAAAGAAGTGCTCGCTGAAATCGTCGCAGACCTTGCTGTTCGTGGAGCCGAAAAAGACCGCGCCGGTGGTCAGGTCCCAGACCATGTCATAGGTGTTGGACCGGGGGATGGCCCGGTGGAGCAGCTTCACCCGGACGCCCTCCCTTATCTCTTCCCGCCTCTTCTTATTCAGGAAATCCAGTTCCTCCCTCGCCTTCACCTCCTCCTCGGCCTCCCTGCAGTACTGCCTGAGGGCGCGGGAGGGGACGGTGCGGGAGTCCACCCTGAAGGAGAGCGCCAGGTAAGGCTCCTTTGAGAACTCCTCGCCGGTGAACCCCTCCTGGAAGGTATCCATGATATTCACCCAGCCCGAGGACCTCTCCTGGAGCGAGTCCTCTTCCAGCCTGCGGAAGGCATGAGCCTCGATCCTCTCCCTCACTGTCTCGCGGAACCCCTCGGGGAGCTCGCCCTCCACCCTGTAGCGGGTCAAGGTCACCGCCCCCTTTATAAACCCCATGTCGCCGCCTCTCCCGTTTTTATCACATCACGTCCTTGTCGCTCTCGGCCACGGCCCGGTCTATCTCCGCCTTCAGCTGGGCCGGGAGCCCCGGTATGTCCACGCTCAGGAACCCCCGCACTATGATGGCGGTGGCCTCGTCCTCGGTCAGGCCCCTGGCCATGAGATAGGAGATCTCCTCCTGGGCGATCTTCCCCACCGCGGCCTCGTGTGACATCTCCACCCCGTCGGCGTGGCCTTCGAGCTCCGGGACCGCGTGGATCATGCCTCCGTTGAGAAGCAGGCCCCGGCACTCCAGATGGGCCTTGATCCCGGGCTGCTTTCCGACCAGGTGCCCCCTGGCGGTAACCAGGCCGCCGTTGCTGATCACCCTGGATACTATCTCGGCCCGGCCTCCGGTCTCCTCCAATACGATGCGAGCGCCCATGTCGTACTCGGAGCCCGGACTCCCCGCCACGATGCTGTAGAAGCGCGCCACCGCGTCCCTGCCGGTGAGATGGGTGGTTGGATACATCTGGAGGGAGCTCACCGGCTTCATGCATATGTAGTTGTTCAGGAAGAGCCCGCCCTCCTCCACCCGGGCCGCCGAGCGGGGCCTCACCGCCATGTCCTCGGCCCAGTTGTGGATCATGGTGAAGGAGAGCTTGGCGCCCTTTTTCACGAAGAACTCCGAGATCCCCACGTGCAGGCCCCGCCGCATGTGAGGCGAGGTGGCGCACCCGGTGATGATGTGGAGCTCCGAGCCCTCCTCGGCGATTATGATGTTGTGGACGTTTTGCTGGAGTCCTTCCTTGTCCAGGTACATGCAGGCCTGGACCGGATAGACCGAGCTGCTCCCGGGAAGGGCCCTTATCACGTAGCCGTCGTGGAGGTCCAGCTCGGCCGCTGCGGTGTACTTGTCCGCGTCCACCTGCGCCAGCTTCCAGTAGTGGTCCCGGATCCAGTCCGTCTCCTCCAGGGCCTTCTTGACCGGGATCACCTCCACCCCCTCCTGGACCCCGTGGCAGTGGACCACCTCGGTGTCCTTCTGGAAAAAGGTCCCGCCTCTTTCCTTCTTGCTCACGTCCATCCCGGCCATCAGCAGGGCCTGCTGCTCGGCCATGGGAAGGGTGCAGAGGTCCTCGTCCGCCATGTAGCCGTGCGGCACCGGGGCCGGGTCGAACGAGGCGAGATCCACGTCCGGGCCCAGGGCCGCCTTCTTGTCGCGGGCCTTCTCCGCTCTCTTTCTCAGCTCGTCTCTGCCATGCATCGCACGCACTCCTCGTAACCGGACTCACCCACGCATCTCAGGATCTCCCGGGGGTTGGTGACGCAGCTCAGCCTCCCGTTGTAGAGCACCTGCCCCTTGTCCGCATTCAAATAGTCCAGGATATAACCCGTGTGGGTGATGATCAGGCCCATCTTGGTCCTTTCTTGGCGCTTCTGCATCTTGGACTTCTCGCCGTTCGCCGCCACGTCCTTTTGGAGGAGGGAGGCTATGGTCCTTCCCACGAGCTGGATGTTCTCCATGTCAACGCCCGATTCGGGCTCGTCGAACAAGAGGAGATCCGGGTCCTGGGCCATCAACTGGAGGAGCTCGGAGCGCTTGATCTCCCCTCCGGAGAAGCCGGCGTTGACGTCTCTATCCAGGAATTGGTCGAAGTTCACCTTCCGGGCCAATGCGCCTTCATCCACCTCCCGGTCCCCCGCGCACAGGCTCACCAACCGCCCGGCCCTCAGGCCGTGGATGGTGGGCGGCCTCTGGTAGGACATGCCTATGCCCCTCTTGGCCCGCTCGTAAATGGGCAGCTCGGTTATGTCCTCGCCCTTGAACCGGATCCTGCCCTCCACCACGCGGTACTCCGGGTAGCCCATGATGGTCATCAAGAGCGAGGTCTTGCCCGAGCCGTTGGGCCCGAAAAGGACATGCGTCTCGCCGGGCTTGATCTCGAGATCTATGTGCTCGAGAATCACCTGCCCGCCGAGCTCCACCTTAAGGTCCTCTATGAGCAGCATTTCACGCTCCTTTCCCCCGGGTTGGGGCATCCGGGAAATGAAACCCTCTTTCCTCCCCGCGCCCGGAGATCAAACCATAGACGATACCGGCTCCGCGTTCAAGGGGAGATTCAAAGGGCCCGGGCTTTACATTTTCCCTGAGAACACTATAGTTGTCGGTATGGTCCAGAGGACCGGAAAACATCCGACGGAGGAAGAAAATGGCACACCCTGCACCGGGCGAAGGCATGCATTACGAAGGCAATTGCATCAGGCCGCCCAGCGAGGCGAACAGCATACTGCTCCAGGTCACCCTGGGATGCTCCCACAACAAGTGCACCTTTTGCGGGACCTACAAGGACAAGCGCTTCACCATAAAGGATGATGATATAATCCTGAGCGACATACTCTTTGCCTCCAAGTACATGAGACGGCAGGATCGGGTCTTCCTGATGGACGGGGACGCCTTGATCATACCCCGGAAGAGGCTCATGTGGATCCTGGACCGGATCAGGGAGCATCTGCCCTGGGTGAGGCGGGTGGGGGCCTACGCAAACGCCAAGGGGATCAAGATGAAGGGCCCGGAGGAGCTCCGGGCCCTGCGGGAGAACGGGCTCGGCATACTCTACCTGGGAGTGGAGACCGGAGATGACCAAACGCTCCGCGCGGTCAGGAAAGGGACCGGTCCGGAGAACCTGATCGCCATGGGCAGGAAGGTGAAGGATGCCGGGATCAAGCTCTCGGTGACCGTGCTCCTGGGGATAGCCGGGGTGGAGAGGTCCCTGGAGCACGCAAGGGCGACCGGCAGGCTCTTGAGCGAAATGGACCCCGACTATGTTGGCGCGCTGAGCCTGATGCTGATACCGGGCACCCCCCTTTACGAGGACTACCGGCGGGGGGAGTTCGTGCTGCCGGACCAGAGGGGCCTCCTGAGGGAGCTAAGGGAGATGCTCGCACACACCGACCTCTCGAGCGGGCTTTTCTTCTCCAACCACGCCTCCAATTATCTCCCGATCAAGGCGAGGCTCCCCAGGGGCAAGCAAGAGGCCTTGGACCTGATAGACTCCGCCCTCAAGGGGGACGTGGGGCTCAGGCCGGAGTGGATGCGGGCCCTCTGAGGCCTTTCAGTCGAATATGGCCTCCACGAACTCCCCGGGGTCAAAGGGCCTCAAGTCGTCCACCCGCTCCCCTATGCCGATATACTCTATGGGCAGGCCCAACTGGTGGCTGATGCCTATCACTATGCCGCCCTTTGCGGTCCCGTCCAGCTTGGTCAGGACTATCCCGGTAAGCTCCAGGGACTCGTGGAACATGCGGGCCTGGCTGATCGCGTTCTGCCCGGTGGTCGCATCCAGGACCAGCCAGGTCTCGTGGGGTGCGCCGGGGAGCTTCTTGCCCGCCACGCGCCGGATCTTTTGGAGCTCGTCCATCAGGTTGCTCCGGGTGTGGAGGCGCCCGGCGGTGTCCACCAGCACCACGTCCACGCCCCTGCCGGCGGCCGCGCCCAGGGCGTCGAAGACCACGGCCGAGGGGTCGGCCCCGTGCTTCTGCTTGATCACCTGAGCGCCCACCCGCTCGCCCCAGATGCCGAGCTGCTCTATGGCGGCGGCGCGGAAGGTGTCCCCGGCGACCAGCATGACCTCCTCGCCCCGCTCCTTGAAGAGCCGCGCCGCCTTGCCTATGGTGGTGGTCTTTCCCACCCCGTTCACCCCGACCACCAGGATGACCCTGGGCTCGCCCGGGGCCGGGCCGGGCCTCTCCACCCTCTCCACCTCCAGGAAGGAGAGCATCTCCTGCTTCAGGGCCTCCTTAAGCTTCTCGGGCCGGTCCAGCTCCTTGCGGGCCACCCCTTCCTGGACGGTCTCTATGATCTCCCGGGTGGCCGCCACCCCGAGGTCGGATGTGAACAGTATCTCCTCGAGGTCCTCCAGCAGGTCCTCGCTGATCTCCTTCCTGCCGAAGATCAACCTGTCCAGGCGCCCTGCAAGGCCGCTCCTGGTCTTTGAAAGGCCGTCCCTCAGCCGCTTGAAGAACCCCTTGTCATCGACCTCCCGGTCTCTTGGGGCCTCCGCGGCTTGCTCCTCCGCTTCCTTTTTTCCCTTGCGCCCGAAAAACCTTACCATTGTCGCTCCCTCCATCCGGCGGCGGTGCCGGATGGGTTGTATAGACCAACCGGCGGGATCTTTCAACCGATTTCACGGCAAAAGAGCTGGGGGGGGGCTCAGGCCGCCAGCCGCTCGCCCGAGCCGTTCAGGGAGACGCTCACTATCTTGGAGACACCGGCCTTTTCCATGGTCACGCCGTATAGTCTTTCCACGATCTCCATGG
The DNA here is from genome assembly GCA_964647905.1 of uncultured Desulfobacterales bacterium. Taxonomy (GTDB): domain Bacteria; phylum Desulfobacterota; class DSM-4660; order Desulfatiglandales; family HGW-15; genus CAZYJR01. The sequence goes on along the minus strand of CAZYJR010000052.1, from coordinate 11,760 downwards.
ACCGGCGGTTGTGGGTGACCAGCAGGACCTGGGAGTGTCTTCTTATCTCCTTCAGGAGATTGTTGAACCGATCGATGTTGGCCTCGTCCAGGGGGGCGTCCACCTCGTCCAGCAGGCAGAACGGGCTGGGCTTTATCAGGTAGATGGCGAACAGGAGGGCCATGGCCACCAGGGCCTTTTCCCCGCCCGAGAGGAGGCCCATGTGGCTCAATCTCTTCCCCGGGGGCTTGACCTCCACCAGCACCCCGCTCTCCAGGGGCTTGTCCTCATCCGTGAGCCTGAGCCCGGCCGTGCCGCCCTGGAACAGTATGGGGAAGACCTCCTTGAGCTTGTCGTCCACCTGGCGGAACGTCTCGGTGAACTTCTCCATGGATATGCGGTTGATCTTCCGGATGGCCTTGTTCAGGGCATCCATGGAGCTCAGGAGATCGTCCCTCTGGCCGCTCATGAAGCGGAAACGCTCCTCCAGGGCCTCGTGCTCCTGAATGGCGGCCAGATTCACCTCGCCCAGCCCCTCCCTCTTCCTCTTGTTCTCCTCGATGGACTCCTTGAGCCTGGGGGCGGAGAAGTCCTCCACGAGATAATCGGCGTGGATCTTTGCGAGGTCCTTGCCGAACTTGTCCATGACCAGGTCCGAGAGGCCCGTCATCTTGTACTCGATCTCGGAGTGCTCCATCCTTGCCCGGTTGATCCTCTCCCTCAGGCCCTCCAGCTCGGAGCCCAAGGCCTGGGCCTTCTTTTCCTCGTCCTTGATCCCGCCCTGAAGCTCCGCCCGCAAGCGGCCGGCCTCGTTCACCCGCTCCTCGGCGGTACGGAGCTCGTCATAAAGGCCCTTCAACTCCTCTTTCACCGCCTTTTCCCGCTCCACGCACTCCAGGCGGGTCTTCCCGGCCGCGGCTATCTCCTGGTCTATCTTCTCCAGCCTCTCCCCGGCCTCGCTCCGGTAGTCGTCCACCCTCTCCATCTGGCGCACCAGGCCCTTTTCCTCCTCCTTGGCCAGGTTGACGTCCATCCGCAGCCGGCCGAGCTCGCTCCGGAACCGCTCCACTTCCTCCTCGGCTTCCTTGAGCTCCGCCTCCTTGGCCTGTAGCCACTCCTCCTTCTTCCTGACCTCCTCCCTGCACCGGGCGAGCTCGTCCCGGATCCGGGTCAAGTCCTGCTTGTGCCTCTCTTTTTCCTTGTCCTTCTGCTCCAGCTCCGAGGTGATCCGCGCGGAGAGGGACTGGAGCTGATCCAGCTCGTGGCCCAATTGGAGTGCGGCCTTGTCCAGCGAATTGACCTCCTCCCGGCAGTCCTCGCGTTCGGATTCCAAGGCCTCCAGCCGGGAGCCCTTGGAATCCATCTCAGAGTCGATTCCCTCCAGGCGCCCGCTGAGCGCATCGAGCTCCTTCCTGAGCCCGGCAACGGCCCCTTCCAGCTCCCGGATCTCCCGCTTCCGCGCCAGGAGCCCGTGCGAGCCGGCGGCGGTCTTGCCCCCGGTTATCACCCCCTGCTCGTCGATCATGTCTCCGTCAGGTGTGACCAGGCACTGCCCGGCGCCGTTCCCGGCCCAACACTCCACGGCATGCCCCAGGTCCCGGGCCAGGGCGGTATTGCCGAGGAGCGCGTCCAGCAGCGGGCGGTAGTCCTCGGGTGCTTCCACCTTGTCCTTGAGCAGGGGGAGGCCGTTCCCGGGCCCGGTCCCGTTCCCGCCGGGACGGAGATCACCCAGCGGGACGAAGCTGCTCCTGCCCCTGCCCCTGCTCTTCAGGTATTCCACCGCCTCCCTGCCGTCGGCCAGGCCCCGGACTATCACGTACTGGAGCCTGTCGGCCAGCACCGCCTCCACGGCCTGCTCCAGCTCCGGGTCCACCTGGATCACGTCCGCCACCAGCCCCAGGACCCTCCCCTCCTTGCGTGCGTCCAGGTCCTCGGCCTTCATTATGGTGCGCACCCCGACCTTGAGCCCCTCGAAGTTCTCGGTCATTGAGCGCAGGCTCGCCAGCCTGGAATCCTTGCCGGCCAGATCGGCTTCCAGCTTCTTGAGATCGGCCTCCACCCGGCCCCTTATACGTCCCAGCTCGTCCCGGGCCTCCCTCTCCTGCTCCAGGTCCTCGTTGACCCGGTCGAGCTTCTCGGCGAGGGCGGCCCGGGTCCGGGTCTTTCTCTCGGATGCCTCCACCAGACGGCCGATCTTGGCCTCCACCTCCTGCTTCTCCTGCTCCAGGCGGGCCCTGCCGTCCGCTATCTCCCCCATGCGCTGGTTGACGTAGCCGGACTCCTTGTCCAGCCCTTTCTCCTGGCTGTGACCTTCGCTCACCTCGGCCCGGGCCGCCTCGTACTGCTCTCTTACCTCCCTGAGCGCGCCTGAACGCCTCTTCAAGCGCCGGTCCACCAAGCCCATCTCGTCCTCGAGAGCGCCGGCGTTCTCGCGTATGGAGGCCGCGCGTTCCTCCAGCTCCGCCCTCTCCCGCTCCAGCCGCTCCAGCCTGCTCCGGAGCTCCACCTTCTCGGCCTCCAGCCGCTCCTCCAGCGTGACCTGCATCCTCCTCTCGCCTGCGAGCGACTCCAGCAAAGACTCCTTGCGGCTGACCGCCTCCTTTCTCCTCGAATAGGCCTCGCGGAGCCCGGCGATCTCCTCGTCCTTTTCCTCCAGTTCGAGGGACATTCTTTCGATCTCGGCCCGGCGGGAGGCCAGGCGGGAGGCCATCCCGCTCTCCTCCGCTGCCAGGGCCTCGGTGGAGCGGACCCGCTTTCCCGCCTCCTCCCGGAGCTCGCTGTAGGCATTGGCATGCAGGGTCAGCTCCAGGTCCTGGATCTCCTCGCTCAGCTTCTTGTAGCGCTTGGCCTTGGCGGCCTGGCGTTTGAGGGAGCGCATCTGCCGCTCCACTTCACTGAGTATGTCCTCCACCCTCTGGAGGTTGGCCCGGGTCAGCTCCACCTTCCTCCGCGACTCCTCCACCTTGCGCCTGTACTTGGTGATCCCGGCGGCCTCCTCGAGCATGGCCCGCGTCTCCTCGGGCTTCTGCTCTATGATGCTGCTTATCCTGCCCTGCCCTATTATGGAATAGGCCTTGTTGCCCAGGCCGGTATCCATGAAGATCTCCTGGATGTCCTTTAGGCGGCAGGGCACACGGTTGATCAGGTACTCGCTCTCGCCCGAGCGGTAGATGCGTCTGGTGATGGAAAGCTCCGTCAGGTGGGCGTACTCGCCGGGGAAGGAGCGGTCCGTGCTCTCAAAGACCAGGGACACCTCGGCCATCCCCAGGGGCTTGTACTCACCCGCGCCGCTGAAGATGACGTCTTCCATCTGCCTGCCGCGGAGCTGCCTGGCGCTCTGCTCCCCCATGGCCCAGCGGATCGCGTCCACGATATTGCTCTTGCCGCATCCGTTGGGTCCTACAACGGCGCTGATCCCGGCCGGAAGGGCGATATCCAGCCTGTCCATGAAGGACTTGAACCCGAGGATGGAGACCTTCTTTATTCGCATTCGATCCTCCGAGCCGGCGGCGTCCTTGGAATATCCGCACACCGGTGAGCCGACTCTAGCAGATCGCCGAGCCCGGTGCAACTGAAAAATACCATATAATGTGGAAAGCGGGGTTGGAATTCCAATATATAGTGGAAGCGGCCCGACCCTGGAAATACGTTGACATCACTTCTGCAGCCTCTCTAGAATCGAGCGACTGAGAGGACAATGTGAAGGCTCGCCAGCGGATTGTCAACAGGCTCCTGCCGTTCATCGCTTTCCTGCTCCTGGGGGCGGCCCCGACAGACGCGGCCGCCCCCGGGGAGGAGGACACGTACGAGATCACCCTGGTAAAGAGCGCCGAGGCGCCCGGCGAGGACCGGGGCGGGCGTGAGATCCTCCGGGTGGGCGGGCGCAGGGTGCTCGCCGAGCGCCACAAGGTCAGGGAAGGCGAGTGGATCTGGAAGATCCTGCGGGAGAAGGCGGACCCGGAACAGAAAAACCTCCACCGGCTGCTCGGCGTATTGAAGCGCCTGAACCCCCACCTGGACGATCTGGACCGCATCCACCCGGGCGAAACCATACTGGTCCCACTCAGGCTGGCCCCGGCCGGCCTGGAAGGCGCTCGAGCGGAAGTCGTGCAGGCGGCCCCGGACGAGCTGGAGGAGATCGAGCTCGAGAGGTACACGGTCAGCCCGGGAGACAGCCTGATCAGGATACTCAACAAGAAATACGACATACCGCGGGACGCGAGCTATGAAGGATACCTCAAGGCGGTCCAGAGGCTCAATCCCTCCATCAAGGACCCGGACATCATCCATCCCGGGCAGGTGATCAGGCTCCCCATCCATTCCCCCGATCTCGTGAGGATGCCGATCGAAGAGGCCCCTCCACGGCCCGAGCCCGGGGAGGCCGATGCAGCCGAAGAAGTGGAGTTCACCCCGCCGCCTGCCGGCGCGGTCCAGATCCGCCCCACCCGGGAGGAGGCCGACCCCCTGCGGGACGAGCTGGGCCGCATCTTCCGCCTGCTGGGAGCGGGGTGGATCGATCGGGGCCGGCACTACATCCCCTTGAAGGACCGGGGAGGCGCGGATCTACGGGCGGACAGCCACCCCATGATCGACCTGGCCGGAGGGCTCAAGGTCATCGTGGACTTGAACCACTCCATGCCGGGCGCAATGGCGACCCTGATCGAGACCACTTGGGACCATTACAGGGTGGTCCACCTGGACCCGGATCAAGGCCTTGAAGCCGCCTTGGAAAAGATACTCCCGGAATGCGATATGGGAATCCTCCACCGCCGCGGGGAGGCCTATCACCTCGGGGGCGCGATACCCGTCCGCCTGAGCGCGGACTGGATCATCGAGAGAACCGCGGGCCGGCCGGGGCCCGAGGTGGTCATGCTGACGCTCCTGGAGCCGGGCGACCCCCCGACCCCCGGGATCATACGGAGCTACCTGGAGGGGCGGGGAGTGAAGGTCCTGGACTACCCCCCGGACCGGGGAGACGCCCCGGATCCGCCCCCTCCGTTGCCGCCTCTGGAGCCGGCCGGCGGGATCCGTGGGGTCTTGGATTCCCTGGCCGAGCTCTCGGGTGCGTCTCTGAAGGCGGGGGTCGAGATCCCGGTCTACGACGGGCGGGATCAGGACTTCAACCTGTACGTCAGGGCGGACTGCCTCCTGGAGAGGGGAGATACAAGGCTGGTGGTCGACTTGACCGGGCTGGGGCGGGAAGTGGTCTCTTTGATGGAAAAAAGGGGTATTACCTGCATCTTTCTCGGAGGGGAGGGCGACCCGCTGGAAGCAGCGGCACGGGTCCTCCGGTCCCTGGGGGTCCCGTTTGATCCGGGACCGCTGGAGATCTCGGCCTGCGGCCGCGACGAGCAAAGGGACATCAGGATCCGCATTCCGGGCGTGGCCTTCGAGGACCGGACCGGGCAGAAGATACTGGCCGCCGCCATGCTGCCGCCCCAGGAGATCCTGTCGCTCCTGGCCCGGGAGGGCTACCGGGTGCTCAAGCTCCCAACCCTCTAGGGGACGGCGCGCTCAGCCGCCCGAGACCGGGATGTGTATGTCCACCTTGTCGCCCTCGCTCAGCCGGTGATCGAACCCCACAAGGCCCCCGTTGACGAACACGTGGATCATGATGTCGTCGAACGCCTCGGGCGGCCCCAAGGCCGGGAGTGACGTCAAGAGGTCGTGTACGGTGGCCCCGCCGGGCAGGGTGACCCGGGCATACCCGCCCGGTCCGGGCTCGCCCGCGAGGCGGCCGGTGCTCCCAACGGCGTATGTGGATCCGAGTCTTATCTTCATCAAACGCCTTCATGCGCTCCGGCCCGGGGGGCCGGGGCCGCGACGGAGATGGTTTATATGTTAACCTATCATCCTCCCGCAAACCAGTCCTTTCTTCTCCGGCGCCCCGCGCCCGCCCCATCGTGCGCCGACCGGGGAGCCGCCGCGGCCCATGGTCGATGATATGGGCGGAATAGCCGCCAAGATCGGCGCCGTGCTCGGCCCGGGCGGCCTGATGTCGGCCAGGCGGGGCTGGTTCGAGTTCAGGGAGTCCCAGACGGAGATGGCCCGCCTGATCGCACGCGCCCTGGAAGAGGAGCGCCACGCGGTCATAGAGGCCGGCACAGGCACTGGGAAGACCCTCGGCTATCTCGTTCCCCTGGTGCTATCCGGGAAAAAGGCGGTCGTATCAACGGGAACGAAGAACCTCCAGGAGCAGATATACTACAAGGACATCCCCCTGCTGGCCGAGGCAGCCGGGCTGAAGATAGACGCAATGCTCATGAAGGGCAGGAAGAACTACCTCTGCCTCCACCGCTATCACCAACTGGTCTCGGATCCGGGGCTCTTCGGCGAGGACCTCATGGAGCTCCGCCGGAGGCTGGACCAATGGATCGGCCGCACCGAGTTCGGGGACCGCTCGGAGCTGGAGTGGCTGCCCGACGGCGATCCGATATGGGAGAGCCTCTCCTCCTCCTCTGAGCAGTGCCTGGGCTCGAGGTGCCCCAGACATGAAGACTGCTTCCTGAACGCCCTCAGGGCCAGGGCGGCAGCGGCCAGGCTGCTGGTGGTGAATCACCACCTGTTTTTCGCCGACCTGATGGTGAGGCGGGGAGGGTTCGGCGAGGTGATCCCCAGGTCCCAGGTGGTGGTCCTGGACGAGGCCCACGGCGTGGAGGACATCGCCACGACCTATTTCGGGGAGCGAATAAGCACCAATCAGCTCTTCGATCTCGCCGCGGAGGCGGAAAAGGCCCTGGAGCGCGCGGGCGGGCGGCAAGGCGGGCGGTGGAAGGAGCTCAAGCCCATGCCGTCCGTGGTTCGGGGCGCTGCTGAGAGGATCAGGCGGCTCCTGGAGGCCCGGGCGGAGCGGGGCCTCTTGGACCCGGAAACCCGGGAGGCCCTGCGGCGGGGGCCCCTTTCCATGATGGAGGGGGAGACGGGCAGGCTGGAAAAGGCCTTAGGGCCCGAGCTGCCGGATGAAAAGGGGCTCCAGGCGTTCTACTCCCGGGCCGTTCAGTTGAGCGGGTCCCTGAAGGCGGTCCTGGAATGCGTGGACCCCGGGTGGCTGGTCTGGTACGAGCGCCGAAAGAGGGGGGCGGTCCTCCACGCCTCGCCCCTGGATGTATCCGGGCCCCTCCGGGAGCAGCTCTATGAAAACCTGGAGACCGTGATTCTCGCCTCGGCCACCCTCTCGACCAACGGGACCTTCGGGTACATCCGCTCCAGGCTGGGCCTGGACCGGGAAGAGACCCTGGAGGGGATATTCCCCTCACACTTCGACTTCGAAAGCCAGGCGGTCCTCTACGTACCCCGGGACCTGCCCCTCCCCAACCAGCGGGACTTCCCGGACAGGGTCTCGGAGCGCATCCTTGAGCTCCTGGAACTGACATCGGGGCGGGCACTGGTCCTCTTCACCAGCCATCAGAACCTGGATGCGGCCTACAAGAGGATAAAGGACGAGCTGCCCTTCACGGTCTTCCGGCAGGGCGAGGCCCCGCGATCGGTCCTCCTGGAGCGGTTCTCCAAGGACATCCACTCGGTCCTTCTGGCCACCGGCTCCTTCTGGCAGGGAGTGGACGTGCCCGGAGAGGCCTTGAGCTGCCTGGTGGTGGACAAGCTCCCGTTCGAGTCCCCGGGCGAGCCCCTGGTGGCGGCCCGAATCGAGGCCGTGCGTCAAAGGGGCGGGAACCCGTTCATGGAATACCAGGTCCCCTCCGCCATCATCGCCCTCAAGCAGGGCCTGGGGCGGCTGATAAGGAGCGGCAAGGACAGGGGCGTCTTGGCGGTGCTGGACGCGCGCATAGTGGCCAGCCGTTACGGCCGCCACTTCCTGAGGAGCCTCCCGCCCGTGCCGCTGATCCATGAGCTGGCCGATGTGAGGGAATTCCTGGACCGCATTCCGGGCGAAGACATGGCCGAACAAAGGGTTTTGCCTTGAACCCGGACCGCCTTTGCCCTATAGTTGCCCTCTCCGGTCATCCGAGTCCTGGAGCGAGGAGATCAAATGGCGCCCAAACCCTGGGAAATCCTGGGGAGCAAGCAGGATCGCAGCTATAGGATTTTCAGCCTGAGAACCGACCGGGCCCGGTCGCCCAGGACCGGCGAGGCCCACGATTTCTACATCCTCGAGTCGACCGACTGGGTGAACGTGATCCCCTTGACGGCAAACAAGGAAGTCGTACTGATCCGCCAGTACCGCCACGGGATAAGGGAGGCCACCCTGGAGATCCCGGGCGGGATCGTGGAGCCGGGGGATTCGCCCGAGGAGGCCGCCCGGCGAGAGCTGGACGAGGAGACCGGCTTTCGGGAGAGGGAGATGGTGCCCTTGAGCTACGTGTTCCCCAATCCCGCGATCCTGAACAACCGCTGCCATACCTACCTGGCCCTGGACGTCAGGGAGGCCGGAGAGCAGTCCCAGGACGAAAAGGAAGACATAGAGGTGGTGATCCGCCCCCTCTCAGAGGTCCCGGCATTGATCCGGCAGGGCGAGATCCGTCACGCCCTGGTTTTGGCGGCCTTCTACCGCCTTTACATGGAGACCGACTTCGGAACGGGGACGGTCCCGCAGCCCGGCCCCAGCCGATCCACCCTCGAGTGAAAATCCGGATACCGAGTTTAATGGAGGTCTGACTATGAATCCGAGCCATGGGTTCGAACCGGTCCGCGAACAGGACATCCCGGAGCTCAAGACCAAGGCGGAGCTCTACCGCCACAGGAGGACCGGCGCCGAGCTCCTCTCCCTGATAAACGAAGACGAAAACAAGGTCTTCGGCATAACCTTCAGGACCCCCCCTGTGGACTCCACCGGGGCGGCCCACATCCTGGAGCACTCGGTCCTCTGCGGGTCCCGCAAGTACCCGGTCAAGGAGCCCTTTGTCGAGCTGATCAAGGGCTCCCTCAAGACCTTTCTGAACGCCATGACCTTCCCGGACAAGACCTGCTACCCGGTGGCCAGCCAAAACGTCCAGGACTTCTACAACCTGATCGACGTTTACTTGGACGCGGTCTTCCACCCGCGCCTGACACGCGAGATCTTCCACCAGGAGGGATGGCACCTGGAGGCCGAGTCCCGGGAAGGGCCCATGGTCTACAAGGGGGTGGTGTACAACGAGATGAAAGGGGCCTATTCCTCCCCCGACTCCCTGCTCGCGGAGTACAGCCAGCGGTCCCTGTTCCCGGACACCCCGTACGGGTTCGACTCCGGAGGCGACCCGAGGTTCATACCCGAGCTCACCTATGAGCGGTTCAAGGACTTCCACCGGAAGTATTACCACCCTTCCAACGCCCGCATCTTCTTTCACGGAGACGACGACCCGCAAAAGAGACTGGAGCTGGTCGATCAATACCTCAGGGATTTCGAACCGCTGGCAATAGACTCCGGCATACCCCTGCAGCCCGCCCTGGAAAGGCCGCTTCGCATAACCAGGCCTTTCGATCCGGGCGGGGACGAGGGAGGCGGGCCGCAGGGCCGGGTCACGGTCAACTGGCTGATGCCGGGCGAGCCTTCCCCCGAGCTGGCCCTGGGATTGAACGCACTGGAGTTCATACTCCTCGGCATGCCGGGCTCCCCCCTCAGAAAGGCCCTCATAGACTCGGGCCTGGGCGAGGATCTGGCCGGAGTGGGGATGGAGACCGAGCTGCGCCAGTATTTCTTCTCCACGGGGCTCAAGGGAGTCCGAATACAGGAAAGCGGCCGGGTGGAAGACCTGATCCGCGACACCCTGAGCGGGATCGCGGACAAGGGGGTGGACCCCCTGACCGTGGAGGCGGCCCTCAACACCATGGAGTTCCTGCTGAGGGAAAACAACAGCGGCGGCTATCCCAGGGGGCTCATCCTCATGCTGCGATCCCTGAGCACCTCGCTCTACGACAGGGACCCGCTGGCCCTGGTGGCGTTCGAACGGCCTCTGGCCGCCCTCAAGGAGCGCATCACCCGGGAGCCGGACTGGTTCCAGCGGCTCATACGAAGCTGCCTCCTGGAAAACCCTCACCGCTCCACGGTCCTGCTCGAACCCGATCCCGGCCTGGCCGGGAGAATGGCCGAAGAGGAGAGGGAGCGGATCCGAAAGGCCCGGGAGGCCTTGGGTCCCGAGGGGCTGGCCGAGGCGGTGAAGAGCACCAAGGAGCTCAAGCGGTTCCAGGAGACGCCCGACCCGCCCGAGGCGCTCGAGTCCATCCCCAGGCTCGGCCTGCGGGACCTGGACCCGGAGAACAAGAAGATCCCCATCGAGGCCGAAGACCACGGTGGGACGGAGGTCCTGTACCATGATCTCGCCACCGGCGGGATCACCTACCTGGATCTTGGCTTCGACCTGCACGGCCTGCGGGCGGAGGTCCTTCCCTATGTCCGTCTCTTCGGGCGCGCCCTGTTGGAAATGGGCACCGATAGGGAGGACTACGTGACCCTGACCCAGCGGATCAGCCGCAAGACGGGCGGGATACACGCCTCGTTCTTTGCATCCGCATCAGAGTCCGACCCAAGGGGCGCTGCATGGATGTTCCTGAGGGGGAAGGCCATAACCCAAAAGGTCCAGGACCTCCTGGATATCCTGCGCGATGTCCTCCTCCGGGTCAGACTGGACGACAAGGAGCGGTTCCGGCAGATCGTGCTCCAGGCCAAGGCGCGCCAGGAGCAGCGCCTGGTCCCAGCCGGGCACCAGGTCGTGGCCGCCAGGCTGGGCGCGCATTTCGGAGAGGCAGACTGGGCCGCGGAGGTGACCGGCGGGCTCAGCTACCTCTTCTTCCTGAGGGGCCTGGCGCGCCTGATGGATGAGGACTGGCCCCGGGTACTGGCCTCGCTGGAAGAGGTGAGGCACAGCCTGGTGAACCGTTCCGCCATGGTGGTCAACGCCACGGCGGACGGCAAGGACCGGACCGGTCTCAGCAGGCGCATCGAGGCCTTCCTGGAAGAGCTGCCGCTCGGGCAGCGGCGGCCCCGGATTTGGGAGCAGGTGGATCCGCCCCGTTTCGAAGGGCTGGCCATCCCGGCCCAAGTCAACTACGTGGGCAAGGGGGCCTCTCTTGCCCGGCTCGGGTACCGCTTTCACGGATCGGCCCTGGTCATCACCAGGCACCTCAGAAACGCATGGCTCTGGGACCGCATCAGGGTGCAGGGCGGGGCCTACGGCGCGTTCTGCAACATTGACAGGCTCTCCGGGGGCCTTACCTTCGTCTCCTACAGGGACCCCAACCTGCTCGGGACGCTGGAGGCCTTTGATTCCTGCGGGGAGTTCCTCCGCTCATCCCCGATTTCCAAGGAGGAGCTGGAAAAGGCCGTCATAGGGACCATAGGGGACATCGACCGCCACAAGCTGCCCGATGCGGCCGGCCACATCTCCATGCTGAGGCGTCTGACAGGACAAACCGAGGAGGGGCTCCAGGAGATACGCGACCAGGTCCTGGGTACGACCGGGGCCCATTTCACCGAGTTCGCCGGGATACTGGAGGGCGTCAGGGACGCGGGCATGGTAAAGGTGCTGGGCTCGCGCCGGGCCATGGAGGAGGCGTGCGAGACCAGGCCCGGGTGGCTGGAGATACGGGACGTGCTCTAGGGGCGGGACCGGCGCTCGGTGAAATACGAGGAAGGGTTGGCCTCGCCTCGCCTGAGCTCCGCAAGGGCTCCGCTCGGCTCGGCCAACCCGCTGCACTGAGCTTAAGTTTCGGCATTTTTTGTCTAGACAATGGGGGGAACCTCACGTGTTGGAGGGCCTATGAAGTTCAAAAAGTGGTTTGAAAACTGGGATATTACCGGGCTCAAGATCAAGACGCCCATTCTTGAAATGGACTGGTCCCCGCAGG
>CAZYJR010000051.1:0-17450 GCA_964647905.1 uncultured Desulfobacterales bacterium | reverse complement strand
GTGAACGCGCCCTTTCGGTATCCGAAGAGCTCGCTCTCGATCAGGTTCTCCGGGATCCCGGCGCAGTTGATTACAATGAAGGGTTTTTCCCTGCGGTCGCTGCGGCGGTGTATGGCGCGGGCCACGAGCTCCTTGCCCGTGCCGCTCTCGCCGGATATCAGGATGTTGGACTTGGTCTGGGCCACGCGGTCTATCAGGTCATAGACCTTCCTCATCTGGGGGCTCTCGCCGATCAGGCAGCCAAAGTGGAGGCCCTCTTGGCCGGGTCTTAGAGGCTCGCCTGTTTTCCTGGCCTGGAGGGCCTCCCTTACGATCTTCTTGAACTCGCGAACCTTGAAGGGCTTGGGGATATAGTCATAGGCGCCTTCCTTCATGGCCTGAACCGCTGTTTCGGCGGTTGCAAAGGCGGAGATCATCACCACCACGGAATCGGAGTTTACGTCTTTAGCCTTTTTCAGGACCTCTATCCCGTCGATGTCCTTCATGCGGATGTCCGATATGATGAGGTCGAAGGAGTCCCGGTCCAGCCGGGAAAAGGCCTCCCGTCCGTTTGAGGCCAGGGCGACCTGATAGCCCTCGCTGGTCAGGAGGATCTCCAGGAACTCCCGCATGCCTTGCTCATCGTCCACCACCAGGATGCGCTGGTCGCTTCCAGACAATCCGCCCTCCTACCATGGTGAGCTCGGCCCTGCCCCGGAGGCGGGCGCCCAGGAATGGAGAATTCGCGCTCCGGGATTGAAGCTCCTTTTCCGTTAGGGTATAGTCCGTGTCAGGGTCTATGACCGTAAGGTCGGCGGCCGCTCCTTTCTTCAGGAGGCCGCCGTCGATGCCCAAGATTCGGGCCGGATCCAGGGTCAGCTTTTTGACGGCCTCGGGCAATCTTAACACCCCCTGCTCCACCAGGGCAAGGGTGAGGGGGAGGGCGGTCTCCAGTCCGATGATGCCGAAAGCCGCGGTCTCGAACTCCACGTCCTTTTCCAGGGGGCTGTGGGGGGCGTGGTCCGTGGCTATGGCGTCTATCACGCCTTGGGCCAGGCCCTCCCTTATTGCTTGTACGTCCTCAGGGGTGCGGAGGGGGGGATTCATCTTGGCCTCCGTGCGATAGCCTATCACCGCGGTGTGGTCAAGGGTGAAATAGTGAGGGGCGGTCTCGGAGGTTACGGGCAGCCCCTCGTCCTTGGCCCTGCGGATCAGCTCCACCGACCCCCCGGTGCTCACATGGGCGATGTGGACAGGGCAGCCGGTGAGGCGGGCGAGGCTGATCTCCCTTTGGACCATGATCTCCTCGGCGGCTGCGGGGATGCCCCTCAGTCCTATTCGAGTGGAGACCTCTCCCTCGTGCATGGAGCCTCCTGAGGAGAGGGTGGGGTCCTCGCAGTGGCTTATGACGGTCAGGCCGTGGAAGCGGCCGTACTCGAGGGCCCTCCGCATGACCTGGCCGCTGGCAACAGGCCTGCCGTCGTCTGATACGCCCACTGCGCCGGCTTCCCTCAGGTCCCCGAACTCGGTCAAGGCCTCTCCCTTCTGGGCCATGGTGATTGCTGCTATCGGATAAACCCTTGCGTATCCGGCCGACCGGGCCTGCCTGAGGATGAACTCCGTTATGGAGCGGGAGTCGTTTACAGGGTCCGTATTGGGCATGCAGGCAAGGCCGGTGAAGCCGCCCGCGGCGCCCGCCCTCGAGCCGGATTCCACTGTCTCCTTGTACTCGTGGCCGGGCTCCCTCAAGTGGACGTGCATGTCGATCAGGCCGGGGAGCACGAGACGGCCGGATGCGTCTATGATCTCCAACCTGGGAGGCTCTTCCGTGAGCCCGCCAGGGAGAAGTATGTCCTTGATGCGCCCCCGCTCGATAATTATGTCCAAATCCTCGGACGCCCCGCTGAGGGGATTCACTACCCGGCCGCCTCTAATCCACGTCGCCACGCCTGGAACCTCCGATCAATAGATAGAGAAGGGCCATACGGACGGCCACCCCGTTCGCCACCTGCTCCAGTATTACCGAGTAGGGGCCGTCCGCCACCTCGGATGCTATCTCCACGCCCCTGTTCATCGGGCCGGGATGCATGATGATCACGTCGCCCTTGGCGTTATCCACCCTGGCGGGATTGAGCCCGAAAAAGGTGGCGTACTCCCTGAGGCCGGGGAAGAGCACCTTGGCCTGCCTCTCCAGTTGTATGCGGAGCATTATGATCACATCCTTGTCCCTTACCGCCTCCGAGGGGTCGGGGACCACCTCCACTCCCAGGGTCTCTGCATGGAGGGGGAGCATGGTGGGGGGGCCCGAGATGGTGACCCTCGCGCCCATCTTGGTCAGGCCTATGATGTCCGAGCGGGCCACGCGGCTGTGGGCGATGTCCCCGATTATGGCCACCTCCAGGCCTTGTATTCCGCCCTTTCTCTCCCGAATGGTAAGGAGATCCAGCAGGGCCTGGGTGGGATGCTCGTTTATCCCGTCCCCTGCGTTTATCACGCAGGCATCCACCTCCCGGGCCAGTAGGTGGGGAGCGCCTGAGCAGGGATGGCGCAGGACTATCAGGTCCGGATTCATGGCCTGGAGGTTTCTCGCGGTGTCTATCAGGGTCTCACCCTTCACCACGCTGCTGGTGGTGGCCGAGAGGCTCATGGTGTCCGCGCTCAGCCGCTTGGCGGCCATCTCAAAGGAGGTGCGGGTCCTGGTGCTGGGCTCGTAGAAGAAGTGGATCACGCTCTTGCCCCTCAGGGTGGGGACCTTCTTTATCTCTCTTAGAGATATCTCCTTGAGAGACTCGGCCGTATCCAGGATCATGCCGATCTCCTCAGCGGAGAGCTGCCCCATGCCCAACAGGTCCTTGTGCCTGAAAGTGCTCACAGCGGGTCTCCGATCAAAAAAAACCTCCTTGCCCTCTGAATGACAAGGAGGCCCGTGATGCTATGGTAATAGTCCGTTTCACAGGGATTCCGTTGATTGGTTAAGTAACGCCTCCCCGGTCGCTCCGGTTCACGAAGCGCCGCCCCCCTGCTCGGGCTTTCCAGCCTCCCCCGGTCCTTCGGGGGGGCTCTCGGCCTGGGCGCTCTTAGGCTCGGCCTTGCGTGGGGCCTCAGCCTGGGAGCGCCACTTCCTTTTGGGTTTCCTTGATCCTTCCGCGCCCTGTACCAGTTGGACTATGGACAGAGGGGCCCCGTCTCCGCGGCGCACCCCCTTCTTGACGATCCTAACGTACCCGCCCTGCCGATCCGTGTACCTATCCTTGATCTCGCCGAAGAGTTTGTGGGCCACGGGCTTTTCCTGAAGAAAACCCAGTGCCTGCCTCCGGGCGTGGAGGTCTCCCCGCTTGGCCAGGGTGATCATCCTCTCAGCGACCGGCCTCATCTGCTTGGCCTTTGCGTCGGTGGTCTCCACCTGCCCGTGCTTGAAGAGCGAGGTCACCATGTTCCTCAGGATCGCCTTCCGGTGGCTGGAGCCGGTCCCCAGCTTCTTTTTCGCCTTGAGATGTCTCATTCTTCAGTGTCCTCTTCTTCCTCGTCCTCATTACCGGCCTGAAGCTCGGCCTTCTCGCCCCCGCCCGGGAAATTATCCAGCTTCATCCCCAGGGACAGGCCCATCTCGGCGAGGATCTCCTTGATCTCGTTAAGGGACTTCCTGCCGAAGTTCTTGGTCTTGAGCATCTCGTTCTCGCTCTTTTGCACCAGCTCGCCTATAAGGGTGATATTGGCGTTCTTCAGGCAGTTGGCCGAGCGCACCGAGAGCTCCAGCTCGGATACCGGCCGAAAGAGATTCTCATTGAGCCGGTCTTCCTCCTCGCCTTCGTCATCCTCAAAAGGCTCGGGCTCCTCCTCGAAGTTTATGAGGGGACTCATCTGCTCCTTGAGGATCTTGGCCGCGTAAGCCACCGCGTCTTCCGGCAGAACGCTTCCGTCGGTCCAAACCTCGAGGGTCAACCGGTCATAGTCCGTGATCTGCCCCACGCGGGCGTTGGAGACCACGTAGTTGACCTTTTCGATGGGAGAGAAGACCGCGTCAATGGGTATGACCCCTATGTCCTGGCCCTTCTCCTTGTTCCGCTCGGCCGGGACGTAGCCCTTCCCCACCCTGACCGCCATCTCCATCTCCAGCCCTCCTTCCTGGTTCAGGGTGGCGATATGCTGCTCCGGGTTGAGGATCTTGACCGAGCCGTCGGTCTGGATGTCCGCCGCTGTGACCGCCCCCTCGCGATCCACCGAGAGATGCATCCGCGCCTCTTCCCCGCTGAGCAGCTTCAGCTTTACTTCTTTGAGGTTCAGGATGATGTCGGTCACGTCCTCCAGGACTCCCTGAGCAGTGGTGAACTCATGGGAGACCCCTTCGATCTTGACCGAAGTGATCGCGGCGCCCTGAAGGGAAGAGAGCAGGATCCGCCGGAGAGAATTGCCTATGGTGATTCCGAAGCCCCGCTCCAGAGGCTCATACACGAACTTGCCGTAGCTCTCCGTATGGGTCTCTTCGTCTATGACGACACCCTTCGGCCGAATCAACTCCCGCCAGTTTCTTGCTTTTAGATCTGCCAACAATAGCCCCCAATTCGGTCCTGAAGAAACCGCCCCCCCGGTCCGGTCTCCCGGCTGCTGCCGGAGGGAGTCACCAAACGCCTTCCTACTTGGAGTAGAGCTCCACTATGAGCTGCTCCTGAATGGGCATTGTCAGATCTTCCCTATTGGGAAGCGCCTTCAGGGTTCCCTTGAAATTATCCTTATCCACTTCGAGCCAACTCGGCACCCCCCGGCGGACTACCGTCTCCATGGCCTCCACGATCGGTCCCGACTTTCGGCTGGATTCCTTGACTTCTATTACGTCGCCCACCTTGACCTGGTAAGACGGGATGTTTACCTTGCAGCCGTTGACCTTGAAGTGGTTGTGCTTCACCAACTGCCGGGCCTGGTCCCTGGACGCGGCGAAGCCCAGGCGGTAGACCGTGTTGTCCAGGCGGGACTCCAGGAGGATCAACAGGCTTGTCCCGGTGACCCCCTTCTGCTTCTCCGCCCGCTCGTAGTAGCGCCTGAACTGCTTCTCCAGGATCCCGTAAATCCTCTTGACCTTTTGTTTCTCCCGCAGCTGGAGCCGATAGTCTGAAATCTTTCCCCCGCGGCGCTGGCCGTGTTGGCCCGGCGCATAGGGTCTTCTCTCGAAAGCGCACTTCTCGCCGAAACAGCGGTCCCCCTTGAGGAACAGCTTCAGGTTCTCCCTCCGGCACAGCCTGCATGATGAACCGGTATATCTGGCCAAAACAGCTTCTCCTTTGGCGTCTCTCTGGTTTGTTGCACCCGTTCGGGCCAAAGACGGCCCGCCGGTCCTTACTAGACCCGCCTCCGCTTCGGAGGCCGGCACCCGTTGTGGGGAATGGGCGTCACGTCCCTTATCACGGTTACCGAAAACCCGTCCGTCTGAAGCGCCCTCAGGGCCGCCTCCCGCCCCACGCCGGGCCCTTTGACCCTCACCTCGGCCGAACGCATGCCTTGTTCCATTGCCTGCCTCAGGGCGTCCTGGGCCGCGAGCTGGGCGGCGAAAGGGGTGCTCTTTCTGGACCCCTTGAACCCCTGCCGCCCGGCGGTGGAGGCGGCTATGACGTTCCCGTCGTTGTCAGTGACGGTGATGATCGTGTTGTTGAAGGTTGATTGAATGTGAATGATCCCGCTGGGGATATTCTTCTTTTCCTTCTTCGCCTTACCTCTTCTCTTAGCGGCTTTAGCCATTCTCTCCTACCCCGGGATTCTATTTCTTTTTCCTTCCGATGGCCGACCTCTTCGGTCCCTTCCGCGTCCTTGCGTTGGTGCTGGTCCTCTGTCCGCGGACCGGCAGCCCCTTGCGGTGCCTGAGCCCCCGGTACAGGCCGAGATCCATGAGACGCTTGATGTTCATGGAAACCTCGCGCCTGAGATCGCCCTCCACCTTGTACTCCTCGTCGATCACCCGCCGGATTCCGGTTATCTGTGACTCGGTCAGGTCGTCCGTCTTCGTGTTCCAGTCCACCCCGGCCTCATCGAGGATCTTCTGCGCGCTGGTCCGCCCAATCCCGTATATGTAGGTAAGGGCTATCTCCACTCTCTTCTTTTTGGGTAAATCTACACCGGCTATCCTGGCCAATTTCTCACTCCCCTCTCATGATACTGGGTCCACGACTGGAGCCGAAACACCATGACGAGTAAACTGACTACCCCTGCCTCTGCTTATGGCGGGAATTCTCACAGATAACTCTTACAGTTCCTTTTCTACGAATTGTCTTGCATTTATTACAAACTTTCTTTACAGAAGCTTTTACTTTCATTGATCTTTTCTCCCATTACCGCCCCTTGCCGGTACCCCGGTAAACAATGCGCCCCCGCGAGAGGTCATAGGGCGAGAGCTCCACCTGCACCTTGTCTCCTGGGAGTATCTTGATGTAGTGCATGCGCATCTTTCCCGAGATATGGGCCAGGACGCGATGTCCATTCTCCAGCTCCACCTTGAACATGGCGTTGGGCAGGGTCTCGAGCACCGTTCCCTCGGCAGCTATCGCATCTTCCTTGGCCATCCTGACTCTCTTGCTCCATTGATTTGGCTACACGGACGCGGGGATATACTTCCTGTCTATCTCCCCCGGCCCAGGCCCCTCTTCATGAACCCCTCATAGTGCCGGGTGAGCATATGGGACTCGATTTGGTTGGCCGTGTCCATGGCCACACCCACCACGATGAGCAACGCGGTCCCGCCGAAGTAGAACGGGACATTGAGCTTGTAAATCAGTATCTGGGGAAGGACGCACACAGCGGAGACATAAATCGCACCGCTGAAGGTCAGCCTTGTGAGCACCCTGTCTATGTACTCCGCCGTGTTCTTCCCCGGCCTGATGCCCGGTATGAATCCGCCGTACTTCTTCATGTTGTCCGCTACGTCCACCGGGTTGAACTGGACGGCAGTATAGAAGTAGCAAAAGAAAATAATAAATACGACAAAAATGAGTATGTATACGATGTGCCCCGGCGAGAGGTAGTTGACCACCTGCTCCAGCCACGGGATCTCCTTGACGTTCAGGAAATTGGCTATAGTGGCCGGGAACATGATTATGGACGAGGCGAAGATCGGGGGTATGACCCCGGCGGTGTTCACCTTGAGCGGCAGGTGGGTGCTCTGCCCCCCGTACATCCGCCGCCCCACGACCCGTTTGGCGTACTGGACGGGTATTCGCCGCTGCCCCCGCTCCATGAACACTATGAATCCCACCACGAAGATCATCAAGGCGAGGACTATGATCATGAAGAACGGGGTGAGCTCGCCCGTGCTCATCAGGCGGAACGTATTGGCCACGGCCATCGGAAATCTCGCCACTATGCCGGCGAAAATGATCAGGGAGATCCCGTTGCCTATCCCCCGCTCGGTGATCTGCTCGCCCAACCACATCAGGAACGCGGTGCCCGCTGTCAGGGTGATCACGGTCATCAGCCTGAAGCCCCATCCGCCGATGGGTACCACCATGGCGCCCCCGGGGCTGGACATGCGCTCCAGGCCCACGGCGATTCCGAACCCCTGTATGACGCTCAAAATCACCGTCCCGTAACGGGTGTATTGAGTGATCTTCTTCCGGCCCTGCTCCCCTTCCTTCTTGAGCTTTTCCAGGTGGGGCACCACCACGGTCATCAACTGGAGAATGATCGAGGCGCTGATATAGGGCATTATACCCAGGGCCATCACCGACATCTGGCTGAGCGCGCCGCCGGAAAACATGTCGAACAGGCCGAAGAGGGTCCCCTGGCGCTCACTGAAAAAGGCCGCCAGGGCTGCGGCGTCGATCCCCGGGGTGGGGATGTGGCACCCCACCCGGTAGACAGCCAGCATCCCAAGTGTAAAGAGGATGCGCTTCTTCAGCTCGGGTATCTTGGATATGTTCTGAAAGCCGCCTATCACTGGATTGGTTCCCCGCCTGTGCCGCAGTGATTGATCATCAAATGAGCTCCACGGATCCGCCCGCCGCCTCTATCTTGCTCCGAGCTGAGCGGCTGGCCTGGTGGACCCTGACGCTTACCGCGTGGGGAAGGTTGCCCTGGCCCAGCAGCTTCACCCTGTCGTTCCTGCCGATCAGACCGGCCGCCTTTAGCTCCTCGGGCCCCACCGAGGCGCCCTGCTCGAACCGGGACAGGTCTTTGACGTTCACGGCCTTGTACTCGCTACGGAAAAGGTTCTTGAAGCCCCGCTTGGGCAGGCGCCTTTGCATGGGCATCTGCCCGCCCTCGAACCCCGGTTTCACGTATCCGCCGGACCGGGCCTTCTGCCCCTTCTCACCCCGGCACGCGGTCTTGCCGTGCCCCGAGCCGGGCCCCCTGCCCACTCGTTTCTTGGGCTTCTTGGAGCCGGCCCCAGGAGAGAGGTCATGGACTTGCATGGTGATCTCCTTTTCCATCAAGCTTCCACCCGTACCAAGAAGGAGACTTTCTCAATCATCCCCCTGATGGCGGGAGTATTGTTCAATTCTACGGTCTTTTGCAACTTGGTCAGACCGAGTCCTCTCAATGTCTGCCGGATCCTCTTGTGCCTCCCGATCCCGCTCTTGATCAGTGTAACCTTGATCTTGTCCTCCATTTCCACCACCCCGACTGGTGCAATCCCGTATCCCGGAGACTACACGATCTCTTCCAATGCCTTGCCCCTGCGCTTGGCTATGTCCTCCGGGCTCTGCAAGGACAGGAGCCCATCCATGGCCGCCTTGACCAGGTTGTGCGGGTTGTGGGAGCCCAGGCACTTGGTCAGGATGTTCTGCACCCCGACCGCCTCCAGAACAGCGCGGACCGCCCCACCCGCTATGACTCCGGTCCCGGGCCCGGCGGGCTTGAGCAGCACGCAACCCGCTCCGCACTTGCCGGTGACCTCATGAGGAATGGTGCCGTCAAGGATGGGAATCCGGGTCATGTTCTTCTTGGCCCGCTCCACGCCCTTACGGATGGCCTCGGGCACCTCGTTGGCCTTGCCCAGGGCGCTCCCGACCTTCCCGTTTCCGTCGCCTACGATGACGATGGCGCTGAAGCTGAACCGCCGGCCGCCCTTTACCACCTTGGCCACCCGGTTGATGTGCACCACCTTCTCTATAAACTGGACTTCATCCTGTTCCCTGTACAATGGATCTCTCCCTCGGCAAAACCGCCATGATATCGGCTAAAACTCCAGTCCGCTCTCCCGTGCCGCCTCTGCGAGCGTCTTCACCCTGCCGTGATACAGGAAGCCGTTGCGGTCGAACACCACCTTGTTTATGCCCTTGTCCAGGGCCAATCTGGCTATGTGCCCCCCCACAAGCGCGGCCCCCTCGCAATTGCCGCATTTGCCCTCCACTTCCTGACGAATGTCCTTGGACATGGAGGAGACGGCGGCCAGGGTGCGCGCCGACTCGTCGTCGATTATCTGCGCGTATATGTGCCTGCTGCTCCTGAAAACCGAGAGCCTGGGGCGCTCGGCCGTACCCTGGACCTTTTTCCGGACACGTTTCTTCCTCTTGAGCCTAGACTCTTTTCTTCCTGTTACCGGCATGTTATGACCTTCCCTCAGAGACCGGTCACGCTCCAAAGCACGGGCGGACTACTTGCCCGACTTCCCGGCCTTCCGGCGGACCGTCTCGTTCTCGTAGCGGATCCCCTTGCCCTTGTAGGGCTCGGGCTTGCGAAGCGCCCTGATCCTGGCCGCGGTCTCGCCCAGGAGCTCCCTGTCGATCCCGCTCAATACCATCCTCGACTTCTCCACCCTCGCATCAATGCCCTCGGGCAGCTCGAAGTTTATGGGCTGCGAATACCCGATATGGAGTAACGCGGTCCGCCCGGAGACCTCGGCCCGGTAGCCCACACCCACTATCTCCAGGGCCCGCTCGAACCCCTGGCTGACTCCGGTGACCATGTTCGCGATCAAGGCCCTGAAAAGCCCGTGCAAGGCCTTGGAGTTCTTCAAGCCCTCATCCACCTTCACCGCCAGCGTGCCCTCGTCTCTGTCCAGGCTGACGCCGGGATGGAGCCTTTGATCCAGCTCACCCTTGGGTCCTTTGACCCGGAGGAGGTCCCCCTCCTGTATCAGCTCAACCCCGTCCGGTATTGGAATAGGCCGTTTGCCTATGCGTGACATGCTTCATCCTCCCAATGAACTCGGCTCCGCACCCGATGGTTTACGCCCGGCGGCCGCAGCAGGGCCTACCAGACCGAGCAGAGGATCTCCCCGCCCAGCTTCTGCTCTCTGGCCTCCCGGTCAGCCAACACGCCCTTTGAGGTGGAGAGAATGCTTACCCCGTACCCGTTCAAGACCGGCGGTATCTCATCGCACTTGGCGTAGATGCGGCATCCGGGCCTGCTCACCCGCTTGATGTCGGTGATGGCTGCGCGGCCGTCATTGTCGTACTTCAAAAAGATGCGTATCTTCCGGTGGTTCCCGTCCGGGAGAACCTTGTAGTTCCGGATCAACCCTTCGGCCTTCAGGGCCTTGGCGATGTTGACCTTGATTTTGGATGCGGGTACGTCCACCGATTCGTAAGAGACGTTTATGGCGTTCCGGATCCGGGTCAACATGTCGGCAATTGGGTCGGTCATTGTCATCGTGTCAGCTCCTTAATGAGACGCACCACTTCCACGCACCCTACCAGCTGGACTTCACCACACCCGGTATCTCGCCCCTCAAGGCCATGCTGCGAAAGCAGATTCGGCAGATTCCGAACTTCCTGAGATAAGCCCTGGACCTCCCGCATATGGGACACCGGTTGTAATTCCGCGTGGAAAACTTGTTGTTTCTTTTCGCCTTGGCGATCAGGGACTTTCGCGCCACTATACCCCCCTATCAATTCCTGAAAGGCATCCCTAGGTTCTTCAAAAGAAAATAGCCTTCCTCGTCCGTTGATGCCGTAGTCACTATGGAGACATTGAGTCCCTTGATCTTGTCTATTTTGTCATAATCGATCTCCGGGAAGATGATGTGCTCCTTGATTCCTATGCTGCAGTTGGCGCGGCCGTCGAACACCTTGCGGGAGAGCCCCTGAAAGTCACGGACACGAGGAAGCGCGACATTGAACAGCTTGTCCAGGAAATCATACATCCTACCGTGCCGCAGGGTTACCATGCACCCGATGGGCATGCCTTCCCTGAGCTTGAAACCCGCAATGGAGCGCTTCGCCTTGGTAACCACGGCCTTCTGCGCGGCGATCAGAGTCAGCTCCTCCACTCCCTTGTCCAGGACCTTGATGTTATAGATCGCCTCGCCAAGCCCCATGTTGAGCACGACCTTTTCTATCCGGGGCACCGCCATGATACTGGTGTATCCGAACTCCTGAATCATGGACGGGACGACCTCGCTGACATATTTATCTCTTAAGCGGGACAAACCAACCTCCTCCAGACCAACCGGAGCACGGCTCCGGTCGAACGCACGGGACGGGACGGCGCAGGCCTAGCCGTCGATGAATTCGCCGCACTTCTTGCAGACCCGCACCTTGCTGCCGTCTTCCAGCCGTTTCCTGCCTATCCGGGTTGGCTCCGCGCACTTGGTGCAGACCAACATCACATTGGACATCTCCAAGGGGGCCTCTTTGGTGATGATGCCGCCCTGGGCGCTGCTCCCCCCCGGCTTGGTGTGGCGCTTGACATTGTTCACCTTTTCCACGATCACGCGCCCGCGCTCGGAGTCCACTTTAAGCACCGCACCTATTTTGCCTTTTTCTTTGCCGGTGTGTACCACAACTTTATCATTTTTTCTAATAAGAGGACGCTTCTTGTGCACCTTATCAGCTCCTGCCTGCCGCCTACTCCCTAGAGCACCTCAGGGGCCAGGGAGATGATTTTCATGAATCGCTTCGCCCTGAGCTCCCGGGCCACCGGGCCGAAGATGCGGGTCCCTATTGGCTCGTTGTGCTGATTTATCAGGACGGCGGAGTTGTCGTCGAACTTTATGTATGACCCGTCCGGCCTTCGGAGCTCCTTGCGGGTCCTGACCACCACGGCCCGCATCACGTCCCCCCTCTTGACCTTTGAATTGGGCATGGCCTCCTTGACCGTCACCACGATCACATCCCCAATGCCGGCGTAGCGTCTCCTGGAGCCGCCCAGCACCTTGATGCAAAGGAGCGACTTGGCCCCGGAGTTGTCCGCCACGTTCAATCTGCTCTCGGTTTGTATCATCTCATTGCTCCGAACCGCCGCTGGCCTCTCCACCCTTGACAGCCAACATCTCGCTCTTCTCCAGGACCTGCAGCACCTGCCACCGCTTCCGCTTGCTGATGGGCCTCGACTCTATGATCCGGACCTTGTCCCCCTCGTGGCACCGGTTCTGGGGGTCGTGTACCAGGTATCTCCTTCGGCTCCGGATGTACTTCTTGTAACTAGGGTGCCGCTTGAGCCTGTTGACCAGAACCACGGCGGTCTTGTCCATCTTGTTTCCTACCACCACCCCGGTCAGTTGCTTGCGTACGCCGCGTCCTTCAGTCATTGTCCCCTCTTCCGTCCTGTTCGCCTGCTCTCGCCGTTTCACTGAGCACTGTCTTCACGCGGGCCAGATCCTTCTTTGTCTTGCCCAACATGGCGGTGTTCCCCAACTGGCCGGTCGCCTTCTGGAATCTCAGGTTGAACAGCTCCCTTCGGAGCTCCTGCTCCTTCTCCCTGAGCTCTTCCGTACCAAGATCACGCAATTCTATCGCCTTCACCACTAGGATCTCCTGGAAACAACGCGGGTGGCAAACGGGAGCTTGTGGCCGGCGAGTCGCATGGCCTCGGCTGCAACGCCCTCTCCAACACCCTCGATCTCATAAAGCATTCTACCGGGCTTTACCACGGCGACCCAGGCCTCGGGTGCGCCTTTGCCCTTGCCCATCCTGGTCTCGGCCGGCTTCTTGGAGATCGGCTTGTCGGGAAAAACGCGAATCCATATCTTGCCGCCGCGCTTTACATGCCTGGTTATGGCGATGCGGGCCGCCTCGATCTGGCGGGCGGACATATGGCCGCATTCCACTGCCTGCAGGCCGTAGTCGCCGAACTCAAGCTCATTGCCCCGCTGGGCCTTGCCCTTCATACGGCCCTTCTGCTGTTTGCGGTACTTTACCTTCTTAGGACTCAGCATGACTCTCTCACCTAACCCTTTTTCTCAGGAAGGATTTCGCCGTTGAAAATAGTCACCTTGACCCCGATCACCCCGTAAGTGGTAAAGGCCTCGGCAAACCCGTAGTCGATATCCGCCCTTATGGTATGCAGCGGCACCCTGCCCCTACGATACCACTCCCTGCGGGCCATCTCCGCTCCGCCGAGCCTGCCCGCGCAGGCGATCTTTATCCCCTGGGCACCGAAGCGGAGGGCCGAGCCCACTGCCTTTTTCATAGCCCTGCGGAAGGCGATCCGCCTGACCAGTTGGAGGGCCACGTTTTCCGCCACCAACTGGGCGTCCACCTCGGGCTTTCGCACCTCCTGGATGTCGATCAAGACCTCGCGCTTGATCTTCTTCTCCAGCTCGCGCTTGAGGTTCTCGATCTCCGCTCCTTTCTTCCCGATCACCAGACCGGGCCTGGCGGTATGAATGCGGATCCTGACCCTCTTGGCCGCCCGTTCGATCTCGATCCTGCTGACACCGGCCTGGAACAGCTTCTTCTTGAGAAACTTGCGGATGTCGTGATCCTCAAGGACAAAGCCGCTGTACTCTTTGCCCGCAAACCACCTGGAGTCCCAGTTCCGGTGAACGCCCAATCGAAATCCGATGGGATGAACTTTCTGGCCCAATACTCTCCTCCCTCGTAGCGATGGTCAAAGCCTTCCACCCGTTCCGGCGGGTGCAACGGTCGGCCTGCTATTCCTCGTCCAGGACCACCGTCAAATGGCTGGTCCTCTTGCGAATCCTGGTCGCCCTCCCCAGCGCGCGCGGCCTGAACCTCTTCAGGGTCGGGCCCTCGTCAGCAAAAACGCGCTTCACGTAGAGGCTGTCCACATCCATGTTCGTGTTCTGCTCCGCATTGGCAACCGCGGAGTCGATCAGCTTCTTCAACAAACGGGCCCCCTTTTGTGGAGCAAGCGAGAGCGCGCTCAGGGCGTCCGCCACCCTCTTCTCCCTCACCTGCTCCATAACCGCCCGCGCCTTCCGGGGAGAGATACGCACGTACCTCGAAACCGCCTTCACTTCCATAACGCACTCACCTTTCGGGCTTTCGCTACTTCTTCCCGCCCTTCAGCCTACTCTTCTTGTCGCCTGCATGGCTGAAAAAGGTGCGGGTGGGGGCGAACTCTCCCAACTTGTGCCCCACCATGTCTTCGGTGACGAATACCGGGATGAACTTCTTGCCGTTGTGGACCGCAAAGGTCAATCCAACGAACTCCGGCAGTATGGTCGACCTCCTGGACCAGGTCTTGATGATCTTCCTGCTTCTGGTCTCCTGGGCGTTCTGGGCCTTCCTCAGGAGATGCTCATCCACAAACGGGCCTTTTTTGAGTGAACGGGGCAAACCTCATCCTCCTGTCGTTGATTCCCGCCCCTTGCCTCGATCCAAGCGGGCGCCGAATCAGCGCTATCGCCGTTTCCTGTGTCCCTATCGGCTCCTTCGTTTAACTATCAGCCTGTCGCTGGGCTTTCTCTTGCGGGTCTTGAACCCTTTGGTCGGCACGCCCCATGGTGTAACCGGGTGCCTGCCGCCTGAGGACTTGCCCTCACCGCCGCCGTGGGGGTGGTCCACCGGGTTCATAGCCACTCCTCTCACCTTGGGCCTGCGGCCTTTCCATCGCCTGCGGCCCGCCTTTCCAAGGCTGGCGTTCTCGTGCTCCAGGTTGCCCACCTGCCCGATGGTGGCCCTGCATTCCAGGGGCACCATTCGCACCTCTCCCGAAGGCAGGCGGAGCTGCGCGTAGCTTCTCTCCTTGGCCATGAGCTGGGCATAGCCCCCGGCGCTCCGCACTATTTGAGCTCCGTGGCCGGGTTTCAACTCCACGTTGTGCACATGGGTCCCCAGCGGAATGTCCTTCAAGAGAGCGGCGTTTCCGGGCCTTATCTCCACTCCCCGCCCGGAGGCGATTTCGTCGCCTACCTTCAGGCCCACGGGCGCCAGAATGTAGCGCTTTTCTCCGTCTACATAGTGGAGCAGCGCGATGTTGGCGGAGCGATTGGGGTCGTACTCAATGGCAGCGACCTTGGCGGGCACTCCGTCCTTGTTCCGCTTGAAATCAATGACCCGGTAAAGCCTCTTGTGCCCCCCGCCGCGCCGCATGGTTGTCATGCGCCCCAGCGCGTTCCTGCCTCCCGACCTGGTCTTTGCGCGCACCAAGCTCCGCTCGGGGCGCTCGCAAGTGATCTCCTCATAGGTGGGCGAGGTATAATGCCTCCTACCCGGTGATGTAGCATTATGAGTCTTCAGTACCATTGTCTTCCCCGCTTTATATCAGCTTCCCGCCTTTCGAAGCCCGCTCCGCCTCCAGACCTCGGCGACTACATGCCCTGGAAGAACTCGATCTCCTCGCCCGCCCTCAGGGTCACCACGGCCTTTTTCCAGTCCGGCCTCTTGCCCACGTTCCGGCCCAGCCGGCGCCTCTTGCCGGTCATGTTCATGGTTCTCACCTGGACCACCCTGGCCTTGAGCAACTCCTCCACCGCCTTGCGGATCTCGATCTTGTTGGCCCTGCGGTCCACCTTGAAGGTGATCTGGTTCTGCCCCTCCTTCTTGAGGGTGGCCTTCTCGGTTATGTGGGGATTGCGGATGACTTCGTGCAGATTCATGACGAAACAAGCGCCTCCTGGATCCTTTCAATGGCCGGGGCCACCACGAAGAGGTGTTCGTGGTTCAAGACGTCGTATACATTGAGGCCTTCGGATCTGAGCACCTTGACCCGGGGGACGTTCCGGGCGGATTTCTCCAGGATTTCGTCTTTGCCGCCCGTGACTATCAGGGCCTTGCCGGCATCAAAGGTCTTCATTACCTTGACGAACTCCTTTGTCTTTATCCCGCCCAGGTCAAACCCTTCCAGGACCACCAGTCTTTCGTTCCGGAACTTGTCGCTCAAGGCCATGCGGAGCGCGGCCTTCCTTACCTTCTTGGAGACCTTGCGCTCGTAGCTGCGGGGCTCCGGGCCGAATGTTACGCCTCCGCCGCGCCTTGTGGGCGAGGACGACGCCCCCACCCGGGCCCTCCCGGTGCCCTTCTGCCGCCACATCTTGGCCCCGGAAGCGTTCACCTCCGAGCGACCCTTGGCGGATGCGGTGCCCGCCCTCCGCTTGAGGAGCTGGCTCACCACCACCTCGTGGAGCACGTAATTCTTGACCGGAACATTGAATACGCCGTCGTCCAGCTCCAGCTCCGAAGTCTTCTCCCTGTTGATATTGTATACGTCGATGGTAGCCATTTCGCTCAAGCCTGCTCTTTCGAGGATTTCACCTTGCAGATTTCAACCAGACCGTTCCTTGCGCCCGGCACCGCGCCCTTTACCGCTATGACACCCAGATCCGGCCGCACATCGACCACTCGGAGATTCTTGACCGTGGTGCGCTGAGACCCCATTCTTCCTGGAAGCTTCTTGCCCTTGAAAACCCGGCTGGGGGTTGCGCTCGCACCGATGGAGCCCGGGACCCGATGGGACCGGCAGCCGTGGGTATCCTTGCCGCCCGAGAAGCCCCAGCGCTTCACAACGCCCTGAAAGCCCCTGCCCTTGCTCTTGGCCGATACCTGGATCGTATCACCGGTGGTGAAGATATCCGTACCGATCTCCTGACCCAGTTCGAACTCTCCGGAATCCTCCACCTTGATCTCTCTCAGGTGCCTGAAGCAGGCCGTCCCCGCGGTCTTGAACTGCCCGCGCCTCGGCTTGCTGAGGTTCTTTTCCTTTACGGGCTCAAACCCCACTTGGATGGCCTCATAGCCCTCCTTTTCCCTGGTCTTCTTGCGAACCACCACGCACGGCCCGGCCATGACAATGGTAACGGGCACCGCTTCGCCTCTGCCGCCGAAGTACCTGCTCATTCCCAATTTCTTGCCGTAGAGTTTGCTTACCATGTGACTCGAGCCCCTCTCCATAACCTACAGTTTGATCTCCACGTCCACCCCGGCTGCGAGATCCAGTTTCATCAAGGCGTCCACTGTCTGCTGAGTGGGCTCAAGGATGTCCAAAAGCCGCTTGTGGGTGCGAATCTCAAACTGCTCTCTCGACTTCTTGTCCACGTGCGGGGACCGAAGGACGCAGTACTTGTTGATCATGGTAGGAAGCGGAATAGGGCCCGCCACCTTGGCCCCGGTCTCTCGAGCGGTCTGGACGATCTCCATGGCGGACTGATCCAAGAGCTTGTGGTCATAGGCTTTCAAGCGTATTCGTATCTTCTGGTTCGTGATCATATTGCTAATCATTGCCCTTTCCTATAACGGAGATTCCGACCCACCCCTCCAGGATCTACTCTATGATATCGCTGACCACGCCTGCGCCCACGGTCCGGCCTCCCTCGCGGATGGCGAAGCGAAGCTCCTTCTCCATCGCTATCGGGGTGATGAGCG
>CAZYJR010000050.1:0-17600 GCA_964647905.1 uncultured Desulfobacterales bacterium | reverse complement strand
CCCTTCTCTTCCTCAAGCCTCCGACTCAGAAAATTCACCAAATCCTCCTGCCTCGGCTGCCCCAGCACCATCCGGTAGGCCACCAGCGTGCTCTGGAGATGGTCCAGATGCTCCCGGTCCCGGCTCAACGGAAAGGTGGGCACACACCGCCGGATGCAGTACCCATCCTCGATGTCGTAGCTCCAGAACGGGACCAGGTCGGTCAGCCCCTTTTCCCTCTGCTCGAGTGCCAGCCGGAACAGGATCTCCCAGGGGTCCTGGTGTGGCCCTTCCTCCACCAGCCTTCCCAAGGAAAACGATCTGGCCAGGTTCCGTCGAATGGCGTGCCCCTTGTAGCGGTGGATCCTCCCCTCCCGCTGCTCCAGGTCCACCGGGTTTGAGGGGAGGTTCCAGTGGCAGATGTCGTGGCAGTAGGGGTGGAAGTCCAGGCCCTCCTGCCCGATGGAGGTGGTGGCCAGGACAAAGGGGCGGAAGGGGGAGTTGAAGGCGCACCGGACCAGGTCCTTTCGGACCTCGGTCTTCTCCTCCTCGTTCCGGCCGTCCCCGAAGCGGAGGGCGAAGCGGCACCGTATGCTGTGTCTCTGGAGAGGCTCGGCGGGGGCCCCTTTGGGGAAGATCTCGTCGAAGTCCAGGTTCACGGTCCGGAGACTGACGGCCGCCTGGATCTCCTTGGAGAGCTGGTTGGCGGCTGTGGCCTGGGGTTTGTCCAGGAGGCCCAGGCCCTCCCGGAGCATGTGGGCGTACTCGTCCAGGACGGACTGGAGGTTCCCGTCCACGCTGTAGTCGAGCACGCTCTCCCAGTAGCGGGCCTCGTCGTTGGGTCGGAGCCCCCGGACGAGGAGCATGGTCTCCGGGAGGTTGAAGAGGGACCGAAATCCCATGGCCGTGCGGGCGGCTGCGGCCAGGATCGGGGTGCAGTCTCCTGCGCTTTTGCCCCTCCCAACGGTGCGGACGAGAGAGCGGAGGGCCGCCACGGCGGGTGATGCCACGGCCGCCTTGGCGAGCACCGGGACGAGGTCGTCTGGTGGGGGGCCCAGATTCTGGGGGCTCTGGTAGTGCTCGAGGAAGCGCTGGATGTGCTCGTAGAAGTTCCCCTCCGGGTCCTCGCCGGCCCGCACCATACGCCACCAGGCGTCGTCTCCGTTTTCCGTGTCAAGCCACTCCCGGGCGGCGGCCCGATGATGGGTCCAGTCCAGGGCGGCCAGGGCCACCCAGTACCAACGCTCGTCCGGGCGGGTGCCTGTGTGTCGGGTGAAAGGCCTGGTGAGCGGGGAGAGTCGCTCCTCCAGGAAGGCCTCGGCCTGGGATAGGATCTCCTGCCGGGTCGGGGGCGTGCCGTTTTCCGCGGGGGCTCTTGCCTGCTCCAGGGGGTCGAAGCCCAGGGCCAGGGCCATGGAGGGGTAGATCAGGGGGAAGACGGTCATGCCCGAGAGGCGGTCCGAGGTGGACCGGAAGGCGAGGAGGCGGGCGCGGCGGCTCATGCGGTTGTATCGGGCGCCTTGCTCGGAGAGCCCCACCATGCGGCGCTCGGCCTCGTAGCTCGCTATCATTGCGATGGCCTTGGGCACCACGGCCCAGGAGGAGAAGACCAGGGTCTTGGTGGTGTCCTCGAGGCGGGGGTCGGCAAAGGGTCCCCGCTCCGGCTGGTAGTAGGGGAGCGAGGGCGGGACCCAGAGGAGCTTCCAGACGCCCGGATCCAGGGTGTCCCGGAGGAGCCCCCGGAGGCGGGCGTTGGCCGGGTCCACGGGCTGGTATCCCGAGACCGATTCCCAGGAGAGGAGCTGGGACCGGCTGCCCTCGAACACTTTGGCAAGGTCGGGGCTTGCGCCGTTCTCCACGGCCTCCACGAGCTTCTCCTTGATCTTGTAGCCGTCCCGGTCCATCACGTTGAGGAGGTAGGGGGCAGACTTCCAGTACTCTACGGTGTCGCCGGTGCCGAGGTGGCGGGAGACGGTGTCGAGCATGCAGAAGCCCTCCAGATCCTTAGGGGAGAGAGGCCCTGCGTGGGTGACGAGCCCCCGGGTCACCTCCCGGGTGTGGGGGGAGAGCCGTTCGGTGCGGACCATGACCTTCCGGAGCCTTCGCTCGATGTTTCGTTTGGTTTTGAGCCAGGTCGGGTCGTCCGTGGCGTGGGGGTTAAGGAGCACGTCCCGGAACTTCTCGAGGAGGTGCTGGAAGTTCTCGGTCTTCTCGTCCGAGTCGAAGAGGAAGCGGATGGTGCGGAGGAAGTCCTCATAGTGATCCTCCCGGTCCTGCTCGTGGTACATGGTGTACATCTTGTAGGGCGTGGCCGAGAGCAGGATCACCTTGACCTCTGCCTTGGGGTAGTCGAACACGGCCTTGGCGAGGCGGCCTGCCTCGTCCTCCCCTTCGAGGAGGTTTCGAAACCGCTGGAACTCGTCCAGGATGACGATGTCCGGCTCCAGGGCGTCCACGCAGCTTCGGGCGAGGAGGGTGCGGAGCTCGCCCACGAGCTCGTTTCGCTGCCGGCGGATCTCCCAGGGGATCTTGCGGTAGCGCCGGGTCCTGGGGAATTGGTCGGCGAGGCGGTTGAAGCGGCTGTGGATGCCGCTCCGGTTGAGGGCCCGGATGAAGTGCTCCAGCAGGTTGCGGTCGATCTCGTCCTGGGGGAACTCCCGGATCTGTCGCTCCCAGTTCCGCCGGTTCACGTTGCCCCGAAGGAGGTTTTTGGGCGGGGCGGACGAACCCAGCCTCCAGCCCATGCGGAGCATGTGGTAGATGAGGGCCCGCTCCTTGGCCAGGCCGCCGCTTGAGCGGAGGTCGAAGGAGGTGCCGGGTGTGAAGGAGACGAAGTTCACCTTGTTGCTGGTGAGCTTGTGGGTGTGGAGCGGGAGCAGGGTCATGCGCTCGGCAATGGCCGACTCGCCGTTTCCCAGGAAGTCGAGGCGGTTGATGTTCTGGCGCGCGATGCTGTGGTTGGAGCAGACGTAGACCACGTCGATGCGTTCCACCCGGTCCCACAAGTGCTCGATGGCCCTGGCCACCACGCCCCGGGCCACCAGGGTCTTTCCCAGGCCCACCTCGTCGGCCACCAGGAATCGGTTCACCCGGTCCGGGTCCTTGTAAAGGCGACGGAAGACGTGGTTCACCGTCTTCCGCTGGAAGTCCTTGAGCATGCGGAGCTGGGCGCGGCAGTTAGGTTGAGTGGTCGTGGCGGTCATGCTGCGTTCCCGCTCCTTTTGGGGGTCGAAAAGGCGGCCCAGACCTCTTCGAAGCCTTCCGGCAGGATCTCCTCCAGGCTGCCGGTCTCCCGGAGGTCGGAGACGATCCGGCCGATATGCTCGATCTTCCCGGGCTCACGGCTGTAGGCGCGCACCAGCTCCTCGAAGAGGGGGAGGACGTGGGGCATGGGGCCCTGCTGCCCGGATTGATCCCCTGGTCCCCATCCCCCCAGGACGCCCAGGCGGTCCTCCCGGCCCAGGATGAGGAGCAGGTACCGGACGAACCGCTCCCGGTCGGAGAGGATGCTTCGTAGGATGACCTGATTGCGGCCCTCGGGCATGCCGAAGGCCGGGAGGTTCAGAACAAAGGCGATTCGGGCACTCGCCACCCTGCCCTTGGCCTCGAGCCGGAAGGCCACGAAGGTGGTCAGGGCCTCGGTGGTGACGTCTGGGAAGGCGACCTCCTGCACGAGGTCCGAGGGAGCGAGTTCCCTGGCCTGGTGCTCCTTGAGCGTGATGGGGAAGCAGTCCGCGCGTACGCCTTGGGGCAGCCGGGGGTTGCGGGCTTGCGGGAGGAGCGTCAGGGCTTGACGGCCCTGGTCGTTCGGTCGAATGTGGATCTCCAAGCCGGCCTCGGTTATGGCCTTGCGGGCCGTTTCCAGGGTCTCCTCGAGCTGCTCCTGCTCCGTGGGGACTTTGGGGCCGTGTGGTCGCGCGTAGGGCCGGAGCATGTTCCGAAACGCGTACTTGGCATCCTCCTCTCCCATGAACCGGTCGATCCCCACGTGCCTCCGGTAGCCCTGGAGCGCCACCACGAACTCCACGTTCCTTCCGTTGAGGGCCGCGCTGGTGAGGTTGGCCGAGCCGGTGTAGACCGTGGCCCGAGCGCCGGTCTCCGTGAGGATCATCTTGGCGTGGAGGCCGGAGAGGTCCTCCGGGGAGCTCGAAATGCCGGCGCGGTCTTCCGAGGTCTCGGTGTCCTCGGGGCGCTGTACCCCTTCGTCCAGGAAAAAGCAGCGCGCCGTGTCTTTCAGCTTGTCGAAGGCGGGCTCCGAGAGCCCGTCCAGGGCGTCGTTCCTGGAGATGAGGACCTGCTCGCGGCCCTTCTGGCGGATGCGCTCGATGCCCTGGGGCGAGAGGAACGGGGAGAGCATCAGGGACCGGCGGTGATCCGGGATGGGAGGAAACGCCCCGTAGCCTCCGATGCCCAGGGGGATGAACTGCTCGATGGTCTGAAACCCCTCGGGGACCTCGAACTGCACCCGTTTGACCTCGTCGGCCATGCGGGCGACGAGGGCGCGGATTCTGTCCGAGACCGGGGCAACGGCCAGGTCGGGCAGGGACTGGTGAAACGCCGCCAAGGGGCGGGTGAGGCTGTAGTCGTAAGTGCGGTGGGAGGCGAGGGTGCCCTCCAGCGCCAGCACGGTGTCCCAGGACGGGTCAAAGGTGAGGTTCCGGGAGAGGCAGAGGAATCGGTAGCGCACCGGGGCCTCGTCCTCGCTCTCGAACCGGAGGAGCCACGTCTTGGGGTGAAACACCCCCTTCGGGTCCGGGGGTTGGACCTCCACGACCGAGGGCTCCAGGTAGCCGTAGAGGAGGGTGTCGTGCCTGGGGACGGCTATGCGTCCCTGCTGGCAGAAGACGGTGAAGCGGTCTGCGGACTGCTGGATCGCCTCCAGCACGACCACGGGATCGGGGGCGGCTTGGCCGCCGATCCGCTGGTCCTGGAGGGCCATGGCCACCGGCGCCATGAGGAGGGACATGAGGTCGAGCGAGAACGTCGTAGCCACGGCCCCGTCCAGCCGGTACCCACGGGGCGGGCGGAGGTGGTCGAGGTAGATTTCGCGGGCTCTCGGGTCAAGCATGGGGTGTTTCGCCTCGAAGGCCCTTCAGGATGTCCTCCACAAAGGAGGACGTCACGGGCCAGCGGTAGTTGTACTGGTGAATCCCGGACTGCCCCGGCCAGAGCTCGAGGGCCCGGGGGTTTTCCAGGCGGGAGCGGCTGCGCTTAAGGGTCGCCTCCCGTTCACGGAGCAGCGATTCCGAGGGTTTGTGATCCGCCACCTCGCGGGGCCCCGGAAATTGGAGGGCAAATGAGCCCCACGTCTCAACGAAACGCCTGGTGTGAAGCGAGACGTGGCAGGTCGAGAGGGCTGGCCCCTGCCAGAACGCGCCCAGGTTCTCCTTCCAGGCCCTCAGTTCCCCTTGCCTCGCTTTGATTCCGTACGCCCACGTGCTCATGGCCCTCTCGTGCCGCTCGATCCAGTCCTCCCTCTGCCGCATGCGCGAGAGGAGGAGGTTGTAGAGGAGGGCTGCGCCGTACATCACCTCTGAGAAGTTCCTTCCGTGCTCCAGGTCCCGTTTCAGGTGGCCCGGGAGCTTAGGGACCAAGGGATGCTCCCAGGGAAATGCGGTCTTGTAGGACCTTTTCCTGCGGAGAAGGGCCGCCAGCAGAGAGTCGGGGTGAAGCGCCAGGATGCGGTCCCTGAGGTAGGCGGCCTCCTCCCGCGTGAGCGCCAGGGTGGCGTTCTCAGGAAAGCCCTTGGGTCTCTTGGGGATCCCCGGGTGCCAGTTGGGTTGGATTGCAGTGTTGCCCACCTCCTCGTCCGTCTCCCCGGCGTACAAACGGGTGGAGGACTGAAATTGGTAAAACCGGTCCAGATACCGGTGGTACTCCTGCTGGGAGCCCTCGAAGAGCCGAATCCCCCAAACGCCCAGACCGCTCCAGTAGATGCTGCTGGGAAGGCGCTTGAGTCCCTTTCCCGCCTCACTCCCGATGACTCCCTCCTCGGATTCGGTCTTCAGAAGCTCTTCGATCAGCCAGGTCTCTGCACTCCTGGCCTTTTGGGCGACCTGGGCGGACGGGACCTTTTTCTCCTCGAGCCTCTGGTACATCCACGGGACAAAGAGCATGTACCGCACGCGGGTCTGCACCGTGCTGGTGCCGGGAAAGAAGTGATCCGAAAAGGCGTCCCGGATGGTGCCGAGACCCAGCTCGTCCCTTGTGTCCTGCTCGCGGAACAGGTGGACCACGTCCAGCATCTTTTGCCGGTCCTCCGCCAGGAAGTCCACCCATCCGAATGTGCTGGGCATGGTCTGTTCTCCGTCACGTCTCAACGAATCGCCGTGTCGTCGGCCTTGTGCATCTTCTGCTCCAGAGACCGCTGGATGCTTTCTTCCCCGGCCAATTCCACCAATTGGCATACAAAACGAACACCTGTTGTACTCGATTCCTCACAAATGATTGATGCCATCGACTGCAATCGCTCAACGAGATGCGCAAGACCGCCTGGCGGTGGGCGTTTTCCCGCTGATTTGGAAACCTATTGAGATTGGAAATCGATTATTTCCGAATCACCACTTCAAAGGATCACGGTCTGAATTCGGGAGGCAGTGACTCCCGAAATTCTGTGAAGACATATGGGTTTTCCTCCCCGCGGCCACATGAAAACTGCCGCCTTTTTCCCAAACCGGAGGATCTCCAGAACCCGGACTTCCATTGTGCGGACGGCGTCCGCACATTCGCTTTTCTGGTGATCAATGCCCCAGGAATTTCTCCGTCTTTCTACTCAACCGCTCCGCCAGCACATCCAGCGCATCTGTCTTTTCAATACGGCCGACGCCATCCTCTTTGTCTCCATTGCACGGCTTCGGCCTGTTCACGCCGGACGCATACGCAATGAGCGGCGCGCGCATTTTTCGCGCGGGATATGGGCCTGGCGCATATATTTGCGCCGGACCCATAAGTCCGCTGCCTGGGTGGCTGAAGGGGTTTTTCTCTGTCAGTCGGAATCCACTCTCCTTCAAGTTCCTCCTTCGCCAGATGCAGCCGCTCCGCCTTTTTTCAATGCGCTTAACCCACCCCCAGGTATCCCTGCCACCCCCAACCGAGCCCCACTCATGGCCCCCGCAATACACTCAACGGAGCCCGAGTCCCCGCTCGTGTTGGCTCCCCGAAGGACGGTTCTGGTGTAATCGTCCGGAGACCGGAGAAAGCAGTAAAGGGCCAGGGCCATCTGGGTGTCGTCCGTGAAGAGGGCCGGGTCGGGAAGGTCCTGAATGCCCTGGGGGCCGTATCGGTCCTTGATCCGGTCCAGGGACAGGAATTCGGTGGGCCCACCCAGGGCTCTCCGGCGGCCAGGCCGAAGAGCATGCTACGTGCTTTTTCCAGGTCGTTTGAAGGTGAGGCCTGCATGGGGCCTTCCTGGAAGAGGGTGCAGGACGCGCTGATCTGCTGAGCATTGCAAGGAAACATGGCTAAGTAATGCTCCGTATTGTACTCCAGATTTCCCGCGGGTAAACCCCCTTTTGTTGTATACAAAATGGGTATGCGATATGCCCGGAACTGCCGCACATTCTGGATAATCGTTTCATCGGGATAGTCGGGGCCCGAGGGACCGGAAAGACCGTACTGCTCCGCCAGTACGCACTCGAGCATGATGATGCCTTTTACCTGTCCGCGGATACACTGGAACGGAATGACGATGCATGGGACCTTATCTTGAGACTGAACCGGCACTACGGCTTCCGGACATTCCTCTTGGATGAAGTGCACTTTCTCTCGGATGCCGCCGCCCTGCTCGAGCGCTTGTATGACTTCGTCGATCTCGGTGTGTCGTTCTCGAGTTCCGTTGCACTCGCCATGCGTGCCTCGGCTCATGATCTTTCCCGCCGGGTGCGGTTGATAAACCTCCATGGCTTTTCGTTCAGAGAGTACGGAGCGGTTCAAGGGGGTGAAGGTCGGCCGCAAACTCGTTTTCGCGCCCAGCCCGATGACCTCCCCCCGGGGCCCGGTCTCGATGTCCAGGCACACGCAATGGTGGGTGAATTCGGCTGGTTCCATCGTAATACGCGTCCTTGTCAAAAGGTCTCCACAGCGAACACCATCCAGCTCCTTGCCGCGACCCCGACCGGACCGATTCCCGCGGACCTCGAAGACGCGGTGTAATCGGTACGTTGGCGTTCAATGGTTCAGGATGCCACCAACATACGTCTTTTGAGCCGGGGGGTCAAATGGGGGCCTGGAGGGAGGTCTTGAGTGCGTTGGAAAAGCGTTTTTCAAGATCGGCGGGCTGGACGGCAGGTTGTATAGGCAGGCTATCGTCCAAGGAACAACGTTTTGATCAACTGGACGTTTCACTTGCTATGAAAGCTGGAAATTTCTAAATGGTATTGCCAAGTACTCAACTTTGGTCTTGACATAGAATTCCATCCCTGAGACCTTAATATACACTAAGCAAATTTTTGTATGTCATCATTCAACGCTGAAGGGTATATACCATGAATATTTATGTAAGAAGGGTCCAGGTGCCCCTGAGATGCCACACAAGCAAGCTTTCAAACTGGTGCTAAAAAGAGAGGGGCCATTTCCATTCACGAGATAAACTTGATAACCGCGAGTAACAAAGTCCACTCTATCGTTCAAAAAAGCATTTCTATTAAATTAACGAGGAGAGATTTATGATAAGAAAAATTACCTTTTCTTTGTTTTTTGTTTGTTTGGTATTCGGGAGTCCTCTTTTGGCCTCGGCCCAGCAAGACGCCGAAGGAGGCAAGGACCACCCCCTTCTTTCTCCCTATGACGGCTCTTATATCCTCGGCTACGAACATATTGACTATGACCGATTGGTCCTTCCAGCAGGCCTGGAAGGGGAAGAGATGTCCGAAAGCGTGGAAGCCGAAGGAGAAGTCACCCGCATACTTTATGTGGCCCCCGAAGGTCTCTCCAGCCTCCAAATTCACCGCAACTACCAAATGGCCCTCAAAGACGCCGGCTTCACCATGATTTTTGAATGCCTGGATGAATGTGACCCCATTGAAGACATGGTGTATGGAGAAGATCAGCGGCTTCACAACTATGACCCATCCTGGCTCCCTGACGAAGCTCTTTTGCCCTGGAACACCAAGGACGAACGCTATTTCTTGGCTAAACTCCCGGACCCGGAAGGAGCAGTGTATGTCTCTGCTTACACCGCACTGCATTCACTTCCGGAGGGCAAAGAGCAGCTGGTCGGGCATCCTGTCACTCTCATCCAGATTCTCGAGGAAAAGCCAATGGAGACCGGCAAGGTTAAGGTTAATGTAGATGCTGAAGCAATGGCTGAAGATATCGAGGAAAAGGGTAGTGTCCGCGTTTACGGCATCCACTTTGATACGGACAAAGCGAAAATAAAGGAAAAGTCCGAATCAACATTGGCTGAAATAGCTGCACTTTTGGAGCAGTATCCGGATCTCAGCCTTGGCGTTGTAGGCCATACAGATGCTATCGGAAGTATAGAATACAATATGGAATTGTCTCAGAAGCGCGCAGAGGCTGTAGTGGGTTTCCTGTCCTCCGAACACGGGATCTCGGAAAACAGACTCACGCCCTATGGAGTAGGTCCACTTGCCCCGGTTGCCAGCAATGAAGATGAGAATGGCCGGGCACAGAACCGGCGGGTTGAATTGGTCAAGCTGGAAGGCGAATAAGAAACAAGGTCATCGTAGCTGCGGGGAAGGGACGGCTCCTCTTCGCCTATAGACGAATCCTTCCGATGTGTACAAGCCAAGAGCCACCCAGATAAAACAAAAGCTGATAAATCGAGCTGTGGTAAATATTTCATTATAGATGAAGACGCCAATCAGAAATTGGAGCGTCGGGGCTATATACTGTAGAATACCTATCGTGGCCAGGCGTATTCGTTTGGCCCCGTATGCAAACAGAAGCAGCGGCAAAGCCGTGGCTGCTCCGGTGGATATCAACAAGATATCAGTCTGCATCGTATCATGACCAAAATGCCCCCTGCCCTGTGATTCCAGATACATGAGAAATACGACCGCAGGCACGAGCAAAAACATCATTTCCAGCGACAGTCCGGTCAAAGAGGCCAGTGGCGCTGTTTTCCGCAGCAGGCCGTACAACCCGAACGTAAGCGCCAAGGTCAGAGCAATCCACGGGGCATGCCCGTAGTGGTACGTAAGGTGAGCCACTCCGATAAGGGCGATACCCACGGCAGCCCATTGTAGTTTTCGCAGCCGCTCGTGTAGAAACACAACCCCGAGCACCACGCTGAACAAAGGATTGATAAAGTAACCCAAACTGGCCTCAACAATATGGCCGGAATTCACTGCAAAGACGTATGTGAACCAATTGATCCCAAGGAAGAACGCACTGGCGACGAAAGTGAGAAAACGTCGTGGGCTGGCCCGGATCTCGTAGAGCCATGACCAATGGGACCGGATGGAGAGCAGGATGACCGTAAACACGAGCGTCCAAGCCATCCTGTGGGCCAGTATCTCTATGGCCGGGATGTGCCCCATGGCCTTCCAGTAGACCGGGAGAACGCCCCACAGCCAATAGGCGCCGACCGCGGCCAGCCGACCTTGCGCTTCACCTGAGGAGGGAGATTGTTCGTTTCTGCTCACCCCAGATCACCCCGCTGCCCCCCTTTCAACAAAAGGTCTTTTCGCGTCCCGGGCGGGGCGGCGAAGCAACGCCTCTTGCGGGCCCGCATGAGATGGGCAAACCTTGGAAACGCTGATTCACGGTGTGTGAATGAGGTTTTCCGATAGAATAAGGCCGAAATCAAACAAGCAACTTCAGTTATTCGAATCTTTATCGAGAGATTCAATCCTATCAACAACATATTCCTTTTCTTCCGAATTAATGTTTAAAGCCATTTGGTATATTCTCTTTGCCTTGGTAAGGTTCTTATTATCTAAACCGTTCGGATTGGAAAAACAATACATATCGCCCCATCCGATATAAACCCAAACGTTGTCCGGAAATTCTTCAACTAATGCTTCGAAGGCTTGATCTCCATCTCCACCTTTTCCAATAAAAAAATATGATTGGGCCTCGGCTATCTTCATATTCATAATTATTAGTTCATTTGAATTTGGAAACAATGAACAAAATTCCCTGCAATATTCTATTCGCTTTTCAAAAAAATACGGATCGTATAATCCGGCGTTGTGAAGTTCCTGTTCAAAATCCTGGCACCAATTGAATAAACATTGCAGGCCGGAAAATACTTTTTCCGCATCCCTGATGGACTTCATCTCATCGGTGAACCTGGGTTTTAAGTGATCCCACACTTGTAACCATAATTTGCAACCTTCTGTAGTTTTTTCTTTCCCACCCACTTCTAAAAGATTGTAGCCTCTTTGCATAAGCTTATCTAGTTGTTCAGAGTTTATCACACCAGGAGCTAATCGATCCCATAAGACGTTGCAGGCCATCCAAATGAAATCTAAATCGAATCCTGTAGCAGTAATTGTAAAGTTGCTTCTCCAATAGTCAACTAGATCCCCGGCAGAATAAAACCTTTTTACGTCTTCTTGAAACTGTGCTGGATCAAAGTCAACCCCGAATCCCCTCAGCTTAGAGATGATTTGTTCCGTCGTTAGCTCTTCGATTTCTTCAAAAGACCAGTGATAATCCCTACCAGTTTCCGAAATTGACGGCATTTCCTTATCAATACAGCATTTCTTAAATTTTTTACCGCTTCCACAAGGACATGGAGCATTTCTTCCAATTTTTCCCATACTAAACCTCGCTTAATATTAATGGCTTAATGCTAGCCGAACGGCCTGCTCACCTGCCGGTGTGCAGCGATACCGAAACACCGGTCGGAGTGAAGGCAGAAAGGTTATGCTGTAAACAGAACAGCAGGTTTATCAAACGATGAAACGAGTAATCAAATTCCTGAATTTTGTCTCAGAGGCGGCTCTATCTAATTTTGGTTACAGCTTCTTTGCGGCAACGAAACAATTGAATCCTATCCGAAATTTTCGATCAGATCAAGTCAGTGATAGGATCGATCCATATCGTGTCTGCATAGCGTGCTGCATCGCATTATCCCCGAGGCGGCATCAGAAGCGGCAGAGCGAGGCCAACCAAGGGAATGCCTTTCACTAGACTTTCTTCCCAGGAGTTTGCTACGCTTGTGTTCCTTTTTAAACGGCTGCAGGCACCCGTCTTCCCGATGAAGGTTTCCCGGAAGCCTGCAAAGACGAGGAACCGCCACCGTGGAGGCCGGTCAATGGGTGCGGGAGGCGGGAATCGAGCTGAGCGAATACGTCATGATCGGCATCGGAGGAAAGGAGAGGACAAAGGAGCACGCCCACCACAAGGCAGGGGCCCTGAACGCCGTCAATCCCCATTTCATAAGGCTTCGTACCTTTCTGCCCAAAGTCGACACGCTCCTCTTGCACCAGATCAAGAAAGGCCGTTTCCACATGCTCTCACCCCACGAGGCCCTGAGGGAAACGGGCGGGCTCATACGGAATCTCGATGTGAACTCGAGGATCACCAGCGACCACTACACCAACTATGTGGACGTGCAGGGCGCCATTCCCGGTGACCGGGACAGGATGCTTGCGGCCATTGAATCCGCGCTCAGGGTGGATGAAAAGATGTTCCGCCCGTGTATGTGGGGACCCAGTGATGAGCGGCGCTTGTTTGAGGCCGAAGCGGCTTATGCGGAGAGTGTTTTTCGTGGGGCCATAGGCGATATGGATGCCAGTATCTCCGCTGCTGAATTGGCACTGAACATAAAGCCGGACTACCCTCCAGCCGTTCTGACGATGGGGTCTATCGAATACCAGCGAGGGAGACCGGATGAGCTTGCGCGCGAAAACCTGCGTCTTTGCCGGCATGCACGTAGCAATACGTCGAATGGAGCGTGAATGAGCACGGCTCGGTGCGGGAGAGGCGTTCATAACGTCGATGGGCGAGTGGTTTTCGATTTCTCGAGAGGGAGGTGACATGGATAAGGAAAGGCTTTGGACCAAAGATTTTATGATGGTAACGTTAGCCAACTTCCTGATATATATGGTTTTTTATATGTTGATGGTGACCATCGCCGCCTATGCAGTAGATGAATTCCAAGCTTCCACAGGTATGGCGGGTCTTGTGTCAGGGATTTTTATCATCGGAATTCTGAGCGGCCGGCTTATGACCGGGCGCGTTGTCGAGGATATCGGGAGCAGGAAGGTCCTAATAGCCGGTACATTGCTTTTTATTGTTACCTCCGCATCATATTTGACCGCCGTCAATCTGCCGCTGTTGATAATGATCAGGTTCCTCCACGGGGCGGCGTACGGAGTGGCGAGCACCGCTACCGGGACCATTGTCGCCCAGATAATCCCGGAGAAGAGACGAGGAGAAGGCATCGGCTATTACAGCATGAGTCAAATACTGGCGACTGCCTTGGGCCCGCTGATGGGAATCATGCTGAGCCGGCGTGTGGATTTCAATTTGATTTTTCTGACTACCTCAGCAATAGCGGCGCTCAGTTTCGCGGTATCTCTTGTCATCAGCAGGCCTGTCGTCAAGACGTCCATACAGGGGGAAAGGGAGGCGGCGAAGGGTTCCGGGTTTTCAAGTTTTCTTGAGTTTACGGCAGTACCGATCTCTATTATTGTATTAATTGTCGGTTTCAATTATTCTTCCATACTCACTTTCATGTCCTTATATAGCAAAGAACTTCAGTTAGAGGATGCGGCAGGTTTTTTCTTCGTTGTATATGCTATCATAGTTATTATCTCAAGGCCCTTTTCGGGACGCTTGCTTGATGCTAGAGGGGCTAACTTCGTCGTCTACCCCTGCCTCCTTCTCTTTGCGGTTGGTATGTTCTTGCTGGGTATAACCAACCACGGTTTTACCCTGCTACTGTCCGGGGCTATAATCGGATTGGGCTATGGCAACTTTCTCTCCTGCGGCCAGGCGATTGCAATAAAAGGGGCCTCTCCGGAGAGGTTGGGACTGGCAACCGCCACCTACTATATTTTCCTTGACGTGGGGTTCGGCGTGGGGCCTTATCTGTTCGGGTCCCTCGTTCCCCTTACCGGTTACAGGGGCCTGTATTTGATGATGGCGGCGGTAATCCTGGCGGCCATTGTTTTCTACTACTTTCTATACCGAAAAAAGCGGGCATCATCCTGCTGAAAAGACCTCGCCGGTTGAAGACCCGCCCCGATGGGTGTCTCAACCTGGAGCGCGGGACCCCCCTCTCATTGACAGAAATGGTCCATTGTTGTGAGATTTCTTTTTCGATGTGACCCTTCGGGATGGGGATATCATAAGGAGGACTCGGCTCATGAAGGTAGGACGCAACGACCCCTGCCCCTGCGGAAGCGGGAAGAAGTACAAAAAGTGCTGCCTGCAGAAGGAGACCCCGGACTACCGGGACCTCGACTACCGCAGGCTGTCCAAGGTCTGCAACAGTCTGATGGATCGGCTGATCGACCTGGTGCCCCGGCTCTTCGGCCCGGCGGCCGGGTCCTGGGCCCTGGACGAGTTCTTCCTTTGGCCCGACCCGGACAACGAGCCTTCCGACGAGGCCGTGGAACGGTGCAACCCCGTGTTCCTCCCCTGGCTCGTGTTCCACTGGGAGTACGAGCCCGAGGAGGGGGAAGAGCCGCCCGCGGGGCCGCCGGGCCGCACCGCGGCCGAGCTCTATGCCGAGGAGAAGGGAGACCGGCTCGACCCGCTGGAGCGGAGCATCATCGACTCCTTCAACCGCAGGCCGTACACTTTCCTGGAGATCCTGCGCGTGGACCCGGGCCGGGGCATGCTGGTGAGGGACGTGCTCACGGGGGCCGAGACCGAGGTGAAGGAGCGGTCGGCAACGGCCTCCCTCAAGCCCGGCGATCTGATCTACGGGATGGCGGCCGAGGTGAACGGAGTGGGCATGCTGGTCGGCGTCGGGACCACCATCATCCCTCCGGTGCGAAAGCCGCAGGTCATCGAACTGAGAAAAGAGATGAGCCAATCCGGAAAGGCCGTTACAGAAGCGGATCTGAGCGACTGGCAGGAGGAGATCCGCGATCTCTTCCTCTACATCCAGGAGTCGCTCCACGCCATGCCGCGGCTCTCCAACACGGACGGCCACCCCCTCCAGT
Source organism: uncultured Desulfobacterales bacterium (assembly GCA_964647905.1). Classification (GTDB taxonomy): domain Bacteria; phylum Desulfobacterota; class DSM-4660; order Desulfatiglandales; family HGW-15; genus CAZYJR01. Next base: position 2,532 of record CAZYJR010000050.1, on the reverse strand, counting down.
TCCACAAGATGGACTACGAGATCGACTCGGCCGACGAGGCGTTCGAGCGGCTCTGGGACCTGTGCACGACCTGCGGGTACGACGAGCTTCGAGCCGATGCGGAGAAGGACCGGGAAGGGCAGGTCACCCAAGCCGAGATCCTCTGGGACCGGCAGGGACACAAGCATAACAGGGGCCTGCAGAACACGCTCTTGGGGACCCTGCGGATCCGGGACCGGCGGATGACCGTGGAGGTCAACTCGGCCGAACGGGCCAGGGCGATCCAGGAGGAGATCGAGTCCCGCCTGGGCCCGGCCGCCCGGCTCCGGGCCGACGCGATCCAGAGCACCGCCGCCATGCTGGAGCAGGCCCGGCAGGGCCTGCAACCCGGAAAGACGTCCCGCGATCAGGAAGAGCTCATGCAGAACCCCGAGGTGAGGAAGCAAGTCGCGGACATGCTGGCCGGTCACTGGGAGGGCTGGGTCCACGAGAAGCTGCCCGCCCTGGGCGGCCTCACCCCCGAGGAGGCCGTGAAGACTCCTGAGGGCCGCGAGGCCGTGGAGGCCCTGCTCCTGGATGCGGAACGGGGCCGTTCCAGGGATCCTCTGACGGACGAGGCGAACCGCAAGGGCGCCCGGCGGGCGCGGGAGCTCCTGGGGTTGTGACATCCCCCCTTCGGGCTCAGCCGCCTTTACATGAGTTACCCCTTGCTGCGGCCCGAGATATCGGGGCGCCCGTGCACTTCCTCCCCTTAAGGAATCCCCTTGTTATGCACCATCGCTTTCATGCCGTTGAGCGACCAAAAAAGCACCTCCGGGTGAACCTCTCTGATCTTCCTCCTGGCATCGGGGTTTGCTCGTAGGAACTGATCGATCTCTCGGATTTTGGGCCCGATTCCCCATGTCTGCACGCCGATCTTTTTTCCGGACAACTCGAAATTGTATGCAGACGCCTCTTCCCGGGTTGCACCTTCAAGCGAAGAACGCAACGGAGGAGGAAAAACACTGGAGGCTCGAGGCCGCCCCAGCAACCGTCTCGCCTCTGTATCGCATTGCCTCACCGTTGAACCACCATCTCGAAGACCTATTGGGATATCGATGAGAAGGATTTCCGCATCGCTCAACGAGCTCCACAAGCCCTCGACATCTGAGAAGACCTCCAAGCGCCATATCCCGCCCTGGAGAAGGACCACGGCAAACCAGCCTGCCCTACATCCGTCGATACCAACGACAAAGCGCTGGAATCCGCTCATGCCTCACCCAACGGCATACCTGTCATGAAAAGGTATGCCTTGCCGTTCATTCAAATACGTGCCCGCGCTCTCGCCCTTGCCTGGAGACGATTACGCAATGCCGTGTAGAGCCGAGCCTCTTGGTTCTCTCGATCTCGCAAGCAAACCACAAGGGCATACGCCTCTTCGGCCCCGCTGTGAGCCTCACCCCAGGGATGGTCGTTCCGGGTCACCACGACAAACAACCGATTGTTACGAAGCCTTGAAGTCCTGTTGAATTGAGAAAATCGCCATGTGGCCGCCTGGACGGTACCCCCGCCTCGAACGGTACTGCAGATATCGCGGTTGGTGTCCAACTCCGGGATCCGTTCGTACTTCTCCCGATCCGTGGCCTTGTTGAACATGGTTGTCACATGCTCCAAATCCGGAGAGTGTACAAACCGACCTCATCCGCGGCTGCTTGCTCGCTTGCCTGATCAAGCCGTGCTCGCAAACCTCTCGCATGATCCAATGGGTCCTCGGGAGGTGTCCCACCAAACCAAGAACGACGGGGGCGTCTTTCCGTGACCGGTGCTTCCCGCTCCAATGGCAAATGCGGGTAAGACTCAGCCATGCCAGATTAGCCTCCTTGAATCCTCACTTTCCTCGCGTCCTCGCGGCGCACTGCCGCTTCAATGTGGCGCTTGTTCAGGAACTCGCCCCCCGAGAGAATCATGTCCTTTGCAGCCCGGCGCAAAATCCGCTCAATGTCCGCATGGCTCATCCCTTTGAATAGCCCTGAAATGCCCATGTCCTCGATATCGAACTCGCGCCGCAACCCACGCAGCTTGATGCTCAAGAGCTTACGGATCTGCTCGATATTTGGCTTCTCGAAGACCAGCACATCATCAAATCGCCGCCACACAGCGGAATCCAAAATGCTTTCGTGGTTTGTGGCGGCGATCAGCAGGCTCTTGCCGTCGTACCCATCCAGCATCTGCAAAAAGGCATTAACCACCCGCTTCAGCTCACCGTGGTCCGCTTCGTCCGCCCGCTCCTTGGCCAGCGCATCGAACTCGTCAAACAGCATCACCATGGGAATGGACGAGGCAAAATCAAAGACCTGTCAAAGATTCAATTTCCCTGAGGTCATGGCGCATCTCCCCATCAGACAATCATCAGATATCTGCTGCTTATTCCAAGTGTATTCAGGGTTGCCTTACATACGTAATCGTCGTTGCCTTACAATTCCTCTTTGTCTGGTCAAAGACGCCCAGCGTGAAACGGCCCTCGGGTTTTTGAAAAATGTCCAAACCACGACCAAGAATGATCCGCCACCCGGT
>CAZYJR010000049.1:0-21311 GCA_964647905.1 uncultured Desulfobacterales bacterium | reverse complement strand
CTAGTGCCGAGAACTCATTTATGGATGGGCACGAGCGAGCGGCACTTCCCGGGCCGTGCCGACCACCTGATCGGGCACTCCTTGTTCTCGCGAAGCGCATGCTCCCCGGTTGGCGGTTGGGATACGGTTCGGCTTGAACAACACATGCCTGCGGGGGTATAAGACCTTATCGCCTACGTTACATAGATAGGAGGCCGCCATGATCGTGGGAATCTTGAAAGAGGTGAAGGCTGAGGAGAACCGGGTCTCCATGACCCCGGCAGGCGTGGAGATCATGAGGCAGAACGGCCATTCGGTGCTGGTGGAAAAGGGGGCCGGGGCTGCGAGCGGCCTGGACGACGAGGCCTATGACATGGCCGGGGCCGAGCTGGTGGACACCCCCGGGGAGATCTACGCGCGGGCCGAGATGATCATGCACGTAAAGGAGCCCCAACCCTCCGAGCACGGTCTGATCAGGGAGGATCAGATAGTTTTCACCTATCTGCACCTGGCGGCCATGGAGGAGCTCACCAGGGAGCTGATCAAATGCGGATCCGTGAACATCGCCTATGAGACCATCCAGGAGGAGGACGGGACCCTGCCGCTGCTGACACCGATGAGCGAGGTGGCCGGGCGCATGGCCATCCAGCAGGGCGCCAAGTACCTGGAGATGACCCAAGGGGGGCACGGCATCCTCCTCGGCGGGGTGCCGGGCGTGGACCCCGGGACCGTCCTGGTAATCGGGGGCGGTGTGGTGGGGACGCACGCCGCGAAGATGGCCTGCGGGCTGGGTGCCAAGGTCTATTTGCTGGACACCGACCTGGACCGCCTGAGATACCTGAGTGACGTGATGCCCAGCAACTGTTTCCTGTTGATGTCCAGCCCGGCCGTCATAAGGGACCTGGTACCCAAGGCGGACGTGGTGGTAGGGGCGGTGCTAATTCCCGGGGCAAAGGCCCCCAAGCTGATCACCCGGGAGATGCTGAGGACCATGAAGCGGGGGTCGGTCCTGGTGGACGTGGCGATTGACCAGGGCGGGTGCTTTGAGACCTCCAGGGCCACCACCCATTCCGACCCCATTTACAATATAGAAGGGGTGGTCCACTACTGCGTGGCCAACATGCCCGGCGCGGTCGCCCGGACCTCCACCCTGGCCCTTACCAACGCAACGCTCCCTTATGCCGTGGAGATCGCCAACAAGGGCTGGGAGAGAGCCATGCGGGAGAATGCTGAGATCAGGGCCGGGGCCAACGTGGTCCGGGGAAAGGTGACCTGCAGGGGTGTGGCAGAGGCCTTTGGGCTGTCTTATACGCCCATCGAGGAAATCCTTTGATTCCGGGGAAGCCCCACCCATGACCGTGGATGCGGGAAAGGGAAAGATTCTGGGCTTTGCCTCGGCTTCGCTCCTGGCCCTGGTGGCGTTTCTGGCCCTGGCAGCATATCACCAAATGCGGCGGCCGGCCGACCCTGATGCCGAGCCCCGGCTCTTTGTGGTGGAGGAGGGGTGGAGCCTGGCCCGGGTGGCCGAAGAGTTGGACCGGGCCGGCCTCATAGGCGGCCCCGAAGTCTTCAGGCTTTGGGCGCGCCTCAAGGGTGTGGGGAGGGGGATCAGGGCGGGTGAGTATAGGATAGGACCGAACATGGCCCCGGTGGAGATCCTGGATATCCTGGCAGCCGGCAGGGTGGTCACCCATGCGGTGACCATCCCCGAGGGGTTCACGGTGGCCAGGATAGCCGCCCTGCTGGAAGCCGAGGGGCTCGCCGCCCGATCCGAGATAATGGGCCTGATGGAAGACAGGGACTTGATGGAGGCCCACGGTCTGCCCGGGCCCACCCTGGAGGGCTATCTTTACCCGGACACCTATCACTTCGCCCGGGGCCTCAGGCCGAAGAGGATCGTGGAGGAGATGATAAGGCGGTTCCTGGAAGTGGTCCGGCCTTTGAGGGGACATATCGAGGAAAGAGGCTTGGATCTCAAGGAGTTGGTGACCCTGGCCTCGATAGTGGAAAAGGAGACCGGCCTCGCCGAGGAGCGGCCGGTGATCGCTTCCGTCTTCCTGAACCGCCTGGAGCGGGGGATGCGGCTGGACAGCGATCCAACGGTGATTTACGGGCTGCCGGAGTTCGACGGAAATCTGACCCGCAAGCACCTGGAGACCCCCACGTCCTATAACACTTACCGCATCAAGGGACTCCCGCCCGGGCCCATAGCCAACCCCGGCCTGGAGGCGATCAAGGCGGTCCTTTATCCGGCGGATACGGACTATCTGTACTTCGTATCCCGAAACAACGGGTCCCACCATTTCTCCCGGACCCTCTCGGAGCACAACCGGGCGGTGAGGACCTACCAGAGGGGCGGCGGAACCGGTTAGGGCAAAACATCTTGACACTAGGCCGCTGTATACAGTATACAGCAGCCAAAAAGGGCTATACGCGTTGCACACCGCTCCGGGGTCCGGGGCGGTGCCTGGATATCTAGTGCCCATCCATAAATGAGTTCTCGGCACTAGGGAGTTTCCAGGGCAGAAATGAGCAATTTCTTCCAAGGTCAAGGAGATCAAGGGGTTGGGAGGAGGCGTACTGGAGTACGCCGCACGACCAGCCCCGCAGATCGACGCCGAGATTGGGAGAAAGGGCCATTTCTGGACGGAAACTATCTCACCACAAGGCACGGGGGTCGTCGGCATGAATACCCTGGAGAACATAACCGTCTTGTCCCTGGAACAGGCAACGGTCCTTCCCTATCTGACTTATCGCATGGCTCAGGACGGCATGCGGGTGATCAGACTGGAGCACCCGGTCTACGGCGACCCAAACCGGATGATAGGGGACAAGGTGCTGGAAGAGGACCGAATGAACGCCTACTTCCTTTGCATAAATGCAGGCAAGGAGGCGCTTACCCTCAATCTGGCCGAGCCAGAAGGCAGGGAGCTCTTTCACCGTGTGATCCGCGAGCTTGACGTGGACATATTCGCCACCAACCAGCTCCCCCGAAACTACGGGAAGCTGGGAATCGACTACGAATCCCTGAAGGCGGTTAAGCCCGATTTGATCTGGCTGGGGGTCACGGGTTTCGGCCCGGATATCAACGAGGCGGCCTATGATCCCATCCTGCAGGCCCGCTCCGGGCTCATGGACTTGACAGGGGAGCCGGACGGCGATCCCCAGGTGCTGGGCATTCCTCTGCCGGATATGGGCACCAGCGAGCACTGCTACGGACTCTTGATGAAGGCCCTGTTCCACCGGGAGAAGACCGGGGAAGGGGCCTGCATCAACATGTCCATGTTCGAATCCTCGGTCTCGTGGCTGACCGTTCCCATCACCCTTTCCACCTTGCAGGGCAGGGTGATCACCCGGAGGGGCAACACCCATGAATTCTTCTGCCCCGTGTCCGTCTACCGGACCAAGGACGGGTTCGTGTACCTGGCCGTTGGCAATGACAGGCAGTGGAAGGCACTGGTTTCTTTGGATATATTCAAGTCCATGGACAGGCCCGAGTACGAGAGGAACGCAGGCAGGATTGCGGACGTTGAAAACATAAACCGGGAGATCAACAGTATCACCGAGCACCAACCCTCAGAGGAGATAATCCGGCTCCTGAAGGGCATCAATATCCCGGTGAGCAATATCAACAAGGTCTCGGATGTGGTCTCTGACCCCCTGGTCAAGAGGCGACTGCTCAGGGCCAAGGACCCCCGCTCCGGCGTGGAGGTGACTCTGGCTCCGCCGCCCAATATGACCCCCTTCATGGAGGAGAAGGGCCGGGAGCTCTCATTCCCGCCCAGGTTCGGCGAGCACAACCGGGCTGTCTACGGCGGCGAGCTGGGCTGTTCAGAGGAGCGGCTGGCCGAACTCGAGCAAAAAGGCGTTATCTGAAAAACGAGCATAGTCATGCGGAGGAAACGCGATGGATTTCAAACTGACCAATGAGCAGAGGGACATACAGAGTGCGGCGAGGGAGTTTGCCGAGAAGGAGTTCCCGGAGGTGGGAGCGGAGTGTGACGCCGAGAACCGTTTCCCTGAGGATATATGGAGGAAGGCCGGGGAGCTTGGATTCGTAGGCTCAACCATCCCTGAAGAGCACGGGGGCGCCGGCCTGGGCTTTCTGGAGCAGGCCTTGATCCTGGAGCAGTTCTGGCGGGTCGACCCGGGGGTTTCCCAGGCCTTGATCAATTGTTCCTTCGGCAGCGAGCTCCTCTGGTGGTTCGGTACTGATGAACAGAAGGAGAAGTACCTTCCGGTGGTGGCCGAGAGCCGGAAGAAGATGGGTATGGCCACCACCGAGCCCGAGGCGGGAAGTGATGTGTCCAACGTGAGCACCCGCGCGGAAAAGGACGGGGATTCTTATGTGATCAACGGCAACAAGGTGATGATCGGAAACGCAACAATAGCGGATTTCATCATCATCCTGTGCAAGACGGATCCCGAGGCCGAGGGGCACAAGAAGTGGAGCTTTTTGATAGTGGAGACCGACACCCCGGGCTACGACGCCACCCACGCGGAGAAGATGGGTACAAGGGCCGGGGACCTGGGGGATATCTTTCTCAGCGACTGCCGGGTCCCGGAGAGCCAAGTCCTGGGCGGAAAGGAGGGCCAGGGCTTCTACCAGCTCATGAAGTTTTTCGACCACTCCCGCGCTTATGTGGCCGCTCACGGCCTGGGCCTGGCCCAGGGGGCCATGGAGCAGGCCGTGAGGCATGTCAAGAAGCGTATTGCCTTCAGGCAACCCCTGGCTGCTTTTCAGGACGTTCAGTTCACCATAGCCGAGATGGACACCAAGATCGAGACGGCAAGAAACCTGATATACAAGGCCTGCTGGAACCTGGATCAAGGGCACGTGGACAAGCGGCTGGTGGCCATGGCCAAGTGGTACGGAGCCCGGGTGGGTGTGGAGGTGGTGGACGAGGCCCTGCAGCTTCACGGGGGGTACGGCTATCTGAAGGACTACCCGATCGAGCGATTCTACCGGGACGCAAAGGTCATCGAGATATACGAGGGAACAAAGGCGGTGGAAAAGATGATATTGGCCCGTGAAATCCTAGGAAGGTACTAAGGACTAATGACGCCTGAGAAGGGACTCTCCGAGCCGGATTTCAGCACGCTCAAGTCGCTGCCGGAGAGGCGCTCCCTGGGAGAGCACGTCTACCAGCACCTGAGGCATGCCATCCTCAGGGGGGATCTGCCTCCTGGCAGCCGTCTTGTCGAGAGCCGGCTAGCCGAAGCCCTGGGTATAAGCCGCACCCCGGTGAGAGAGGGCATTCACAAGCTGGAGCGGGAGCACCTGGTGCACCCCGGTCCTTCCGGCGGGTTCTTCGTGGCCGGCCTGACCAGGGAGGATATCAAGGAGACCTTCGGGATAAGGGGAGTGCTGGAGAGCTATGCGGCCCGGCTGGCGGCCTCCGAGCACCGCGAAGAGGAATTGGGGCGGCTGGAAGGAAAGGTGGGCGAGTACCAGAGGGCATTGGGTCAGGGCGATCTGGGGGCGCTGCCCGGAATAAACACCGAGTTCCACGACATGCTCTACGCCCTCAGCCGGAGCCCACGGCTGGTCAAGATGATAAACGATCTGCGTGATCAGATCTACCGGTTCAGGCAGGTCTTGCTGAAGTCCGAGTCCTGGGCCAGGGTGAGCAACGATGACCATCGACGGATCCTGACCCTGATCAGGAAGCGCGACGCGGACGGCGTGGAAAAGCTTGTGAGGGAGCATATCCTCAGGGGTCAGGAGGTGGTGATCAGGGATTTTGACTCCCGGGGAAGGGGGCACGGGGGTCCGGGGACCTTCATGAGGAGCGGGTTAAGATAAGGAAAAGGAGCGAGAGGAGCCATGGCGGATAGAAAGATAAGGGTGTTATTGGCAAAGCCCGGCCTGGACGGGCATGACCGCGGGGCGAAGGTGGTGGCTCATGCGCTCAAGGACGCGGGGATGGAGGTAATCTATACCGGGCTGCACCAGACGGTCGACAGCATAGCTGAGCAGGCCTTGCAGGAGGGCGTGGACGTAGTGGGGCTTTCCATAATGTCGGGAGCACACGTCCCCATCTGCCGTAAACTGATGGGTCTACTCCGGGAGAAAGGGGCCAACGACATACTGGTGGTGGTGGGAGGTGTGATCCCCAACAGGGACATCCCCGTGTTGAAGGAAATAGGCGTGGACGGGGTCTTCCCCGGGGGCACACCTTTTGATGAAATCGTGGACTTCATCCGCAGCAATGTCTCGTAAGCATAGGCCTGGGGGAGCCCCGGTGCTCCGGCAGGCCTCGAGGTGCATCCACACCGGCAGAGAGGGTAATGTACTATGGGCGTAGCCACATATATCAAGGATGAAAAGGATGCCATCAAGAAAGTGATCCTACAATCGGGCATCGAGGTCAATCCGGTCTATACGCCGCGGGATCTCGAAGAGATAGGGTTCGACTATGATCAGGACCTCGGAGACCCGGGGGAGTTCCCGTTCACCCGGAGCCTGTATCCGTTGGGCTACAGGAGCCGCAACTGGACCACCCGCCAGTACACCGGCTTCGGGACCCCGGAGGAGACCAACCAGCGGTTCAAGCTGATGATCTCCCACGGGCAGACCGGCCTCAACGTGGCCTTTGATCTCCCCACCCAGATGGGATACGACTCTGACGACCCCATGGCCGAGGGGGAGGTGGGCCGAGTGGGCATGGCGGTGGACTCCCTGAGGGACTTTGAGACGGCCTTCGAAGGCATACAGTTGGACCGGATCGGCTCCGGGCTGACCATAAACGCAGTGGCCTCCATAATGCTGGCCATGTATCAGGCAGTGGCGGAGAAATACGGATATGCCAAGGAGAAGATCTCCGCCACCCCCCAGAACGACATCCTCAAGGAGATTGTGGGCCGCGGGGCATGGATCTATCCTGTGGAGCCGGCGGTGCGCTTGATAGGGGACACCATCGAGTACTCCATGAAGGAGCTTCCCAGGTGCAACCCGGTCTCGGTCTGCGGCTACCATATCAGGGAGTCCGGTTGCACGCCGGTCCAGGAGATATCCTACGCCTTCATGATCGCCTTCGCTTACATGGACGAAGTGATCCGAAGGGGTTACAAGGCCGAGGACTTCGTGGGCAGGTTTTCGTTCAACCTGAATATCTACGGAAACTTGTGGGAGACCGTGGCCAAGTTCCGGGCGGCGCGCAAGCTGTGGGCCAAGCTCCTGCGGGAACGCTACGGTGTCCGGAACAAGAAGGCCCTTTTCCTGAGGGGGATATTCGGCGGCGGCGGCTCCGGCATGACAAAGCAGCAGCCGGAGAACAATATAATGCGCGGGGCCTACTACGCCCTGGCGGCGGCGCTCTCAGGCACCCAGACAACCGCCCTTTGCTCGTTCGACGAGGCCTATACCATACCCACGGAGCGTGCGGCGCTGCTCTCCCTTCGGACCTTCCAGATACTGATGGACGAGATAGGGCTGAGGGATACCGTCGACCCCCTGGCGGGATCCTACTTCGTGGAGACCCTGACCAAGCAGATGGAGGAAATGATCCTGGAAGAGATGGAAAAGGTGGACAAGGTCGGGGGCATGGTAAAGGCGGTCTCCTCCGGATACGTCCAGCGGGAGGTCGCACGCCAGGCTTACGAGTATGAGAGGAAGCTCCAGGCAGGGGAGGTCGTCAAGGTAGGTGTCAACAAGTATACCGAGGGAGTAGACATGGAGGTGGAGCTCCATGAATACAACGAAGAATGGGCTCAAAAACAAATTGAGAGCGTAAAAGAGCTCCGCCGTACCAGGGATAATCAAGCCGTCAACAAAGCTCTCAAAAGTCTGGAAAAAGCCGCAAGAGAAGGCGATAATGTCATGTCGTATCTTGTTGAATGCTGTAAGACATATGCTACTGTGGGTGAGATGGCCAACGTATTCCGGGATGCCTTCGGAGAATACGTGGAGCCGCATATCTTCTAGAGGTATGTTTACGGAGAAGCGTTTGTTTTGACGTTCAAAAATCGTACTGAAGGAAAGGGGGTGAAGGAATCAAACCAGGGAATGGTCTTCGGGCGAAGTCTTTCTGATGAGTCCACCTATTGCGGGCGGGACGAGCCGGGATGGCCCCGCCCTTGAAAAGGAGGTCTGCACCATGAGACGAAATCTTGTATTTGTGCTGGCCGGAGTGTTTCTTGCCTCAATGCTCGCTCTCAACATAACGGCGTCCACGGTCCTGGCCGGCCCTATCAAGCTCAACTACGCCAACTTCCCGCCGGCTCCCACTTTCCCCTGCGTGCAGATGGAGCGGTGGAAGACAGAGGTGGAGAAGCGCACCAACGGGAAGGTGTCCATCAAGACCTTTCCGGGAGGAACGCTCCTGGACGCCAAGAACATGATGGACGGGGTTATCCACGGGCAGGCGGACATCGGCTGTCTGTGCATGGCATATCAGCCGGGGCGGTTTGTAGTGACCAACGCCACCAGCCTGCCGTTGGGTTTTCCCAACGCCAGGGTGGCCAGCCTGGTGCTCTGGGATCTTTACCAGAAGTACCAGCCCGAGGCCTTTTCCAAGGTCAAGGTCTTGACCATGTTCAGCACGGCCCCTGCCAACATCATGTCCAGGAAGCCCGTTCGAACCCTTGAAGACCTCAAGGGCATGGACCTCAGGGCCTCCGGAGGCGCCGCCCAGATCCTGGAGGCCTGGGGCGCAAACCAGGTGGGAATGCCCATGTCCGATACCCCCGAGGCATTGCAGAAGGGTGTGGTCGACGGGCTGTTCTCCTCACTGGAGGTGATGAAGGACTTCAAGTACGCTGAGCTCTGCAGGTACGTTACCATGACCGATACGGTGATCTACCCCTTTGCCGTAGTCATGAACATGAAGTCCTGGGAGGCCCTTCCCGACGACGTCAAGAAGGTCATGGACGACATGAGGGTGGAGCAGGCCGAATGGACCGGGAATTATATGGACGGCCACGTAAAGGAATCCATCAAGTGGTCCAAGGAGACCTACAACATCGAGATCATAGAGCTTTCGCCCGAGGAAGAGGCCAGGTGGGACGAAAGGCTGCAGCCCATCATCGACCAGTGGATCGAGGGCGCCAAGGCCAAGGGTTTCCCGGCAGAGCAGATCGTCGAGGACATAGGGTCGCTCAGGGATAAGTACGCCGCCGAGTAACGGCAGGCCGGCTTTTGGATGAAAAGGGAGAGCCCGCACACCATCCGGTGTGCGGGTCCTCCGTTTGAATCACCCGGAATTCCTGACCCCGGTCCTGCCGGGAGCCAGGGAGGTGCCAGGAGGCTGACCCAATGAACGCGCTGGAGAGCATTACCCGAATCCTGAATCGGGTCCTTGTTTGGATCGGGGGTGTCTTCGTGGTGGCCATGATCGTCCTTACCTGCTCGAATATCTTCCTCCGGATAGTATGGGTCCCCGTCAAGGGCACCTTCGAGCTCATGGGGTTTTTCGGGGCTGTTGCCGCGGCCTTCGCCTTGGGCTACACCCAACTGATGAAGGGCCACATTTCGGTGGACGTCCTGATCATGACCTTTTCGAAAAGGACTCAGAGGGTCCTTACCGTAATCAACAGTCTTATCTGCATGATCTTCTTCGGCCTTGTCGCGTGGCAGATATTCAAGTACGGGAATACGCTGAGATCGAGCGGCGAGGTCACAGAGACGCTCCGCATCATTTACTACCCCTTTACGTATGCCGTGGCCGTGGGATGCGGGGTGCTGTCCCTTACCTTCCTCACGGATTTTCTGAAATCGCTGCTGCCCGGGAAGGAGGGTGAAAAGTGAGCCTGGCAACCGTCGGAGTCGTAGGAATACTGGTCCTCCTGGGGGTGCTGTTCTTCCTGGGGATGCCCGTGGGCTTTGCCATGGCAATAGTGGGCTTCGCCGGGTACTGCTATGTGCTCAATGTTAACGCCGGCCTGGCAATGCTGGGTACCGAGCTCTGGGGTACTTTTTCCAAGTATGGGCTCACCGTTATCCCGCTTTTCATCTTCATGGGGCAGATCGCGTTTTACTCCGGGGTCAACAAGAAGCTCTACGACGCCGCATACAAGTGGGTAGGCCAGATCCGGGGCGGGATAGCCATGGCCACGGTGGTGGCCTGCGCCGCTTTCGCCGCCATATGCGGCTCGAATGCAGCCACAGCCGCCACCATGACAACGGTGGCCCTGCCGGAGATGAATAAGTACAAATACGAGCCCATGCTCAGCACCGGAGCCATAGCTTGCGGCTCCACCTTGGGGGTGGTTATCCCTCCCAGCGTGGTCCTTATAGTGATCGGTTTGTATACCGGGCAGTCAATAGGCAAACTCTTCTACGGCGGAGTGATGGCGGGGGTGGTGCTGGCCGTGCTCCTTGCCCTGACCGTCTATATCCTGTGCCGCATGAGGCATGAGTGGGGTCCGGTGGGACCCAAGACCAGCTTCCGGGAAAAGATCCGGGCTCTCCCGGGCGCCGTGGAGATGCTGGTCCTGTTCCTGCTGGTTATGGTGGGGCTCTATTTCGGTTTCTTCACCCCGGCCGAGGCGGGCGCGGCCGGGTCGTTCTTCGCCGTACTTATAAGCCTAGGCCAGGGGAGGCTCTCATGGCAGGGCTTTGTGGGATCGGTGATGGACACCCTCAGGATCTCCTGCATGGTGATGACCATAGTGGCGGGAGCGGTGATATTCGGGAAGTTCCTGACCGTGACCCGCATCCCCTTCAACATAGCCGAATGGGTGACCGCACTGCCCGTACCGGACTTCGTGATAATGGCCATAATCTTTGCCATCTTCGTTGTAGGGGGGGCGGTGATGGACGCACTGGCCCTGCTCCTCATAACCATACCCATCTTCTTCCCGGTGGCCGAGAGCCTCGGGCATGACCCAATATGGTTCGGGGTGACCATAACCGTGATTACCACCTTGGGCGCGGTAACGCCGCCGGTGGGGGCCACCACCTATGTGGTGGGCGGCATGGCCAAAGACGTGCCGCTGGAAAAGGTGTTCAAAGGTGTCGCATTTTTCATGCCGGCCTATATCCTTTGCGTGATCTTGTTAATGGTTTTCCCTGGCTTGATCACGTTTCTACCCAACCTGATGCACTGATCGAGGCCGGCCCATGAGCTGTTGTGGAAAAGGGAGATTGAGCTAGAGAGGATTGGCGAAATGACAAAGACTTTTATGCCCAGCGTGGCAAGTGAAGACGAGCTGAAGGAACTCCAGCTGAGCGGTTTGAAGTGGACGGTGAAGCATGCATACAACGGCTCGCCCGCATACCGCCGGAAGCTGGAAGAGGCCGGGGTCGGGCCTGATGACGTCCGCTCCCTGGAGGATCTCAAGAGGCTCCCCTTTACCACCTCCAAGGACCTCCAGGACGGCTATCCCTTCCCCCTTCTCTCGGTGCCTCCCCGGGACGTAGTCCGGATCCATGCATCCTCGGGCACCACGGGAAAGAGGAAGGTCCTAAGCTACACGCAGAAGGATGTGAAGGACTGGGCGCACTTCTTCGCCCGGTGCTACGAGATGGCCGGGCTCACCGCCGAGGACCGGGTCCAAATAGCGGTGGGCTACGGGGTATGGACCGCAGGTGTGGGCTTCCAACTGGGATGCGAGACATTCGGAGCCATGGCCCTCCCGGCCGGGCCGGGCAACCTGGATATGCAATGCGAATTCCTGGTGGATTTCCAGACCACGGTGATGTGCTGCACCGCCTCCATGGGGCTCCTGATGGCCGAAGAGGTCAGGCGGCGGGGCCTCAGGGACAAGATCAGCCTGAAGAAGATGATATTCGGCTCGGAGCGCTCGAGCGAGGCCATGAGGGAGCGTATTCAGGAGCTACTCGGCCTGGAGCACATGTTCGACATCCCCGGGATGACCGAGCTCTACGGTCCGGGGACGGGTCTGGACTGTGTCTACCATGAAGGCATTCACTACTGGGCCGACTACTATATCCTGGAGATACTGAATCCGGAGACCCTGGAACCGGTCCCTGAGGGAGAGGTGGGGGAGATGGTGGTGACCACCCTCGCCAAGGAAGCGGTCCCCTTGATCCGGTATCGGACCAGGGACCTCACCAGGCTCCTGCCGGGGCGCTGCTCCTGCGGGTCCGTCCTTCCCCGGCACGATCGTATCCTGGGGCGCTCGGACGACATGATCATCTTTCGTGCGGTCAATATCTACCCAGGCCAAGTGGACCACGTGCTCTCCAAGATAAGCGGCATCGGGAGCGAGTATCAGATCGTCCTGGACAGGGGGGAGGACGGCAGGGACTACATGACACTCAGGGTGGAGCGGGACGAAGGCGTTGACAAGAGCCGTGACCGTGAGCTGGCGAAGACCATCGGCGAGGAGATCAAGAGGCATATCATGGTGAGCGCCGGGGTGGAGATCCTGGACTACGGCGCACTTCCCCGCTCCGAGCGAAAGAGCAAGCGGGTCTTCGACAACAGGGACTGATAATCCGGGATCTTCGAGACACAGTCGGCCCGGTGAAAACCAAGCAGCGACTAGTCCGGCCGGGGTGGCCGGATCGGAGGTAAGCGAATGAACAAGTTCGACTATCATATGCCGCGGAGCCTGGAAGAGGCTTACGGGCTGATGGAGGAGCTGAAGCCCGGGGCCCGTTATCTGGCCGGCGGCACCGACCTGATCGTCCGCATGAAGCAGGGGGCGGTGCGCCCGGAGTCGGTGATCTCCCTCAGGCACATAGAGGATTTGAAAGGAATCCGGTGGAACGGAGGCCTCAGTGTGGGAGGGATGACCCTTTTCAGAGACCTGGAGGGCGACCCGGAGATAGCGAGGGAGTATCCCGCGCTCAGCCAGGCGGTTCGGGTCCTGGCCAACCCTCAGGTAAGGAATGTCGCCACAATAGGAGGGAACCTGGCCAATGCAGCGCCTTCCGCTGACTGCGCCCCTCCACTGCTGGTCCTGGAGGCCGAGGTTGCGGTAAAGGGCCCGGCCGGGGAGAGGGTGGTCCCGGTGGACCGATTCTTTACAGGACCGGGTGAGACCTGCATGGAGACCCCGGAGGTCCTGGCATCCGTCCGCATTCCCCCGAAGGGCGAGGGGACGGGCACGGCATTCCTAAAGGCCGGGCGAGTGAGCCAGGACATAGCCGTGGTGAATGCGGCAGCCCTGGTGGTCATGGAAGGCGGGGTGTGCCGCAAGTGCCGCCTGGCGGCCGGGGCCGTGGCGCCGGTTCCGCTTCGCTTGAGGCGGGCCGAAGAGGCCGTGGAGGGAAAAGAGATAACACCGGAGCTGGTGGAGCGGGTCAAGGCCGTGGCCGAGGAAGAGGTGAGCCCGATAACCGATGTCCGCTCCACCGCGGAGTACAGGAGAACCATGTCCGGCGTGCTTATAAAGCGCGCCCTTTACCAGGCCTTGGAAGCCGCCCGCGCGTGACCGGACCGTAGACGTTTACCCGACTCGTCCCCGCTCCTTGGGGCGGTCCTGTCGGGGATTCAGCCAATAGACGGAGGATTGGGATGAAGAAGGATATAAGCTTTACCCTGAACGGCCATCCGGTATCGGCCGAGGTGGAGTCCCACCGGATGCTGCTGGAGGTCCTCAGGGACACCTTTGACCTCAAAGGGAGCAAACCCGGTTGCGGTCAAGGTGAGTGCGGGGCCTGCACCGTGCTGGTGGACGGCGTGAACGTGGATTCGTGCTTGTATCCGGCCTTTGAGGTGGAAGGCAAGACGGTCGTCACAATAGAGGGGTTGATCGGGGAAGGGAACAAGCTCCATCCGGTCCAGGAGGCCTTCGTGGCTCGGGGAGGTATTCAGTGCGGATTCTGCTCTCCCGGCATGATAATGTCGGCCGCCGCCCTGCTGGAGGAGACCCCGGAGCCCACCGACGAGGAGATAAAGAGGGGCATCTCGGGGAACCTTTGCCGTTGCACCGGATACGTACAGATCGTGGATTCCGTCCGGGCGGCGGCCGGCCGGGCTGAGCCCCGCCGGGCCCGGACGCAGCAATGAGCTCCAACGGACTAATACAGGATAGGGGTTGAGAATGACCGCTAAATACAGCTTCATAGGTACCGAGGTCCCCAGGCCGGACGCAGCGGATAAGGCCGCAGGCAAGGCCGTTTACATCCACGATCTGACCAGGCCGGGGATGCTCCACGGCAAGATCAAGTACAGTGATTGCGCCCATGCCAGGATAAAGCGTATAGACACCTCAAAGGCCGAACGCCTGCCCGGCGTCCGGGCGGTGATCACCGGGGAGAACACCCCCTTGATCCGCTTCGGATTCATCAAGGACAACTTCGTCCTCAAGAGCGGGAAGGTGAGGCAGTACCGGGACGAGGTGGCCGCGGTGGCGGCCGTGGACCCGGACACAGCGGCGGAGGCTGTCGATCTGATAGAGGTGGACTACGAGGAGCTCCCCGGGGTTTTCACCCCTGGGGAGGCGCTGCAGGAAGGCGCACCCTTGATCCACGAAACCGATCCCCGCGGCAGGCCCCGCAAGGGCAACTTGGTCCCCGTCCCCTGGAGGTTCGAGGCGGGGGATGTGGA
This sequence comes from uncultured Desulfobacterales bacterium, assembly GCA_964647905.1. GTDB lineage: Bacteria > Desulfobacterota > DSM-4660 > Desulfatiglandales > HGW-15 > CAZYJR01. Next base: position 6,870 of record CAZYJR010000049.1, on the reverse strand, counting down.
AAAGGCCAAGGCCGAGTCCGCGTTCGTGGCCGAGGAGTTCTTCGAGACCCCGCTCATCCAGCAGTCCTGCATGGGGACCGCCGGGTGTATCGCCGAGTTCGACCTCCAGAACAATCTGATCATGCACACCAAGACCCAGATACCCTTCCTGGCGCAAAACGACTTCAACCAGGCCCTGGCCGCCATGGGCCTCAAGGGCAAGAACACGCGGGTGGTTGTCCCTACTCTGGGGGGGGCCTTCGGCACCGGGCTGGACACCCACGGATACGAGTTCATCGCCATATTGCTCGCTTACAAGACCGGCAGACCGGTCAAAATAGTGCTGGACCGGGAGGAGGAGTTCATAACACTCTCCCCCAGGCAGTCCACCAAGACCCGCATAATGCAGGGATGCGACAGGGAAGGCAAGCTGACCTTTCGCGAGATCCGCATGACCCTGGACAACGGCGCGTACACCTCCTGGGGCGCCACCACCCCCAGCGTGATGATGCTCCCCATCTCCAGCATCTACCGGGTCCCCAATGTCTTTTATGAGACCAAGATAGTCTACACCAACAACACATACTGCCAGGCCATGCGCGGATACGGAAACCCCCAGGCCGCCTGGGCCGTGGAATCCAACCTGGACACCCTGGCTGAAAAGGCCGGGATGGATCCCTACGAGTTCAGGCTCGCCAACAAGAACATCCCGGACGACATCACCCCCATGGGGCTCAATATCACCACCTGCGGCCACGAGGAGTGCCTGGAGGTGGTGGCCCGCAGGCTGGACTGGAAGGCCAAGCGCGGCGCGGGGAGGGATCGCTCGAACGGCAAGGTCAGGGGCGTGGGAATGGCCTCCCTGTTCCATGTCGGGGGCTCGGGCCGGGTATACCGCTCAGACGGCACCGGCGTGATCATGAAGCTGGATGATTTCGGGAACGTCTCGGTGATCACCGGCGGCGTGGAAATGGGCCAGGGCTTTGAAGCGGCCCTCACCCTGGCATCGGCCGAAGGGCTGGGGGTGACTCCGGACAAGGTCAAAGTGGTCACCGGGGACACCGCCACATGCCCCTGGGACGTGGGCACTCATGCGAGCCGCGGGGCGTTCACCGCCTGTAATGCGGCCCTTATGGCGGCCCGCAAGGCCAGGGACAAGATCTTCGATCTGGCGGCCGAGCACTTCATGCCCCGGGTGGAGTACAAGGAAAGGCGCAAGAAAAAGAAGGACCCGGACTATCAAATCGCTGATCTGGATTATAACCGCGTCCTTACCCCTTCTGATTTTGATATGAAGGAAAACGTCATATTCCTGAAAGAGGAGCCCGACCACCCGCTCCTTCGCCTCACTTTGGATGAAATCCTTAGGGAGGCGCATTACAAGGAGCAGGGGACCATGATAGTCACCGAGGCGTTCTATGACCCCTGCAATCAGATGATAGACATGAAGACCTGCCGGGGGAACCTCTCCGCGACCTACATATTCGGGGCCCAGGGCGCGGAGGTGGAGGTGGACCTGGAGACCGGCCGGGTCAAGGTGCTCCGCTTCGCGGCAGCCCATGACGTGGGACAGGTCCTGAACCGGCAGACCATACACGGGCAGATCTACGGTGGCATAATGATGGGCCTGGGATACGCCCTGTGCGAGGAGTACAGGAAGGACAAGGGACGCAACCTGAACCCCAATTTCCTGGACTACAAGATCTTCTCCGCCCCGGACGTGGACTTCCCGGTGGATGTGGATTGCATCGAGACGCACGACCAGGAGGGCCCTTTCGGGGCCAAGGGCGTGGGTGAGCCGGGCCTGGTCCCAACGGCGCCGGCGGTGGCCAACGCGGTTTTCGACGCCATAGGCGTGAGGATCCATTCCCTGCCCATAACTCCGGAAAAGGTGCTGGCGGCCCTCAAAGGGGAGAATGTATAAAAGGAGGAAGCTCATATGGATACGGAAAAGAAGCTCTACCCTTCGGTATTGAATCCACTGCTCGTGAGCCCCACCCGCCCCATGCCCAAGGAGGTGGCGGTAATAGGCGCAGGGACCATCGGCCCGGACATAGGCTACTACGTGAAGAGCGCCTTGCCCGGGATCAAGCTCTTCCTGGTGGATGTGGCCGAGGAGCCGCTAAAGAACGCGGAAAAGCGGCTCAACGGATATGCCCGGAAGGCGGTCGACCGCAGGAAGATGACCCAGGAGAAGGCCGATTCGGTCCTCGAGAACATCGTCTACACTCAGGACTACGACCGGATAGCCGGATGCGACCTGGTTCTAGAGGCGGCCACGGAAAACATCCCCCTGAAGCAGAAGATATTCCAGATGGTCGAGGAGAGGCTGAGCGAGGAGACCATCATCACCTCCAATACCAGCTCGATACCGGCGGACCGGATATTCAATCATATGAAGCACCCGGATCGGGCAACAGTGACCCACTTCTTCGCTCCTGCCTGGAGGAGCCTCCCCGTAGAGGTGATCAGGTGGGAGGGGGTGAGCCCCAGGACCGTGGATGATCTCTTTTGGTTCTTCGCGGCTACGGGCAAGGCGCCCATCATCACGGAGAACGCCATCTGCTTCGTATTGGACCGGATCTTCGACAACTGGTGCAACGAGGCGGCCTATCTGTTGGAGCATGCGACCGCGACCCAGATTGACAAGGTGGCCGAGGAGTTCGTGTTCGCAGGTCCGTTCTTTGTCCTCAACATGGCCAATGGAAACCCCATCATAGTGGAGACCAACACCCTGCAGATGGAGGAAGGCGAGCACTACCGGCCGGCTCGGATACTGGAATCCGTGGAGAAGTGGAAGACCCACCGCCCGGGATCAGGATCGGAGGTGCCGGACGACTTGAAGGGCCTGATACGCGACAGGCTCTTGGGCATCTTCTTTTCCCAGTCATTCGACATCGTGGACCGGGGGATAGGCACCAGGGCCGACCTCAACTTCGGATGCCAGATAGCGCTGGGGTTCAGGGAAGGGCCGTTGGACGTCATGCGCGAGTCGGGCGAGGCCGAGGTCAAGAGGGTGATGGAGCGGTTCTTCGCAGAGCGCCCCGGTTTTCCCGCTCCGGGCGCCCCTCTGGCCGAGTACCAGGACTTCAGGCGGTTCGTGCTGGTGGACGACATGGACGGCGTGAATGTGATCACCATCCGCCGGCCCCAGGCCATGAACGCCCTCAACCCTGAAATCACGGACGAGATACTGGAGGTGCTGAGGGCTGGGGAGACCGATCCAGGGGTCAAGGGCTTCGTTCTCACCGGATACGGCACAGCCGCGTTTTCGGCCGGGGCTGATATCGGCCGTTTCCCCAAGATCCTCGGCGACCACCAGGCGTGTGTCCAGTATACCAGGGAGTGGGCCAGACTCCAGAGGCACCTCGACGGGATGGAAAAGCCCGTGGTGGCCGCGGTTAACGGCATGGCCCTAGGAGGCGGGCTGGAGGTGGTGATCAGGTGTCACTCCATAGTGGCGTCCAAGCATGCCACGTTCCAGTTCCCGGAGATAAACCTGGGGATCCTGCCGGGAATCGGAGGGTGTATCGTGCCTTACCGCAGGTGGCCGGAGGGGGCGGGAGTGTTTCACCAGATGCTTTGTCTGGGAAGGCCGCTCAAGGCCCAGGAGGCAAGGGACATAGGAATGGTCGCGGGTCTTGCGGATGACTACGGCTCCTTGATCAAGATGGCCGTGGAAGAGGTGGAGAGACTGATGGGGGATATACAGAGGATCCCGGACGGCAGGGTGGAGATCCCGGAGGTGGAAGTGCCCGACCCCCCCATGGCGGGCAAGCAGCCCCTCAGCAGGGAGGCGGTCTCCATCATAAAAAAGACCATAGAAGCGGGAGCCGCCGCTGAGACCTTCGAAGACGCCCTTGAGGCGGGGTATCAAGGCTTCGGGGACAGCGCGTGCACCGAGGCCGCCAAGGAAGGCATTTCCGCCTTTTTGGAGAAGCGCCGCCCGGAGTTCAAGAAGTAGCGGCCCCGGCGGCCGGGGGGCTCGGTTTGGAGGGCAGCGCCGTCACCCCAAGGGGGCGGGGGCGCTGCCCTTTTTCGTCACGGACCCTGATGGCGGGGAGACAACGGCTTTGAGGAGGTGTGCGATGCGATGCGGAGGAGCACACGGATCAGACCCGGACCTGCGCACGGTGGGCGTCCCCCGGGAGTTGAGGGAGCCCTTCGCGCGCGCCCAGGACTATGTGTCCCGCTACTTCCGGCAACGCCTGGAGGATCCCACAAAGGGAATGATAGAGATAGCGGGCGAGAGATACATACTGGTAAGGGCGGCCTCCATGTCAAAGGAGTTCTTTGATCTGGTAAGCTCGCTCTACAGGGACCGGGGCGAGGAGGAGGCCAGGGGGATCACGCTGGGCTTCCTGTTCGATATCGCCCACTCCATAGGGAAGGCGGACGCCCGGAGCTTCTTCGCCAAGATGGGCGTGAGCGACCCCATAGAGAAGCTCTCGGCCGGGCCGGTTCACTTCTCCCATACCGGCTGGGCCTTTGTCCACATCCTGCCCGAATCCGATCCCAGGCCGGGGGAGGCCTATTACCTGATCTATGATCACCCCTTCTCCTTCGAGGCGCATACCTGGCTGGAAAGAGGCGAGCCCGCCGACTTCCCTGTTTGCGCCATGAACGCGGGCTATTCGTCCGGTTGGTGCGAAGAGAGCTTCGGCACCCCGCTGGTGGCCGCGGAGATTGAGTGCAGGGCCAAGGGGGATGAGCGGTGCCGTTTCATCATGGCCCCTCCTTCCCGGATCAAGGAGCGCATCGCCCAATACGGGGAGCAGGCCCAGGAGGCCAGGTTCGGGTCCGTGGACATCCCGGAGTTCTTTCAGCGCAAGCGCCTGGAGGACGAGCTGATAAAGAGCGAGGAGACGGTGCGCGCCCTGCTCAACGCCCCCAAGGACCGTGCCCTGCTCTTGGATCGCCGGGGGCGGATACTGGCGCTGAACGAGACCGCGGCCCGGGCCTTCGGCAGGAGTCAGGACAGCCTGATCGGGCGGGATGCCTTTGTACTCCTTCCCACCAGCATCTCGGAGAGCCGCAGGGCATACCACGAGCAGGCCGTGGCCACGGGCCGGTCCCTCAGGTACCAGGATCGGAGGGACGGCAGGTGGATGGACACCACGGTGGACCCGGTAAGGGACGCCCGAGGCCGCGTAGCCAGGCTGGCCGTGGTCAGCAGGGACATGACCGAATACAAGCAGATGCAGGAGGCACTGCGAAAGGAAAAGGAGTTCAACGCCACACTGATTCAGACCTCCCCGGCCTTTTTCGTCGCCGTGGCCCCGGACGGGCGCACCCTGCTGATGAATGACGCCATGCTCAAGGCCCTGGGCTATGACCACGAGGAAGTCATAGGCAGGAACTACTCCAGCAGCTTTGTGTCGGGCGAGGACCGGGCGGTGCTGAGGCAGGTCTTCCAGCCGGCCGCAGGCGGTGACAGGACAAGGGTGGTGGAGCACACGATGGTCGCCAAGGACGGCCGGGAGCGTTTCGTGGAATGGCGAGGCAGGGAGGTTCGCAGGGAGGACGGAGAGCCGGATTATTTCGTCGCCCTGGGCATCGACGTCACCGAGAGGAGGCGGGCGGAAAACGAGCTCAGGCGGCACAGGGATCATCTGGAGGATCTGGTCAGGGAGCGGACCGAGCGCCTGACCCGCACCAACCAGCAGCTTCAAAAGGAGATCAACGAACGGATCCAGGCCGAGCAGGCCTTGCAGCAGAGCGAGAGCATGCTTCAGGCGATCTTTGACCAGACCTTTCAGTTCATAGGGGTGCTCAAACTGGACGGGACCGTGGTCAGGGTCAACAAGACCGCCATGGATTTCGTGGGTACCAGCGGCCCGGGTATAGAAGGGAAACCCTTTTGGGAGACGCCCTGGTGGACTCACTCCAGGGCCGAGCAGGAAAGGCTCAAACAGGCCGTCCTGAGGGCGGCCCAAGGGGAGCTGGTCCGGTACGAGACCACCAACACGACCCCGGGAGGGGAGGTGCTCCACGTGGATATCTCCATAAAGCCGGTAAGGGACCACCAGGGGCGTATCGTATGGCTCATTTCAGAGGGCAGGGATATCAGTGATCTGAAGCTGGCGGTCGAAGACTTGAGGAAGCGCGAGGACGAATTGAAGACAAAGTCCCGCAGCCTGGAAGAGGCCAATATCGCACTCAAGGTGGTGCTCAAGCAGATGGAGGAGAAGAGGCGCGAAGACCAGGAGAACGTGCTCTCCAACCTCAAGCAGTTGGTCCTGCCCTACATAGGACGACTCAAGCGCGGAACCCTGAGCGGCGAGGAACGGGCCCTCCTGGACATCTTGGAGTCCAACCTCAGCAACATCACCTCCCCGCTCATAAGCCGCCTGTCCTCCTCGTCCCTCGGGCTCACCCCCATGGAGATCCGTGTGGCCCAACTGGTCAGGGAGGGGTTGACCAACAAGGAAATGGCCGGGATACTGGGACTCTCCCTGAACACGGTCTCCTCCCACCGCTATAAGATCCGGAGCAAGCTGGGCTTGAGGGGCAAGGGAAAGAACCTCAGGTCCCACCTCCTTTCCTTGGATGAATAGTGATTTTTTCTAACCGATTTCTAACCGAAATAACAATCTTGACCCTATGACGGGCACCGGGTATGAAGTGGGCGGCCCGCCGAGGCGTCCCCTTCCGGGGGGTGTCCCGGGCCTTCGCAGGAGGGCCCCTGGGTGATTTCCAGGGCGTATACCGTGAACCCATACGCGGAAGGAGGGAGTATGGAGCTCAAGAAGGTATTTTTGGGTGAGAGGGAGATACCGCGGCAGTGGTACAACATACAGGCGGACATGCCGAGTCCGATGGAGCCGCCGCTTCACCCTGGGACCGGGGAGCCTGTGGGGCCTGATGATTTGGCGCCGATTTTTCCTATGA
>CAZYJR010000048.1:0-21446 GCA_964647905.1 uncultured Desulfobacterales bacterium | reverse complement strand
CTGGCCCAGGCCTGCCTGGACACGGTGACCACCTATGCCATGGAGCGGGAGCAGTTCGGCAAGCCCATCGGCCAGTTCCAGATGAACCAGGATTTGGTCGGGCAGATCGCCGCGGAGACCGAGGCGGCCAGGATCATGGTCTACAAGGCCGCGTGGCAGAAGGATCAGGGCAACCTAGGCAACACCCTGGAAGTGGCCCACGCCAAGTACCTCGCCGGAGAAGCGGCGGTAAAGGCGTCCCACATCGCCATGAAGATCCTGGGGGCCTACGGTTACTCCACCGAGTACCCGGTTGCCAGGTACTACCGCGACGCGCCCACCTACCAGATGGTGGAGGGCTCCAGCAACATCTGCAAGTGGATCATCGCACTGGACCAGCTCGGAATCCGGAAGGCGAACCGATGAGCTCGGACCCGAGTTGAATCGGGATAAGGAGGGAAAATGAGACCGTATTTTCAGAACATGAAGCCCATAGGCAAGGCCTTGACCGAAAAGCAGCTCGACGAGGCCAAGGAAAACGTCAGTCAGATAAAAGAGGTCGAGGACCAGGTGGAACAGGCCGTGGAGGCCGTGAAGAACGCCGGCATCCCGGCGGAAAAGCTCAAGAAGCGCGGCCAGATGACGGTTTGGGAGCGCATAGACCACCTCATTGATCCGGGCACCTGGTGCCCCTTGCACACCCTGTACAACCCGCAGCTCAACGAGGAAGGCACCACCGGCGTCATCGACGGGCTGGCCAAGATAAACGGCAAGTGGACCATTGTGATCGGCTTTGACAACAAGGTGATGGCCGGGGCCTGGATAGCCGGGCAGGCGGACAACCAGCTCAGGGTGACGGACCTGGCCAAGCGCCTCCACATCCCCCTAGTGTGGCTGGTCAACTGCAGCGGGGTCAAGCTCCCTGAGCAGGAAGAGGTCTACGCAAACCGCCGGGGCAACGGGACCACCTTTTTCAGACACGCGGAGCTGGAGAAGCTCGGCGTGCCCATACTGGCGGGCATTTACGGGACCAACCCTGCGGGCGGCGGATACCAGGGGATCAGCCCCACCCTGCTCATCGCCCACAAGGAGGCCAACATCGCTGTGGGCGGTGGGGGGATCGTCGGCGGAATGAGCCCCAAGGGCTACTTTGACGAGGAAGGAGCCGAGCAGTTGATCGAGGCCACCCGCCACTTCAAGCAGGTCCCGCCGGGCAGCGTTCCCATCCACTACAACGAGACCGGGTTCTTCAAGGAGGTCTATGACACCGAGGAAGAGGTCCTGGACGCCTTGAAGAGGTACGTGGACATGATGCCGGCCTACGACCCGGCCTTCTTCCGGGTGGATGAGTCCAAGGAGCCACGATTCTCAGGGGAGGAGATCAACTCCATCGTGGCCTTCAACCAGAAGAGGAGCTATGACTTCGATCAGGTCCTCGCCCGGATTTTCGACAACAGCGAGCACCTGGAGTTTCGTCCCGACTACGGGCCCGAGGTCTACACCGGCCTGGCCAAGGTGGACGGATTCCCGTTGGGGTTCATAGGAAACAGGCAGGGGTTCCTCGGTGCCAAGTACCCGGACTATGCAGAGGGCCAATACATAGGGATAGGCGGCAAGCTCTACAGGCAGGGCTTGATCAAGATGAACGAGTTCGTCACCCTGTGCGGGAGAGATAGGGTCCCCATAGTGTGGTTCCAGGACACCACGGGCATAGACGTAGGGGACATCGCCGAGAAGGCCGAGCTCCTGGGACTGGGCCAGAGCCTGATCTACTCCATAGAGCAGACCGACGTGCCCCAGATATGCATCGTGCTCCGCAAGGGGACCGCGGCCGCCCACTACATCATGGGCGGACCGACGGCCAACAACCACAATGCCTTCACACTGGGCACTCCGACCACCGAGATATACGTCATGCACGGGGAGACGGCGGCTGCCGCGTCCTTCTCCCGCAGGCTGGTCAAGGAAAAGGACGCCGGACGGCCGCTACAGCCGGTCATTGACAAGATGAATCAATTGGCCAAGGAGTATTACGAGAAGTCGCGGCCCGTTTACTGCGCAAACCGCGGGTTCGTGGACGAGGTCGTGTTTCTGCCGGCACTGAGGAGGTATATACAGGCCTTTGCAGGCTGCGCCTACCAGAACCCCACATCCATCTGCCCCCACAACCACATGATGATCCCCAGGATCATCAAGGGCTGATGAGACCGGAGGGACCGGCTCCGGAAGGCACCGGGCCCGGTCCCTTCCGGCCTCGAACACCCCGGGGTTAAGCCCTGATACCGGCCCCTTTCTCCAAATCCTGCTCGCTCATGTTGTAGAGGGCGTCGAGGAGCCCCACCTGGAAGCTGGCGGGTCCTGAGGCCTGCGCCGCAGCCGCTTCCCCTGCCAGGCCGAAGAAGGCAAGGGCCGAGGCCGAGGCCTCCACCGGGTCCCTCTCGACCGCCAGAAACGCTCCCGCAAGGGCGCTGGCCGCACACCCGGTGCCGGTCACCAGCCCCATGTACCAGTGGCCGTTCAGGACATGGAGGCCCCTTCCGTCCGACCCGATGATCAGGTCCTGCTCCCCGGTTATCACCACGGCCGCGCCTGATGAGGCAGCCAGGGAACGGGCCGCCCCTGCGGCCTCTTCAACTCCATGGACCGAGTCCACCCCATTGGTGCCGGACCCGGCCCTTGCAAGGGCCAAGGCCTCTGATGCATTGGCTCTTAGAACGGTTATCTCCAGGGAGTCCATCAGCTCCCGTGCGGTATCGGTCCTAAGGGAGGTTGCCCCGGCCCCCACCGGATCCAGGACCACCGGGACCCCCCTCCGGTTGGCCGCTTTGCCCGCCTTGAGCATGGAAGCGACCAGCGGGGGGCTCAGGGTCCCGATGTTCAGGACCAGTGCGGAGGCAAGCCCCACCATCTCTTCCACTTCCTCGGCCGCATGCGCCATCACGGGAGAGGCCCCGGCGGCCAGCAGGGCGTTGGCAACCGTATTCATCACCACATAGTTGGTGATATTGTGAACCAGGGGCCTGGCCTCTCTCAGCGTCCCCAGGTCCCGCGCCGCCCTTGCTCCCATATCCTCGTTATTCATCATCCACCTCCTGGATCCTTTCCTGCACTACCGCTCATCCGTTGCCGGTCCCGGCCCTGCGAAGTGGTCCCACCCGGGTCTTCGTATCTCGGACCTGGACCGATCAGCCCTTACCAGCTCGATTCTCCCGGGCCTCTCGGTAATGGATCCCACCCTGGTCAGGAGCGTCTTTCCGGCGGATCGCATCGCCTCCTCCAGGGCCTTCCGATCACCGGGTCGGCAGGTGACAATGAGCTCATAGTCGTCGCTCTCGCCCAGGACATAGTCCGTCACCGACCCCCCCAGCAGCCGCGCCCCGCTGAGCAATGCATCGCTCACCGGCAAAGAGGCCTCCAGGAGCTCCGCCCCCACCCCGCTCTCCTCGCATATGTGAGCTAGGTCTCCGGTGAATCCGTCGCTGGTATCGATCATGGCCGTGGCCAGACCGCTCCCGCCTATCGCTCTCCCCTCCCTCACCCTGTGACAGGGAGTCCGGTAGGCCCGCAGCAGCGGCTCTGTCCCCGGTGAATACGGCCCTCCCGATCTCAGCAGCCCGAGGCCTGCAGCCGCCTCCCCGGGAAAGCCGCTCACCAGGATGATGTCCCCAGGACGGGCGCCCGAGCGGAGGACCGCTTTCCCGCAAGGGACCTCGCCCAAGACCGTTATATCCAAGAACACCCCGTTTCCCGACTTGGTTATGTTCCCCCCGGCCAGGACGGCCCCCAGCGGGTTCAGCTCATGGAGAAAACCGAGGTAGATTTCGTCCACCTCCTCCAGGGTGGTCTCGGGCCTCAGGCCCAGGGAGGCCAGGGCGAAGCGGGGCTCGCCGCCCATGGCAGCAATGTCGCTCAGGTTCATTACCATGGCCCGGCGGCCGAGCTCGCGCGGGCTCAGGGTCCCGGGTATGAAGTGCCTGCCCTCCACCATTGAATCGCAGGTGGCCAAGAGCTGGAACCCGGGCCTGGGGGATATGACCGCAGCATCGTCGCCCGGGCCGGCTGCCAGGCCTTCCGCAGCCGCCCCTCCCTGCCCCAGGAGCCTCCTTATTCGGTCTATGAGCCCGAACTCCCCTATGCCCGCCAGGGTCCCGGTCAACACCCGGCCCTCCCGTCTCCGGCACCTGAATCCCCTGAGATCGCCCGGAGCAGGCCCCGGGCGGCGGCGGCCGGGTCATCCCGGCAACAGACCGCGGAGATCACGGCAATCCCGTGGGCCCCGGCCCTGATCACGTGCCGGGCGTTTTCTTGGGTTATCCCGCCTATGGCTATCACCGGGACATGAACAGCCCGTACCACCCGGCCGAGTGATTCAAGCCCGGTCACAGGACCCGCGTCGTCCTTGGACGAGGTGGGAAAGACCGGCCCGAACCCCACGTAGTCCGCGCCCTGGTTCATGCACTCCAAGGCCTCCTCCACTGAGTCCGCCGATCCGCCTATGATCCGCTCCGCCCCCAGGAGCCTCCTGGCCGGACCAATGGGAAAATCCCCCCGGCCCAGGTGAACTCCGTCCGCGCCGGCGGCCAGGGCCACGTCCACCCGGTCATTGACTATGAGAAGGGCGCCGCCGCGGCGGCATATCTCCTTGAGAGCGGCGGCGGTCTCTATGAGCTCCCTGGTTTCGCCCTCCTTCTGCCTGAACTGGATCACGCCGGCACCGCCCTGGACCGCCAGGCGCGCCAGATCCTGATGGCTGAACCCTTCCTGAAGCCTGGTATCCGTCAGCACATGCAGCCTTCCGATCTTCTTTTCCATAGGACCTCCGGCCAATTCTTCCGCATCACCCCGGCGTCACTGACCCGTGCCGTATGGTAATCCTTTTCAGGGGATTTTTAAAGGCCCGGGGGTTGATCCTTTCATGTCCCCGGGCGGTTGACACCACCCGGCCCTTTCTCTACACTCACTCCAGTCCCTGCAGGCCCCGACCGGCCCATGCCGGCACCAAGGAGAACCCATCATCATGGAAAAGGTTGTAATATCCGTGCTCGGCACGGATCGCCCGGGCATTGTGGCGGCGGTCTCGGACATACTCCTCAGGTACCGCTGCAATGTAGAGGACGTGAGCCAGAGCATCCTCCAGGGGGAATTCGTAGCCATTTTCATCGCCTCGGTCCCCCGAGACCTGAAACCCGCCGAGCTCCAGGAGGGCCTCAGGGAGGGTCTGGGGCCCATGGGCCTTCACGTGCTCCTGAAGCGGCTCCAGGCCGGGGAATCCGAGCCGGCCCGAGCCGGCGCCGAGCCCTTCGTGGTGGTGACCACCGGGCCGGACCGCCTGGGGCTGGTGGCCGGGATCACCGGGGTCATGGCCCGCTACAATGTCAACATCACCCATCTCAAGGCCGCCTTCAGGGGCGGCGACGATCCTCATCAGAACACCATGATATACGAAGTGGATGTACCGGGCGACATAGACCGAACCGCCTTCAGGCAGGCGCTCAGGGACAAGGCGGAAGAGATGGGCCTGAGTTTGAGCTTGCAGCACCGGGATATATTCGAGGCCATAAACCGTATCTGAGCCGGTTTGCCCGCTCCAGGGGCCTCACGGAGGAAAAATGCTCACAGACCGCGAAGTCCTGTCCACGCTGGAGATGGTCCGCAATGAACACCTGGATGTCAGAACTGTGACCCTGGGAATAAGCCTGTTCGATTGCGCCACCCATGACCTGGACCGTTTCAGGCGGAAAATAGGCGAAAAGATCCGCGACATAGGCCGCGACCTGGTCATGGTGTGCGACCGGGTGGGAGACAAATACGGGATTCCGGTGGTCAACAAGCGAATCGCGGTCAGCCCGATTGCGGTGGCCGGGGCGCCCTTCTCGGCGGACCGGATGGTGGAGATCGCCCGGACCCTGGATGAGGCCGCTGGGGAGGTCGGGGTGGACTTCATAGGCGGATTCAGCGCACTGGTGGAAAAGGGATTCGCACCGGGCGACCGCGCCCTGATCGAGGCCATACCCGAGGCGCTCGCCTCCACCGAGCGCGTGTGCGCCTCGGTCAATGTGGCCTCCACGGCGGCCGGGATCAACATGGACGCGGTATACCGCATGGGCATGGTGATAAAAGAGGCGGCCCGAAGGACGGCCGCCGCGGACGGGCTGGCATGTGCAAAGCTGGGGGTCTTTGCCAACATCCCCCAGGACATCCCGTTCATGGCCGGTGCATATCTCGGGGTGGGCGAACCCGACGCGGTGATAAACGTGGGAGTCAGCGGCCCCGGCGTGGTCAAGAAGGCGGTTGACCGCGCCCGAAGGGCGAACCCTGATCTGGACTTGGGGCGCCTCTCCGAGATCATCAAGCGAACAGCCTTCAAGGTCACCAGGGTGGGCGAGCTCATAGGCGCGGAGGTCGCGGGCATACTGGACGTCCCCTTCGGCGTGGTGGACCTCTCCCTCGCCCCCACTCCCAACGTGGGAGACAGCGTGGGGGAGATATTCCAGAGCCTGGGGCTGGAGAGCATCGGCGTCCCGGGCTCCACAGCGGTCCTGGCGCTCTTGAACGACGCGGTGAAAAAGGGAGGGGCCTTCGCCAGCTCCCATGTGGGGGGCCTCAGCGGGGCCTTCATCCCGGTGAGCGAGGACCTGAACATATCCGAGGCCGCAAGGAAGGGGTATCTCTCCATAGAGAAGCTCGAGGCCATGACCAGTGTGTGTTCGGTGGGCCTGGACATGGTCGCCCTCCCGGGCGACACCCCCGCCGAGACAATAGCCGCCGTGATCGCCGACGAGATGGCCATAGGCGTGGTCAACCGAAAGACCACCGCAGCGCGCCTCATCCCCGTCCCGGGAAAAACAGCGGGTGAAAAGGCTTACTTCGGCGGGCTCCTGGGCGAGGCCACCATAGTGGCGGTCCCCACCTCGGGCTCTTCAGGGGATTTCATCCGCCTGGGAGGCCGCATCCCTGCGCCCAGCCAGAGCTTGATCAACTGATCCGGCCCCGTCCTCCCACATGGCAACGAAGGCGCCCACCGGGATGCCGAGGTAGTCCTGGATGGGCCGGCACTTGACACGAAAGAGATAGAAGCATGCCGGTTTCAGCCCCCGGCCGTAAACGGTCTCGAAGTTGGCCATACCCTTGGACAGGATCAGCTCGGCCCGGTCCACCATGTCCATGAACTCGGCCGAGACCTCGTCCCAGTCGATGCCCGGCCCGTCCGTGCCTGTATCAGCCACCTCGTCGAACCTCTGTTCCAGGCCCGCCGAGCGTAGCTCGGCCCTGGTAAGATCGTTCACCGACGGTCCGCCCTTGACCACCAGGACGCACCTGCCCGAACGCCTCCTGATGTAGTCGTAGAGGGCGCCGTCGAAAAATATCTCCCCGGAATTGTCCGTGAGATAGAGCACAAGCCCCGGCCCCCCTTCCAAAAAGCCCTCGAGCCTTCCTGTGTCGTCCCTGGTAAAGGGAACACCTCGGCTGAAAAGGGCGGGCACATCCCCGAATGCGTCTTTCGCCTGCCGGAAGAAATCCAAGCTGTTACCCAATACCGCCAAGCTCACGCAGGATCGGAGATCCTGATCCGTCAAGCGGTCCAGCCGCTCGAACACCTCATTGGCTGCGGCCATTTCCGCCGCTTTGAACTCCTTATAAGGGTCCGGCGTGCCGGTCAAGGACGCGATCTCCCTCAGCAAGGCCTTTGCCACGGCCGGTGAGGTCATGCGCTGCTCCACCCCCCGGGCTATGATCCGCTCCGCCTCGTCCTCGAGGCTTTCCGCACCCGCCTTCCGGGCCGCATCCACCGCCAATGACAACAGGCACTCCGCACACCTGGGTCCCATCAATTCAGGGGACGTCATAATCGATTCTCCTAACCGGCCCCGGGTCTTGCTCCGTGGCCCTCTAAAGACGCCGGCTACCCCTTGCACCTCCTCCAAGACCGGCAATCGCCTTTCCGGGCTCCAGAATCTATCATGCGCGGCCGGGCCTACAAAGCCTTTTCCGGCCCGAGGCCCCCTGCTCGCCGCGCACGAGAAAAAGGCTGCGATTTGGTATAGCGTCCACTGGGCATAAGTGGCAGAATGCCCGGCCAGGAGGTCAAGAGGCGGAGATGAAACGAATTCCCAACTTCTATCCCGACCAGCAGTGCTTCTTTTGCGGACCCAGGAACGAGGCGGGACTCAAGCTTGAGTTCTACATAGACGAGGAACGAGAGGAGGTCCGGACCGAGTATCTACCCTCCTACCCATTCAAGGGGCTGGGAAACATCCTCCATGGCGGCATCCAGGGAGGACTGTTCGACGAGATAATGGGGTGGACCGCCCATTATCTGACCGGGGAAATGGGTGTGACCACGGAGCTCCACATCACCTTTCACCGGCCGGTTTACCTGGGGAGGGAGGTCAGAATCACCAGCCGGATCTCCTCCAGGGAGGACCCTTACATCCATCTCGAGGCCGAGCTCAGTACCGCGGATGACGGGGCCCTCTGCTCGAGCGCCCGCAGCACCTACCGCCTGTTTTCCGAGGAGCGGTTTCAGGCGCTGGTCACCGGGGCCGGCTAAGCCGCAGCCCTGGCCCTGCAGGCGATTCTGGTGGTCTCTGATATGCAGGTTCCCACATTGTGGACCAGGCTCCTGAAGGTCTCTGAGAGCCGGTCGTATTCTCCCTGGAGCATCCCGGGGTCCAGCTTCTCGACTTCGAGATCAGAGGGGGCCACCACCGACGCGCTTTGGGGTTCATGGCCTATGTCCAGGAAGGGCACCTTCCCGAAGACATCCTGCTCGGTCAGGCTGCACAGGGGAAGAAAATCCCGGCCTATGCGGCTGACCACCCAGGTCCCGCCCCTGCGGATGGCGTAAACCCCTTGTCTGAGCACATCCTCGTTCATGAGAGGTGATCCGGGGTCAACGGCCGAGTGCATCCCTGGGTTTCTCATCAGGAGCCCCACGGTCCTATCGGTTATCTTGAACAGTCTCCCTGTCAGACTCAGCAAGACGCCCTTGAATCCATGGGACATGGCCGCGTACTCCCCGCTCAGGCGCACCGTGTCCAAGAGGCCCAACTGAACGTGGCCCACCGCGGTCGCGGTTGCGGTCCGGCGGTTCACCCCGTGGAGCAGGCTCAGCAGGGTCCCGATGAAACAGCCCTCCCCCAGGCGGGCGATGTGTACCGGGCCCTGCGGGGTCTCCTTGGTGATGTCCACTAGCCCTTCCAGGATCACCCAGATCCAGTTCCCGTAAGCCCCTTCCCTCACAATGGTGGTGCCGTCCGGAAAGCCCTCCTCCTGGACTATGTACATATAATCCGGTACCGGGCCCTTGACCACGGGTATGTCGTGCACGTTCCCGTACCCGAACCCGTCCGTCGGGTCTTCCTCGGGCGGCGGGCCCATCCGTTGTATCTTCCCTTCGTCCACCATCCGCAGCCCGTCCAGGACCAACTGCATTCGGTTCCGCCTGAGAGTCCTGCCCACCTGGACCGGGCCGTACTTGAACTCGAAGTGACCTTGGGTCAAGCCGAACAGGCCGTAAAGGGCGTCCGCTCCGCCCGCCTCACCCCACGAGGCGTGCACCGGATCCCCGTCCACGAAATATATGTACCCCGGGCAAGGAGCGTACTCGCTGGTTAGCTTGAGGACCCCGGTGCCGCCGTTTCCGCCCAAGATCTGGATCAAGTCGGAAAGCCCGATGAAATCCAACCCCCCTGAAAACGATCTCCTGTCACCCATCTCGGCCTCCCTGAGCATTTCGCCTCTTGCTCTACAGGATCAATATGCAATACTTGTGCCCGGTCAAACCCAGGGGCTCATGAATGGAATGCCCCGGCATGACACAAAAAACCCGGCATATCCGGAGTCCGGGTACAAGAATAGGGTATCTTTTTGTATACGGTTGTGCCATCCTGTACACTGGGTCGGGCCGGGGCGATTGTCAGGACCTTGACAGGGGCCGCCGAAGAGATTCTTCCCGGCACCGAGCCTCCCGGGCGGTCCGAGATCGGAGGCGGATTCATTCCGAGGGGGATTCGACGTGACCGAACAGCTGCTGGACCTCGACCGGCTGCTCGAGCTGGTCATCAACACGGCCACCACCATGATGCGGGCAAGGGCCAGCTCGCTCCTGCTGCTGGACCCCAAGACAAAGAAGCTCTATTTCAAGGTGGCCACCGGCGAGAAGGGCGAGGAGGTACGAAAGTTCGAGATCAATCTGGGCCAGGGAATCGCCGGATGGGTGGCGCTCACAGGCGAACCCCTCCTCATACCGGACGTGAGCCGGGATCCCCGCTGGTACAAGAAAATCAGCGACTCCATCGGCTTCGAGACCCGCTCCATCGCCTGCGTTCCCATGAAGGTGGAAGGTGAGATCATCGGAGTGATGGAGATAATCGACAAGGAGAACGGCAGTGCGATCCTCGAGGAAGACATGAAGACCCTCACCGCATTCGCTGATCTTGCTTCCCTGGCAATAAGCAACGCCAGGCGGATCCGGGACGTGGAGCGGGAGAACCGCGACCTGAGGGAAGAGCTTGAGGGCCGCCATCAAATCGTGGGGGAGAGCAGAGAGCTGAAGAAGGTGATCTCGGACGCGTTCAAGGTGGCCAACTCCAAGACCAGCACCCTGATCCTGGGCGAGAGCGGGACGGGCAAGGAGCTTTTGGCCCGGTTGATCCACGGAGCGGGCCCGAGGAAGCACAAGCCCATGGTAACGCTCAATTGTGCCGCACTGCCCGAGGGCCTGATGGAGGCCGAACTCTTCGGCTACGAAAAGGGCGCCTTCACCGGGGCCGCGGCGCGAACGACGGGCAAGATCGAGTCAGCGGACGAGGGCACCCTGTTCCTGGACGAGATAGGCGAGATGTCAGCCGGCATGCAGGCCAAGCTCCTGAGGGTGATACAGGAAGGGGTATTCTACCGGGTGGGAGGGAACGTGCCCATCAACGTGGATATCCGCATCGTCTCGGCCACCAACCGGGACATCGAGCGGGACGTTGCGCAGGGCCTTTTCAGGGAGGACCTCTTCTATCGTCTCAACGTCATCCAGCTCCGCATTCCGCCGCTCAGGGAAAGGAAAGAGGACATACCCTTGATGACCCGCTACTACCTGGAGCGGTTCAAGGGGGAACGAGGGCTTCCCGGCCTGGCCTTATCAGAGGCGGCCCTGGAGCGTATGGTGGACTATGATTGGCCCGGAAACGTGCGGGAGCTCAGAAACGCCTTGGAAAGGGCGGTGGTGATGGGAAACGGCCTGGAGATCCTGCCCGAGGACCTGCCCATATCAGGCCCCAGGCAGCCGGCTGCCGGGATCCCCCTGGACCTCGGCCTCAAGCCGGCGGTGGATCGGTTCAAGAAAGAGCTGATTGTCCAGAACCTGCGGCGTACGGGCGGGAACCGCTCAAGAGCGGCCGAGGCCTTGGGCATCCAGCGGACCTATCTCTCGCGGCTCATCTCCCGCTACGGTCTTCAGGACGCCTGAAATCAGAATCGAAACCGAACCGCACCCGGGAGGACCGAGAAGGCCGCGTTGAGGACCCTGCCCGAAGGCCCGCCGTCCGCCTGGAGATCCACCGGGGCGGCGGTCTCCAGGGTCAGGCTCTTGCCTTGGAAACCCCGGCCCACGATGTTCCCGCCCAGAAAGGCGGAGGGTATCCCCAAGAACAGGGCCGCCGATGCGGAGCTGATCACCAGGGCGTGAATCCGGCCGTCGTCCGGCCGCGCGCCCGGGACCACCTTCATGCCCAGACCGTAGTAAGGGTGCTTTACAGCCAGGAGGGTCAAGAGCCTACCGCTCCAAACCGGAGCGTCATCCATGAACAGGCGGGCCGATGTCCTTCCCGCCCTGAAAAGGGCCCGGAGGAAGGATCCGGCATAGCTTGCCAGGCCTGATCCGCCGCGTGCGAGACCGGCATGCCTCAGTCGAACCGCGGTCGCATCCAGCCCCAAAGAGGCGATAAAGGCCTTCACGCCGCCGGGGCAGTTCAAGAGGTCCAGCTTCCTGTCAGAGCCTCCGGCAATGGCGCGTGCCGCTCTTACAGGATCGCCCCCGTAGCCGAAGGCGTGACCCAGGGCGTTGCCCGTTCCCATGGGGAGATAGGCGAGGCTGAGCCCGGCGGGATCGACCGAGTTCACCACCAGGGATACCGTGGTGTCCCCGCCGGCTGCGACCAGCACGTCGCACTCGCCTGATACGCGGCGCGCGCAGTCTGCGAACTCCGAGGGAGAAGCGGTCTCCAGGCCGTGGATCGCTGCGCCCAGGACGCCCGCCGCCGCCCGGAGCCTGGCCGGCCCGGCCGGCCTGAGCATGCCCCCGGCCCGGGGGTTGGCCACTATCGCATAGCGCACAAAACCCCCCTCAGGCTGCTATTCTGCCCTGCAGTCTTGCAAAGCGCTCATTGACCTCGTTCTGGTACCTGGCCACCTGGCCGTCGCTCATGTGCTTGAAGCGGCCCTGTGCCCGCAGGTAAGGCTCCACCGGGATCACCCGCTCGGGCACCACGGTCCGGCGGAAGACCGTGCCCTCCTCCACTTCCAGCAAGGGGAAGATGTTGGATTGCACGGCCATTCGCATGAGCTCCACCGAGAGGTGATCAGGCGTGCGCCAGCCAGCCGGGCATGCCGCCAGTAAGCGGATGAACCTCATGCCCGGGATGGATCTGGCCTTGCGGAACTTCTCGATCAGATCATGGGGGTAGGCCGCGGTGGCGGTGGCCACGTAAGGTATCCGGTGGGCGATCATTATCTCGTCCATATCCTTCTTGGGCTCGATCTTGGCCCCGGGCCCCGGGGTGGTGGTGGTCCAGGCCCCTGTAGGGGTTCCCCCTGACCGCTGGACTCCGGTATTCATGTAGGCCTCGTTGTCATAGCATACGTAGATGACGTCCTCGTTCCGCTCTGCTGCGGCCGACAGGGACTGTAGGCCGATATCGTAGGTCCCGCCGTCTCCTGCCCAGCCCACAACGCATACATCCCCCATGCCCCGCATGCGGTAGGCGGCCTTGAGGCCTGAGATGGATGCGCCGGTGGCCTCGAAAGCGGTCATGAATACGGGCACGTCCAGGGCCGTGTACGGCCACGCACCCGGGATGATGGTCCAGCAGCAGGCGGGCATGACCAGTGCTGTGGGCTTTCCCAGGCCTTTGAGCGCCAGGCGCATGGAAAGAGAGGCCCCGCAACCCGAGCAGGCCAGGTGCCCCTGAGTCAGGTATTCTTCCCGGGGGACGATGCTGTTGTCATAACGCTGGTTAAGACTGTACATAGTTGACCCCCAACCAGATATCCCTGTCCTCGGGCCTCTCGGCGGCGGCGGTCCGCTCGAACGCCTCCCGGATCAGCCCGGTGCTGATATCACGACCGCCCAGACCGGCGATATAGTCGTAGACCATCGGCCTCTTGGAGTCAGGGAGATCATAGAGTGCTGTCTTGAGCTCCTGCCCCCACACCCCCTGTCCCCCCGGTGAGAAGTTTCGGTCAATGACAGCAGCCTTTCTCTTTCCGCCGAGCATCTTCGCCACCTTTTCAACAGGAAAAGGTCTGAGGGTCTTGATCTTCAACAGGCCCGCCCTCTTGCCCTCGGCCCTCAGGCCTTCAAGGGCGGCCCTGGCAGTGGACGCCACAGTACCGGTGCAGACCAGCACCACCTCGGCGTCGTCCAGCCCCACGCCTTCCACTTGGCCGTACCCCCTGCCGAACGCCTCCTCGAATTCACGGTGCACATCGGTGATGACCGTCTTGGCCCGCTCCATGTCCCTCTGCACCAGCCACCTGAACTCCATGTAGAAGTCGCTGGTCACTATGGGGTTGAAGACCTTGGGATGCTCCGGGTCCAGTAGGAATTCCCCGGGATCGAACCCGGGTAGGAAGGCCCTGACATCCAGCGCATCCGGTATTTCCACCGGCTCCGCAGTGTGGGAGAGGAAAAAGGCGTCCAGGACCACCATGACCGGCAAGCGCACCCGCTCGGCTATCTTGAAGGCCATTATGGTGGTATCCAGCACCTCCTGGTTGCCTTCGCAATAGAGCTGTATCCACCCCGTTTCCCGCTGCGAAACAGAGTCTGTCTGGTCGCTCCATATGGACCACGGCGCCGCCGCGGCCCTGTTGACATTGGCCAGCACCAGGGGGACCCGGGAGCCCGAGGCGTAGTGGAGCATCTCGTGCATCAGGAAGAGACCTTGGCCGCAGGTGGCGGTAAACGCCCGCACCCCGCCCATGGAGGCGCTTATGCACGCAGACATTGCCGAGTGCTCGGACTCCACCCGTATGTACTCGAACTCGCCCATTCCGTTGCTCTGGAGGTCCGCAAGGGTCTCGATGATGGAGGTCTGGGGGGTGATGGGATAAGCGGCGACCACCTGGACATCGGAGAGCAGCACCCCGTGGGCCACCGCCTGGTTTCCGGTGAGGACCTTTCTCATGGATCACTCCTCGAACAAAAGGCTCATGGCGGCTCGCGGGCATTCCTGGACGCAAATGCCGCAGCCCTTGCAATAATCCAGGTCCACTGTGTAGCCGTACCCGGAAGGATCGGGCTTTATGGAAAAATCCGGACAGAATATGTAGCAGTTGCCGCACTCGGTACAAGAGCCGCAGATAAAGCACCTGCGGGCCTCGTAAACCGCCTCTTCCTCCCAGATGCCCAGGACTTCCTGGGAAAACGAGCCCGCCCGGTCCTCGGGCGGGAGACGGGTCTGCCGGGTGGCCGGGCGAAAATCAAAATAAAACGGGTTCAAGTCGCTGTAACCGGCCACCCCGGCCGAGGGGCTTCTCCTGGGCAGCGCGGCCGGGGCCCCGGGCGGACCCATGACTATGTTTCCGCCCTCCCCCCACCTGAACAAAGCCGCGTCGGGACTTTCCCGGCCCCTTATGCGTGCGTCCATGGCGCCCGCCGCCCTCTTTCCGAATCCCACCGCATGGGTGACCGAGCGCTCCATCGACGCCAAGTCGCCTCCTGCAAAGAGATCCGGCAGGCCGGTGCGGCCGAACTCGTCCACCGATACCGCGCCCCCTTCTCCAGCCGCCTCTTCGGGCATATCCGCCGGGTCCGGGTCCTCGCCCACAGCCAGGACCACGCTCTCACAGGCAAGGTCCACGCTCTCCCCGGTCTCCTCCGGCTGCGGCCGCCCCGACGGGTCAGGCGCTCCCAGCTTCATGATCGAAAGCCTCAATCCAGTGACCCGGTCATGTCCCAAGACCTGCTTGGGCGAGCACAGGAAGCGGAAATTCACCCCTTCCTCGGCAGCGAGGAGCACCTCTTCGGGATGAGCGGGCATCTCGGCCTGGCTTCGCCTGTAGATCACCTCCACTTCCGCTCCCAGCCGCCTGCAAACGCGCGCGCAGTCAATAGCGCTGTTGCCCCCGCCCACGACCGCCGCCTTGTCTCCGAGCTCGGGCCGGACCCCCCGGTTTGCCTGCTCCAGGAAGGCCAGGGCCCGGAAAAGCCCCCGGCCGGGGACCCCGCCCAGAGGGAACTCCTTTTCGCGATGGGCCCCTGTGGCCAGGAATACCGCGTCATAGTCGGCTCTCAATCCAGTCCAGGATTTGTCACGGCCGATGCGGGTGTTCATCTCCAGCTCGATCCCGAGTCTTTCCATCCTGGAGATCTCGGCCCGGAGCACGTTCTTGGGCAGGCGGTAGTCCGGGATCCCGTATCGCATGAGACCGCCCGGCTCATCCATGCGGTCGAACACCCTTACCTTGTGCCCCATCAGGCGCAGGTGGTACGCCGCGCTCAGCCCTGCGGGGCCGGCGCCCACCACGGCGGCTCTCCCCCCGTCCTCCCGAGCCAAGCTCTCTATGACAAAGCCCTTGTCAAGGGCATAATCGCCCA
Source organism: uncultured Desulfobacterales bacterium (assembly GCA_964647905.1). Classification (GTDB taxonomy): domain Bacteria; phylum Desulfobacterota; class DSM-4660; order Desulfatiglandales; family HGW-15; genus CAZYJR01. The sequence continues at coordinate 5,656 of CAZYJR010000048.1, read as the reverse complement.
GGAATCTTTCCACCGCCCTTATGGAGACCGCTTCATCGTGCTCCGCACGGTTGCACCGGCGCTCGCACGTCCTATAGCAGACCCTGCCCATGACTGCTGGAAAGGGGTTTTCCCCGGTGATCAGACGCCACGCATCCGCGAACCTCCCCTGGGCGGCCAAGTACATCACCCCGGCCACGTCCTCGCCGGCCGGGCACTGGTTGCTGCACGGGGAGACCCGGTCGGAGAAGATCGGCCGGGAAAAGCGCCAGGTCCCTGTCCGACTCCCAAGGCTGGACTCGGCGGATACCGCGCAAAGGGGTGTTGCGACCCTTCTTTCCACATACTTCATGAGACCTCCCCTTGCCCGCCCGCGGTTTTGAAAAGGGAGCTCACCCGGCCCGCCGCCTCCTCGGCCGCCTCTGCGTTCTCCTCCCCGCGCGAGGGCACTCCGTCCTTTATGGCCCGGATCAGGCTCTCCCGGCTCACCAGCCCCAGGACCGCATTGACCGCCCCCAGAATCGCGGTGTTTACCAAGGGGGCCTGTCTGCTGCCCAGCCCGCGGCGAAAGGCGATCCTGCCCGCGGGCACCGTTGCGACCGCATACTCGCTGAAGGCTTCGGCAAACTCTTCGGGCGTCTTATCCGAGTTCACTATGATGGACCCGCCCGTCTTGAGCCCCCGGACGAGCGGAATCTGTTCCACGAGCAAAGGATCGAGGATCACCAGGTGGTCGGGCTCATAAATTTGGGTCCGTACCAGTATAGGGCGGTCCGAAACACGGAGAAAGGCGGTTACAGGGGCCCCGCGGCGCTCCACGCCAAAGGCGGGAAATGACTGCGGGTAGCCTCCGTCCAGGAATACGGCGTCCGCCATTATCTTGGAGGCCACCACCGTGCCCTGGCCTCCCCGGCCGTGGAAGCGCAATTCCATCATTTCCCGTTCTCCTGCCGGCGGTCGAAATTCCGGCTGGGCCCGCGACAAGATTCGGCTTCTTATCGCGGGATCGCGATACGGATTATCCTTATATTGACTTCTCATTCAAATGTCAAATCATGTTAGCTTTTCAACAAATTCTTCCCACTTGACGTGCACGTTCATAGGGTGCTTGCAAAACGTGAATGGGGCTGATAGAAGTGCTTATACTCGAATTGAGCGCCTGTCGAGTTTGCAGGACATGCAGCGCCGGTTTCGGGTAACAGCCTTTTGTAAAGGAGCAGCTAATGGAAGACGATACCAACGGGCGGCACGAAGACGGCACAGAGGAGGACTTCGCCTCATTGCTCGAAGCCTATTCCGGGGGCAATGAAAAGGAGCTCCGCATAGGAGACCGGATAAGGGGCAAGATAATCTCCGTGGGCAGGGACGCCGTTTTCGTGGACACCGGACTCAAGACCGACGGGGTGGTGGACCTCGAAGAGTTGGCGGGTGAAGACGCCGAGGCGTCCTTCAGCCCGGGAGACGTGCTCGATCTGTACGTGGTGGCCGTGACCCCGGAGGAAATACGGCTCTCCAAGGCCCTTTCAGGGGCCGGGGACATATCCGTTCTCCGGGATGCATACCGGAGCGGGGTCCCTGTGGAAGGACGTGTGGTGGCCCCCTGCAAGGGCGGGTTCCAGGTCCAGGTGATGAAGCGCCGCGCCTTTTGCCCGATCAGTCAAATGGACGTGCGGTATGTGAACAAGCCGGAGGAATACACCGGGCTGACAGCGCCTTTCCTGATAACGCGCTTCGAGGAGAACGGGCGCAACATAGTGCTCTCCAGGCGAAGGCTCCTGGAGGAGGAGTATGCCAAGCACCGCGACGAGTTCATGAAGGGCCTCACGCCGGACTCCGAGGTGGAGGGGACGGTGACCCGTCTCATGCCGTTCGGCGCCTTTGTGGAGCTGGTCCCGGGGCTGGAAGGCCTGGTCCATATCTCTGAGATGAGCTGGTCCAGGGTGGACAGGCCGGAGCAGGTTCTCCAGACCGGCGACAAGGTGAGGGTCAAGGTGCTGGGCGTGGAGGCCGGAGACAGGGAGGACAGGCCGCGCATATCCCTCTCCCTCAAGCAGATGGAACAGGATCCCTGGGAGCGGGTAAACCAGATCTGCAACTCGGGGGATCTTCTCACCGGCAAGGTGACCAGGTGCGCGGAATTCGGCGCGTTTGTGGAGATCGCCCCCGGGTTGGAGGGCCTGGTGCACGTGAGCGAGATGAGTCACACCAGGCGGGTGGCAAGACCCGAAGAGGTGGTGGCCCCAGGAGAGGAGATCTCGGTGGTGGTAAAGGAGATAGACCTCGAGCGCCGCAGGATCTCCCTGAGCATAAAGGACGTGGCTGGCGACCCGTGGGTGGACGTTGAGGAGGACATCAAGCCCGGACAGACCATGGAAGGGACCGTGGAAAAGGAGGAGCGTTACGGATATTTCGTGAACCTGGCCCCGGGTATAACCGGGCTCCTCCACAGGAGCCGCATGGAGGGATCCCCCGAGTCCGAGGACCTGGACAATCTCAAGCGCGGCGACCGGGTGAGCGTGGTGGTGGAATCCGTGGATCCCGAGGCCAAGCGCATCGCCCTGGCCCCTAAGGGAGCCGGGGAGGAAATCGACTGGAAGGGGCCGGCCGGTGATAACGACCGTCCCATGGGCGGATTGGGAGAAAAGCTACGGGAGGCCATGGACGAGCAGGACCGGGAGGACCAGGAGGACTGACCCTGCGGGCGGCCGGGCTCATCCGGCGGTAAGATGCAGGAAAATGGTCACCAGCCCCAGGTAGATGAGCAGGCTCAGGATATCGTTGGATGTAGTCACAAAGGGCCCCGTGGCGAGCGCCGGGTCTATCCTCAGCCGCTTCAAGGCCAGGGGCACGGCCGCGCCTATAAGCCCGGAGTTGAATATGATCAACACCAGGGAAAGGGCCACCACGGCGCCCAGGGCGTAGTCCGAGAGCCACGCCCCGACTATGGCCCCAAGGAGCATCCCGCATATCACGCCGTTTAGCAGGGCCACCTTCATCTCCAGCCACAGGCGCCTCCCCACATTGACCATGCTTATATCGCCGGTGGCCAGGCCTCTTACCGCCACGGTCGCCGCCTGGGTGCCGGTGTTCCCGCCCATGGCCATGACTACTGGGAAAAAGAAGGACAGGGCGAGCAGCCTCTCCAGAGAGGTCTCGAACTGATTGATCACCAGGGCGGCAAGTATCCCCCCGAACAGCCCGGCCACAAGCCAGGGGAGGCGCGCGCGCGACACGCGGAACGGGGATTCCTCGGCCATCTCAGAGCTGATCACGCCCGCCATCAGGGCGATATCTTCGTCCGCCTCCTCTTCAATGACGTCGATGATGTCATCGTGGGTTATGCGCCCTACCAGCCGGTGGTCGTCGTCCACCACGGGCGCGCTTACCAGGTCGTATCTCTTGAACAGCCGGGCCACCTCCTCCTGGTCCAAGGACACGTGAACATGGACCACCTCCGGGTTCATTATCTCGCTGATCCTGGTATCAGGGGAGGCCAGGACCAAGTCCTTGAGGGATATGACCCCTGCAAGCCTGCCCTGTTCCTCCATTACAAAGAGGTAAAAGAGGTTTTCCACGTCTTCGCGCTTCTGCCTGATGGTGTCGATGGCCTCTTGGACCGTGGCCGTGGAGCGCACGGCCACGAACTCCAGGGCCATGATCCCGCCGGCTGTGTCCTCGTCGTAGGGCAGCAGCTTTTCCAGCTCCTCCGAGACATCGTCCTTGAGGGCCTCGATTATCTCCCTGGCACGCTGCATGGGGAGATCGCCCACCAGGTCGGCCGCATCGTCCGAGTCCAGCTCCTGGACTATCTCGGAGAGGGCCTGGTTGTCCAGCTCGCTCAGGATGCTCTCCTGGACCGGCCCTTCTATTTCAACCAAGACCTCCCCGGCCCCTTGCGGCTCCAGGAGCTCGAAGATGTGGAGGCGTTCCTCCTGATCCAGGTGCTCGATCAGATCAGCCAGGTCCGCAGGGCGCAAGGAGTCTATGATATCGATCAGGGCCTGCCTCTCGCCCTCGGCCACGGTCGCCTTGACTCGGTCGATGAGTTCCTCGCTGATCACCTGGTCTGCGATTCGGGTCTCCGCCATTCGTCTATCCGCACTCCTCTCACATGGACCTTATTGTTTCCCGGACGAAGCGGCCCACGTCCGCGTCCTCACCCCCCGCCTCGGCCAGGTGGCGCAATGGTATCTCGGCCCGGGCCGCATTGCGGTGGCCGCCGGCCCCTCCCCACTTGCCGAAAAGCTTCTGGGCCGTCTTGCCTGCATCCCGCCTGAAACCGGCGTTGCGGAAGATCACGATGAGCTTCTGCCCGTACACGCCCGATACGATCGACCAGGAGGCCTCGGCCACCTTGAGGAAGAAGTCCGCTATCATGACCAAGACGTCCGGGTCGTTCACCCTTCCCATATGGACGAAGGCCCTGTTCCTTATCAACTCGAAATTGTTAAGGGCGGTCTGGAAGCTTTTCAAGGACTTCCTGGACATCTCGGAGGACTCGATCTTCTTTATGATATGAGTGTTCACAAAGGGATACAAGAACCTAAAGGCCTTTATATCATTGTCGGTGCTCGGTCTGGCGAAATTCTCGGTATCGGTCTTTATTCCGTAGAAGAGCGCGGTTGCAAGCCTTGGCGAAGGCTTGATCTTGGCGGCCCTGAGGTACTCGATCATTATGGTCGAGGTCGCGCCGTACCTCGGCTGTATGTCCATGAAAAGAGCCGAGAGCCCTTCTCCAGGCGGGTGGTGGTCGATTATGATATCATAGTCGTGCTTGGCCAGTGCCGGGTCGTGATGAGGCTGGGAGTCCACTACGGCCCACTTGGTAATCTCCGAGGCCTTGAGCTTCCTGGCGTGCTTCTGGTCCACCTTGAGCAGCTTGATCATGGCCAGGTTGTCCGCTCGCTTTATCGGGTTTATCCTGTAGATCCCAGCGGTCCTCACCCTCCGCCACAATATGCGCTTGAGGGCCAGTGCGCTGGCAATGGCGTCCGGATCCGCGTTGATCATCACGGCCACGCTGTCATCAGGGTTCACCAGTTCCAGCAGGCGCTTGAGCTTTTCGTGGGCCGAGACCGATTTGGCAAACGGTTGATCCATTGGTCTTTCCTTCCCGGGCGTGATAACCTCGACTCGAACTGACTTGTTTACAGGATAAGGCCCGGTAATTCAACGCCTCAATTGACAAGCACCGGTCCTTCGGATACAAGGCCGTGCTTGCCATTGTCCTTATCCTCGTTATCATGACGGCAGTCAAGCCGTACATGTCCTGGATCGGAGCGCCACCTCCGTTGCTCTTCCGGTCAGGGACGTCTAAGGAAGGAGATGCAACCCATGAAGTCATACTTGATAGATGAGATCCCCAGGGAGGACATGAACCGAGCTGCGGCCTTCCTGGAAGAGAACGCCATGACCTCGGGCATTGAGGGCCTGTTTTGGGCGAGGGTGCCCGAGGACCTGCTCAGCCCGGAGCAGTACTCCCACACAAGATGCACACCCCACGTCTTTGCCGTGGAGCTCGGTCCCGACTGGATCAAGCTGGAGCTCTTCGTGCGAAGCCTCTACAATATGCGCTGCACCTGCAACGGGTACACCACCGGTGAACAGAGGGACTTCATCTTCAAATTCGCAGAATCAATCGGAGTCCCGGGGTCGGGTCTTAATTATTAATTATTCA
>CAZYJR010000047.1:0-22004 GCA_964647905.1 uncultured Desulfobacterales bacterium | reverse complement strand
TAAATAATCTCTCGGTATCGCGGCAGGTAAATGATTTTATCATACGGATAACGTACTATGTGATTCGTAATATGTCAAGCGTTTTCTGATGGCTTTGGCATAACGGAAAGGCGAGAGGCCAAAGAGAAAAGCCAAGGAAGAAGACGACGCACTGCCAACGGTCTTTCATCCCGATAAGGAGTGGGCCAGGATGATTCAGAAGATCATGCGCGAACCCGCTCGGTCCGCCCTTCCGGGCCCGATCAAAAGGGTTGTAAGCAGGATCGCATTCCTATAGCATTGAGGATTCGGGTCGATCAGGACCCGAGACATTGACCCGGAGAGAGGCCGACCTTGATCGATTCCGATCCCACCCTGGAAGCCCCGGGCCCCAGGGTATACACGGTGAGCGCGCTGACCGAGGAGATAAGGGACCTCCTGGAGGGGGCCTTCCGCTTCGTCTGGCTGGAGGGGGAGATCTCCAACTTCCGGTCTCCCGGCTCGGGGCACTACTACATGGGGCTGAAGGACGAGCGGGCTCAGATAAGGGCGGTCATGTTCCGGCCGCAGGTCCGCTATCTCAAGTTCAGGCCGGAAGACGGGATGAGGGTCCTGGCCCAGGGAAGAATAGGAGTATACGAGCCCAGGGGGGAGTACCAGGTGGTGCTGGACTACCTCGAACCGCTGGGCGTGGGCGCGCTGGCCCTGGCCTTCGAGCAGTTGAAGCGGAAGCTCGCTGCGGAGGGACTCTTCAGCGAAGAGGCAAAGAGGCCCCTCCCCTTCATGCCCGGCAGGGTTGCGGTGGTGACCTCGCCCACCGGAGCCGCGGTGAGGGACTTTCTCAAGGTCATACACAGGCGCTTCGCCAATATCGAGATAACCGTCGTGCCAGTCAGGGTGCAGGGAGAGCAGGCCCCGGGGGAGATCGTCGCGGCGCTCGAGACGGTCAACAGGGAGCTGGATGCGGACGTGATAGTCCTTACCCGGGGAGGCGGATCGCTGGAGGACCTCTGGGCGTTCAACGACGAAGGCCTGGCCCGGGCGATCAGGGCCTCCAGGATACCCGTGGTCTCGGCGGTCGGACACGAGGTGGATGTAACCATCGCCGACCTGGCCGCGGACCTGCGGGCCCCCACGCCTTCGGCCGCGGCCGAGATGCTGGTGGTGGAAAAGGAGGCCCTGGTCCGGAGGCTGGAGGACCTGCGGGACCGGCTGGGTGCGGGCGTCCGGGGGGGCGTCCTGCGCTGGTCCAGACATCTCGAGCAACTCGCCTCCAGGCTCCGGGATCCGCGGAAGTCCCTGGAACAGGCCTGGATGCGGCTGGACGAGATTTCCGGGAGGCTGGAGCGGAGCCTCGGATCGATAATGAGGGAGCGCAGGACCCGCTTGGCCTCGGCCGCCGGCTCGCTCCTCCGGGCCTCTCCGGGGACCGCCGTGCAATCCCGCCGCAGGGAGCTCCTTTACACCGGGAAGTCGCTGGAGGCCTCCATCAACCGGATCCTCTCGGCCAAGCGGGCCGAGCTCTCAGTGGCCGGGGCCAACCTGAGGGCCCTGGATCCGATGGCCATACTCGCGAGGGGGTACAGCGTGACCAGGACTCTGCCGGAAAAGAGGGTGGTCAGGCGGGCCTCGGATGTGGCGCCGCGGGAGAGGGTCCTGGTGACCCTGGCCGCCGGCGAACTGGAATGCACCGTGGAGAAGGCGAATGACTGAGGAGACGTTCGAGACATCGATGAAGCGGCTGGAGGAGATCGTCCAGCACCTGGAGAGCGGCGACATGCCCCTGGAGGAGTCCTTGAAGGCCTTTGAGGAAGGGATGAAGCTCCTCTCCTTCTGCTCGAAGAAGCTCGAGGAGGTGGAAAAGAAGGTCTCCCTGCTGGTAAAGGAGCAGGACGGGAGCTCCGCACTGCGGCCCTTTGAAGCGGGGGGCGAAGGCGAGGAGCCGTGAGCTTCCGACTGGAGACCTACTTGGCCGAGAAGCGCGGGATGGTGGAGGAGGGCCTGGCGCGATACCTGCCCCGGGCGGAAGGGCCCTCCGGTGAAGTCTTGGAGGCCATGCTCTACAGCCTGTTCGCCGGCGGGAAGCGCCTCAGACCCATCCTCTGCCTGGCGGGCGCAGAGGCGGTAGGGGGCGAGGCCCGAAGCGTGCTGCCCGCGGCCTGCGCCCTGGAGCTCATCCATACCTACTCCCTGATCCACGACGACCTGCCCGTGATGGACGACGACGACCTGAGGAGGGGCAAGCCCACCAGTCACAAGGTCTTCGGCGACGCCATGGCCCTCCTGGCCGGGGACGGGCTCCTGACCGAGGCCTTCAGGATCCTGGCCGATATGGAGCCGCCCGGCGGGGCCGACCATAGGGCCGTGCTCCGGGTCATAGGGGCGATCGCCTCGGCGGCCGGCTACCGCGGCATGATAGGCGGGCAGGCCGCGGACATCAAGGCCGAGGGCAAACCTCCGGAGCGGGACATGGTGGAATTCATCCACGCCCACAAGACCGCGGACTTGATCGAGGTCTCAACCGTCTCCGGGGCCGCCCTGTGCGGCGGGGGCGAGCAGGCCCTGGGCGCCCTGGCCGCCTACGGGAGGGCGATAGGCCTCGCCTTCCAGATCTCGGACGACATCCTCAACGTGGAGGGCGACAGCCGCGACCTGGGCAAGGGTGTGGGCAGCGACGCCGAGCGCGGCAAGCTCACCTATCCGGCCGCTTTCGGGCTGGAGGAATCCAGGCGCATCCGGCGGGAGCTGGTCTCCCGGGCACTGGAGTCCCTGGGAGACTTCGACCGGCCGGCCGACCCCCTCAGGGCCATTGCCAATTATGTAATCGAGAGAAGGAAATGAGCGAAAGAGACGACGAAGACCAACTCCTCCCGAAAATAAATGCGCCAGCCGACCTGAAAGAGCTCTCCATACCGGAGCTGGAGCGGCTGGCCTCGGAGCTCAGGCAGGCCATAATCCAGACCGTATCCAGGACCGGCGGGCACCTGGCCCCCAGCCTGGGCGTGATAGAGCTCACCCTGGCCCTCCACTACGTCTTCGACACCCCGACGGACAAGCTGATCTGGGACGTGGGGCACCAGTCCTACGCCCACAAGCTGATAACCGGCCGCAGGGACCTCTTCCACACCCTGAGGAGCCACGGCGGGCTGAGCGGGTTTCCCAAGCGGGCTGAGAGCCCTTATGACACGTTCGACACGGGACACAGCAGCACCTCCATATCCGCCGGGCTGGGGATCAGCACGGCCAAGGCCCTCAGGGGTGAGCAGGCCCGGGTCCTTGCAGTGATCGGGGACGGGTCCATGACCGGGGGAATGGCCTATGAAGGGCTCAACCAGGCCGGCCACACCGAGCGGGACCTGATAGTGGTGCTCAACGACAACGAGATGTCCATCGCCCCCAATGTAGGGGCGTTCTCGTCCTTCCTGAGCCGCAAGATGTCGGGCAGGCGTTTCACCAACTTCAGGAAGGAGCTGGAAAACTTCCTCAAGTCCATACCCGGGGTGGGCGAGAACATACTGAACATCGCCCGCAGGAGCGAGGACTCGTTCATCACGTTCTTCACCCCGGGCATGCTCTTCGAGGCATTCAAGTTCAAGTACATAGGCCCCATACAAGGCCACCGCATAGACCGCCTCATAGAGACTTTCCAGAATACCCTCCACCTCCGGGGGCCGGTCCTGGTCCACGTGGTGACAGTCAAGGGCAAGGGATACCCGCCGGCGGAAAACGACCCGTCCCACTACCACGGGGTGGGGTTGTTCGAGATAGAGACCGGCTCGCCCGCCCCGCCGGGCACCCCCGCTCCTCCGCCCACGTACACCGAGGTGTTCGGGGACGCCATGGTGGAGCTGGGAAGCGAGGACCCGTCCATATTCGCCATAACCGCGGCCATGCCGGAAGGCACCGGATTGGTCAAGTTCGCAGAGACCTTCCCGGACCGCTTCCTGGACGCCGGCATAGCCGAGCAGCACGCGGTCACCTTTGCAGCGGGCCTTGCCACCGAGGGGCTGAGGCCGGTGGTCGCCATATATTCCACCTTTTTGCAGCGGGCCTATGACCAGATCATCCACGACGTCTGCCTCCAAAACCTGCCCGTGGTCTTCTGCCTGGACCGCGCGGGCCTGGTGGGCGAGGACGGCCCCACCCACCACGGCCCGTTCGATGTCTCCTTCTTGCGGATCCTGCCCAACATGACGGTGATGGCGCCCAAGGACGAAAACGAGCTGCGCCACATGCTCTACACGGCCCTCCGCCTTCCCGGGCCGGCGGCCATCCGCTATCCCAGGGGAAAGGGGGTGGGCGTCGCCATGGACGAGGGCTTCAAGGAGCTACCGGCGGGGGTGTCGGAGACCATCCGCAACGGCAGGGATCTCACCATACTGGCGTTGGGCTCGGCCGTGGCCCCTTGCGTGGAGGCGGCCGAGTCCTTGGAGGCCGAAGGTATCAAGGCCGGGGTCATAAACGCCCGTTTTGTTAAGCCCCTGGACCCCGAGGTCGCTGAAGCCGCCCTGGCCACGGGCCGATGCCTGGTGGTGGAGGAGAACACCAGGCTGGGCGGGCTGGGAGGAGCGGTGCTCGAGTACTTCAACGAGGCCGGAATCCTCGGCAAGGTGGCGGTCAGGCGTATGGGGCTCCCCGACCGATTCATCGAGCACGGGTCCCTTCATCTCCTGAGACAGAGCTGCGGCCTGGAGGCCGGGGCGGTCCTGAAGGAGGCTCTGGATTTCCGCCGAAGAGCGTAAGAAGAAGGTGAGGCTGGATCAGTTGATGGCCCGCAGGGGCCTGGCGGAGAGCCGCCAGAGGGCCAGGGCCATGATAATGGCGGGACTGGTGAGTGTGGACGGGACCGCAGTGGAAAAGCCCGGCCATGCGGTCCCCTTGGATGCCGAAATCGTTTTGCGCCCCTCCGGGCCGCCTTTCGTAAGCCGCGGGGGCCTCAAGCTGGCTGCGGCCCTGGACGCCTTCCCCGTTCATGTCAGAGGGAAGGTGATCCTGGACGTAGGGGCGTCCACGGGCGGGTTCACCGACTGCCTCCTGCAGCGCGGGGCGGCCCGGGTGCTGGCCGTGGACGTGGGCTACGGCCAGCTCGACTGGAAGCTCAGGCAGGACCCGCGGGTCAGGGCCCTTGAAAAGACCAATATCAGGCATCTAACACCCGATATCCTGGGGGAGTACGCCCACGGCGCAGTCATAGACGTATCCTTCATATCACTGAGGCTGGTCTTCCCTGCGGTGATACGCCTGCTTCGACCCGAAGCGCCTTTTGTCGCCGCCCTGGTCAAGCCCCAGTTCGAAGTGGGCCGCGGGCAGGTGGGCAAGGGGGGGGTGGTGCGGGACCCGGCGCTTCACCGCACGGTCCTGGAAGGGCTCTCGGCCTTCTTCGAGGACCTCGGCTGGCGGGTCCTGGAGCAGATCCCCTCACCCTTCTTGGGCCCCAAGGGCAATCGCGAGTTCCTGGTCCACGTGGAGCCGGAGACTCGCTGACCCCGGGGCCGGGATCCCACTACCCCCCTACCGGCGGCCTCTCTTGGACGCCTTGAGCGGGTTTATCTTGCCGTTTGTCCGGGTACCGTTGTCCGCCTGAACATGGGTGGCCATGGCGCAGGCGCCGGTCCGCCACTTTACGGAAGGATCGGGAAAGCTGAGACAGTATTTCCCGGCGGAAAACTCCTTGATCCGCTGGCAGCCCTCGCATTGCTCCACCACCGGATGGCAGTGGCCGCCGTTGAATCGGCAGCCGCTCTTGGACATGAAAAAGCAGTCGACACCAGCCTTTACGGTTGCACAGTCCATGGGTATCACATCCTTTCTTTCAAAATTCGGGGCGCCGCTTCAAGGGCGCCCCGGGTAAAAAGCAAAACTCGGAGAAGATAACCAAATCCGGCCGGGTGTCAAGATTTTTCGGGGCGGTTTTCGGGAAAATCCGCTCCGGGGTAGCTCCGGCCAAGAGCCCGCCTTTTTAAAAAGACGTTGACCGCCCCCCGGGACGTGGTATGTTTTCATGGGCCCCGGGGACGGTCCGGGACCGGATGCGGATCCGTTCGCGGCGATCCGGGGCCCGATCCCAGGCGAAGGAGGACAGGAGACAGTGGAAACAGGCGGGCTGGTGGACTTCAAGGACGGCCGGCTGGTGGTGCCCGACCGCCCGGTGATCCCCTATATCGAGGGGGACGGGATCGGCCCTGACATCTGGAGGGCCGCGGCCCTGGTCCTGGACCGCGCGGTGGAGCTATGCTGGAGGGGCGGGCGGCGCATCATATGGAAAGAGGTGGCGGCCGGTGAAAAGGCGCACCGGCTGACGGGCGAGTGGCTGCCGGCCGAGACCGTTCGGTCCTTCAAGGAGCACCGGGTGGGGATAAAGGGCCCTCTCACCACGCCTGTCGGGGAGGGGTTCCGCAGTCTGAACGTGGCCCTGCGCCAGGAGCTGGACCTGTACGCCTGCGTGAGGCCGGTGAGATACTTCCCCGGGGTTCCCAGCCCGGTGCGCGAGCCGTGGAAGGTGGACATGCTCGTTTTCAGGGAGAACACGGAAGACGTTTACGCGGGCCTGGAGCTCCCGGCGGGAGGGGGAGAGACGGCGGCTCTCAGGGGCTTCCTCAGGGACAGGTACGGCTGGGACCTCCCCGAGGACACCGCCATAGGCATAAAGCCCATAAGCCGCTCCAGGAGCCGCCGGCTGATTCGGGCGGCCATCGAGTACGCACTGAACCACGCCAGGACCTCTGTGACCCTGGTCCACAAGGGAAACATCCAGAAGTTCACCGAAGGGGCCTTTAGGAAATGGGGATATGAGCTGGCGCGGGAGGCCTTCCCGGATCGCACCGCGGCCTGGGACGATGCGGCCGGCGGGAGCGGGAGCAAGGGGAGGATCCTTATAAAGGACGTGATCGCCGACATATTCTTCCAGCAGGCCCTTACCAGGCCGCAGGAGTTCGACGTCATCGCCACCATGAACCTGAACGGCGACTACCTTTCAGACGCCCTGGCCGCCCAAGTCGGGGGCATAGGCATGGCCCCGGGGGCCAACATCAACTACGAGAGCGGCTACGCCCTTTTCGAGGCCACACACGGCACAGCCCCCAAGTACGCCGGGCTGGACAAGGTCAATCCCAGCTCCCTGATCCTCAGCGGGGCCATGATGCTCGAGCACATGGGATGGACCGAGGCGGCCCTCAAGATAGGCGAGGCCTTGGAGAAGACCTACGCCGAGGGCTGCGTGACCTATGACCTGGCCCGGCTCATGGACAGCGCGCGGGAGGCCTCCTGCTCGGGCTTCGCCGAGGAGGTCTGCAGGAACATGGAGCGGGCCTGAGGCCGGGGCAGGCTATCTCTTGCGGCCCACGGGCATCGCCAGGAGGGGCTGCCGGCGGTGCGGGAGCGAGAGCGCCTTGACCAGCTCGGCGTCATTGAAGGCCCCGACAATGCCGGCGCCCAGCCCCAGGGCGACCGCCTGCAGGAATATGTTCTGCCCTATGTGCCCGGCCTCTATCATTGCGTACTGGATCCCCCGGCGGCCGTACTTCCCGGTTATCCTCTCGTACTCGGCCGTCACGACCAGGTTGACCGGCGCGCGGGCCATCCACATCTGGGAGAGGGAGGCCTTGGCCAGGGCCTCTCTCCGGTCGCCCCCCATAAGGGCGGAGACCGAATGGGGCTTGGGGTCATAGTGGTAGACCCCGGGCTCGACCCCGCCTACGGAGTCCTTGCCCACCACTGCATAGACGTCCATGGGGTAGAGCGCGCCGGCGGAAGGGGCCGCCCTCTTGGATCCCAGCCCGCCGGTTATTCCCTGGGCGGCCCAAAGGAGCTGGGAGAGATGTTCCGCCTCCAGGGGTTTCGGTGAAAAAGAGCGGACCGTGCGGCGGTCCTTGATCGCCTTTTCCACCGAGACCCGCCCGTCGAACCTCGGTTTCGGCAGCTTCATGGCATCCTCCCCTGCGCCGGGTCGACCCGGCGCCCGATATGAGATCTCCGGTTGAGGTTGATCAAGATATCGGCGGTTGTCAATCGGTTTTGGGGGGAGTCCGGCAGGGGGCGGTCCCGTTGATTGACAGAGCCTCACCGGCATGGCTAAATGGTTCCGTGCGGAAGAGTCCGGCGCGGGCCGGAATAAAGGAGGAAGCTTTCTTGAGGCCGGAATTCATACAGGCGAGAGATCTGCCGGATGCATGGTTCCAGTGCGTCTACCGGCTGCTGGACGCCGGCCGGGAGTACACCATAGACCGCGGGAGCTACCAGGGCCAGAGGCGCCTGGAGTTCGACTATGTCACGGTCCACATCCGGCACCCCGGGACCCGGCCCCTGATCCCGGACATCCCGCCGGGCCTGGGCATTCCGGACCCGGTGGCCGAGGGCTACCTGGAGGAGTATCTGCCTTATCTGATGACCGCGGTGAAGGAGCCCGGCGAGGAGTACACCTACGGCTGGTACCTGGAGGGCCAGATAGCCGAGGTCATACGCATGTACCGCGACGAGGGGCACGGGACCAACCAGGCCTACATGACCGTGGGCGGCCCCCGGGCCGTTTTCATGAAGGATCCGCCGTGCCTTCGCGGCATCGACACCCGCGTGCGGGACGGGAGGCTCCACTTCATGGTCTACTTCCGTTCTTGGGACCTGTGGAACGGCTTCCCGGCCAACCTGGGGGCGATTCAGCTCCTCAAGGAATACATGGCGGGCGAGATAGGGGTGGCGGACGGGGAGATGATCGCGGCCAGCAAGGGCCTTCACCTCTACGACTACGTCTGGGAGCTGGCCAGGCTCAGGACCATGAGGGACGGGACCGGCGGGGGAAAGACCGCCGGAGCGGGGGTGTCATGAACGGGCAACAGGGACCCGCGGAGGCAGGCGTGGAGCTCAAGGGTCTGGATGCCCCGGAGACCGAGGCCTGGTGCGCGATGCAGGATCTTCCGGCCTACCGCGGCCGCCAGATCCGGCAGTGGCTCTTCAAGAAGCTCGCCCGCTCCTTTGAGGAGATGACCAGCCTGCCCGCCTCCCTGAGGCTGGATCTCGGGGAAAAGGCGCTGGTGGACAGGTTGGAGCCGGAGGAGGCCAGGACCTCGGCCGACGGGACCGAGAAATACCTGTTCCGGCTGGACGACGGCCCCCTGATCGAGTCGGTTCTCATACCGGAGAGGGACCACCTGACCCTTTGCATCTCGTCGCAGGCGGGTTGCGCCATGGGGTGCCGCTTCTGTGTCACGGGCGCCCGGGGGCTGAAGAGGAACTTGACAGCGGCGGAGATCGTGGACCAGGTGGTGCAGGTGCGCAGGCGCATGGCCGAGCCGGATCGGCTGACCAACATCGTCTTCATGGGCATGGGGGAGCCCCTGGCCAACTACCAGGCCGTGGTCCGGGCCGTTCACAACCTGACCGCGGATGACGGGCTCAATTTTTCCCACCGCCGGGTGACCCTGTCCACGTGCGGGCTGGTCCCCATGATCCGCCGGCTGGGACGCGAGGCAAGGGTCAACCTGGCGGTCAGCCTGAACGCGGCCGACGATGAGACCCGTTCGCTCCTGATGCCGGTAAACCGCACCCACCCCCTCTCCGAGCTCATGGCCGCCTGCAGGGACTTTCCCCTGCCCCACCGCCGGATGATAACCTTCGAGTACATACTGATGGACGGGGTGAACGACGCTCCGGAGGACGCCCGCAACCTGGCGCGGCTCCTGAGGGGCCTGAGGGGCAAGATCAACCTCATCCCTCTCAATCCCCACCGGGCCCTGGACTTGAACCCGTCCCCGCCCGAGAGGATCCGAGAGTTTCAGGAGATCCTGGCCGCGGGCCGTTACACGGCCATTGTGAGAAAGAGCAAGGGCCGGGACATCTCGGCCGCGTGCGGGCAACTGGGCGGAGATAATTCTTCCTAGGGAGGCGCGACGGTTTGGGCTTCCCCGGAGCCCCGCATTTTGCTATGGTTCCGTGTCTTGAGTGGAGTTCATACTGGAAACAAGGAGGCGGGATGATCCGACTGGACTTTGACAAAACGGGCGGGCTGGTCCCGGCGGTGGTGCAGGACGCCGCCACGGGCAAGGTGCTGATGCTCGCATATGTCAATCAGGAGGCCCTGGAGAAGACCCTGGAGACGGGCGAGGCCCACTACTGGAGCCGCTCCAGGCGGGAGCTGTGGCACAAGGGCGGGACCTCGGGTCACGTCCAGAAGGTCAAGGAGATGTTCGCGGACTGCGACGACGACACCCTGCTCCTGAAGGTGGAGCAGGTGGGAGGAGCCGCCTGTCACACGGGGTACGAGAGCTGTTTTTTCAAGAAGATCGACAAGAGCGGAAGGGTGGACGTGGTCGGGGCGAAGGTGTTCGACCCCGATCGGGTCTATGGAGGCGGGAAGAAGGAGAGATGAGACTGAAACTGGGTATACCCAAGGGAAGCCTTCAAAAGGCCACGGTGCATCTGTTCGAGAAATCCGGGTGGAGGATCAGTGTCAACGGGAGGAGCTACTTTCCGGACATAAACGACGAATCCATTGAATGCAGCATCTGCCGCGCCCAGGAGATGTCCAGGTACGTGGAGAACGGCACGCTGGACGCAGGGCTCACAGGGCGGGATTGGATCGAGGAGAACGGATCCGACGTGGTGGTGGTGGACGATCTGGTCTACTCCAAGACCAGCCAGAGCCCCGCCAGGTGGGTGCTGGCCGTGCCCAAGGACTCGGAGATAGCCTCCCTGGAGGACCTGAACGGGAAGAAGATAGCCACGGAACTGGTCAACTACACCAGGCGGTACTTCCGGGAGAGGGGCATAGACGTCCGGGTTGAGTTTTCCTGGGGTGCCACCGAGGCCAAGGTGGTCTCCGGGCTGGCCGATGCCGTGGTGGAGGTGACCGAGACCGGGAGCACGATCAGAGCCCACGGCCTCAAGATCATCCATGAGTTCATGCAGTCCAACACCCAATTCATCGCCAACCGGGAGGCGTACCTGGACCCGTGGAAGCGGGACAAGATGGGCCAGATCATCCTCCTGCTCAAGGGCGCACTCAAGGCCGAGAACATGGTGGGCCTCAAGATGAACGTGCCCGAGCCCAAGCTGGAAGGGGTGGTGGGGATCCTTCCCAGCCTCACGGCCCCCACCATAGCCCACCTCTACAACCAGGAATGGCTGAGCGTGGAGACCGTGGTCGAGTCCCGCAGGGTGCGCGACCTCATCCCGGAGCTCCTCAAGGCCGGGGCCGAGGGGATCATAGAGTACTCCTTGAACAAGGTGATTTAGGAGTCAGCCATGCATCCGACCGCCGAGCGGGCCGAAAAGATCTCCCCGTTCATCGTCATGGAAGTCCTGGAGCGCGCCCACGAGCTGGAGAGCGCCGGCAGGCGGATAATACATCTGGAGATCGGGGAGCCGGACTTCCCGACGCCCGAATGCGTGTGCCGGGCCGCTGCCCGGGCCGTTCAGGAAGGAGGCACCCACTACACCCACAGCCTGGGCATCAGGGAGCTAAGGGAGGCCGTATCCCGCCACTACCAAGACACTTACGGGGTGGCCGTTGATCCCGGCCGGGTGGTGGTCACCTCCGGGACTTCCCCGGGCCTCTTCATGGTCTTCTCCGCACTCCTCAACCCGGGGGACCAAATAGTTATGGGCGATCCGCACTACCCGTGCTACCCCAACTTCGCCCGGTTCCTGGGGGCGGAGCCGGTCCTGCTGGATGCGGACGAAAACGAGGGCTTCCAGCCGTCGCCCCGGGAGATCCGGACGCGCACGGGCCCCCTCACCCGGGCGGTCCTGATCAACTCTCCGGCCAATCCCACCGGGACCCTGGTGGCCCCGGAGCGCATGAAGGAGATCGCCGGGCTGGGGCTCCCGGTTATCTCGGACGAGATATACCACGGCCTTTGCTACGGGGACAGGGAGCACACCATACTGGAGTATACGGATGAGGCCTTTGTCCTGAACGGCTTTTCCAAGGCCTACGCCATGACCGGTTGGCGGCTGGGCTACATCATCGCCCCGACCGGATTCGTAAGGGCCCTCCAGAAGATCCAACAGAACCTCTTTATCTCCGCACCCAGCATGTCCCAGTGGGCCGGGGTGGCCGCCCTGGCCGAGGCCGGGCCCGAGGTGGAGCAGAGGCGGGCGGTTTACAATGAACGCCGCATCTACATGGTAAGGCGGCTGAGGGAGCTGGGGTTCGGCCTGCCGGTGGAGCCCGAAGGGGCCTTCTACGTGCTGGTGAACGCCAAGCACCTGGCCCGCAGCTCCTATGAGCTCGCCTTCGAGATCCTGGAGAAGGCGGGGGTGGGGGTGAGCCCCGGGATCGACTTCGGGGACAATGCCGAGGGGTACATCCGTTTCAGCTATGCGAACTCACTGGAGAACATCCGCGAGGGGCTGGACCGGATAGAGGCCTTTCTCGAGACCCGCTGAGCCGCCCTTGAACGCCTCATTCGTCAAGAGCGCGGTCTCACCGGACCAGTACCCGCCCCCGGACCACCCGGAGGTCGCTTTCGGCGGCCGGTCCAATGTGGGCAAGTCGTCCCTGATCAACGCCCTGGTCAACCGGAGGAACCTGGCCCGCACCGGGTCCAGGCCCGGCAGGACCCAGGTCCTCAACTTCTTCCTGGTGGATGATCGGCTCTCCCTGGTGGATCTGCCCGGGTACGGCTTCGCCCGCGTCCCGGAGCGCGTGCGCGCTTCGTGGGGCCCCATGGTCGAGACCTACCTGAGGACACGCGAATCCCTGGGGGCGGTCACGGTGATCCTGGACATAAGGCGGGACCCGGGGCCGGACGACCTGGACCTCTTGACGTGGCTCGAGACCTACGGGTTGACCCCCCTGGTCGTCCTGACCAAATCGGACAAGCTCTCCAGGGGGCGGAGAAAGGCCCGGCAAAGAGCGGTAATGAAGGTGCTGGGCGGGCTCGCCCCGGAGGAGCCGATCCTGTTCTCGGCCAAGACCGGGGAGGGCCGGGACGCGCTCTGGGGGAGGATCCGGGCGGCGGCCGCTCACCGGCGGGAATCCAGACCGTAGGCCTTGATCTTCTTGTGAAGGTTGCTCCTCTCTATCCCGATGGCCTCGGCGGTCTTGGATATGTTGCCGTTGAACTCCCGGAGCTTCTTGGCGATAAAGGCCTTTTCGAACTCCTCCTTGGCCTCCTTGTAGGTGCCGAAGGCGGCCAAGGAGGCATCCGCCCCCTCGGCGGGGGCTCCGCTCCCGTTGAACGGGGAGGGGATGTCCCGTGCGCGGATCTCCTCTGAAGGGGTCATTATCACCAGCCGCTCCACCAGGTTCTTGAGCTCCCGGACGTTCCCCGGCCAGTGGTACCGCTGGAGGAGCTCGACCGCGCCGGGGGCGAACTCCTTGGCGGGGAGGTTGGTCCTGAACGAGATCTCCCGAATGAACTCCCTTATCAGCTCCGGTATGTCCTCCACCCGCTCCCTCAGGGGCGGGACCCGGATGGGGATCACGTTCAGGCGGAAGTAGAGGTCCTCCCTGAAATTGCCCCTTTCGATCTCCGCCTCCAGGTCCTTGTTGGTGGCCGCTATGACCCTCACGTCCACGTGTATGGTCTTGGACCCGCCCACCCGCTCGAACTTCTGCTCCTGGAGGATCCTGAGGGTCTTGGACTGGGCCTTGAGGCTCATGTCTCCGATCTCGTCCAGGAACAGGGTGGCCTCGTGGGCCAGGTCGAACTTGCCCCGCTTCATGGCCCCGGCGCCGGTGAAGGCCCCCTTCTCGTGCCCGAAGAGCTCGCTCTCGATCAGCTCCTCGGGGATCGCCGCGCAGTTGACCTCCACCATTGGCTTGTGGCCGCGCTTGCTCATCCGGTGTATGGTATGCGCCACCAGCTCCTTCCCGGTACCGTTCTCGCCGGAGATCAGGACCCAGGCGTTGGTGGGCGCCACGATCCGTATCTGCTCCTTCAGGTGCCCCACCGCCTCGCTGTTCCCGGTGATCCGGTACTTGTCCCGATCCCTCTCCTTGAGCAGGCTGATCTCCTCTTCCAGCCGGTAGCGCTCCAGTGCGTTGTTGATGGTGAGCAGCACCTTTTCCAATGAGAGCGGCTTCTCTATGAAGTCATACGCACCCAGCTTGGTGGCCTTGACCGCCGTCTCGATGGTGCCGTGCCCGGACATCATGACCACCTGGAGGTGGGGGTAGGCCTCCTTGATCTTGACCAGGGCGTCCAGTCCGTCCATCTCCGGCATCCATATGTCGAGGAGGACCAGGTCCGGGACATCGCGCTCAATTTTTTCCAGTGCCTCCGGTCCGTTATAGGCACTTTCCACGTCGAAGCCCTCGTCCCTGAGTATGCCTTCCAGTGACTGGATTATGCTCTGTTCGTCATCGACTATGAGTACGCTCTTGGCCATTGTAAGACCGAATACCGGGTCACGCCGCCGCGCGGTTCATCATCTCGAGGGCTAAGGCCGCCGTCCGCTCGGCGGCCCCTGCAGTGCCCAGCCTCCGGGCCACCGAGGTCAAACCCCTCACCATCTCCTCCCTCGGGCCTCCCCTTTCCATGAGCAGGGCGGCCTCACGGGCCAGCCCGCCCGGGGTCACCCGATCCTGTATCAGCTCCGGGACCACCGCTTCCCCGGCCACCAGGTTCACCAGGCTGATGTAAGGGACCCGAATCAGCGCCCTGCCCGCATGATAAGAGAGCCGCGAGACCTTGTAGGCCACCACCATGGGTATCCGGTGGAGGGCGGTCTCCAGGGTGGCGGTCCCCGAGGCCACCAGGCAGACCGTGCACGCAGGCAGCATTCGATGCATGTCCCCCCGCCACAGGATCACCCCGGCGCGGGAGCTCTCGATCATGCCCTCTATGAGCCCGGGCGAGACCGTGGAGGCCGCCGGGAGCACGCAGGCCAGATCCGGGTAAAGGGCCCGGAGTATCTCCGCGGCGCCCAACATGCGGGGCAGGAGGTTGGCCGCCTCGTGGTCCCGGCTGCCCGGGAGCAGGCCCAGGACCGGGCGGTCCGGGGAGAGCCCCAGCTCCTTCAGGGACTCCTCCCTGCCTATGAAGCCGGGGACCTCGTCGAGCAGCGGATGGCCCACATGGGTCACCGGCACCCCGGCCCTCCTGTAGAACGGGGCCTCGAAGGGCAGTATGACCGCCATGTGGTCCACCCGCTTTGCGATCTTCCGCAGCCTGCCCCGCCTCCAGGCCCATACCTGGGGGGCGATGTAATAGAGGATCGGTACGCCGCGGTCCTTGGCCGCCTTTGCCAGGTTCAGGTTGAACTCCGGATAGTCCAGGAGAAGGAGCAGGTCCGGGGGGTCCCGGCGAAGGATCCCCTTGAGCATTCTCGAGGCGTTCCTTATACGCCCCAGCCTGGAGAAAACCTCGGTCAGGCCGACCACCGCCATCTCGGAGGCCGGCACCAGTATCTCCACACCGGCCGCCGCCATCCTGCCCCCCCCCACGCCCCTGAAGGAGACCTCGGGGGCCGCGCGGCGGACGGCTCGGACCAGACGCGCCCCGTGGCTGTCCGCACTGGCCTCGCCCGCCACGATGAGCACGCTGCGGGGCTGATCAGTCAAGCGCCTTGAGATCCCTTCCCCCCTCCCGGATCTGCTCCATGATCCCGAGCGCGGCCCCCAGTGCGCGCGCTCCGTCCTCTCCGGAGACCTCGGGCCGCCCGCCGGTCTTTACCGCCCGGACAAAGGACGCCAATTGATCGGCCAAAGGGTCGCTTTCCGGATAAGCGAGCTTCTCCGTGGCCACCCCCGGGAAATCCCGGGGGGCGCCTCCGCGGTCCTCCAGGCGGGTGATGCCGAGCTCGCGCCGGGCGCAGTCGACCGTCAAGCACGCGTCCTCCTGGAACACGCGGATCTTGCGAAGCGTCTTGTCCGATACGCGGCTCGCTGTCAGGGTGGCGACCGTCCCGCTTTCGAATACGATGCGGGCGTTGGCTATGTCCGTGCTCTCGGTGACCACGCTCATGCCCACGGCATGAATGCCCCTGATCGGGGAGCCGACCACGTTCAACACGATATCCAGGTCATGGATCATCAAGTCCAGGACCACGTCCACGTCCGTCCCCCTGGGCGTGAAGAGATTCATCCGGTGGGCCTCGATGAACAACGGGCGCCTGACCAGGGAAGTCATCCTGATCACCGGGGGACTGAACCGCTCTACATGCCCCACCTGCAGCACCAGCCCCCTCTGTTTCGCCTCTCCGACCAGCCGCTCGGCATGGCCGACGCTGTAAGTGATGGGCTTTTCCACCAGCAGGTGGATCCCCCGGCACAGGATGCGCAAGGCGAGCTCGTAATGGCTGCCCGTGGGCACGGCTAGGCTTACCGCATCCACCTCCTCCAGGAGCTCCTCCAGGGTCTCGAAGGCCCTCACCCCGTGGCTCCGAGCCACATCCTCCGCCCGCGGCCGATCCGAGTCCATTACCCCCACCAGCTCGGCATCGTCCATGGCCGCATACTTCCGGGCATGGTAACGCCCCAGGTGCCCGACGCCCACTACTCCCAGCTTCAGGACCCCCCCCGCAGACACTTCACACCCGTCCGTTCGCCCGCCCCCGGGCGGGGTCGTAATCCAGGGCGATCACTGAAATCCCGGCCTCGTCCGCCCGGCGGACCATGGCATCCCTGTCGAAGACCAGGGTCCTGCCCGCCTCGACCGCCAGCACCGACGCGCCGGCCTCGGCCATGGCCGCGACCGTCATCTCACCCACCGAGGGGACATCGAACCTGAGATCCTGCCCGGGTTTGCTCACCTTCACCACCACGGCCTTTTCCCTGGCCAGCCTCCCCCCGCGGCGGATCGCCTCGTCCGTGCCTTCCATGGCCTCCACCGCCACCACCGTCTTACGCCTCACCACCACGCACTGGCCTATGTCCAAGCGACCCAGCTCCTTGGCCATGGCCCACCCGAATTCGACGTCGTCCATCTCCTGTCTGGAAGGGCGCCTGACTGTGAGCATACCGGCAGGCGCGGCCAGATCAGGCAGGAACCGCGTGGAAGCCATCACCTCGATGCCCGACTTTTCCAACTCCCGGCTGACCGCCCTCAGGATCCCGTCGTCGTGGAACACGGCCATACGGGACATCAGGGCCAGTCCCTTGAGATCGGGCCTGACGCGACCGAACATGCGGTGCTTGGCAATGGTTCCTGCCATGAGGACCTTTTTCACTCCGTTGGCCTTGAGGCTGCTTATCACCCGGCCCAACTGCCCGAGCCGGACCCACACGATACCATCCACCTCCCCGGCCAGGAGCGGATCGGTCTCCCCTTCATGTGCCACCGCAAAGGTCCCGTAGCCCTGTCTCCTGGCGGCCTCGGCCACCAGAAACGGGAACCTTCCTCCTCCGGCGATCACCCCTACTATCTCGTTTCCCTCCGGAAACGGCCCTTGATCTTGGAAGAAACCGCTCATTTCCGCCCTGAAAACACGCTGGTGCCGAGAACTCGTTCGTGGGATCGGCACTAGCGCAGGATCCCGCGCTGGGATTCCTGCAGGAAATCCAGCAGGAGCCCCAACTCCGGGCCGGGGCTAAGCCGCCGCCTGACCTCTGCGATCCCGTCCTTGAAGGAACGGTTCTCACGCCAGATGATGCGGTAGGCCATCTTGAGATCGGCGACCACCTCGCTTTCAAACCCCATGCGCTCGAGCCCCTTTCGGTTGATTCCGTAGAGCTTGGCCCGCGGGCCGGCCGTAATCATGTACGGTGGCACATCCCGGTCAATGCCCGACTTGGCGCCAAGGAACGCATACGCGCCTATGCGCACGAACTGATGAACAGCCACCAGCCCCCCCAGTACGGCATGGTCCCCGATCTGGATGTGCCCGCCCAGGGTGGCCACATTGGACATGATTATCCTGTTGCCCAGTCGGCAGTCGTGGGCGACATGGGCGTAGGCCATGATGTAGTTCTCATTGCCGATGACCGTTACCCAATCCTCCTTTGTGGTGGCCCTGTTTATGGTGGCGTACTCCCTGATTACGTTGTCATCGCCTATCTCCACGCGCGTTTCCTCCCCCCGGTAGCCCACGTCCTGGGGCGGGGAACCTATCGAGGCGAACGGGGATATGCGGTTGCGCTCCCCTATCCTGGTATTTCCTTCTATGCTCACGTGCGGGCCGACCACGGTATCACGTCCTATCACAACTCCGTCTCCTATGAAGCTGTAAGGCCCGATCTTGACGCCGGCGGCCAGCTCCGCTTTGGAACCGACCACCGCCGTAGGGTGGATCTCCATATAACTCATCTTTTCCGCCGTTGTCTTCATTGCCTTGTCACACCATTGGAACCGCCGCCCGGGCAGGCCTCCTCCCAGGGGCCGCTACAGTCACCCGACCCGGGCGATCAGCTCGGCCTCGGCGGCCAGATCTCCCGCCACCCGCGCCAAACCGGCCACTTTCCAAACCTTGCTCCCGGTCCTCAAGGCCTTGACCTCGTACTCCAGCACGTCGCCCGGGACCACCGGCCTGCGGAACTTGACCTTGTCTATGCCCATGAAAAAAGTGGCGTCTCCCGGGGCCGTATCACCGGTCTCCCTCACTGAAAGGCGCCCCAGCACCCCGCCGGTCTGGGCCATACCTTCTATGATCAATACGCCCGGCATGATCGGGTTGCCCGGGAAATGCCCCTGAAAAAAGTGCTCGCCGTAAGACACGCACTTGATCCCCACCGCCCGCTCCCCCAACTTCAGCTCGGTTATGCGGTCCACCAGGAGAAAAGGATATCGGTGAGGCAATATCTTTTCGATGTCCTGCGCATTCAATGGCAGCTCGATCATGCCGCAGCTCCTTTCCGGAGACCATCCTCCGGTCACTCATCAAGCCCGAGTCGCCTCGCGATCCGGTCCAGCTTCTTTTCCACGCCCCGCATGCGGTCATAGAGCCCCGGCAGCCTGGTGATGAGACGGCTGGTCCTCAACCAGAGCTTGTGAGGCATGCTCGGCGTGCCGGAGACGATTTCCCCCGGTGCCACTGACTGGGCGACCCCGGACTGGGACCCGATCATGGCCCCGTCCCCTACCGTCACGTGATCGCGTATCCCCACCTGCCCGCCTATCATCACTCCCCGCCCCACCCGGGCGCTGCCCGATATGCCGGTCTGCGCCACTATCACCGTGTCCTCGCCCACCACCGCGTTGTGGCCCACCTGGACCAGGTTGTCCGTCTTCACCCCTCGCCTGATCAGGGTGGTGCCGAGGGCTGCCCGGTCCACGCAATTGTTCGCGCCTATCTCCACATCATCCTCTATCAGGACGCGTCCTATCTGGGGTATCTTGACATTGCGGCCGCCCGCCTGGATGAAGCCGAATCCGTCCGCCCCGATGACACACCCGGCGTGGATTATCACCCTGCTGCCCACCCGGCAGTCATGGAGGATGGATACATTGGGATGTATTACGGTATCCTCGCCGACCTCCACCCGGTCGCCCAGGTAGACGCCCGGATACAGGATAGACCTCTCGCCCACCACGGCCCGCTCACCGATGTAGACAAAGGGGTAGACCACCGCGTCCTTGCAGATTCGGGCGCTCTCGCTGACTACCGCAGCCTCGTGCACGCCCTCCATCAAAGGCGGGGCCGGTGCGAAGAGACCGGCGGCGGCGACATAAGCACGGGAGGGATCCTCGGCCACTATTTGGGGGCCGTCAAAGCCTTGGATCTCTTCCGGAACAATAAGGGCCCCCGCCCGGGTCGCGTGGACCTTGGACCGGTACCTGGGATCGGTCAGGAAAGAGAGCTCTTCCCCATCCGCCTCGTCCAGGGAGTTTATTCCCTGGACCACAAAGCCCCCGTCACCTACCACTCTTCCGCCCACCAGCCCTGCTATCTCCTCTATACTGGTCCCAGGGCGCCTCCCGGTGCCGGGGCTATTTTTGCTTGAACCGGTCATAGGCCTCGGTGACCTGTCTGGTGATGTCAATCGCGTCCTCGACATAGATCAGACCGGGCGCACTACCCTCCATAATCACCGTATAGCCCTCCTTCTCCGCAATATCCTCCACCACGTCCTTGAGCTCCCTCAGCACGCGGCGGGTGGCATCCTGCTCCGCGTCCTTCATCTGCTCGGTGAGGTCTTCATATAGATACTTGTAATAACGTCTTTTTTTCTCCAGCTCTTGGCGTTTGTCGTCCTTGGCGTCCAGGCTCAACATCATCTGCTGCTTCCTGAAGTCCTCTTCCAGCTTCATGAGGGCGTTCTTCTCATCCTCGAGCTTCTTTTGGAGAGTCTCGAATTTGGATCTGAGCTCCTCCCTGATCTCCTGGAACGCCGCTGAATTGGTTTGGAACTCGTTGATGTCCACAACGCCGATCTTGACGGCCTGGGCCGCCGCAGTCCCTGCAAGAGGGGCCGCAATCATGCAAAACGCCGAGAGCGCAGCAAGAAACCACTTCATGCCGTTACCTCCTTAAAGGTCATGATTCTCCGCTTCCCCGGGACCGGGAGATCAAAACCTCCCTCCCACGGTGAATTCCCAATTGCCGCCGGGTTCGTCATCCCGGGGATCAATGTTCCATCCATACTCGATCCTCAGAGGCCCCACCGGAGAGTACCACCTGATTCCGGTGCCGGCCGACTTGCGTATTCCCCCGAAGCCGTATCCCTCGTCCTTGGTGAATACGTTGCCCGCGTCGAAGAACACCAGGCCCATCATTCCGTACTCCATCACCAGCGGAAAACGGTACTCGACGGTATATGCCATCATCTTCTCACCGCCTATGCGGTCGTCCGTATCAGGATCCCTCGGCGAGATAGTGGCGTACTCAAACCCCCTGACGGAGTCTATGCCCCCCAGGAAAAACTTCTCGTAGACCGGCAGCTTCCCTGATCCCTGCTGTGCCACGTACCCCCATTGGCCTCGCAGCAGGAGCACCGTGTCCCACCTCCATGGAAAGTACCACGCCGAGCTCGCGGTGACCTTGTGGAAGCCCGAGTCACCGCCGAGAAAACCGCCTGCATACTCGTAGTATATTTCGTTCAACGAGCCTTCCTTCGTATGAAAGGGGCGGTCCTTGGAGTCCCTCAAGAGGCCCAATGTGATGCTGCTGGTAACGTTCCGACCTTCCATGTCCTTTATTACAAAAGCCGCATTATCGTCTATGTCGGTTATGTCCGCGTCGTCGTACTTGTACCTGACGCTCACCCTGGTATACTCCTCGTCTATGCCGATGGGGAAGCGGAAGCGCAGGGCTCCGCCCAGGCTGTCCTTGGTATAGTCATAGTACTCCCTCTCCCACTTGTACAGGTCCACGCCCGCTGATATGGGGCGGTCCATGAACCAAGGCTCGGTAAACCTGAGGTCGAACTCCTGCGTCCGCGCCCCCAACCGAGCGGACAGACTGAGCTCCTGCCCGTAGCCGAACAGGTTCTCCTCGGCCACCTGCATCATTCCCATGGTGCGGTCGAACGAGCTGTACCCGGCGCCGATGCTGAACGATCCGGTGGGGCGCTCCTTGACATTGACGTCAACCACCATCAGGTCCTCGCTGCTACCTTTCTCAGTCTGGACCTCCACCTCTTCGAAGAAGCCCAGTCGATGGAGGTTCTGGGTCCCCTTCTTCAAGGCCTGGTGGCTGTAATACTCCCCTTCTATAGCCTTCAGCTCCCTTCTTATCACCTTGTCCCTGGTAACCCGGTTCCCGGTGATGTTTATTCGCTCGAACCGGACCTTGCTCCCTTTGCCCACCGTGTAGGTTATATCCACCTTCCTGGTCTCATCGTGCTCGATAACCCTGGGGTCCACCTCTGCATAGGCGAATCCCTCATTGGCGTATAGCTCGCGCAGGGACTGTACGTCCAGGCGTACCACCTCACGGTTGAAATACTCCTCTTGGTCTATTTTGAGCTCCCCCAGGAGCCGTTCCTTTTCCCATATAAGGTCGCCGGCCACGTCCACCTCCCCTACGTTGTACCGGGGCCCTTCTATTACCTCTATGGTGACCTTTAGGCCTTCGCCCTCCAGGTAAGTGATTTCCGGCTCCCCTGTTCGGGCCTTTATATAGCCGTGATTGTGATAGAACGACTCGATCCTGTGGAGATCGAAGTCCAGCTTCTTCATGTCCAGGAGCCCGGACTTGGTGATCCAAGA
>CAZYJR010000046.1:0-22497 GCA_964647905.1 uncultured Desulfobacterales bacterium | reverse complement strand
GGCAAAGGGAATTGGTCGGGAGGCCGGAGGCGGTTACCCGCCTCCGGTTCCCTCACAACGCAGCGTGCGGATTTCCCGCACTACACTCTTCAGAATCCGATTCACAGCACAACTAGTGATTGGAGGACCCGGCACGGAAGCGCCGACCCGCTGCACTGAGCTTAAGTCTAGGCAATTTTTGTCCAGACATTGGGGAAAGCTCAACCCTTGAAATCCTTGGAGGCGGCAACCGGATTCGAACCGGTGAATAGCGGTTTTGCAGACCGCTGCCTTAGCCACTTGGCTATGCCGCCCTACTTCTTCGCAAGGTCCCTGACCGGTCCACCCGTAAGGGGCCTTTATTATCGCTTGATGGAGCGGGAAACGGGACTCGAACCCGCGACAATCACGTTGGCAACGTGAGGCTCTACCAGCTGAGCTATTCCCGCTCGCTACTGGCAATTTTAAAGCCCTCCCGGGTTTTGTCAACCCCAAAATCCCCGCTGCGGCTCAGGGGCGGAGGGGCCTCAGTTCACCGCCCTGTACCTCTGGTAATACCTGATCACCCGGTTGACAAAGGTCCGGGTCTCCCGGTAGGGGGGGATCCCCCCATGGGTCTCCACGGCGTCGGGGCCTGCGTTGTAGGCGGCCAGGGCGAGCTCGGTGTCGTGGCCGAAGCGCTCCAGGAGCTGCTTTAGATAGAGGGTACCGCCGAATATGTTCTCGGCCGGATCGAATGGGTCGTTCACCCGGAGCTGATCAGCGGTGGCCGGCATGAGCTGCATCAGCCCCCTGGCCCCTTTTCGGGACACGGCCAGGTGATTGAAGGCGGACTCCGCCTGGATCACCGCCTTTATGAGGGAGGGCTCCACCCCGAACCGGCCGGAGGCCTGCTCGATCAAGGAGCGGTACTTGTCGATGTAAGCGTCGGCCTTCTTCTCGTAGGAGCGTATGTAGAGGCGGTACCTGGAATCGGTCTTGACGTTGGTGTAGTGCCAGACCCCGTCTTCGTCCTGGTAGCGGTAGATGTCGCCCGAGGCCGGGGCTGCGGCCAGGAGTATGACCAGGATCCAGCCCTGGGCTGCAAGCACCGCCTTGGCCGTCCCTCGCCTCATCGCTATCCCGTCTTGTTCCAGTCGGCCAGGAACTTCTCCAGGCCGATGTCGGTCATGGGGTGTCTTATCAGTTGCTCCATCACCTTGTAGGGTATGGTGGCGATGTCCGCCCCCATCATGGCCGCCTCCAGCACGTGCATGGGGTTTCGGATGCTGGCCACGATCACCTCGGTGTCGAAGCCGTAGTTCTCATAAATGGTTACGATCTGCTCCACCAGCTCCATACCGGGTTGTGCGAGATCATCCAGGCGCCCCACGAAAGGGCTTATGTATGAAGCCCCGGACTTTGCGGCCATCAGCGCCTGTATCGGGGAGAAGCAAAGGGTCACATTGGTCTGGATGCCTTCTGCGGCCAGCGTCTTGACCGCTTTGAGGCCCTCCGCGATCAAGGGGATCTTCACCACGATATTCCCGGCCAGTGAGGCCAGGTCCCGGGCCTCCCGGATCATGCCCGCCGAGTCCGTGCTGATCACCTCGGCGCTTACCGGGCCGTCCACCAGGCCGCAGATCTCCCGGATCAAGTCCTTGAACTCCCTGCCCTCCTTGGCCACCAGGGAAGGATTGGTGGTCACGCCGTCCAAGAGCCCCAGGTCCTTTGCCTTGCCGATCTCCTCTATATTCGCCGTGTCTATGAAAAACTTCATGGTTGCTCCTCTATGTGGACTCGGATCGGTCCCTGCGACATTATTATCCATACGCTTTACCGCTTCTCCTTCAAGTACTTTGATGCGCATTCCTCGCTGCAGAAGTAGACATCCTCCCCCCTGACCCGGCGCCTCACCGCCTCCCGGCTGGGCACATAGGTCCCGCACTGGGGGTCTTGAATCATATCGTCCACCTCCTCCCGGCGAGGCGGCGCCTGCCCGCCAGCCACACGCAGGATCCCCTTGAGGACCTTGTAGAGGACGAACGCCAGGGCGGCTAAGATCAGGAGACGGGCCAACGCCGATCACTCCATTCTACGACCTCCTGGCCGTCTTCAGGGAGCCCCTCCAGGAGGTCCTTGACCGTGACCCCCAGGACCGGATGAACCAGGTCAGGGGCGAGCTCGGCCAGGGGCGCCAACACGAACCTGCGCAGGTGCATCCGCGGGTGGGGGATGGTAAGATCGGGCGAATCCAGTACTGCATCGCCGAAGACCAGGATGTCCAGGTCTATCACCCGCGGCCCCCAGCGCTCCTCCCGCACCCGCCCCATGTCCCTTTCGATCTCCAGGAAGGCCGAGATCAGGCCCCTGGCGGAGAGCCGGGTCTCCAGCCTTACCGCCCCGTTGAGGTACCAATCCTGGCCCTCCACCCCCACAGGGCTGGTCAGGTACCAGGAGGAGCGCGCCGTCACCCTGGACCCGGGCAGCCGGCTCATCCGCTCCACCGCCTCCAGGCAGTTGCCCGGGCTGTCACCCACATTGGAGCCTATGCCGATATGGGCGGTATTCACCTCTCATCCCCTGTTCGGCTCAAAAACCGGCCGCCTTGAATCGCTCCACCGCCTCGGCCAGCCGCTCCCTTTTCTGGGTCAGGGCGATGCGGAAGTAGCCCTCCCCCGGGTCGCCGAAGCCATTGCCCGGTGTGACCACCACCCCCTGGTCCAGGAGCCGGTCCGCGGTCTCGGCTGAGCCCAGCCCCCGGGGAGTGGGCACCCATAGGTAAAAGGTGGCCTTGGGCCTTTCCACCTCCAGCCCGGCCGCGGCCAGGCCCTCCACCACGAGATCGCGCCTGCGCGCGTAGACCTCCATGTTCTCCCTGACGCAGGCCTGGTCCCCGGCCAGGGCCGCCATTCCCGCCCTCTGGACCGCCTGGAAGACGCCGGAGTCTATGTTGCTCTTTACCGCGCCCAGGCCTTCCACCAGCTCCGGGCTGCCGGCTGCGAAACCTATGCGCCAACCGGTCATGTTGTAGGTCTTGGACAGGGAATGGAACTCGATCCCCACCTCGCGCGCCCCTTCCACCTCGAGGAAGCTCAACGGCCTGTATCCGTCGTATGCCATCTCGGTGTAGGCGGCGTCGTGGCACACGATGATATGGTACTCGCGGGCGAAGTCCACCACCTTTTGGAAGAAGGAGCGATCAGCCACGGCCGCTGTGGGGTTGTTGGGATAATTTATGAAGAGCATCCGGGCCTCCCGGGCGGTCTCCCCGGGCACCGCGTCCAGGTCCGGGAGGAAGCCGTTCTCCCGGAGCAGGGGCAGGAAGTGGGAGCGGCCGCCTGCGAATATGGTGGCCGCGTTGTACACCGGGTAAGCCGGGCTGGGGACCAGGGCCGAGTCCCCCGGGTTGATGAATGCCAGCGGCAGGTGGGCCAGCCCCTCCTTGCTCCCGATCAGGGAGACCACCTCGGCCGCCGGATCCAGGCTCACCCCGAACCGCTCATCGTACCACCGGGCCACGGCCTCCCTGAACCCGTGCATGCCCGAGTAGGAAGGGTAGCGGTGGTTGGCCGGGTCCCGGGCGGCCTCGGCCAGCTCCTCGATGATATGGGGCGGCGTGGGCAGATCCGGGTCTCCCACCCCCAGGTCGATGATGTCCGTCCCCTTGGCCTTGAGTTCCTCTTTCTTGCGGTCGATCTCCTTGAAGAGATACGCCGGCAGCTTCTTCAATCTCTCAGCTTTCTCGAATGGTCCCATAAGAGGCGCTTCTCCGCTCGTCAATCTCCGGTGTCGTCATTTGAGGCCCAGCACGTCCTGCATGTCGTAAACCCCCGGGGGGCGGCCCACCACCCAGCACGCCGCCCGGAGCGCACCGCGGGCGAAGTTGTCGCGGTTATGCGCCTTGTGGGTCAGCTCCAGGCGCTCCCCCATTCCCCCGAACATAACCGTGTGCTCCCCGGTCACATCGCCCGCCCTCAAGGCCTGGATGCCGATCTCCCCCCTGCCCCTCTCGCCGATCATGCCCCGGCGATGGTACACGGACGCCTCATCCGCGTCGCGGCCCAGGGCCTCGGCCACGCTCCGGGCCAGCTTGAGGGCGGTCCCGCTCGGGGCATCCTTCTTGAACCTGTGGTGGGTCTCCAGTATCTCCACGTCATAATCCTCGCCCAGGGCCCGCGCCATCTCGGCGGCTATCCGGAACATCAGGTTCATGCCCACGCTCATGTTGGGTGCTAGCACCAAAGGGATGCGTTTGCCCAGCTCCAGGACCTCCTCGAGGACGCCGCCTGCCAGGCCCGTGGTCCCTATCACCGCCGCCTTTTCCCAAGAGGCCGCCGTCCTTATGTTGGCCGGGGCCGCCTCGGGGGCGGTGAAATCTATCAGGACGTCTCCGGAGCTCATGACCTCCTCGGGCGCCTCGGCTATCGGCACCCCCAAGCGGCCCAACCCGGCCCACTCGCCCGCGTCCCTTCCCGCGGCGGTGTGGCCCGGGCGCTCAAAGGCCCCGGCCAGGGAGACATCCGGATTTTCCTGGATCATGTGCAGGATGCGGGAGCCCATTCTACCGGCCGCACCCGCGACCACCGCTCTTACCATGTCAACCCCCGTTTCAATAGGAGAGGCCCGGACGGCCTCCCTCTCTTCTTACAGGAGACCGTAGTCCCTGAGGTCCTTTTCCAGCTTCTCCGAGTTGGACTTGGCCATGGGCGAGAGCGGCAGGCGCATCTCGCCCTGGATCCGGCCCATCAGGGCCAGGGCGGTCTTCACCGGGATCGGGTTGGTCTCGTAGAACATGGCCCGGCACAGGGGAAAGAGCCGGTAAAAGAGCTCCTTGGCCCTGGAGACCTCCCCCTGCTCCCAGGCCCGCACCATGGCCGAGACGTCGCCCGGCACCAGATTGGCCACCACCGAGATCACGCCCGTACCCCCTATGGCCAGCACGGGCAGGGTGATGTTGTCGTCCCCTGAGAGGAGGTTTATCTTGTCGCCCGCCCGCTCCAGGATGTCGGCCATCTGGGCCAGGCTGCCCGAGGCCTCCTTGATGGCCACCACCTCTGGGATGGCGGCCAGGCGGGCAACGGTCTCCGGGAGCATGTTCACGCCTGTCCTGCCCGGGACGTTGTAGAGGACCTGGGGGAGCGGCACCGCTTCGGCGATGGCGGCGAAATGCCTGTAGAGCCCGTCCTGGGTGGGCTTGTTGTAGTAAGGAGTCACCTGCAGGGTGGCGTCGGCCCCCGCCTTCTTGGCGTGCTTGGAGAGCTCGACCGCCTCTCCGGTGCTGTTGCCCCCGGCCCCGGCGATCACCGGGACCCGCTTTCCCACCGCCTCCACCGCGATGTCGATCACCCTCGCGTGCTCCTCCATGCCGAGGGTGGCGGACTCGCCCGTGGTCCCGCACGGGACTATGGCGCTGGTCCCGTTCTCTATCTGGAGCTCTATGAGCTCCCTGTAGGCCTCTTCGTCGATCTCCCCGTTCTTGAACGGCGTCACAATGGCCACAATGGATCCCTTGAACATAACGACCTCCCTCTTAATGCTCCTTTTGTATGAGCCGCCCCTTGCTCAGAGCGCCTCCCCGCTCAGGGCGGCCCGGTAGACCACCGAGGTGTTTCCCTCCAGCCACACCTCCGGAAATCCCCCCGACTCCTCCTTGAAGTGTATGCGGAGCTCCTCGCCCCCGCGGGTGGACACACGCACCGGGGAGCGGACCAGACCGCGGGCCGCCGAGACCAGGGCCGCGGCTATGGCCCCGGTGCCGCAGGCGAGCGTCTCGTCCTCCACGCCGCGCTCGTAGGTCCTGATCTCCAGTGAGTCCCCGCCGGTCACCCGGATGAAGTCCGCGTTGGTCCCGGCCGGCCTGAACAACTCATGATACCTTATCCTGCGCCCGTTCTCCACCACCGGATGGTCCTCCAGGTCCTCCACCGCCACCACCAGGTGGGGTACGCCCGTGTTGATGAAGTCCGCTGTCCTCCACCCCGGCTCCGGGGGTAGCTCCACATCCATTGAAAGTCCGGCGGGTTCGGGCATCCTTATCTTGACCACCCGGCCGCCGACCTCGGCCGAGACCGGCCCGGCCTTCGTCTCGAAGGTCATGGCGGGCCCGGCTATTCCCTGGAGCAGGGCGAAGCGCGCCGCGCACCGACCACCGTTGCCGCACATCTCGGCCTCGCTCCCGTCCGAGTTGAAGAACGCCCACGCGAAGTCATAAAGCTCTGAGGGCTCCACGAATATCAGCCCGTCCGCCCCCACCGACTCCCTGCGCCGGCACAGGCGCCTAGCCAGGCCGGGCATCTCCTCCCGGGGCACCCTCCCGGCCCGGTTGTCCACCAGGATGAAGTCGTTCCCGCTGCCGCTCATCTTCCAGAACGCGAGCCCCTCAACAACCCCCCGGGCCTCGGTCCCCGCGGTCATGTCCGGATCCTCTCCCACGTCGTATCAGTCCTCCGTCAAGAAGTCCGGGACCGCCTCGCCCCGAGCCAGGTCCTCGTACAGCTCCCGCTCCCGGATCACCGCGAACCTCCCCCCGCCGGCCATCACCTCGGCCGGCCTGGGCCTGGAGTTGTAGTTGGAGGCCATGGCAAAGCCGTAGGCGCCGGCGCTCATGACCGCCATCAGGTCCCCGGGCTCGAATGGGGGGAGCTCCCGGTCCCTGGCCAGGAAGTCCCCGGTCTCGCAGATGGGGCCCACCACGTCCGCCGTGACCGCCGGGCCTTCTCTCGACTCCACCTGCCGCACCCCGTGGTATGACCCGTAGAGGCTGGGGCGCACCAGGTCGTTCATGCCGGCGTCCACTATCACGAAGTTCTTCTCCCCGGTGCTCTTGGTGTAAAGCACCCTGGTCACCAGGATGCCTGCGTTCCCTGCGATCACCCGCCCGGGCTCCAGGATGAGCACCGTTTCTCGGTCGGTGATCTCCCGCCTGAGGGCCTCTGCGTACTCGGCCGGGGCCGGCGGCTCCTCCTGGTCATAGGTGATTCCCAGACCGCCCCCCAGGTCCAGGTATCTTATGGATATCCCCGCCTCTTGCAATCGCTCCATCAGGTGTCCCAGGCGGCCCATGGCGTCCACGAACGGGCTGATCCGGGTCAACTGGCTCCCTATGTGACAGGAGACGCCGCAGACATCCAGGTTCTCCAGGCCGGCCGCCCGGACGTACTCCCCATATGCGTCTTCGAACGGGATCCCGAACTTGTTCTTGCGGAGGCCCGTGGAGACATACGGGTGGGTCCGGGGATCCACGTCCGGGTTGACCCGGATGGCGAGAGGCGCCTTGAGGCCCATTGCGCCCGCGACCCGGTTCAGCGTGTCGATCTCCTGGGCCGACTCCGCGGCGAACAAGAGTATCCCGGAGGCCAGGGCGTACTCCATCTCCTCGGGGGTCTTGCCCACACCGGAGTAGACGATCCTACCGGGGTCCACGCCCGCGGCCAGGGCCCGGTGGAGCTCCCCGCCGCTCACTATGTCCGCCCCGCCCCCGAGTCCGGCGAAGAGCCTCAGGATGGCCCGGTTGGAGTTGGACTTCATGGAAAAGCAGACCAAATGGGGAATTTCCTGAAACGCCCCGTCGAAAACCCTGAAGTGGTGCTCCAGGGTCGCGCGGGAGTAAAGATAAAACGGGGTCCCCACCTCCCGGGCTATGGTCGGGACGGGTACGTCCTCTGCGAAGAGGACGCCCTCTCTGTAATTGAAATGGTGCATGCCGGCGATCTCCGACTGGACCGGCCTTGCCCGGGCGCCCGCTGGCGCACGCCCGGTCTCAGCCGTCCCCTGAAGAAACCCGGGCCCGGTCGGACGGGGGGCCGATCTCACCCTCCGGGCCCAGCAGATGGACCTTGAAAAAGTAAAGATTCTCCCTTCGCTTGCCCGGCACCCGGCAGCGGAACCCCCCGCCTTCCAGCACCTCCGGGCCGAACTCGTGATAGCCGTGGTAGCGGACCGGGCAGCCCTCGCACGGGGGGGCGGACGGGTCGTAAGCCCCGTAGTAGACGCGAGCCCCCTGCACCCGGTCCGGGTCGCCCGGGGCTGAGACCCCGGTCAGCCCGCCCTCGAGGACCACGTAGTGACCCTCCCAGCGCCCGGCGAGCCCCTCGATCCCTGCGGTGAAATCCGGGCGCGGGAGTGTCGGGGGGCCCTTCTTTCCGCAGCCCGGGAAGAGGGGCGGGACGAGGAGCAGCACCAGGGCCACGGTCCAGATGCGCTTCACAGTCCGATCTCCTCCTTTACCTCTCGGATGGCCTCCCTTACCGCATCCGGGCCGGTACCGCCGGGGAGGTTCCGGCGGGTGAGGCAGCGCGCCGGATCGAGCCACTCGTAGACCCCCTCCTCGATCTCTTCGGAAAAGGCCTTCATCTCCTCCAGGGGGAGCTCATGGAGCTCCAGGCCCTTGTCAAGGGCGTGGGTCACCATCCTGCCCACCACCTCGTGGGCCTTCCTGAATGTGACCCCGCGCAGGACCAGGTAGTCGGCCAGGTCAGTGGCCGCCAGGAAGCCCTTTTCCACCGCCCTTTTCATGGCCCCGCCCTGGAAGGAGATATGCCGCAGGAGCCTTGTCATGACCTCCAACGAGTCGGTCACCGTGTCCGCGGTATCGAAGAGCCGCTCCTTGTCCTCCTGCATGTCCTTGTTGTAAGCGAGCGGGAGCCCTTTCATCGCGGTCAGGAGGGCCATGAGGTTCCCGTAGACCCGGCCGGTCTTTCCACGCACCAGCTCGGGCAGGTCCGGGTTCTTCTTCTGGGGCATTATGCTGCTGCCCGTGCAGAACGAGTCCGGGAGGGACACGAACCCGAACTCCTGGCTGGACCAGAGGATGATCTCCTCGCTCAGGCGGCTCATGTGCATCATCAGTATGGAGCAGGCGGAGAGGAACTCCAGCACGAAATCCCGGTCGCTCACCGCGTCCATGCTGTTCCTGGAGATCCTCTCGAATCCCAGCTCGGCCGCCACCATGTCCCTGTCCAGGTCAAAGGTGGACCCTGCCAGTGCGGCGCTTCCCAGGGGCATGACGTTCACCCTGGCCAGGGATTCGCCGAGCCGGTCCCGGTCCCTTCCCAGCATCTCCACGTAGGCCATCAGGTGGTGTGCCAGGAGCACGGGCTGCGCCCTCTGGAGGTGGGTGTAGCCCGGGAGGATCAAATCCGGGTTGGCCTCGGCTTGGCCCACCAGGGCGGCCTGCATCTCCCTAATGAGGGCGCGGACCTCCTCTACGGCCTCCCGCACGTACAGGCGCTCGTCCAGGGCCACCTGGTCGTTCCGGCTCCTGGCGGTGTGGAGCTTCTCGCCCACCGGACCGACCTTTCTCACCAGCAGGGACTCCACCAGGGAGTGGACGTCCTCGTGGCCCTCTCCGGGGCCGTGCTCTCCTCGGTCCAGCTCCTCCCGGATCTCCTCCAAGCCGGCCATGATCCGGGCCGCCTCTTCCTGGTCCAGGATCCCCCGCTCGGCCAGCATCCTGCAGTGCGCCGCGCTCCCCCTGATGTCCTGCGGGTAGAGGCGCATATCAAAGCCGAGGGAGGCGTTGAACCTGTCCAGGACCCGGTCGAGCTCCTCGCGGAAGCGCCCTCCCCAGACCTTCTCACCCATGATCCTTCCCCTTTGAGCCCGGATCCGCCTTCGGGCTATGCACGACCGGAGAGGCGGGCGATCTTCAACCGAAGGGCGTTCAGGCGTATGAACCCGCCCGCGTCCTCCTGGTCATAGACCTCGTCCTCCTCGAAGGTCACGAACTCGGTGTCGTACAGGGACTTGTCCGACCTCCTGCCCGCCACGGTGCAGTTCCCCTTATAGAGCTTGAGGCGGACCACGCCGCTCACGTCCCTCTGGGCCTCGTCCATCAAGGCTTGGAGCATGCGCATCTCCGGGGCGAACCAGTAGCCGTAGTATACGGCCTCTGCATAGCGCGGGATCAGCCCGTCCCTTATGTGCATCACCTCCCGGTCCATGGTCAGGGACTCCATGGCCTGATGGGCTATCCTGAGGATGGTGCCGCCCGGTGTCTCGTAGACGCCCCTGGACTTCATGCCCACGTACCTGTTCTCCACGATGTCCACCCGGCCGATCCCGTGCCTCCCTCCCAGCTCGTTGGTCCGGGCCAGGATCCCGGCCGGGGAGAGCCTGTCGCCTTCCAGGGCCACGGGGTCGCCGTTTCGGAACTCGATTTCCACGTACTCGGGCC
This sequence comes from uncultured Desulfobacterales bacterium, assembly GCA_964647905.1. Classification (GTDB taxonomy): domain Bacteria; phylum Desulfobacterota; class DSM-4660; order Desulfatiglandales; family HGW-15; genus CAZYJR01. The sequence goes on along the minus strand of CAZYJR010000046.1, from coordinate 12,362 downwards.
GGTCCGGGGCCGACTCCGGGGACGCGCTCATCACGAACATGTCCTCCGGGGGCTCCATCCACGGGTCTTCCAGTATGCCGCCCTCAAAGCTTATGTGCAGCAGGTTGGCGTCGCTGGAGTAGGGCTTTTCCTTGGTCACCGGGACCGGGATGCCCTTTTCCCTGGCGAACGCGATCAGGTCCTCCCGCCCCTTGAAATCCCACACCCGCCAGGGGGCTATGATCTCCAGATCGGGGGCGAGGGCCGTATAGGCCATCTCGAACCTCACCTGGTCGTTTCCCTTGCCCGTGGCACCATGGCTCAAGGCGTCCGCCCCGGTGCTCCTCGCCGCTTCCACCTGCCTGCGGGCGATCAGGGGGCGGGCCAGGGAGGTCCCCAATAGATACCCGGACTCGTAGACCGCATTGGCCCGAAGGGCCGGCCAGACGTAGTCCTTTACGAACTCCTCGCGGAGGTCCTCCACCACCGCCTCCTCGGCGCCGGTGGCCAGGGCCTTTCGCCGCACGGCCTCCATGTCGTCCCCCTGGCCCAGGTCCGCCGCATATGCCGCCACCGGGCACCCGTACCTCTCCTTCAACCAGGCCAGGATCACCGAGGTATCCAACCCCCCGGAGTAGGCCAGGACTATCTTCTCCACTTTCTTTCCTCTTCCGCTCATCGCCTCAGTCTCCGTCATCCCCGAGCAGCATCTCCAGGAGCGCCTGGTGAAGGTGCATCTTGTTCTCGGCCTGATCAAACACCACGGATTCCGGCCCTTCCAGGACCTCCTCGTTTATTTCCTCGCCCCGGTGTGCCGGGAGGCAGTGCATGACCAGGACATCCGGTGCGGCGGCCTTGACCAGGGCCCTGTCCACCCGGTAGCCCTGGAAGTCCCTCCTGCGCCTCTCCCACTCCTCCTCCTGGCCCATGCTGGCCCAGGCGTCCGTGTTGAGGGCATGGGCCCCCCGGGCGGCCTCCTCGGGGTCCGAGACCACCCTGACGTTGGCCCCCGCCCGATCAAGGACGTCGGCGCCCGGGGCGTAGGCCGGCGGGCAGGCCAGGGTCAGGTCGAAGCCCACCACCGATGCCGCGTTTATCCAGGAGCGGGCCACGTTGTTTCCGTCGCCGATCCAGGCCGCCCTGAGCCCTTCCAGGCCCCCTCGCTTCTCGGTTATGGTCATGAGATCGCTCAGGATCTGGCACGGATGAAAGCTGTCGGTAAGTGCGTTTATGACCGGGATCTCCGCCCACTCGGCCATCTCCTCCACCATGGCCTGGGAGTAGGCGCGCACGACCAGCCCGTCCAGGTACCGGGAGAGCACCCGTGCGGTATCGGCCACGGGCTCGTCCCTGGCTATCTGGGTGTCCGAGCTGTGCATGAACACGGTCCGGCCTCCCGAGCGGAGCATGGCCGTCTCGAAAGACACCCGTGTCCTGGTGGAGCTCTTCTCGAAGATCAGCCCCAGGGTCCTGCCGGCCAGGGCCCCGCCCGCCCTCCGGCCGGAGCGCTTGATCTCCAGGGCCCTCCGGATAAGGCCCAGGATTTCCTCTCTCTTGAGATCGCGTATGGTGAGCAGGTCTCTTTTCATGGCATCAGAGCTCTCCCAGCACCTTGTCCAGGCAGTCCACAAGGAGCTCCACCTCCCGGCGGGTGACGATAAGCGGGGGGATGAACCTGAGGACCGAGTCCCGGGTGCAGTTGAGGAGAAAGCCCTTGTCCCTGCAGGCGTCCACGACCGGTCCGGCCGGGCGGTCGAGCTCCATCCCGAGGATCAGGCCCAGGCCCCTCACCTCCCTGACGCACTCGTGCTCCCCCTTGAGTCCCTCCAGGGCCGCCTTGAAGTACAGCCCGGTCTCGCGGGCGTTCTCGATCCAGCCGTCATGCAGGAGGCTCTTCAAGACGCCGCCTGCAACCGCTGTTACCAGCGGGCTCCCCCCGAAGGTGGAGGCATGGCTCCCCGCGGGGAAGGACCCGGCAAGGGCCTCCACCGATAGCATCGCCCCTATGGGGACGCCGTTTCCCAGGGCCTTTGCCAGGGTCATGATGTCGGGCGTCACCCCGAATCCCTGGTGGGCGAAGAGATGCCCGGTCCGGCCCATGCCCACCTGGACCTCGTCCATTATCAGGAGCACGTCGCGCTCCCTGCACAACGAAGCCGCCTCCCGGAGATAGCCCTCCTCGGGGCAGACCACGCCCCCCTCCCCCTGGACGGGCTCCAGCATCACCGCGCAGACGGTCTGGTCCAGGGCCCGGGCCAGGGCGCCGGCGTCGTTGAAAGGCACGAACCGGAACCCCTCCAGCAGGGGGTCGTAGCCCTTGCGCACCTTCTCCTGCCCGGTGGCCGAAAGCGTCCCCATGGTCCTTCCGTGGAAGGAGTTCTCCATGCAGACGATGTTGAATCTCCCGGGTCCGTACTTTTCATGGGAGTGCCGCCTGGCGAGCTTTATCGCGGCCTCATTGGCCTCGGCCCCGGAGTTGCAGAAAAAGACCCGGTCGGCAAAGGAGTTCTCCACCAGGAGGCGGGCCAGCTCCACCTGCGGGACCGTGTAGTAGAGGTTGGATACGTGGACCAGGGTGCGGGACTGTTCCTCCAGGATGCGGGTCACCAGGGGTGCGCTGTGCCCCAATGCGCAGACCGCTATTCCCCCCACGAAATCCAGGTATTCCCTGCCCGCCTCGTCCCAGACCCGGCACCCCTCGCCGCGCACCAGGGTGAGGGGCCTCTTTCCGTAGGTCTCGAAGAGATACTTATCCGCGGTTTCGGCTATTGACGCCCGATCCTCGCTCATCTCCCTTTTCCTCTCTCTCGTCTCATGCCGCACCGCCCGGGCGTCAACCGATGATCTCGGTCCCCACGCCCGCGTTGGTGAAGATCTCGAGCAGGATGGCATGCTCCTTCCTGCCGTCCAGTATATGCGCCTTGCCCACCCCGCCCCGGAGCGCCTCCAGGCAGCAGCGGACCTTGGGGATCATTCCGCCTTGGATGGTCCCGTCCTCGATCAACCCCAGCGCATCCTCGCGGCCCAGGGTGGAAATCAGCCCCCCCTCCCGGTCCAGCACCCCTTCGGTATCGGTGAGGAGCACCAGCTTCCGCGCCTTGAGAGACGCGGCGATGCGGCCCGCCACCACGTCCGCGTTTATGTTGTAGGTCTCCCCTTGCTCGCCGGCCCCCACGGGCGCTATCACCGGAATGAACTGCTCGCGGAGGAGGCCCTCCAGGACCCTGCCGTCCACAGAGGTTATCTCGCCCACCATGCCCATGTCTATGATCTCGGGCGGCTCGTCCGCGCCCTTGTTCCTTACGTAGCGCATCTTGCGCGCGGTGATCAGCCCGCCGTCCTTGCCCGAGAGCCCTACGCACCTGCCCCCGTGGGCGTTTATCAGGGCCACGATCTCCTTGTTGACCTTTCCCACCAGGACCATCTCCACCACGTCCATGGTCCGGCTGTCTGTCACCCTCATCCCGTCTATGAACTCGCTCTCGATGGAGAGCCTGCCCAGGAAGTCCTTGATCTGGGGCCCCCCTCCGTGGACCACCACGGGGTGCATCCCCACGAACTTCATCAAGATGACGTCCAGGGCGAAGTTGCGCTTCAGGTCCTCGTCTACCATGGCGTGGCCGCCGTACTTGACCACCACCGTGGCCTCGGCGAAGCGCCTGATGTAGGGCAGGGCCTCGATCAGCACCTTGGCCCTGTCCATGAGCTCCTCGGGGATCATTCCGGCGCCCCTCCGATCCGATCAGAGGATGTAGCGGCTGAGGTTCTCATCCTCCAGTATCCCTTCGAGCTTGTCTCTTACGTATCGGCGGTCGATCACCACCGCCTCGGCCCCCATGTCCGGGGCGTCGAAGGAGACCTCGTCGAGCAGCTTCTCCATCACCGTGTGGAGCCTCCTGGCCCCGATGTTCTCGGTGGTCTCGTTGACCCTGCTGGAAAAAGAGGCGAGCTCCTCCACCGCCTCCTCCCGGAAGCGGAGCTCTATTCCCTCGGTCTCCAGCAGCGCCTTGTACTGGGTTATCAGGGCGTTCTTGGGCTCCTTGAGGATGCGTATGAAGTCCTCCGTGGTCAGGGAATCCAGCTCCACCCTTATCGGGAACCGCCCCTGGAGCTCCGGGAGGAGGTCCGAGGGCTTGCTGATGTTAAAGGCCCCGGCGGCTATGAAAAGGATATGGTCCGTTTTCACCATCCCGTACTTGGTGGTGACCGTGGACCCCTCCACTATGGGAAGCAGGTCCCGCTGCACCCCCTCCCTGGAGACATCCGGGCCCTGCCCGGATTCGGCCCCGGCCACCTTGTCCAGCTCGTCCAGGAAGATTATCCCGTTCTGCTCGGTGATGCGGACCGCCTCCTCCACGCACTTGTCCATGTCGATGAGCTTCTGCGACTCCTCCTGGGACAGGATCTCGGCCGCCTCCGGGACCTTGACCCTGCGCCTCTTCTTCTTGGAAGGGAAGAGGTTCCCGAAGACCTCCTTCATGTTGAACTCCATCTCCTCCATGCCCGCACTCGAGAGGACCTCTATCATGGGAACGCTCTGCTGTGAGACCTCCAGCTCCACGTAGCGGTTGTCCAGCTTCCCCCCCCTCAGCATGCGCCTGAGCTTGTCCCGGGTGGTGTCGCCCTCGGGCTTCTCGGCCCGGACTATCTCCAGGGCCTTCTCCTTCTCGCCCTCTTCCCCCTCGCCGCCTTCCTGCTTGCGCTTGGGGAGCAGTATATCCAGGAGCCTCTCCTCGGCCAGCTCCCTGGCCTTGGGCTCCACCCTCTGCTGCTCCGCCTTCTTGGCCATGTTGACCGCGAGCTCGGTCAGGTCCCGAACTATGGACTCCACATCCCGCCCCACGTAGCCCACCTCGGTGAACTTCGTGGCCTCCACCTTGAGGAACGGGGAGTTGGCCAGCCTTGCCAGCCTCCGGGCTATCTCGGTCTTGCCCACGCCGGTGGGTCCTATCATTATGATGTTCTTGGGGGCGATCTCGTCCCGCAGGTCACTGGGCACCTGCTGGCGGCGCCAGCGGTTGCGGAGCGCTATGGCCACGGAGCGCTTGGCCTCGTCCTGGCCGATGATGTACTTGTCCAGCTCCGAGACGATCTCCCTGGGGGTCAGCACCCTCATCTCTTCGGCTTGCGTCTCCCGGGTGGATTCCATCAAGATTCCTCCCCGCCCACTTCTTCCACCAGGATGATATCGTTGGTATACAGGCAGATGGAAGCGGCGATGGTCATGGCCTCCTTGGCCACGGCGGGCGCATCCATGGAAGAGTGGGCCGCCAGGGCCCTGGCCGCGGCCAAGGCGTAGGGCCCGCCCGAACCGATGGCCGCCACCTCCTCGTCCGGCTCGATGACGTCGCCCGTCCCGGAGAGAATGAAGGTGTGCTCGCGGTCCATGGCCAGCAGCAGGGCCTCCAGCCTCCTCAGGACCTTGTCCAGACGCCAGTCCTTGGCAAGCTCCACCGCGGCCCGCATCAGGTTTCCGTTGAACTGCTCCAGCCTTCCCTCCAGCCTCTCGAACAGGGTGAAGGCGTCGGCGGACGCCCCTGCGAACCCCACCAGGACCCGGTCCCCGTAGAGGAAACGGAGCTTGTTGGCCCGGTGCTTCATTACGGTCTCGCCCAGTGTGACCTGCCCGTCGCACGCCATTACCGCACGGCCGTCCTTGCGCACGGACAGGATGGTGGTGGATCGGAATCCCCGGCTCATTCCATTGCTCACGGCCCTTGACTTCCCCCCTCTCTACATGCCCCGGCGGCGCACCCGCGCGCACGCCGTCTTTTCATTCAAGCCGACCGCGGGCCCCGCTCGGGCCCGGGACCGGCCTCAGCGTCGGGGATGCGCCTTGTCATAGACCGCCATCAGGCGGTCAAGGCTCACATGCGTGTATTTCTGGGTGGTGGAAAGGCTGGCGTGTCCCAGCAGCTCCTGCACCGAGCGCAGATCCGCGCCCCCGTCCAGCATATGGGTGGCGAAGGTGTGCCTGAGGGCGTGGGGGGAGACCTCGCCGGGCAGTCCGCACCGGGCGGCGTACTTCTTGATTATCCGGGAAATGCTCCTCGTAGTCAGACGCCCCCCGCGGTGATTGAGAAACAGGGCCCCGCGATCGGCCCCTCCCCAGACCTTGGACCTTATCTCCGAGGTCCGGGTAAGATAGCGGCGGAGCACGTCCAGGGCGGTCCGCCCTATGGGCACCACCCGCTCGCGGCCGCCTTTGCCGGTCACCCTGACCAGACGCCCGTCGAAGTCCAGGTCGGACAGGTCCAGCCCGGCGAGCTCGCTCACCCGAAGCCCCGACGAGTACAGGGTCTCCATTATGGCCAGATCCCTGAGCCCGAGCACATTCAAGGCGTCCGGCCCCTCCAGCAGCCGGAACATGTCGTCCACCGGTAGATGAGCGGGAATATGGACCCCTTGCTTGGGGGTGGAAACCCCTTCCGCCGGGTTGTGATCCAGCATGCCTCTTTTCTCCAAGAAGGCGAAAAACGACCGAACCGCGGAGATCTTCCGGGCCACGGTGCTCCGCTGATACCGCCCATGGAGGCTGCCCAGGTATTCCCTGAGGACCAGGTAATCCGTTCGGGCGCTTCCTTCCCTGTTACCGGGGTGCAGCTCCACGCCCTTTTCCTCCACAAAGTCCATGAACTGCTCCAGGTCGACCCTGTAGCTGCGCACGGTGTGACCGGAGTAATTCCTCTCGGCCTCCAGGTGCGCCAAGAAGCGCTCTATGGGGTCTTCCAGTCGCATACCACGAGCAACCACCCTTTCCATCGAAAAAAGGACAACATATCACATCGCGGCCCATTGGCAATGAAAAAATCCGTCCCGGGATTCCGTCCTTGACTTCCATTTTTCTATTGCGCTAAATGATTTATTTTTGGTGTTGCGGACCCGGCGCTCGAGACACGACCAAGGGCCGCCCCCCGGGGAGGGGGACGAATCCGTCTAGAGAGGGAGCGGTATGGAAAGAAAGAGTGAAGAACTGAGAAATATCGGGTTGGTAGGCCATGTAGGCTGCGGCAAGACCTCCCTTGCGGAGGCCATGCTTTTCGACGGCAAGGCGACATCGAGGCTGGGCAAGGTGGACGACGGGAGCTCCAATTTCGACTTCGAGCCCGAGGAGATCAAGCGCCGCATAACCCTGAGCACGGCTTTCCATCACTGTACCTGGAAGAAGCATACCATCAACATCATAGACACGCCGGGGGACGACAACTTCCTGTCGGACACCAAGTTCTCCCTCAAGGCGGCGGACGGTGTGATAGTGGTTGTGGACGCCACCTCCGGGGTGAAGGTGGGCACCGAGAAGGTCTGGGGGTTCGCAGGCGCCGAGGAATTGCCCAGGTTCATATTCATCAGCCGAATGGACCGGGAGCGGGCCGACTTCGACTCGGTGGTGGAGCAGATAAACGGCTCCCTGGAGGCCAAGGCCATGCCGGTCTTCCTTCCCATAGGAGCGGAAGAGAACTTCAGCGGAATAGTGGACCTCATCAGGATGAAGGCCTACGTATACGAAAAGGACGGCTCGGGCAAACCCAAGGAGACCGACCCGCCCTCGGACATGGCCGAAGCCGTGGAATCCGCCCGCGAGGCCATGATAGAGAATATCGTGGAGGCCGACGACGAGCTCATGGAGAAGTACCTGGAAGGCGAGGAGCTGTCGGCCCGGGAGATCGAGGAGACCTTCATCAATGGGGTGAAGTCAGGGGCGCTGGCGCCCATCCTGTGCGGCTCGGCCGCGCTCAACATGGGCGTGGATCAGGTCATGAACCTGATAGTCCAGGCCATGCCCTCTCCCGTGGAGAGGAGGCCGTTCAAGGGGACCGACCGGAGGACCGGCGAAGAGATCGAGCGGGCCCCGTCCCCCGAGGCCCCTTTCAGCGCCATGGTCTTCAAGACCGTGGCCGATCCGTTTGCAGGCAAGCTTAGCATCCTGCGCGTGGCCTCCGGGACCCTGACCCAGGACACCCAGCTCTACAACGCCAACAAAGAGGCGAGGGAAAAGGCCGGGAACATCCTCCTCCTGGAGGGGAAGAAGCAGGTGCCCGCGGATGAGGCGGTGACCGGCGATATCATAGCCTTTGCCAAGCTCAAGGAGACAGGGACCGGCGACACCCTGTGCTCGGAGAAGGAGCCCATCATCTATCCCGCCCCCGAGCCCCTGCCCTCGGTCCTCTCCTACGCAGTGGAGCCCAAGACCCAGGGGACGGAAGACAAGCTCTTCTCCTCCCTGGCCAGGATCCGGGAGGAGGACCCCACCATCAAGCTGGACCGCGGCACCTCCTCTTCGGAAATCATCCTCTCCGGCACCGGGCAGATCCACCTGGAGGCCACCTGCGAGAAGATCCAGCGCAAGTTCGGGGTGGAGGTGGAGCTCAAGCCGGTAAAGGTCCCGTATCTGGAGACCATCAAGAAGAAGGCCGAAGGCATAGTCTACCGCCACAAGAAGCAGACCGGCGGCCGGGGGCAGTTCGCAGAGGTCCACTTCGACGTCTCCCCCCTGGAGCGGGGAGCGGGGTTCGAGTTCGAAGAAGCGCTGGTGGGAATGAACGTCCCGCGAAACTTCGTCCCGGCGGTGGAAAAGGGCATCCAGGAGTCGCTCCAGAGCGGGGTCCTGGCCGGCTACCCGGTGGTCGACGTCAAGGTGCGCTTCTACGACGGCAAGAGCCACGATGTGGACTCATCCGAGATGGCCTTCAAGATAGCGGCCAGCATGTGCTTCAAGAAGGGCTTGAACGAGGCCTCGCCGGTGCTCTTGGAGCCCATCATGAAGATGGAGATCCTGGTCCCGGAAGAGACCATGGGCGATGTGATGGGGGATCTCACCGGCAGAAGAGGCCGGGTCCAGGGCATGGAAGGCCGGGACAAGTACCAGTTGATCAAGGCCCAGGCCCCCATGGCCGAGGTCCTGAGATACGCCCTGGACTTGAACCAAATGACCGGCGGCCGCGGCTCCTTTACCATGGAGCTCTCCCACTACGAGGAGCTCCCGGCTCAGATGGCCGAAAAGGTGATAGCAGAGGCCAAGGAGAGCGACTAGAAGGGGGAGGCCTGTATTGCCTGGCGAAGCGGGTTACAGGGCGGGCGTGCTCACGATCAGCGACCGGGGCTCCCGGGGCCTCCGGGAGGACCGCAGCGGGGAAAAGGCCCGGGAGATGCTGGAGCGGGCCGGCTTCCACGTGGTCTCGACCGAGGTGGTCCCTGATAGGGTGGAGGACATCAAGGCCGTCCTGCTCCGCTGGGCGGACAAGGACGGCCTCGAGCTCGCGGTCACGAGCGGCGGCACCGGCCTCAGCCCCACGGACGTAACCCCCCAGGCCACGCTCGAGGTCCTGGAATACGAAATTCCCGGCATCCCGGAGGCCATGCGAGCCGAAGGCCTGCGCAAGACCCCTTTTGCCATGCTCTCCCGCGCCCGCGCCGGGGTGCGGGGCAGGTGCCTGATCCTGAATCTTCCCGGCAGCCCCAAAGCGGTCGAGGAGGGCCTAGGTGCGGTCCTCCCCGCGCTTGATCACGCCCTCTCCAAGCTCTCGGGCGACCCTTCCGACTGCGCCCAAGGGGGGTCGAGCCACACCAACCATTTAAAATAAAAAGTGTGACGCTCTTCTATAAAGGGCGTCTCCTTTCTTTAACCGGCAAAGTCTCGAATATCCACAGGGAGTCCAACGCGCATAAAATACTTGCCGAAAGCCTGGGACAAGTGTTCCCTGTATGGCGGTCGAGGTCTTATTCTAGGCTTCTGTCTCTTGGCTAGTTCCAAGAGATAATCTTTGGGGGCGGCATAAATGCTGTGAAAGCCCACAATGGAGAATGGAAAATCTGCCGTAGGCTCTTTGTTCAATAGGAAATAAGCCGGCATCTCTCCCCTACGAATCTTGTCTATCGCTGCTCTAACAGATCGGCACTCAAGGGCCAGGCGCAGGAAAACCTTTTGTCTTTCTAATTCATCCCATTCCGGGATCGGTATTTGTTTCACATCAGCGCACTGTGTCGCTTTTTGACGCAAACCAGGGGTTTCGGCAACGAATTTTCCGACAGCGAACAGAGGTGCAAGAACAACAGATGTAACAGCGCCATGCTCCAGATCACAGCTCTGCGTCAGTATGACAAAATCTCCCTCCAGTTTAGTGGCCGGCAGTTCACTCTCCTCTTGACCGGAACTGCAAAGGTTGAGGGATGGTTCAATAACGGAGCAGTTAAAAATGATTTCTCCCTGAGCCAAGCCCACTTCACTGAAATCAACATCGTACCAGGGAAAAGCAGAATCCAGCATCCCTATTCCTGGTCCAAGCCTTCAAATTCGCCGGGAAGTGTTTGCGGCTTAAGCCGCTTTCGCTCTGTTATCCGAATCTTGCGAACACCTATGGTTTTCGGCGAAATATTACCTGCACACTCAAACGCATCTTCGCTGACCTTAAACTCACCTTCAAATACAACGGGTATCAGCTTTGCTCGTTCCATGATCCTAAATTTCTTAAAAGCCGTTTCATTTTGCGTTATGGCCACCGTATCATTCCACTCGTCAGGGCCTCTCTGGAACCCAGTAAATATATCGAAATCAAATGAGCCTAAAGGAAATGTATTTACAGCGGAGTGCTCACCCTCACTTTCTGTATCAGGGGATAGTGGGTACATCTTCTGAAGCTCATCCCATAGCATGTATTGAACCCAGGCTCCAAAGCCATAACCTGCCACTTCGTATTCGTCGGATGACAGATCGCAGGGTTCGTAATCTGCATCTGCTTCTATTTCCTTTCTGGCTAGCGTGGCGGATTCATATGCCTCCCACCGGGTTTGTACCCGCGCGACCGCACCTTGGCCGATTTCAAACGACACTACGTAATGCCCCGGTTCAGCACGCATTATTCTACTCCCAGAAAAAGTTTAGCAGTGCTCTTAAAGTGTTCTTTTCTCATCTCAGCCTGCCCAAGCAAGCTCCGAAGGGATTCCAGCGGGTCCCTTGATGAAAGGTTGGAATGATAATTGCCATGCATAATAATACCAATTTGCTCTCCCGGGGGCTGCCCTATCTGCTTTTTCCCGGTTTCAATTGTCATGTTTAGCTGGTGACCTTCAAAAAGGTAGGTGAAATTCTGCCTAGTCGACTTAAGAGGCATTCCTGCTGTATTCCAAGGGCCTTCCTTAATGAATCTTTCAATGATAAGGTTCGTTGGATCTGCCACAGGCCAAAATGACGTCAAATTGATCCCTACAGCCACATACCGGACATGGGGCAACTTTTCCGCATATTTTAGCGCCATTTCAGCAACTTGTCGGGCTTCTTGATCAGCGTTATCTCCGTTAAACTCGACCTGCATTCTTTCCTGTTCCACCACGAAGGAAAAACCGGACTTGTACCCAACAGCGGCAAAGGGAGGTGTACAAATGGGGGCTTTGGCCAGCTCCCAGTCTCCAGGCACGATCCCTTCATAGACCAAAAATGAGGGATGAAGGATGGTAGGGTTGTGTCCTCTTGCCACGAGGACCGCGCTCACCTTGAAGCACATATCTTCCACTGCTTGATTTTTCCCTTCCCCTAGTCCTTCCGGTTGGCGTGGCCCGACCCCCCCGACCCCAGCGCAATTCATATCCATAGAACAGCCGCTCTGGATTCCGTGTCCTTAAATTCCGGATCTCCCGTTACTATTGTGGCGGATATCCCGGACCCTGAAGCCTACACTTCCGCCTGGAGATATGCGAGCAGGGCATAACTATCAAGAATGTATTTTTGCTTTTTCACGATTTTTGTCCTGCCTGCGTTCCGCCAGCAGCGCTTCTGTCAAGGATTCGCCCTCGGCCAGTACGCCGTAAAGCCTGTCTACAGAATCCTTGTATTGGGGCGTGATTACAATCCTCCCTTCTTCTTCGGTCACGGCAACTTTCATACCCGGTCTCAATCCGATCTTTTTTCTAACCGGGGCCGGGATCACAACCCAGCCCTTTGAAGAAACGGTAACAATTGCGGTATTCGCCGTTCCCATTTCACACCTCCACTGTTATACCTTTGGAGAATTATAGTATAACCATTTTTTGGATCTGTCGATGAAATTTCTCGCCAAGCCCTAACCCCCTTATTCCGAGCGGTTGGCGTGACCCGACCCCAGACCCCACCTGTCAAGAGCCTTGACATAGACCGTGGAACCGCCTATAATACCTTAAGATGTGAGGCCTTCGTCATGCCTATAAGCACCGAATACTTCCGCAAGATACAGGACTTCGACCCCGCCCTGCGGGACGCCCTCCTGGGGTTGGCCCAAGAGCTCGACATCTCGAGGGAGGAGACGGTCACCCGGGATGAGTTCAAAGAGCTCCGGGAGGTCGTAAGCGAGCTCGCAGAGGCCCAGAAGAGGACCGAGGCACGCCTTGAAGCCCTGACAGAAGCCCAGAGGGGT
>CAZYJR010000045.1:0-25572 GCA_964647905.1 uncultured Desulfobacterales bacterium | reverse complement strand
GAACCTTATCCAATTGTAAAGGGATTTTTGCGCTTATGAATCGCTCAATTCGGGTGGGCCTTTTTGAGCTAAAACTCTTAAGGTCCCTCACCCCCAATCAACTGAAATTCTACTGTCCCAAGAAGCTTTGGGCTGTGACGTGACAAGCAATAAATCCATTATCTCTAACCCTTGATTATATGGAACAAACAGCTAACGCTGAAAATCATCTGCGTCAAAAAGAAGAGGGAACCAGCGCTTCTTGCCATCCAAGTGCATTTGTCTTGTTATACCCTATTGTTTGCTTCTCTACTTCAAAACGCATGAATCACTCGACCTCTCCATATTGAGGCGGAGGTGTGCCTAATTGACTTACTAAGGTCGGACGTACTTTAATTTCATCATTTTTATCCTGTATTTTCTCAACTATGACTTCGTGAACCAACTCATCACCGTAATCGAAAAGATATAAAAAGGTTGAATTCTCAATAAGGTCTAAATCTCTAAGTTGGGTTGCCGCTGCCGACTTAGATGGTGCGCCCATTCCTGGCACAATGTGCTCACCTAGTGGACCACCTGAATATTCATTCTCTCTGTCGAATAATCTTCCTCCAAAATAAAATGAGAACATATGATCATTATCCCAATTAAATGCATCTTGAATAGTAATATGAAGATCATACAATGTTTGATTACCTTCCACCTCAAATGTCCGTGATATCTCTTCCTCTATCACATTGTATCCCATTCGAATTAAGACCACTTTGAGCCTATATACTTGCATTGGTTTTGACAGTAGTTCAGCCAACTCATCCCAAGTGGTTGTAAAAGAGGCTGCCCTGGTTATTTCCGCGTTCTTTACAGGATCAAGATAGCAGCATTTCTTGTATTTCTTCCCACTTCCACAGGGACACCTATCGTTTCGTTGTAATTTCATATTTTTTTTGGATTACCTTTCTGTATTCTTGAGTCATAACGGACAGCATAAGCGGCCGGAAAACAGCTGCAAAGCGGAGCGGAGCTACTGTTCCCCGGTCCGGGTTCATGCTGTAGTTATGGATCCTCAGTTATTTATGGGCAGTATATTCATCCAGAAGCCTACGAATCATTTTTTGATATTATGTACTGTATTATTACGCTTCTTTTTTTAAAAATCTATACTTGTTTTGCTCAGCGTAATTGTAACCTTGACCGTTTCATCTTTGAGAGCAAGATCTTTTGGCGATGGGAGACAGTCAGAGACAGTAAAATCGTTTTTCATCTTCGCTGTGTTCAAGGTCTTAAAGGATAACACGATCAGTGTCCAAGAAAGCAAGCCGTGCCAGAGCGAAAGAAACCCCATGTTTTTCCTGGTTTTGTTTGTCCTTTTTGGAACCCCATTCAAAATACGATCGTTTGCTCGTAAAGTAATGCTAGATTGGGGAGGAAAATCTGTCAATATATAAACATGGCTTTTTATATGGCTTTTTGGATCCATAATATGTAGCGACCGGGATAAAGCGCGTTGGGGTCAGGGTGATTGATACGGGGAAGGAAAGGGGGTTTGATGGGGAGTTGCAGGTGAGAGGACTATTCCGCACTCAAGGCCTCGCGTACCTTGGCGGCAATATCCGTCATGGAAAAGGGCTTCTCGAGAAAGCATACCCCCTCCGCTAGAACCCCCTGATAAGATATCACATTTGCCGTGTAGCCCGACATAAAGAGGGTTTTCATGGCCGGATGATCGGCATGCAGCATTTCGGCCAGATCCCGGCCGTTCATCTCCGGCATGACCACGTCGGTCATGAGAAGGTCAATCGAGCCCGGGTGTCTCTCGGCAAGTCTTATTGCCTCGCTCGGCGTCGTTGCTGTCAGGACCTTGTAGCCCAGCTTTTGGAGAAGTCTTTGGCTGAGCTTCAATACAGGCGTCTCGTCCTCGACAATCAGGACGGTTTCACCTTGGCCTGATGGAGTTTCTTCGGACTCCTCCTTTTGGATCTCCTTGGTTGAATCGCCTTCGTGGCGTGGCAGGTATATCCTGATGGTCGTCCCGAGGCCCGGTTCGCTGTACGCATTAATGAACCCGTTGTTCTGCTTGACAATGCCGTAGACCGTAGCAAGCCCCAGTCCGGTTCCTTTATCAGTGCCTTTGGTAGTGAAGAAGGGCTCGAATACGTTGTCCAGGGTGTCCTTGTCCATTCCGCAACCATTGTCGGTGACCGCCAGCAGGACAAAATCTCCGGGAACGAAACCATGATGGGCGGCGCAGTAGGCTTCGTCGAATGTCACCGTGCCCGTCTCAATGGTGATCTTGCCCACGCCGTCTATGGCGTCGCGCGCATTCACACACAAATTGGCCAGGATCTGATCCAACTGAGATGGATCCATCCTCACCGGCCAGAGGTTCGCCCCGGGCCGCCATGACAACTCGATGTCCTCCCCTATAAGCCGCCGCAGCATCTTGAGCATCCCCTCGACGGTCTCATTCAAATCCAGCACTTGAGGCGAGATGATCTGTTTGCGCGCAAAGGCCAGCAACTGCCTTATTATGGCGGTTGAGCGTTGTCCGGCATTGTGCACTTGCTGGAGGTCCTCCTGAAGAGGAGAATCCGGATCCACTTTGGTCATGGCGAGCTCAGCATGGCCGATGATCACGCTCAGCATATTGTTGAAATCGTGGGCTACACCGCCTGCCAGTCTTCCTACGGCCTCCATCTTTTGTGATTGTCTCAATTGGGCTTCGAGTTTCTCTCTTTCCTCCTCGGCTCGCTTTCGGTCGCTTATATCTTCGAGAACCGCCATGATGGCCTCAATTCGGCCTTTGTTATCACGGATTGGGGCTGCGGAAACGCTGACCTCCACGGGGGAGCCGTCTTTACGACGCCTTGTGAGCTCGAGTCGATGAAGGGTCTCCCCTTCGAGTACGCGCATTCTCAGGGCGGCAAAAGCATCAAGCTGATCCTCGGGGACGATTGGGAGGAATTCCCCGAGCACTTCCTGTTCAGACCATCCGAAGCTTCTCTCGGCAGCGACGTTCCAGCTCCTAACGCGACCATCGGGGTCCAGGCTGAAAATCGCCAGGGGAGAGGTCGCAATCATCGCCTGTTGATATTCCTGGCTCTCGCGGAGCGCCTCCTCCGCCTGCTTTCGTTCGGTGATGTCGCTGAGGAAGCCTAAGGCGGCCGGCCGGCCCTCCCACTCGATCATGGCGACATTGAGTTCTACCCAGCGGACGTCTCCACTCTTGCTGAGGACCCTGAAGGAATATCTCGGGGGGACATCCATGCCCTGCCGCCTTTTCTCATGACGCCCAAGGACCATCTCACGATCAGCCGGATGAATGAATTCACTCAAGGGTTCGGACACCAATTCGTCATTGGTAAACCCCGTCATTTCGAAGAGTTTTGTGTTGGCGAACTTAAGCATGTGGTCCTGAACAACGAGTATGGCCTCCCCCGCGTTTTCCACCAGGAGCCGGTACTTCTCCTCACTTTCCCGGAGAGCCTTCTCGGCCTGGTCGCGTTCTGCGATCTCCCTCCGGGCCTGCTCATAGAGGTATGCGTTTTCGATTGCCACGCCCACCTGATTTCCGATGCTGCCCAGCAGAGTCAGATGCTCCGGTTTGAAGTATTCCTCCTGACACGTGATCAGCGACATCACCCCCAGCACCTTGTCCTTGAATCTTATGGGAACGCCTGCATAGGATCGAAATCCCTCGCGAATACTCGTCCGGGAGAGGTTTCGGGAATCTCGATCAAGGGAGATCACCAAAGGATCACCAGACTTCGCCACATGCCCCGCAAGCCCTTCTCCAATCTCGAGTCGGGAAAGGTCATGGAGCAAGTCCGGCGAGATCCCATGATGGCTCACAGGGGAAAAGGTCCGGCCTGTCTGATCCGAGAGGTATATCAGGCCGGCTTCAACGCCCAGCACAGCCAGCGTCTCCCTCAGGGCCGCGTTCAAAACCCTATCCAAATCAAGGGACTGGTTCACCATAGCGCCGATGGCATTGAGGGCAGCCAGCTCCTCGTTGCGCCGCTTGATTTCCCCCTCAATCCTTTTGCGTTCGGTGATGTCGCGAATGAAACCACCCACGCCGGTCCTGCCGCTCGGCAACGATGCAGGGAACTTGGTGGTTTCGAATACGCGATCCCCCATCACTTCCTCCGTAACCACCACCGACCCGGTTTCTAGAGCTCTCTTGTCAGAAGCCTGACAATCCGTCGCGGCCTCGGGAGGTATCAGTTCAAAGTCTGAAAGACCTATGACGGCTTCCGGAGGCCTTCCGAAGAAATCAGCCAGGGCTTTGTTGGCTACTATATGGCGGAATCCCTCGTCCTTCAGGAATACCATGTCCGAGGTGCTGTTGATGAAGGTCCTGTACCGCGCTTCGCTTTCCGTGCGCTCCACCAGACTCTGTATCCACCGCTCCAGCTCCCCCTCGAAAGGGGCCTCGTCCAGAAGTGCCTCAGGAGAGACATAGTGGAAGTTTTCGTAGATTTCAGTCCCGACCACCACAGCGGGATGGGTGCGCAGCACATCCAACAGGACCCTGGAGTCGAAACGGCGGCGGTCATACTGGCAGAGAGAGATACACCGTCTCTGGTCCAGAAAGCGGTTGAGCTTGGCCTCGTATTCGATCAGCCGTTCGGAGCCGGGCAATCCCTGCACAGCCCAGCTCATCTCACCGGTCAGCCGAAGTCCTTCCCACCCCTCATCAACGGCCTTTTCGATCTCCCTTTCCAGCAGAGCCATCATTGAATCCGGATCGAAGGTGCCTCTTCGAATGCAAACCTCTTCAGCGGCAAGGAATTCGAGCTGTCCACGCTCCAGATAACGCTCCTCTTTGATCCCTGTCGTGCCCAGGTAATCCAGGATATCCTCCCGGCTGCTTTCGTCGATCAGATAGAGGACCTTCTCGCCATGCTCCAGCCCCTGGCGCAGGAAAGGCGTCAGCAGGGTGCGACGCTGTTCTTCCGTCTCATAAATGCAGCAAAGGTGATCACCGGGATTCAGTTGGTCTATGGATTGAGGAAGTGGAGTATGTGTCATCGCTCTTCTTTCCATTCTCAATCAAGGACTATCATAACTCAACCGGAAAGAAACAAAGCCCTTCCCTGCTCAGACCTTACTACAACTGTTTCCTACCACCAGGCTTGACCTCAGGCAACTACAAAAAGCCTCAGAGGGGACCAATCAACCCAGGACCATCATATTGACCCGAACCGTTGAAGTCGGGATGTGATCGGCGAAGGTATTCTTGGGTGAGGAACCCGAGCTCTGGGGGGCTGTAGGGAATTGGCATGCGCCCGCGAGCCGCAGGAAGAGCTTCGATTGTGCGATAGCAAAATTTTTTGAATTTTTTCTTGACAAATGTATCATTCAAAAATATTTATTGTGCAAACACACTGGATTTCCCGTATGGCCAAGAAACTCGACAGCACGGACATAGACATCATCCGGCACCTTTGGGACGGCCGAACCCCATACAGAGATATAGCTCAGCAGGTGGGGCTCACGACCAACACCGTCCGCAACAGGGTAAACCGGATGCTGAAAAGCGGGATCCTTCAGATCATCGGACTGGTGGACCCTAGCGCCATCGAGGGGCACCACTCGGCATTTGTCGGCTTCAAAGTCCTACCGAGGGACGTGGGCGGCGCCCTGGAGCACATCTCCGCCATGACGGGCGTTGTCGGGGCCGCCACGGTAAGCGGCCGATTCGATATCATGGCGGTGGTCATGTTCAACGAGGCCCTCAACTACAGTCGGTTTCTGGAGGAGCTCCGGAACATTCCCGGACTGTTGAGCAGCGAGACGTTCTTCGTCGTAGGCGGCAAAGAATTTCAACTGCGATATGTATTGTAACGGAGAAGCATGGACCGGATCGATGAACAAGACGTGGAGAGCATTGCGGTGGGTGCGGCCGTCCTCGGGTCGGGGGGAGGCGGGGACCCGTATGTTGGGAAACTGATGGCCAAACAGGCCATTAGGAGACACGGGCCCGTAAGGCTGATTTCGGTGGATGAGGTACCCGACGATGAGTTGATCATCCCCTCTGCCATGATGGGGGCGCCGGCGGTCATGTTGGAGAAGCTCCCCAACGGATCCGAGCCGGAGCGCGCCTTTCGGGCCCTAGAGAAGCACCTTGGCCGAACGGCCTATGGAGTGATCTCCGTCGAGGCCGGCGGCTTGAACTCCTGCATACCCATTTACACCGCCGCGTGCCTCGGCCTTCCCCTTGTGGACGCCGACGGCATGGGCCGCGCGTTTCCTGAACTCCAGATGGTCACCTTCAGCGTCGCTGGGGTCTCGTCCACCCCGATGGTCCTCTGCGACGAAAAGGGCAACCGGGTGATACTGGAGACCATCACCAACCAATGGTCCGAGGTTCTGGCCCGAACGGCCACCGTGGCCATGGGCCTCTCCTCCATGCTAAGCCTCTATTGCATGGACGGCCGAGTCCTCAAGCAGTCAGCGATCCGCGGCACCATATCAGCGACAGAGGAGATAGGAAGGCATATCCTGCGTTCCAACCGTTCCGAAGAAGACCCTGTGGCCGCAATCCTTCGGGTCACGCAAGGCGTTCGCCTGTTCACAGGAAAGATCGCCGACGTTACCCGGGACCTCACCACCGGCTTCGTTCGGGGTCGGGTCGTGATCGAAGGCATGGACGCGGACAAGGGCTCTATGTTTGAGCTGGAGTTCCAGAACGAGAACCTGCTCGGCAAGAGGGACGGAAGGCCGGCTGCCGTAACACCCGACTTGATCACCGTGCTTGACCTGGAAAGGGCGTTCCCGATCACAACGGAAGGGCTGAAGTACGGTCAGCGGGTCGTTGTCATCGGCATGCCGTGCGATCCCTTCTGGCGCACCGAGGAGGGCCTGGCTCATGTGGGGCCGAAGTACTTCGGCTACGACATCGAGTACACGCCGGTGGAAGAGCTGGCCGGAGGGCGGGCGTCATGAGCTATCGGCTGGGCATCGATGTCGGCGGCACCAACACTGATGCGGTGATCCTGGACGGGAATGACACAGTATGCGCCAAATGCAAGACTGCGACCACCGAGGACGTATCGAGCGGCATCAACCGGGCCGTGGAAACGGTCCTGAGGGACGCCTCCATCAGCCCGTCCCTGATCGAACACGCCATGCTCGGAACAACCCACGCCACAAACGCCATTGTTGAGCGAAAAGGCCTGGCCAAGGTCGGGGTCCTGCGGCTGGCCGCTCCGTCGGGCCACGCCATTCCGCCCTTTCTCGACTGGCCCGAGGACATGCTGAGGAGTGCGGCATATGACTTCCACATCGTACAGGGGGGATACGAGTTCAATGGGGCGCTGATTTCGGGCATGGACCCCGAAGAGGTTCGCCGGGCACTTGAGGCCTTTAGAGGGTTAGGGGCCGAGGCACTCGCCGTCTCATGCGTGTTCTCTCCGGTCAATGACGAACAGGAGATCCGGGTTAAGGAGCTGGCCCTCGAGTGCTTCGGGCGGGATTTCCCGGTCACCCTGTCCAGCGAGATCGGAACCATCGGACTGATCGAAAGGGAAAACGCGGCCGTCTTGAACGCAGCGATTCGCCCCCTGGCGGAGCGGGCTTACGGATCCTTCGAGCATGTCCTTCAGGGGCATGGAATTCGTGCGGATCTTTTCATCACCCAGAACGACGGAACCCTGATGTCCATTGACTACGCGAAGCGCTACCCTGTGCTCACCATTGCATCCGGACCGACCAACTCCCTTAGGGGCGCCGCTTACCTCTCCGGGATAGAGGACGGAATCGTGGTGGACGTGGGAGGGACGACCACGGACGTGGGAATCCTGAAGAACGGCTTTCCGCGAGAGTCCACGGCCACTGTGGAGATGGGAGGAGTCCGGACCAACTTCCGCATGCCCGATCTCATGGCTGTCGGCCTGGGGGGCGGGTCTGTGGTAGACCTCTGCGGGGAAAACCCCAGGGTAGGCCCTGAATCTGTTGGATACCGCATTCATTCGGAATCCCGGGTCTTCGGAGGCGACACGCTCACCGCCACAGACATAGCGGTGGCAGCCGGCCGTCTCGAGATCGGTGATCCCGCTGGAGTCCGAGACATTGACCGTGAGGCGGTATTCGGGACCATGCAGGTCATCCGCGCCATGATCGAAGAGGCTGTCGATCGAATGAAGAACTCTTCCGGAGACGTGCCGGTCATCGTTGTCGGCGGTGGAAGCGTGTTGGTGCCGGACGACCTTCACGGGGCCGCCAAGGTGATTAAGCCCGAACACTACGAGGTGGCGAACGCCATCGGTGCGGGGATCTCCCAGGTCTCGGGCCGGGTGGACGGCGTGTTCGACGTAGCGGCCAAGGGACGGGAGCAGGTCCTCGAGGATATCAAGGAAGCGGCCCGAAAGGAGGCCGTACGGGCGGGAGCCGCGGAGGACACGGTGGAGATCGTCGAGGTGGAGGAGATTCCCCTGGCTTACTTGCCTTCGAACGCCGTGCGCTTCCGAGTCAAGGCAGCCGGGAACCTGAGAAGAGAACCATAGCGCAGGGGACCCGAATCTCATGAGAATCAAGATAATAGCCCCAGTGATCACCGACCGGTTCAACCGGACTATCGAGGAAGAGGCCGAAAGGTTCGCGTTGTCCGATGCAGAGATCCAAGTCGAGAACATTCAGCGGGGTGCGGCTTCGATCGAAAGCGCCTATGACGAGGTGCTGAACGCGCCCGACGTCGTAGAGGCGGTGATCCGGGCGGAGAGAAACGGCTTCGACGCCGTCTTCGTGGACTGCTTCGGGGATCCGGGTGTGGATGCGGCCCGGGAGCTCGTCTCCATTCCCGTGGTCGGAGGGTTTCTGCCTGCCGTGCTCACGGCCAGACTCCTCACGGACCGGTTCTCCATCGTCACTGTGCTTCCGAACGTGGTCCCGCTACTCCGCGCGAATATCCGAAAGCAACAAATGGAAGGAAACATAGCCTCCATTCGAACGGTCAACATCGCCGTTCTGGATCTCACCGATCCCGACACCCTCAGAGACATTCTGTGCTCTGAGGCCGAGAAGGCGGTCCGTGAAGACGGGGCCGAAGGGATCGTGATCGGCTGCACTGGCATGCTCGGGATGGCCGGGGCGCTTCAGGAAATGCTGGCCGCACGCGGATGCGAGGTCCCCGTCGTCGATCCCACCGGAGCGGCCGTTGGCTGTCTTCTCTGCCTGCACCGGAACGCACTCAGTCACAGCAAACGTACCTATCCCACCCCGCTGTCAAAGGAGAGGAACACAGAGAACTGAACTCACAATATCTCCGCACGCCTTCGTCGCCGGCGCCGTCCAAGGCGCAGGAAGCCCGGCGACGGGGGCGCATCCACGCCGAGTGCTCTCAATGGCGTGAGGAGGCGGATAAGTCGTAATACCATCGCGCATTTGGAGGTCCACCATGACGTATCGTCGACTGACGCAACAGGTCATCATCAATGTCGATCTGACCCGCCGGAAGGTCTGGCAAGAACAGGTCTCCGCCGAGGACGTTGCCGATTACATCGGCGGAAGAGGCATCAATGCGAAGCTCCTCTACGAGCGCGTCCCCAAGGGCATGAATCCCATGGACCCCAGGAACCTCCTGATTTTCGGCACGGGCGCTCTGAACAGCACTCTCGCCCCATGCTCCGGCCGGATGACGATCACGACCAAGAGCCCGGTGACCGGGCTCTACCTGAAGTCGAGCTCGGGGGGACATCTAGGTGCGGAGATGAAGCGGGACGGGTTCGACTATTTGGTGATTGCCGGAGCGTCAGAAACGCCTGTCTATCTCTGGATACACGACGGAGAGGTGGAGATACGAACCGCTGAACACCTTTGGGGGTGTGGGACCCGAGAAACAGACAGCCGGCTGAAGGAGGAGCTGGATGACCGGAAGGTCCAGACCGCGGTGATCGGACCGGCCGGCGAGAACCGCGTGCTTTGCGCCAACATCAACGTCTCCCGGTACAACTTCGCCAGCCGGGGCGGAACCGGGGCCGTGATGGGCTCCAAGGGTCTCAAGGCTGTGGCGGTGCGGGGACACAATAAATTGAGCCTCGAGGACGAGCCGGAATTCTTGGCGTTATGCAAACAGATCCGACGAGAAATAGCGGAGGACCCGACGGCCACCTTCCTGCACATGTATGGGACCTCGGGGTTCGTGCAGGGGCTTGACGCGGCCGGTCTTATGCCGAGCCGGAATTTCAGCCAGGCACAGATCGACGGGGCCGAGCGGCTTAGCGGTCAGCATGTGGAGGAGATCGGCTACCTCAAGGGTCGCAAGTCCTGCCATGCCTGCCAGGTGGGTTGCCACAGGCATGTGCAGTTCGACTCCAAGACGTACGGAAGCGTGGACGATGTGGGACCTGAGCTCGAGGCGGTGATGTCCCTGGGATCTCAGTGCGGATCCACAGAGACCGAGGCCGTGCTCAAGGCCAACTACCTCTGCAATGACTTCGGCATGGACGTCATCAGCGTGGGCCACATTATCGCCTGGGCGATGGAGACCTGCGAAAGGGGCCTGATCAATGCCAAAGATCTTGACGGACTCGACCCCGTCTTTGGAGACACGAGTTCGGAGCTTGAACTGATTAGACGGATCGCCTTTCGGGATGGTTGGATCGGCGACCTCCTGGCCGACGGCATCGAGCACGCCACCGAAACGGTCGGGGGGGAGAGCTGGAAGTGGGCGATTCAGGCCAAGGGTCTTGAGCAGTCGGCCTGCGACACTAGAGTGGCCAAGGGCTACGCCCTTGCCTTCGCACTGAACCCCAGAGGCCCCGACCATCTCACTACACAGATAATGGCGGAGTTCGGAATGAGCGAAGAGGCAAAGGCCCTAATCAAGAACATAACCGGGGACGAAAACCTGGCGATTCCCAACACAAAGGAGAAACGAGCCGAGATCGTGCTCTGGCACGAAAACCTTTATGCCATGAACGACTGCCTGGGAATCTGCACATTCGTCTCCTCGGCCTCCTTTGTAGTCGGATTTCCCTACATGGCGAAGCTGTACGCTCTGGCCACGGGAACGGACGCCACCGAGGCCTCTCTTTCAGAAGCAGGAAGACGGATCGTCACTCTAGAGCGCATGTTCAACATTCGGGAGGGGTACACCCGGCAAAAGGACATCCTTCCCTACCGTATGATGAACGAACCGGTCTCGGGAGGGCCCATGGCGGGGCACGTCACGCCCGTCTCCGAACTGCAGGAAATGCTGAACGAGTACTTCGAGCTTAACGGGTGGGACCCCGAGACGGGTATCCCGACCAGCCAATCCCTTGAACGATTGCGTCTGCAAGAGGTCTGCGAATGAGATGATCTTCCTGAACGCTTTGGGGAATAGCAATTTCAGCTTTTTTAGTCATCATTCAAAGATCTTAAAAGGTAATTATGTAGTGCTTATCAGATCAGAAAATTGCCTGACAGCGGGTAGTTCAGTACCGGCTTCCTGGAAGTACGTAAGCTCCCAAATGCTGGTCTCCGAATCGTGCCTCAGGATGTAGGTCGCGCCGTCCTTGCCCGCTACCTTGAAATACCGATGGGTAGGGGCGAGCCATCGGTCGATGACCTCGTGGATGTCGATGCGTCGCTTACCCAGCCAGAACCGGCGGGGAGTTTCCTCGCCCCTGTATCCTGAATAACATTCCACACGGAGTTCCATACGGTCGCCCCGACACACGCTTCAGAGGATAATTTTGGCTAAACATAAAAAAATTTATGTGGCACGCCTTTTTTGCAGTAGGCACCTCCAGGCTCTGGGTGGATTTGGGCGATTCGATCCAAAGTGGCTTGATTGTAGACTAAGAATCTCAAAATAGGGCTCCACTGCCAAGACGATATCTCCTCCGGTCAGTTGAGGTGGGCCAGGACCTTGGCGATGCTCATCAGCGTTGCCAGCGATTGTTAGCCATAGGCCAGCTCCCTCCAAGTGAACAGCCACATTTTTGACAAACTTCCTTCAATCATTATCAGACTTAAATGAGTGAAAACAGCCTCTGTCAAATACAAAACCAAAAGGAGCACCCTCAATTTTGTTTTTAAGAAAATCAACAAGCATGAAATCGCATTCAACGTTGGCTTTAGCTGCTTTCTCTTTTGCTTTCTCCAGAGCAACGTCTGAAGTATCAGTAGCAATAACCTGAAAGCCGTTCTGTGCAAGCCATATGGAGTTATCTCCCCTTCCACAGCCAATATCTAAGACTTTGCAGCTGTGAATGGGTCTATTCGTCACAACTTCGATAAGATTGAAATCTGGCTTTCCGATTTTCCAAGGGGTATCGCCTGACTTGTATCTTTCCCTGTAACGCTCTTCAACTGTCATCTTATTACACCTTATAGGAATGAGTCCTCGCAAGAATCCGCTCAGGATTTGGGGCGGCTGGAGCTGTCCCAAGCCGTGCATTTATTGGGGCCGGGTTGTCTGCCACATATCGCAGTAGGCCCCTTCATGGAGCCTACTACTCACCATTTGCTTCGAATCCTTCGTGGAACGCAACCGTTCCCTGAGGATATGCCCATCGAAAGACAAAGCGAGGACGACCTCCTGGGGTACTCCCCTATATACAAAACCCGGCATGTTCTTGAAACCGAATTTTCTGTAATGATCCGGATGCCCCTCCAGGCGGCAGCCTTGAGCATTCAGCTCTTTCAACCGCGACAGCCCTCCCGGATCAGAGCCTTGCCCATGATCTCTGTGTCCATAAGAATCACATTCGTCTCCATGGTTCAACAGATAGCAACTTTAGCTTCTTGTAGGAAGTCATGAAGCGGCGGGCAATCCCCCCCGGCTATGATCGGGGCGTTTCCTCCGGAAAAGCAACTTCTTTTCCCGCCCGTTCCAGAACTTCACTGCAGTATAAAGGTTGACACAAAGATTGTCATAGGGCAATATGACAATTTATGAAATTGACTTTCAATAAATCGAGCCCCTTGGGTGTAAAGGATCAGATTAAGCACCAAATTAAAGGCATGATAGAGTCCGGACGCCTGAGACCCGGCGCTCGACTTCCGTCCTCACGCGATCTGGCCCTGACGCTGGGGGTAAACCGCAATACGGCCTGGTCCGCCTATCGGGAGTTGACCAAGGAGGGATGGCTAAGCACTTCAATGGGTTCGGGAACTTATGTGAGCGCCATGAAGACTGCAGACCCTCGGGAAGATCTTGGCAAGCTGTTCGATGAGTTGATGGCCAAGGCCCAATCCCTGGGGTATGAGCCGGATGAAGTGGCGGACCGATTCATGAGCCGCCTTGCCTGCCAACCCGTGCGAGATCAGCACCACCGGCTTTTGATCGTGGAGTGCAATCACGAAACCGGAATCCACATAGCTGCCCGCCTGGAGAAGGAATTAAGGGTCCGCACACAGGTCATGCTGATCCAAGACATTGAGAAGGACCCGCGCCTTGCCCGGCGTCGGCTGAATCACGTGGATTTGGTTGTATGCGGGTTCAGCCACTTGGAGGAGTTCAGGGCGGCCTTGCCGGACAGTCCGGTGGAGGCGGTGGGCTTGCTAATGCAGGTCGATTGGACCGTCCTCGAGATCCTCAATGGCCTGCCCGCAGGGACAAGGGTGGGCCTTGTCTGCGCCAATGCCCGCAGCACCCGGACACTGTTTAGGGACATCATCTATCACAGCGGATCGTCTCTTAGAAGAATCTGGGCGGGAATGGACGATGAAGAGGGCGTTAGCCGGCTGCTGGAAACCTGCCCCGTGGTCCTTGCCTCCCATTATGTCTACGAGCGCGTCATTGCCTTGGCCGGGCCGCACACCCGGGTGGGCAAGGTGGACCTTCGTCCGGATCCGGCGGGCGTGGCCGTGGTCCGCCGATGCCTCAAGGGTCAACAAATGAAAGGCTTGACGATCACCGGCCTTGGGGTGGCGCGGAGACGCCGGCCGAAAAAAATAAAAGAGGAAAAGGCCTGATGCATTATACCAAAATGGATGAATGGCTCAGAAAAAGAGTAAATAAATATGATCAGTGGCTTTCCGATGAAAAGATCGCATTTGCCTCCAAGGTCGTTCCCGTCGCCCGGGCCTTGGCGGGAAAGCAATGGGTGCTCCCCACAGAGCAGGTGGTAAAATTCATCAAGGATGCACGATCTTTTGCCCTGGCCCCCTGCGCATGCCGGACCCATTACCGGCGGTGTGACAACCCCGTTGATATCTGCATCTTTCTCAATGACATCTCGGATAGGCTGGTGGAAAAGAGGTATGCAAGGAGAATCTCCCTGGATGGCCTGGTGGAAAAACTCCACCAGGCCAATGAACGCGGCCTGGTGCATTTGACCCTATATAATCCCAGTCAATATCCGTATGCCATCTGTAGCTGCTGCCGGTGTTGCTGCCACGACTTGCAGCTCCTTTTGGACTTTGATAGGAAGGACCTGGTGGCAGGCTCCGATTATATGGCCGTCTGGGACCCTGACTTTTGCTCGAATTGCGGTATTTGTGTTGATCGGTGTGTTTTCGGCGCCCGCGACCTTGACAATCACGCCGTAAAGTACCATCCGGATAAATGCTACGGGTGCGGCCTTTGTGTCACCACTTGCCCAAGCGGGGCTATCCGGATGGAAAGAAAGAACAATAAGTCAGCCCTGGGATCTTAGGTTGGACTACTCCGGCACCACTATCTCTTTCTCCATGGCCCCGCCCCTCAAAGGCCTCCATGAGCGCATCCACCGAGTCCCGGGATTCCTCGGTCAGGTTTCTTGTGCTCCGTTCCTTGCCCGCCTTGAACCCGAAGGCTGGGTTGATCAGGGCGCAGGTGTTCCGAGGGAGGAGCTTTTCCTCCTCCTCAGCGGCGAAATCAGCCCGTGCATAGCCCGACCAAGGCGGCGTCTACCGCCACCTTCGAGGCTGCAACGTCAATAATTGGCTGACTAAAGCGATTTCCTCTCCTTTTCTATAAGCCAGCACATCCTCATTCTTGCAATCGATCCTTCGTATTCCCTCGCATGAAAGTGTGATTTTGTAGCGCCCGCTACAGTATGCCAGAGCTTTCAGGGATATCCTGCGATCAACGTCCTGAAGAAAGGAGGTGGAATCCGATGCCGAAATGCGGGATTTGCGGCGGTGATGCCCCCCGGCAACCTTGCATCACGGAGGAAGGCAAGTGTGACCTCTGTCAACGAGAGGTCAAGCTGGCCGAGGCAAAAGAGGAGAAGAAAAAATAGACCAGTGACGGGCCCTTGTGCCTCTCGCCCGGGAGACCGGTTCACGGCCAGGGGCACGGGGCCCAGCCAAGTCCGGCAAGAGTGTGCACCGATTTCAACGTCGAAGTCGCGCCCGTGGAACTTAAGGAGAGCCATGGAACCCGGCATTCGGGAGAAACTGGCCGTGCAGACCACATGGCGCTAACATCTGAAGCTTGGAGCACGACCTATGGGCAGACATAAGCGGCTAATAGCCTGTCGGGTCTTCGAGGATGAGTTTCGGGCGGTAATGCCTGAGGGCGACGATTGGGAGATCACTTGGATCAGTGCCGGCCTCCATGCGGATCCCGATGCGCTTCAACTTGAGCTGGAGAAGGCCCTATCGGGTCTAGACGGACAGGAGGTGGACATCCGCATCCTTTTCGGCACCGGTTGTCATCCGGAGATTCATAGCCTGGCGTTTCGTTATGGGGCTAAGACAGCAGGTGTGAAAAACTGTGTAGAGGCGTTATGCGGCGATCGACAGCCGGGCCTCGAGGCCGACCGCACCATGATCATGACGCCCGGGTGGATTCGCGCCTGGCCTCAGATCATGGAGGCCCAGGGCTGGGACGAATTTGATGTGCGAATGAACATGGGCCGGTATGATCGAATCCTACTGCTCGATGCGGGTATCAATCCTTTGCGTGACGGGGAATTGATGGAGTTTTTCGATCTGGTGCAAGTCCCCATCGAAGTCGAAAGCCTCGATCTCGGACACTTCAGCGAAATTCTGATCAAGGCAGTGGGTTGAACTCCATAGCCTTCCTTTGTTTTCATTTGATCTGTGCTCGGTCAGGCCCTAGTATTGACTGGGCCCTGATAAGCGACTGCCTTGCTAAACCGGCACCAGAGTGAGGGCGACATGACGAAAGGATGTATTTGCGAGCAAATGGCCGGAGAGGGGCTTGAAGTCTCTCCGGTCTGCCTCGGTCACCTTTGGTTGTTCGAGAACCTGACGCCCGAGTCTCTGCAAGCGTTGGTCCGTGCAGCCAACCGGAAGCAATACGACCGCGGACAATATGTGTTCATGCAGGGCGAGCCGGCCCGCCAGATGTTCCTCATCAAAGCCGGACGCGTCAAGCTCTGCAAGAACACGGAGGACGGCGCCGAGATCACGCTTGATATCCGCAAGGCCGGCGATTTCCTGGGTGAAAACATGCTGAGCGAGAATGTGGACTACCCCCTTGCGGCCTGGTGCATGGAGGAGACCCTCACCTGCGGATTCACGAAAGATCAATTTGAACAACTGGTGCTGGAGCACCCCCGGATTGGCCTTCAGGTGATCAGCAACTTGAGCGAGCGGATCAACTGGCTGACCACCCGCGTGAGCAGCATGTCTTTCACCAACCTCGAGGATCGCCTGTACAGCGTCCTGAAACAGGTAGCCCTTGAACACGGCGTTCGGGTCGGCGATGGCGTGGAGATCCGCTTTCCGCTGACCCATGAGGAGATCAGTTTCTTGGTGGGTGCACACCGGGTAACAGTGACCCGGGCCCTGAAGGGGCTGAGGGAATCAGGGCGCATTTCCCAGAGGGGACGGATGCTTATCGTGTCTCCTGAGGTCTGATGGGGATACGCCCATCGAAAGATAGGGCGTAGTCCCAAGCACTCAATTCTTTCAACCGCGACAGCCCTCCCGGATCAGGGCCTTGCCGAGGCCCTTTCGCTGGTACTCCGGCAGGACAGAAACCGGTCCAAGTCCGTACCAGCCCGGGGTGCCGTCCGAAAGCCGCGCGCCGTGCCCGTCGTCATTCGAGACTCCCTCCTACCGCATTTCCTCGGCCATGATCGCCGCCCCCAGCGCCCCGGTCATCTGGGGCTGCTCCGGCACCAAGATCTCTTTCCCCGTGGCCTCGGCAAGGCACCGAACCATGCAGGGATTGAGCGCCACACCACCGGCAAAGAGTATGGGGTCCGTGGCCCCGATCCTCTTGAGCATGCCCGAGGCCCGGCGCACGACCGATTGCAGAAACGCCGGATTTGACTCGGTCATGCTCTCCGGCATGACCACTACAAGCGGCCCCAGAGTTCCCAGAAACCGGGGAAGGACTTGGCCACGCAGTCCGGGTTTTGCAGGCGGATTCCAGGTATGCGGAGGCCAGCCACAGCCAGGCCCATGGCGATACGGTGATCGTTATGGGGGTCCACGTCCGATCCCTGGAAAGGCCCTCCGCCGTGAACCACAAGCCCGTCAGCCTGCACCTCAACCCGGCCGCCGATCCGCCGCCACTCCCGGGCTACGGCTTCCAGCCGGTCGCTTTCCTTGTACCGGAGATGGGCGACGTTTCGCATTACCGTGGGCCCCCGGGCGAAGAGCGCCACAGCGGCCAGCGTGGGCACCATGTCGGGCATGTCGCCCATATCCACGGTAATCCGGCGGAGACCGCCGCCGGCGACCTCAACCCGGTCGGAATGCCTTTGGATACGGCACCCCATGCGCTCCAGGATGTCCAGGAAGCTCATATCCCCCTGGGAGGTGTGAAGGGGAGAGATGTTGCGGGTCACGACCCTGCCGCCCGTAACCGCCGCTGCGGCCCAAAAATAGGAGGCGGAAGACGCATCCCCGTCGACGCGGTATTGCCTGGGGCCGTAAGGGATGCCGGCAGGGATATGGAAGGTATGGAGACCCTCGCGTTCCACCGTTACCCCGAAGCCCTCCATGACCCGGAGCGTGAGGTCGGTGTAGGGGCGGGACACGGGCTCGCCGGTGACATGGATCCGAGTGTCCCGTGCCGCATAGGGCGCAGCCAACAAAAGAGACGACAGGTGCTGGCTGCTGGTACCGGCGCTCATGCACAATTCACCCCCTGCGAGTCCCCTTCCAAAGAGGGTCAAGGGCGGAAAGCCAGGGGTGCCCGAGAAGGAGATTCGGGTTCCCATGGCCCCCAAGGCCGCGGCGAGTTCCCCCACAGGCCGCTTGGCCATACGCGGGGAGCCGGTGAAGAAGAAGCGGCCCCTGCCCAGTGCGGCCACCGATAAGAGCAGCCGAAACGATGTCCCGGAGTTTCCAAGGTCATGATGCATCAGGCCGGAACAGGTCCGGATCCTGCCTCCGACACCCAGGACCCTGACGGAGTCGCCCTCCCATTTGACGGCGGCTCCCATTTTGATCAGGGCGGCTGCGGTGAGCCGGGTGTCTTCGCAGTCCAGGGCGCCCAAGAGCCGGCTCTCGCCGCGGGCGAGGGCCGCTGCAATCAGTGCGCGATGGGTCAAACTCTTGGAACCGGGAAGCCTAACCGAGGCGTCAATACCTTCCACGGTGTGCAGCGCTTTCATGAGGCACCCTCCGTGGCGATTCTCAAACACTCCTCAACAGTCCTTCGCATGACTTCCACAGGGGCCTCGATCCCGGTCCAGAGTTGAAACTGGGCGGCCCCCTGTCTCACGAACATCTCCGTGCCTTCAATGACAAGGCAACCCCTCTTTTGGGCCTCTACAAGCAACGGAGTCCTTGAAGGGCGGTACACGGTTTCAATGACCACCATACCAGCCCGGAGGGCATCCAATGGAAGGGGGATGCCGGGGCGGGTCCCTTTCATGCCTGCGCTGGTGGCCTGGACCAGGATGTCTACCTCGCGGCCTTTCAGCTCGGAGTGCGAAAAAAACGGGATCTCCAGCTCATGGGCAAGCGCCTCGCCCCGGGAGGCGGTTCGATTGGTCACGGCCACCCGGGCCCCGGCGGTCTTGAGAGCGAACGCCGCGGCCCGTGCCGCCCCTCCCGCTCCGGCCACCAGGACGTCTCGACCTTGCGGGTCCACCCGCGTCCTTACGGCCTGGAGCAGTCCTTCAGCATCCGTGTTCAGGCCGGTGAGTCGGCCTGCGGAATTGACCACGGTATTGACAGCCCCGATACGCTCCGCAGTCTCGTCCAGGCGGTCGAGGAAAGGGATGACCGCGCTCTTGTGGGGAAGCGTGACGCTCAGCCCCGAAATGCCCATGGCACGCATTCCGGCCATGCATCCGGCCGGGTCCCGCGTGTCGAACGCCAGGTAGAGGGCATTGATGCGGAGCGCCCGGAACGCCGCATTGTGCATGGCAGGGCCGAGGGAGTGGGCCGCCGGGTGACCTATCAGCCCGAATAGCCGCGTGCCGGCATCCGGATTCATGGTGTCCCTCCTTGATACGGAAACCCCGCATGGGATCCTCGTCCGAGGCGCTCTAGCACCAGGCGCATCAGACGGACGGGGATCTGGCCCTCGGCGGTCTCTTCTCCCTCGCCCAGTGCGGCATAACCCAGGGTCGCTCCCAGGCGGAGGGAGAGGATTCGGCTCAACATGCCGTTCCGTCCCATGCAAAAGGCCGATATCCCGATTGCCATCGCCCTTGCCCGTGGAACCAAGGAAAGGACCCGGACAGGGTCTTCGGGGCTGCAGGCCCGGGTAACGATCTTTACCACCGCCGCGTCCTCGCAGGCCATGCGATCCAAGAGGTCCTTCAGGGCCGCAGCAGGGGGTGTTGTCTCGGGGATGTGCGACGAGAGGACCACCCTGTCGGGTCCGGCCTCCCTTATCAGGGTCCGGCGGGCCTCTTTCGGAAGCCCTAACTCCACGTCCACGTAAGCCGCACCCGCACCCCGAGCCCCTATGAGAAGATCCATGGTCCTGTGAAGACCCATACCCGCACCTCCTTCCCTGCGGCTGCGAACCGTCGCGATCACAGGGACCGCGGATGCGGCAACCAATACTTCCACTTGCGGCCTGCGGATGAGGTCGAGACGCAATTCCACCAGATCGGCCAGCGCCCCGGCCCGGGCAATCTTTTCCATGGCGGCGCGCGTGTCCCGTGCCTGAACGGATACGCAAATCATGAGGCCTAGTGCTCCAGGATAGATTCGCTCACCCTGCGACCGAAGTGACGGGCCCCGTGGTCCGCGTGGCCCAGCACCGCATCACCCGGGCCCAGCGAGACCACGGAAACGGGCTCTCGGCCCTCAGCCGAGACCATGCGGACGGTCTCGGCGTTCTGGCAGATGGTGGAGACCGTCCCTTGCGGTCCCTCGGCCTCCACCAGCAGCATGGGGCGGCGCTCGATCTTGACCCTTCCTATGACCAGGGGAAAGGTCCGCCCGGATGCGTCGACCCCGGTCACGACTTCTCCGGCGCGAAGCCCGGCCAGATAGCGGGTCCTCTCCCCGGTCCCGAGGACATATGCGTGCACCGCCCCTGCGTTTATTCGGAAAGGCCTGGGAGAGACATACGGGTTTTCCAGGCTCTCTGCGTGCATGAGGAAGAACCCGTTGCTCCTGCTCCCCACAAGTCCGCCTTCCCCCTGCCCCATCAGGGAGCACGTGTCTACGCACACACGGTCTCCCATGCCCACGGCAGCCACCCGCTCGATTTTCAAGGGGATGAGTTCCAGGCTGCTTTCTCCGGATTTGATATCGCGGATAACGGCCCTGACCAGGTTCGGGTCCCGGGCGGTAAGGATCACCCCGTCAACGCCCTTCTCCAGGATCCCCAGGGCCGTGTGGGCCTCTTCCTCGCCTTGGGCCTCCACCATAAGATTGCCTGTTCTGGCCACGAGGTTTTCCAGGGGAATGACCTTCCAGTCAGGGGTCCGCACAATCACCCGCCGGCCGCCGGCTTCCTCCACTACGCGTTCTTCGTCCTCGGGGCCGGTGACCACGGCCCGCACCACGTCACGTCCCCATTGGATATCTCCGTTTTCGGCCACGGTCCGAATGCGGCCGAGTTCCCGCACCCGGTCCACCCGGTCCGGAGGCACTATTACCGCGTCAGCACCGGCCTCCAGTGCGGCCAAAACCAACTCCCGGTCCCACGGTTCCGCCTGTACCCAGATCTCAGACATCACGGCCTCCATTGTCGAACACCGCCTTCAGCCGGCCGAAAGACAGCTCGAATTCAGCGGCATCGCGAGAAAAAAGGGTTTGGTACAAGATGTTGACGGTCTTTATGTATTGATCGATATGCCCCTTTGAAGCGGGGTTCTCCAAGATCAAGCCCCGAAAGAGTTCTGCGGGCTGGGCTCCCATATCCCTGATGCGGCCGATGGTGCTGCGAAAGGAAGGGGTGCTCCAGGCGTGGAGGTCTTCCGGCCGGACGCCGCAGTCCTTGAGAAAGAGCCCCAGGGCCATTGCCGAGAAATGGTTCACCCCTTGGATCACGGCCATGATCCGATCGTGTTCGGCAGGATCGATCTCTCTTACGTCATAGCCTTCATCCTCGAGGCTGTTCTTGATCCAGTGAAAACCGGCTTCGCCCCGGCCGCGGCAGGCGGCGACCGTCAGGGGGCCTTCCCCGGGCTTTGCAGCGGGTCCGAACAGGGGGTGAAGCCCGACCACCTGACCCCGGCAGAGAGATAGCATGGCCTCCATGGGAGCGGCCTTTACGGACGTGAGATCCATGAGCAGGGCGTCTTCCCGGACCTGGGGCGCCACTCGCTCGATCACCCTTATGGTGCGGTCCAGGGGGACCGAGACCACCACCACGTCGCATAACCGGGCCGCATGTTCGGGCGCTGCCTGCGTCCGCCTCCCCGCCTTCAGGACGGGATGGCCTCTTCGCGCCAGGACCCGGGCCAGCCAGGATCCCATTCGGCCCGTTCCTCCGATGATGCACACACGCGCGTTTTCTCCCGTCATGGCTCATCCTCCCGCGGGTAGGACCCGAGGACCTTAAACAGAGAGCAGGAGCGGGACATCTCGGATAGGGCCCCGGCCAGAGGGCCGTCTCCGGCGTGGCCGTCCAGGTCCAGAAAGAACAGGTACTCCCACGCGCGGTCTCTTCTGGGGCGGGAGTCGATCCGTGTGATGTTCACTCCGCGGGCGGCGAGAGGAGAAAGGGCCATGTACAATGCCCCGGGCCTGTGCTCCAAGGCGATCAAGAGGGAGGTCCGGTGGTTTTCAGAGGGATCCCGCTCCAAGGAAGTCCTGCCCAGTACGGCAAAACGGGTAGTATTGGCCTCGAGGTCTTGGATTTCGCCCCTGAGCACGGGCACGCCGGCCGGCTCGGCCGCAAGGCGGCTTCCCACGGCGGCCGCGGTGGGATCGTCCGATGCAAGGCGGGCGGCCAGGGCCGTGCTCGCGACCGCCTCGGTCCTGGCCGAAGGCAGATGGGTGCGGATCCACCGGCCGCACTGGGCCAAGGCCATGGGGTGGGAATAGAGAACCCGCACCGCCTCCGGGTTTGATGCCCGGCTCAAGAGGTGATGATGAATGCGCATCCTGACTTCCGCCTGGATTACCAGATCATGGATTGCGAATAGATCCAGCGTCTCCCGCACAGGACCCTCACACGAGTTCTCAAGAGGAACGACCCCAGTGTTGCATCCGGATCGGGCCACATGGTCGAAGACATCATCGATTGCCGCATAGGGGAGGTACTCCGCCTGTGTCCCATAGTACCGCAGGGCAGCCTCGTGACTGAACGTGCCCTCGGGGCCCAGAAAACCTACTCGAGGAGGCTCCTGAACCGCCCGGGCCGAGGCTATTATGGCCTTGAAAACCGCCCGGATCGCATCAGGTCCCAGAGGGGAGCGGCTTTGTGCCGAAAGGCGCCTCAGGATTCTCCGTTCACGGGCGGGATCCACGACCTCGAGGTCAAGGGAGCGTTTGAGGTCTCCGATATCTTTGGCCGCGGCCAGCCTCAGGTAAAGGAGCTCTAGGATCTGTTGGTCCAGTCCGTCGATCTCGGTTCGCCGGATTTCCAGGCGCCCCCGGGAACCCTCATCCTGCTGTTCGCCGTTCATGCCACCCTCCTCTTCCGGTGGTTGATGCACTCCATGGCCTCTTCGACCCCGGCGTCCTCGTGAACGATCCGGTGCAGGGCGGCCACGACCCCTTGTGGGTCCGGGTGCTGGAATACGTTTCGCCCGATGGACGTGCCGGCCGCTCCTGCGTCCAGGGCGCCCCGAACCATTTCCAGGACCGCCCGGTCCGTCTCCGCCCGCGGCCCTCCGGCAATGACCACGGGCACCGGGCAACCTTCCACGACACCGCGGAACGACTCCGGTGTCCCGGTGTACGGGACCTTCACCATGTCCGCACCCAGTTCAGCGCCCAGGCGTGCCGCATGCTTGACCACCCCTGGATCGTATTCGCTCGATATGCGCTCTCCGCGCGCATAGATCATGGCCAGAAGGGGGACGCCCCACTCTCCTGCCGCCTGGGCCGTGGCCGCAAGGTCGGTGAGCATTCTTTCCTCATGGGGATTCCCTACATTGATGTGTACGCTCACGGCGTCCGCCCCGAGTTTGATGGCCTCCTCCACCGTACACACCAGGGCCTTCATGTATGGGTCCTCTGAAAAGGCCGTGCTTCCCGATAGGTGAACGATCAAACCCGTATCACCTCCCAGGCTTATTCGGCTCCCAGAGGCCATCCCCTTGTGGACGACCACGGCGTTCGCACCCCCGCCGGCCATGAGTGAGAGTGCGCCTCTCATGTCTGCAAGGCCGTGTATGGGCCCCACGCTTACCCCGTGGTCCATGGGGATGATCACCGTCCTTCCCGTCTCACGGTTCATAATGCGCCGAAGTCTGTATTCCTTGCCTTTCATGTCCTCTTCCCTCCTTTGGTTGAAGCCCGTTTTCTCAATTTTCCCTCGAGACCTTGTCGAACCTACCCGGCCGGGTCCGGACCGCTTCCCACAGGCCTGAGATAGGAAGGCCGCGGAAGATGCCCTCCCCCGCGGCCTTCGTATAAGTGCTTTCCAAGCTCGAGGCGCACGGGCGGACCCCTCCACCGGTAAAACAGGAACCGGCAATAGCCTCGATATTCATGGGTCAACAAATGCAGCGAGTCCATAAGCTCATAGCCCCTTTTCCGGCCGGACTTGAAAGCACTCCCCGTGCACTCGTAGTTCCCCGCATTGGGCTCGTTGTCGCAGGAAGTGATCCGCCAGGACCAGCCAGGTCATGGCCTCCAGCACGGGGAGGATGCGCGGGATCGCACATGCATCGAAACGGCCGGAGAGATTGAGGACAGCGGGGTTGCCTTGCCGGTCGACGGTCTCCTGGGGCCGGGCGATTGAGGGAATGGGCTTGACCGCAGCGCGCACCACGATATCTTCTCCATTGGACAAGCCCCCTAGAACCCCTCCGGCGCGGTTTGAGGCGAACCCTCCGGGCCGGATCGGGTCGTTGTTGGCGGAACCTCGAAGCCCGGCCGCGGCGAATCCCTCTCCGATCTCCACTCCCTTGACCGCCCCGACTGACATGAAGGCCTTAGCCAGGTCCGCATCCAGCTTGTCGAACACAGGCTCCCCCAGGCCCGGAGGACATCCCGTAACGCAAACCTCGACCACGCCCCCGGCGGAATCGCCCTCACGCCTGCAAGCATCGAGGCGTTCGGCCATCAGCCGGGCCGCCTCCGCATCCGGACACGAGAACGGATTCCGCAGGGCCTCCCCGTGATCGAAGCTCGACGCCCGCACTCCGTCCATCTCCAGGGTATAGGAACATATGCGGATGCCGTAAGGCTCCAGCACCTTTCGGGCCACGACGCCCGCCGCGACCCTTGCCGTAGTCTCCCTGGCGGATGCGCGGCCTCCTCCTCGATGATCGTAGACGCCGTACTTCTTAAAGTAGGGCAGGTCCGCATGGCCGGGCCGGAAAACATTCTCGATAGGGTCGTAGTCTCGGCTGCGGGAGTCCAGGTTCCGGACGAGGAGGGCGATGGGAGTGCCGGTGGTACAGCCCCGGAAAACACCGCTCAGGATCTCCACGCGGTCCGCTTCCCTCCGGGGCGAATCAAAAGGACTCCGCCCGGGCCGCCGCCGCTCCATCCAGGAGGCGAAGTCGGATTCACAGAGGGGGATGGCGGGCGGGCAGCCCTCGATAACCGCGCCTACGGCCCTCCCGTGACTCTCGCCGAAAGTGGTTGTACGAAACGCCTGTCCGATGGTGTTCCCGGCCAAGGATTAGCCTCCTTCTCACTCCCTCATGGATGCGAGGATTAGCTCGACCGCCTGGGACGGTGAGAGCGTGTCGGTCGCCACATGTAAGTCAGCGGCCTGTTCATACAGCGGGATCCTTGTTCGAAGAATCACTGCCGTCTCTTCCGATGGATTCACCCCCGCTATCGCCGGTCTTTGCCCGGAGTTTCCCTTGTCTTTCTCCATTCGGCGCCTCAGGGTGCTCTCGCCGGCCTTGAGCCATACGACCCAGCCGTTGTCCCTGAGACGCCGGACGTTCTCCGGCCGGAGTATGGCTCCTCCCCCGGTAGAGATCACCCGGCCGTCTCGAGCCGTCACAACGCGTATCACCCGCGATTCCAGGTCCCTGAAATACCCCCAGCCGTTCTCTCGAACGATGCTCTCCACAGAGGACCCTGTCTCGCGGACCACGCAGGCGTCGGTGTCCACAAAAGGACGCCCCAGCCTTGCGGCCAACTCGAGGCCTGTTACGGTCTTTCCGCTGCAGCGGTATCCGATGAGCACGATGTTCATGAAACACGAAA
>CAZYJR010000044.1:0-26729 GCA_964647905.1 uncultured Desulfobacterales bacterium | reverse complement strand
TTGAATAAATGGGTATACAGGAAAGAAAGCGGCGAGATCGCGAGAGGCGGCGACAGGAGATCCTGATCGCGGCCCGCCGTGTATTTTCAGCCAAAGGGCTGAACAAGGCTACCATGGAAGACATCGCCAATGCGGCCGAGCTCAGTCCCGGGACCCTGTATCTGTATTTCAAGAACAAGAATGAACTGGTGGCTTCCCTCTCAGTCAAGATCCTTGAGTTCATGACCATCCGCCTCCAGGACGTCCTCGCCCAAGAAGAACTGCCTCCTGATGAAAAGCTTCCCCAAGTGCTGCAAGTATTCTTCGATATGTACGACTTCGACCCCCTCATTCTGATCAACCTCTTTCACCTGCAGTCGAGCGAAACCTTGAAGAACCTCTCCCCGCCGGTGCTCAATGAAATCAAGACCCTTTCGGGCCGCGCCTTGGGGATGGTTTCGGAAATCTTTGAGGAAGGTGTTAAGGAGGGCGTTTTTGTAGACCGGCATCCCGTGGCGCTGGCCGACGGTATATGGGGGCTTTTTTCCGGAATCATCCTCTGGGAAGAGAGCAAACGCATGATCGACCAGGATAAGGACCACCTCCGGGCGTCTCTGGAAACGGCCTTTGAGATCTTCGCGCGCGGCGTAAGGAGTTGAGTTCACCAAGTCCCACACGATCGAACAGTCTTAGGCCGCCCAAGGGCGTGCAAGCGCAAGGGGCTTTGAAGGAGGGCTTAGAGTCCCGACCGCACCACTCCATTACGGTTGGTTTGGAGCAAAGATCCCTCCTGAACGAGGACTGCACAATTCCTGCGAGACCGCCGGCAATGCGAACGACTTCGGGGAGGTCGAAGGGAGGGATCCAATGGAAGGACTGGAAAAGCACCGCGGCTGGATAGTCGCCTTCGCGGGCATAGGCATCAATCTCGCACTGGGGATACTCTATACCTGGTCCATATTCAAGGACGCCATAACCGCGTCCATTGAACGGGGCGGCCCGGGCGCTTTTGCCTGGCCTCTGACATCCGTCAACGATCCCTACGCAGTCTGCTGCATTGTCTTTTCTTTTGCTATGATACTGGCAGGTAAATGCCAGGATAGTTTCGGGCCGCGCATAACCGCCATTATGGGCGGCACGCTGGTGGTGGCGGTCTTGGCGGTGGGCAATGCAAGCGGCCGCATAGTAGCGGGGGTGCTCTCGGATCGCATCGGTCGCAGTTTGACGCTGGTGATCATGCTGGCGGCTCAGGCCGTGCTGATGTTCGTATCCATCCCGGTCCTGAGGGCTGAAGACGCGGCCCTGTTGACGGTTCTCTTGGCTACCGCCATCGGTTTCAATTACGGCACCAATCTCTCCCTCTTCCCGTCATTCACCAAGGACCTCTGGGGCCTTAAGAATTTCGGCCTCAATTATGGGATCGTTTTTACCGTCTGGGGTGTGGGCGGCTTCGTCCTGAGCCGCCTGTCCCAGATGATCAAGGTTGCCACCGGCAGTTTTGATCTGTGTTTTGCCCTCTCAGGGGTGATGCTGCTGGGGGCGCGGCTCAAACGCATTATTGCTGAAAATGGAGACCAACCACTAGTCGACGCGTTGGAAAGGAGGTCGGCACATGTCCGATGCACCGAAATGGTATGACGCCCACTTGGAGGAGTACCGCAAGATCGCCTTTGTCAATTCCATGGAGCAGTACGAAGACCTTTACCGGCGTTCCCTGGAGGACCCGGAAGGGTTCTGGGCGGAGCAGGCCCGAAAGTACCTCACATGGGACAAGGAGTGGGATTTCGTCTGCAAGAGCGACTTTTCTCAGGCCGAAATCGCCTGGTTCGGCGGCGGGGTATTGAACGCCTCCTACAATTGCCTCGACCGCCACCAATCGGATCACGGCGAAAAGGTGGCGTACTACTGGGAGGGGGACGATCCTGAAGAGTCT
The DNA here is from genome assembly GCA_964647905.1 of uncultured Desulfobacterales bacterium. Classification (GTDB taxonomy): domain Bacteria; phylum Desulfobacterota; class DSM-4660; order Desulfatiglandales; family HGW-15; genus CAZYJR01. The sequence continues at coordinate 24,817 of CAZYJR010000044.1, read as the reverse complement.
CTGGTGATAACCTACCGGGATCTTTATGAAAAGGTCAACCGGATGGCGGCCCTTTTGAGGGCCAAGGGGGTCAAGAAGGGCGACCGGGTGATAATCTACATGCCCATGATCGTGGAGCTGGTCGTGACCATGCTGGCCTGCGCCCGGATAGGAGCCGTGCACAGCGTGGTATTCGGCGGGTTCAGCGCCGAGGCCTTGGCCAACCGGATCAAGGACTGCGGCGCCCTGCTGGTGGTGACGGTGGACGGCGGCTTCCGGGCGGGCAAGCCGATCCCGCTGAAGAACAATGTTGACGAAGCCCTCAAGACCTGTCCGGAGGTGGAGACGGTGATCGTTTTTGATCGAGCCGGCCTCGAACCCCGACTCGATCCGCAGCGGGAAGTCTGGGCCCACGACGCCCTGGCCGAGCCAGGGCTGCCGGATTACGTCGAACCGGAACCCATGGATGCCGAGGACCCGCTCTTCATACTCTACACCAGCGGCAGCACCGGTAAACCCAAAGGAGTGGTGCACACCCATGGCGGATATCTGCTTTATGCAGCCATGACCACCCGGATCGTCTTCGATCTCAAGGATGACGAGGTCTTTTGGTGTACCGCCGATATCGGCTGGGTCACGGGCCACAGCTATGCCGTCTACGGCCCTCTTGTAAACTGTCTCACCGGAGTGCTGTTTGAAGGCGTTCCCAATTACCCGGACTTTGGGCGCTACTGGGCCATAGTGGAGAAGTGCCGCGTCGCTAAGTTCTACACCGCCCCCACCGTCATTCGCTCCCTGGCCAAGGAGGGCCCCGAGCCGGTTCAGAAGCACGACATCTCCTCCCTCAAGTTGCTGGGATCCGTGGGCGAGCCTATAAATCCAGAGGCCTGGCGCTGGTATTATCACTATGTCGGAAGGGACTGGTGCCCGATCATGGATACTTGGTGGCAGACCGAGACCGGCGGGCATATGCTGACGCCCCTGCCGGGCGTGTGCCCGATCAAGCCGGGCTCCTGCGCACTGCCGTTTTTCGGAGTGGATCCCGTAATCCTGGATGATGTGGGAGAAGAGGTTAAGTACCCGGACCAAGAGGGCGTGCTTTGCATCCGCAAGCCCTGGCCCGGCATCGCCCGCACCGTCTATGGCGACCATGCCCGCTTTCGCGAAACCTACTTCAGCCAGGTTCCGGGGATGTACTTCACGGGTGATGGGGCGAAAAGGGATGAGGACGGATACTACTGGATCATCGGCCGCATAGACGATGTCATCAACGTATCCGGCCACCGCCTGGGCACGGCCGAGGTGGAATCCGCCCTGGTGCTGCACGACCTGGTGGCCGAGGCGGCGGTTGTTGGGTTCCCCCATCCGGTGAAGGGGCAGGGCATCTACGCCTTTGTGACCACCAACACCGGCGTCGAGAAGACAGATGCCCTGAAAAAGGAACTGGTGAATCTGGTGCGAAAGGAGATCGGTCCAATCGCCACGATAGACGTCCTCCAGTGGGCCGAGGCCCTGCCCAAGACGCGCAGCGGCAAGATCATGCGCCGCATCCTCCAGAAGATCGCCGCGGGCCGGGTGGACGAGCTGGGCGACACCTCCACCGTGGCCGATCCGGCCGTCATAGAGACGCTGATCAAGGAGCGATCCGCTCTTTCTGCATGAGACTCCATCCTCCTCCCCCCGTCCGGGGGGGGAGGGTTTCGTTTGCGACATGATCCAGCACCCGCCGAAAGCGGTTCTTGACCGGGCATCATTGCGGGCGTAATCTGAGACCCGAAAAAATAAGGCCTGGCAGATCATATACCCTTAAAGGATGGAAAACTGAGTATGGAAAAGCTCAGAGAGATAGAAAGGAAGAGAAGGGAAGCACAAGGAGTTGATCGCCGCAGGAATATCCGTGGTGATCAACTGCGAGTCTTGTATGCAGTGGCACATCGAACAGGCAGCTAAAGCAGGGGCCGGCAGGCAGGAAGTATTCGAGGCCGTTGAAGTGGCGATTGAGATGGGAGGTGGGCCTGCGACTGTCTTTGCCAGATTCGCCCTTGAGGTAATTGATGACGTATTCGGATGCCAGCGTTCGAAATAATGCTTTGCTTCCCGGGGCGTGCCGGGTTTTGGGCATTCGGCATGCTCTCTTGGTTACCGACTCCGGGCTCGCCAGACTCCCGATTCCGGTGCCGCTCGACCAGCAGGGACTGGAGCGTCTATTCAGGTGGGCGATTAGAGGTAAGGTGTGAAGGGGCCGCGCCCCTTCGGGAATCCAAAACCCCCAACAAGGAGCAGAGAGAAAATGGGACCAAAGCGCATCCGGGTGGAGGGCGTGGCCAGCCTCCCCGCTTTTTGCAGCGCAGTTGAGGCAGGGGGCTTCATTTTCGTCTCCGGGACCCTGGGGACCCTTGCCGGTTCGATGGAGCTGGTCAAGGGCGGGACAGGCCCCGAGACCACCCAGGCCATGAGAAACATCGAGACCATACTCAAGGGTTGCGGTGCGTCCCTTGACGACCTGGTCAAGGTGAACGTCTTCCTGACGGACATGGACACCTTTGGCGTGATGAACGAGGCCTACCTGGCTGTGATCGGCGGGGATCCCCCTGCCAGGATAACCGTGGGCTGCTCCGGCTTGGCCCTTGGGGCCGCCGTGGAGATCGACGCCGTGGCATACAAGCCCGGCTAATACATCCCTGCTGGCGCCATGATTAGAGCCTAGGCTCAAAAAACCTCTTGACTCTGTGGCTGCCTGTAATTATATTATGAGCAAATGACCAAAACCCGGAGGCGACATGCCCAGACCAAGGAAGCCTCGATTCGTGCAGGGCCCTCCGGTGGCGGGGGCATTTGAGCCTGACCAAACCCCGCCGTGGGGAAGGGCCCAAGTGGTGCTTCCCCTCGAGGGGCTGGAGGCGATCCGGCTGGTTGATTACCAGGGGCTGGATCAGGAGACCGCGGCTGCGGTTATGAACGTATCTCGCCAGACCCTGGGCCGGATATTGGCCCAGGCCAGGGGCATCGTGGCCGATGCCCTGGTAACCGGGAAGACCCTGAGGATCGAGGGAGGGGACTACGCGCTGCCGCCCCGGGGTGGTCGGCACAGGCACCGCCGCAGAAGGGGCGGGCCTGAGTAAGGAAACTTGAAAGGAGGTGTTGGAGTATGCCCGGATTCAATGGGACAGGACCGCTTGGGTACGGACCCATGACCGGCAGGGGGCTTGGATTCTGCAATCCCCGCACCAGAGCGACTGCGCCGTTTTGTGGCAGGGGCTTCGGGTTCGGCCGCGGGTTCCGTCGGGGTGGATGGCCCGGCTTCGGCCGAGGCCGGGGCTTCGGCCGCGGTTGGGCTTATCCGGCCGCCCCACCTGCCTACCGCCCCTATGCGGGGGCTGGCTACGGCGCACCCTACGGCATGGGCCCTCAGGAGGAGGCGAGCTATTTGAAGGAAGAAGCCGCCGCAATCCGTGAGGAGATCGACGCGATCCAGCGAAGGATAGACGAGCTGGAATCAAGAGAAACCCCTTCCGAGTAATGAACGGGGCGGTGGAACGGGCCTTCCGGCAATCCTGAAGCAGGGCCGCCGGAAAGCCTGTGCTACCGCCCTTTTCACTCCGGATGCAGGTGAACTCGTTCTTTTGGCGGACGAGGAGGCCCTTGAGTCCGCCGCACAAGGATCCCGCAGATGACGCAGAGATTGCGGAAAACAGCCATTTCTGGAGGAAAACTAGACTATCGTCAAGGCCTCCGATTCCATCAGCTCTAATGCATGGTCTGCAGACACCGCGTAGGACACGTTGGACCTGATGGGCGTTTCCGCATGCCTCAGGTGCTCGGGCATGAGCTCCTGGGGCTCGAATCGCCCCCCCACCACACCGATGATCCGGCCGTCGTGGGCGTTGACAAGCGGCCCGCCCCTGTTTCCGTCATGGACCATGGCGTCGAACAGGAAAATCCTGGTCCCGTTGCCTGAGATGATCTTGGCGCTGACTACGGCCTGCTTGATCAGCAAGTTGTATATGCCGTAGTAGCCGAAGGGGAAGCCCAGGCAGGCAACCGTGTTCCCCACGGGAACAGCTTCCGGAATCCCCATCACATGATCGGGCATGGAGATATGGATTTCCTGAGTGAACCTGAGAAGGGCGAGGTCGCGGTCGGGGTCGGTTCGAGCTACCGCGACACCGATCGGAGTTACGGTTTCAATGTGAACGATTGTAAAGCCGGACTCTTCTTCAATGGGTACGACCATCAGCTCGTGCTCCCCGGTTATCAGGTGCGCGGCGGTCAACAGATAGCCGTCCGGATGGACCAAGAATGCGGTACCCCTGAAGACGACCTCCCGGCCTTCCCGCCGGAAGAGCATCATGCATGCCTTTTTGTATTGAAAGTAGATGTCTTGGAGCATAATGGCATCCTCTATCCGTTGTCATGTCGGCCTTATTCGGTTTACCGGACCCATTCGGCCACATCCCTCGGATGGGTGCGCAGCCAGCGCAGGGCCTTTTCATAGGGAAAGCGCCCGTCGTCTTCTTGGATCCAGAGCATCAGCTGCCCCATGTCTTGGGGCTCCCAGGAGAATCGATTGAGAAATCGGTAGGCCTCGGGCATGTCCTGCTCCAGCCCCCGGCGCACCAGTGTATGGATGCTTCCGCGGCCGCCGAAAATACCCTTGGGGTCCTCGAGGAACTTCAAGCTCCAGCGTGCAAAGCTCCAGTGAGGCAGCCACCCGGTGATAACGATCCATTTCTGCCGCCGGATGGCATGAGAGAGCTCTGACATCATGGCGGTTTCGCTCCCTTCCACCAGCCGGAAGTCGGTCAGACCGTATGCCTCAATGGCCTCGCGCGCCTTCAACATGATCCCCGCTTCTGGTTCTATGCCGATGATACGGAAGTTGAATTTCTCGGCATGGGCCTTGATCTCCGGTATGGAGTCGATGTTGATGTAAGGCTGGTTGCGAAGGCCGGTCCCGGCGGTCAGACGGCCGGCGGTCACGTCCGGGACCACGAGCCCGATCCTTGTCCCCTGGAGGTTGGGTCCCAGATCCACTACCCGGTCCGCGTACTCCTCATAGTACCGAGCGTGTGTATCGGGAAGCCAGGCGGACAGCATGGCATCGGCCCGGCCCTCAGCCACCGCCGCCCACATCCGGTCGGCTCCCGACCGGATGAGCTCGCACGCAATGCCCAGTTCTTCCTGGAGCACCGCCTTGACCAGGTTGGCGGAGCTTATGGAGGAGGACCAGTCCGCATATGCCAATCGGATGCTCCGCTCCGGACCGGCCGCCCGGAGGGCTCCACCGGTCCACAGAGATACACAAATGCAGATAAAAAAGACGCTCGAGACAAAACGCAGTATCTTATTCACGGCCTCCCCCCTTGTCATTGCACCGCATTCACCAGAGCTTCCGCCGGCCGAAGGTCTTGTCGAGCGGCGGGCGGGTCTTGATCTTGAACTCCTTTGCCTCCCGTTCCCCCAGTATGAATTCCCTGGGCGCGGCATACTCGGACAGCCCCCTGTGCAGCGCCAGGCACATGCCCAGGATCACAAAGGCAAAAGGCAGTCCCGTGGTGATGGTGGCCGTCTGCAGGGCCACCAGGCCCCCGCCCACCAACAAGGTCGCCGCCACCGCGCCTTCCAGTATGGCCCAGAACAGCCTGGAGAGTACGGGCGGGTTGGGGTTCCCTCCGGAGGTGATGATGTCTATGACCATGGACCCGGAGTCCGAAGAAGTTACAAAGAAGGTAATGATAACAATAATGGAAAGAGCGGAGGTCACAATGTCCAGCGGGAACTTTTCAAGCAACACGAACAGGGATACCGGGATATTCTCTTGCACCACACTGGCTATACCTCCTGATCCGAACATCTCTATGTAGAGCGCCGTATTGCCGAAGATGGTGATCCACAGGAAGGTGATAAATGTGGGAACCAGCAGGACGCCCAGTATGAACTCCCGTATAGTCCTCCCATAGGAGACGCGCGCGATGAACATGCCCACAAAGGGGGACCACGCAATCCACCACGACCAGTAGAAGATGGTCCATCCCTGCTGCCACTCGGTTTTCTCGTAGGTCTCGTTCCATGTGCTCAACTGGGGCAGGTGCTGGAAATAGTAGCCGATGTTTTCCAGTAGTGCGTCCATGATAAAGAGGGTGGGTCCTACAACGAGCACGAACAGGGCCAGCAATCCGGCGAATGTCATGTTGATCTCGCTCAGGCAGCGGATGCCCTTGTCCAGGCCTTTTACCACGGACCAGGTGGCGACCCCGGTGATGCATGTGATCAGGATTACCTGGATCCTTGGAGACTGCCCGATGCCGAGCAGATAATCCATGCCTGCGTTGACCTGCTGTACGCCGAGGCCGAGCGAAGTCGCCACCCCGAAGAGCGTCGCCACGGTGGCCAGTATATCGATTATGTTTCCGGGCCAAGCATAAATCCGCTCCCCGAGCAGCGGATAAAAGGAGGTCCTGATTGAGAGGGGCAGGCCCTTGTTGAAGGAAAAGAAGGCGAGAGACAGTGCGACCAGGCAATATATCGCCCACGGGTGGAGGCCCTAGTGAAGGAAAGTGATATCCATCGCCTTTCGGGCCGTCTCGGTGGTCCCGGGTTCGGTAAGAGGGTTGGCCACGTAGTGGAACATCGGCTCGGCCACTCCATAGAAGAGGAGGCCGATGCCCATACCCGCCGAGAAAAGCATGGCGAACCACCCCATGGTGGTGAACTCGGGCCTGGCGTCCGGTCCTCCCAGCCGTATTTGACCGAAACGTCCGGCCAGTAAGACCAGCACGAAAATCAGTACGATATTGACCGTCCAGATGAACAGCCAGCCCGCATACTCGGACATGGTGGTCTGCATCTGCTGGAACAGGTCGCCCACGTACTGCTGAAAGACAATAGTTGCCCCAACAAAGAAGATGATGAGCCCGGCGGAGATGAAAAACACCTGGGGGTGCACATCCAGGTGAAACCATCCCTCTTCGCCTGGAGCCTCGGGAGGCTTCTTGCCTTGATCCTGTTCCTGGCTCATAATTCCTTCCTCGCCGGCTTCGGGTTGAAGCGCCTATTCGGATCCCGGCCGATCAAACAATACTCTGATTCAACGGGAGGCAGGTTTATCCGAAATGACTGCTTCCAAAAAGATCCGGGTTCCCCCCAAAAACATAGTATTCAAATGCCTCTGAATTCAATCTCTTTTTTTGCTCGCTTTCCGGAATAGTCATGCTTTTTTCTTGCCAAAAGGATTTGATTTGAGGTGCTCCTTCAGGTGTTGTACTATTTACCTGCAATAGGCCCGTTATCCTGAAAAAAAGAGAAAACCATAAGATCGGATCGAATCGAAAGGAGTGGTATGGCTGTTACCAGTGTCGAGGAAGTCTTCTCCAGAATGCCCGAGGCTTTCAATCCCGAAAGGGCCCAGGGCGTGGACGCGGTGTTTCAGTTCCGGATCACCGGAAACGATGGAGGCTCGTGGTATGTGATAGTGCGTGACGGGGAATGCCGCGTGGAGGAGGGGACCCACCATGAGCCCCGAGTGACATTGACCATGTCTGCGGAGGACTGGTTGGCCATGATCAACCGGGAGCTGACTGGAATGAAGGCCTTCATGACGGGAAAGCTCAAGGTGAGCGGCGACCTAATGCTGGCACAGCGATTCTACGAGCTCTTTTCTCTTGGCTGAACACAGCCGCCGGCTATGCTTTCTTGTCTCTTTGGGTCTCCACGATTCCCCTTAACTGCTTCAGAAGACCTTCCCTGATCTTCTTGTTGTCTATTCTGCGAAAAAGCCTCAACAGGGTCTTCTCTTCCGGTTCCAGGTCATGGTGGCCGTTCGGATACGCACCCGGCGAGCTGTAAGGCGATCGGGGATCCGAAATCTCCGGTTGCGGGCCGCTTTCCTCGAAGAAGTACCTCAGATCCACACCCATGGCGCGGGCTATGTCCTGCAGCCGGGTGACAGCGATCCTGGTAACCCCCTTCTCGTACTTCTGCACCTGCTGGAAGGAGACCCCGATCTTGGCGGCCAGGTCGATCTGCGTGATGCCCTTGCTCTCCCGCAATTCCTTGATCTTGAGTCCGATGTCTTTGTCTATCAATGGAGCCACCCGGGCTGGTAATTCCCGGACTGCTATCCCATAAAAAGGGGTTGAAGTCTAACAACCCTAAGTTGTATTTTGTTGCCTACGGATGCCTACTAGTGGTTGTAAGGAGGTGACGAAATGAAGAAGGAAAAGATTCTCGTGGTGGACGATGAAGAGACCGTGAGGCGCTTGATGGACCGGGTCTTGAGCATGGAGGGCTATGAGGTTTGTACGGTTCAAGACGGCTTGGCAGCCCTCGATCAACTGGAGCGAAACAGGTTCGATTTGCTGCTGACAGACTACAAAATGCCTAAAATGAATGGACTCGAATTGGCCGAGCAGGTGCGTTCGAGATTCTCGTCCATCCCCGTCTTGGTTGTTACGGCCGAGCAGCATCTCCCCGATCCAAGGAATGACGGCATTGCCGGCTACATCAAAAAACCCTTTGATCCCTATAAGCTGCTGGATTTGGTGAGAACCGTCCTGGGAGGAGCCAAAGACCCTGACTGATTCCCGGGCCTCCTCCATTTATCCCCCCGCCTTTTCATCTCTTCACTTTTCTAGTCCAAGCCTGGTATAAGTCTGTGAAAGACATTCTCCGGCTGCACCTGACTTTGCCGGAATTGTTCGACTGCCGAGGCTGACACGGAATCCGAACAGCGAAGTGCTTGATATGAGAATCGGCATCTCCCGTCGCTGGGTCATCTTTTTCATAACCTGCCTCCTTTTTGTCCTCTCCCAGTTCTATCGGGCCTCGGTGGCCGTGATATCGCCCAACCTGATCGGTGACCTCGACCTCGATACCAGCGGCTTGAGTCTGCTCTCAGCCGCCTTTTTCTATGCGTTCGCCCTCATGCAGATCCCTGTGGGGCTATTTCTGGACAGCATCGGGCCTCGGATCGCCATGACCGCATTGACATTGGTGGCGGTGGCCGGCGCCCTGATCTTCGCCCTCGGCGAGAGCCTCTCGGCCTTGGTCGCTGGCAGGGCATTGCTCGGTATAGGCATGGCCTGCAACCTTATGGGAACACTCAAGCTTATAACCCTCTGGTTCGGGCCGCTTCGGTTCGCCACCCTCTCCGCCCTGGTGATCTCCGTGGGCACGGCCGGTAACATAGCCGCGGCCACACCTCTGGTGCTGATGGTGCAGGCCATGGGATGGAGGATGACCTTTGTGGTCTTTGCCGGGATCAATCTCTTCCTGGCCCTTCTTTGCTTCACAGTGGTGCGGGACCGCCCGGAGGCCCCGGCGGAGGGACCCGCGACCGCCCCTGCCTGGGCAAGACCGGGTGATATCATTGACGGTGTGAAGGCGCTCTTTGCAGAGAAGGACTACTGGATCATCTCCCTGGGGACCTTCTGCCGGTACGGGATATTCGCCGCGGTCCAGGCCCTCTGGGCCGGTCCGTATCTGATGGAGGTCATAGGGGTATCCCCGGTAGCGGCTGGAAACCTGCTTTTTCTGATGAGCGTGGGTATGATAGTGGGAAGCCCTTTGTGCGGGTGGTTCTCAGATGCCTGGATAAGGTCGCGAAAGCCGGTGGTGGTGGGCGGCCTGGCGGGGATGCTGGTTGTCTTGGTGCTTCTTGCCGGGCTGGAGGCCGGGACCGGCTATTGGGCTCTGGCGGTGCTCTTTTTCGGTTTCGGGTTCTCCAGCAGCGCTGGGCAGATCATGTATGCTCATATCAAGGAGCGGATGCCCATCGAGCGGGCAGGGACGGCCATGACGGGCATCAACTTCTTCACCATGACCGGGGTGGCGGTCTTTCTCCACGGCATGGGAAATCTTATGGAGCGTCTTTACCCGGGGGCGTCCCTGGGCCCTGCCGCGTTCAGGACCTCGTTCCTGTTCTGTGCGGGGTGCCTTGCCGTGACCTCGCTGCTCTACCTCATGACCAAGGAGACACTGGACCGGCGGTCGTACCGGGCTAGGGAAGCCCATGAACCATGAGGAGGAACCATGCGCTTGGCGAGCCTGATGCTGAATGGGAAAGAGACCGCGGCTGTTCGGCTTGGCGGGGCATATCTCCCGGTCTCGGTGTTGAACGCCCGCCGCGGGACCGACTGGCCGGAGGACTTGTTGGGCATGATCGAGTCCGGGCGGCTGGACTCCCTCCGGAGCTGGTATGACGGCCGGGGACCGGAGGAGTTCAAAAGAGATCGGGGAGGGGATCTTCTGATCCCTGAACAGAGGGCCGTATTGGGACCCCTCTACCGCCGGCCGGGAAAGATCTGGGGTATCGGGCTCAACTACACGGCCCACGCCGCAGATCTATCCGAGACCGCCCCGACTATCGCCCCTGCGAGCTTCATGAAGCCGTTTAGCGCCGTTATCGGCCCGGGCGATAAAATCCGGATCCCGGTCCAGTCGAAGAAGACTACGGCCGAGGCCGAGCTGGGGGTGATTATCGGGCGGCGGTGCAGGGATGTAAAGCCGGAGAGCTGGCTGGACGTGGTGGCCGGGTTTACCTGCGTAATCGATATGACCGCCGAGGACATCCTACGGCAAAACCCCCGATACCTTACTCTATCCAAGAGCTTCGACACCTTTTTCAGCTTCGGGCCAGAGCTGGTGACCCCGGACGAAATTACGGATCTGAGAGCCCTGAACGTGGCGACCGTACTCAACGGGACCACAACCGCCCGCAACTCCCCGAGCAACATGACCTTTTTCCCGGACCGGCTGATCTCCTTTCACTCCGAGGTCATGACCCTTCTTCCCGGGGACATCATCTCCACGGGCACCCCCGGGGCCGTAGAGATCAGTCACGGCGACCTCGTGGAGTGCCGCATCGACGGCTTCCCCCCCTTGACCAACCCTGTGGCGGATCTGAAGGTGGACTGAGACATCCATTTATTGGAGGTATTTCAGATATTTGCCGTAGCCTTCCTTGTCCAGGTCTTCTTTGGGGATGAAGCGAAGAGCCGCTGAATTTATGCAATAACGCTTACCCGTGGGCGGCGGGCCGTCCGGAAAAACGTGCCCCAGGTGCGAATCCCCCAAGCGGCTCCTGACCTCCGTACGAAGGACTCCCAGGCGTCGATCCTCGCGTTCCACGATATTTTCCGGCTCAACCGGCCTGGTGAAGCTGGGCCATCCGGTCCCGGAGTCGAATTTGTCCACGGACAGGAAAAGAGGCTCCCCGGATACGATGTCCACGTAGAGACCCGGTTCATGGTTGTCCCAATATTGGTTCCTAAAGGGAGGCTCGGTCCCATCCTCCTGGGTGACATTGAATTGCATGGGGGTTAATCGGTTCTTCAGGGTGGATCGGTCAGGCTTTTCATATTTTTTCTCAGAGCAAGCCGAGCAGTTTGAAGATGGCCTTGTTGGCCTATTCCATACCCTTTCAAGGGTTTTATCTCTCCTTGATCCTGCTCTATATCTGCGGTAGTGTGTCGGATTCTTCTTGTGATAATCCTGGTGGTATTCCTCGGCCGGATAGAAGGTCTCCAAAGCCAGGATTTCGGTTGCAACGGGCCTGTCGAGCCTGCCTGAATCATTCAGGTCTTGCTTTGATGCCTCTGCGATGTCTCTTTGATCAGGCGTTTGGTAAAAGACCGCCGTACGGTACTGGGGGCCCCTGTCAACGAACTGGCCTCCGTCATCGGTGGGGTCCACATGCCGCCAGAATATCTCCAAGAGCTCCCTGTAGGAGATCCTTTCGGGGTCGTAATGAACCTGTACGGCCTCGAAATGGCCGGTCTTCCCGGTGGAGACCTCTTCATAGGTCGGATTGGGCTTTTCCCCGCCCGTGTAGCCGGAGACCACCTTAACCACCCCTTCCACCTTTTGGAAGTCAGACTCCATACACCAGAAACAGCCCCCTGCAAAAACCGCTGTTTCCAATTTACGTTCCTTTTGCTCCATGGTTATGTTTCCTTTCTCCCCTGGGGTTGCGGCAACCGCAACGCCTGCGATCAAGCAAAAGAGCCCCAACATTATCGCCGCCAGGCCTTGTGACTTCAAAGTGTTATGACCTCCAAGGCAATGGCGCAATCAGGCGAAACGCTCGAGCGCCTCCGGGGGGATGCGAAGCATTGAGCAGCGGTCCCTGCTGTTGATTGCGTCTTTTCGCACGGCGTTCCCGAAAGCTCGCTCCTTCTTGGCACGCCCGGCGCCTGCCAGGTGTTCCAGGTTTTCCTCGGGCATGGGCTCGAGCTCCAGGTATCCGGCCTTTTCCGCCTTCAAGACCAGTTCTTGCGCTTCATCCGTTCGAACGATGAGCGTGTTCCAGCCGGGCCTTCCCTCGTACATGCCAACGGAAAGGTCGGCCCACTCCGAGGTGAGATCGGGGCAGACGGAGCAAGTCTCGGGGATTAGAGGCCTAATTTCATCAAGGGGGACATCCAGAGTTTCGTCCCCCAGCCTGACCACCAGGACATTCGCCGGGGGTGGAGGGATATCCATGCCGGTCACCCGGGCGAGGTCAACACGGGTTGATAGGAACTCCGTTAGTCCACGTGGGTCCAGGGCCCAGTTGCAGAACAGACCTACGGAGAAGGCTACCTGGTCCTGGAAACCCTCCCTGGAAGCCGGGTTCCCTTTCATCTGGGCGAGAGCGGTGATCTGGCAAGGGGTTCCCACTAAGCCCAGTCGCGAATATCCCAGCCGGACCGCTCGATTCAGGGCCTCCAGTGTGGGCGCGGCTGTAAACTTGCTGGAGGCGCAGGCCAGTATTTCCTGCGTGCTCCCGGCTATCCTGGGGACGGGCCGAATTCCCTCTCGATCCGTCAGCACGGCCGCCTCGATCACGCCTGAATCCAGGGCAAAGGCCATGAGCCCGGTCACCGTGCCCCCCGCCTGAAAGGCGGCCGGCCCTGACATGGCGGCGCCCGCCCTTGAGGCATGAATGGATCTGTAAGCGCCCAGATCCAGCCCTTGATAGGCGCGCCCCCTGAGCCTTTGGGATAGCTCGTTCAGGTCTACTTCTATCTTCGGGCAATGGGCGAAGCAGCGACCGCTCTCCAGGTTGCAGGAAAATACCTGTAAGGTCCTTCCGTTGTGGTGCCTGAAGTACGGACAAAGGTCCACACACGCCCCGCAGCCGATGCACATTCCCGCCTGCTGTACGTCCCGGACCAGTTCCCCGGGTCCTCCAATCCTCATCATCTCTACGTTCCTCTTATGTGCTCCTCGAATGGTTTTTCTCCACACCGGCGGCGTCAATGAGTTGCTGGTTCATCCCGAATGGTTCTAAGATCCATTCCGCCGTTGCTAATTCGTCATCACACCCGGAAGCCATAAGGATATCTCGGGAAACAGGATGAGCAGGGCGATCGCCACGGCGTCGCACACCAAGAACGGCACCGCAGCCTTGTAAATGTCCACCATGCGGGTGTCCGGGGGCCCCGCTCCCTTCATGACGAATAGTATCATGCCGAAAGGCGGTGTGGTCAGGGCCATCTCGAAGTTGACCAGGAGCAGGATGGCGAACCAGATGGGATCGAATCCCAGCGCCTCTATTATAGGCATATAGATCGGCAGGATCATCATCATGAGGGCGATTTCGTCCATGAAGCATCCCAGGAACAGCACGGTCACCATCATCCCGATCAGGACAGCTACGGGAGGCAGCGGCAGGCTGGTTGTAAACTCTATGAGCCCTTTGACACAGCCGGTGTAGGCCAGGATTTGGCTGAACGCCATTGCCCCGAGGAGGATGCTGAGCAGCATGACCGTGATCTTTGTGGCGTTCAGGACGGAGATTCTTACTACCTCCCAGGTGAGGGAGCGGTAGCAGGCGGCCAGAACGAAGGCGCCCAACGCACCTAGGGCGGCGGCCTCTGAAGGGGTTGCGATGCCCACCAGAATGACCCCGATCACCAAAAAGATGATTACCGCGATGGGGACTACGTTCTTGAAGGTCATCAGTATCTTGGCCCCAAGCGGGATGTGCGGGACCTGGTAGGGCGGTGCTATGGAAGGTTGGATCTTGCAGCGAACCACAATGTAGATCGCATAGAGAATCCCCATGAGAATCCCCGGGAATACGCCGGCCATCAAGAGCTGGCCCACGGACAGGGAGGCCAGACTGGCCAGCAGAACTATGTCCGCGCTCGGCGGAATGATCATGGCTATGCCGCCGCTTCCCAGTATGGGGCCCAAGCTCATGGCCTTCTTGTACCCGCGGGCCTCCATGTCCGGAACCAGGGTCGCCGAAAGCATGGCCGTGCTCGCCACCCCGGAGCCGCTCAGGGTGGAAGAGACCACTCCGGCCCCTACACCCAGCAGCCCCAGTCGTCCCGGAACGCCCCCCAGCCAGGTATCCACCACATCAATGGCCCTCCCGGCCATGCCGGAGCGAAACAGCACCTCTCCCAACAATATGAACAATGGAAACGGGAGGAGCACGAAGCTCTTGACCGAGTTCTTCATGCTCAGCAGGAGCTGACCGAGACCGCTCTCACCGCCCCAGAAAACAAGGATTCCCACTACGTTGACAGCCATGAAGGAAATGGCCACGGGGAGGCCGGTCAGCATTAGCACGATCAGCCCCAGAAAGATGAGGCCCAGGACAATCGGCCACTCCATTCAATCAACTCCTTCCGTAAGACGAACCAGACTGCTCCGGGTCTTACACCTACCGTCCCAGCTCTCGAAAACGCCGGATGTACATGAATGCCTGTCGAATGAACTGAATCAGGAACAAAAATAGACCGAAAGCGAGAGGAATCAGGAGGCAGACCTTGTGTATGCGAAGGACCCCGGTTTCCATCGCGTATTTCCTCTGCCAGAGCTCGGCTATCTCCACCACGCCGTACCTCAATATCACGGCCAGAGTCACTGCGCCGATCACCGCATTCAGTGCGGAAAAAAAGGCCTGTTTTCGCGGCTGGAGCCTCTCTACTAGAAAATCCATTCGCACGTGCGACTCGTCTTTTAAAAGCCAGGCCATACCCAGGCTGACGATGCCAACCAGGGCGAACTCGCACACATCCGTAGCCCACACGATCGGGATGTTGAACAGGTAGCGCATGAAGACATCCAGGCAGACAAGCAGCATGGCTCCGGTCAGCAGTACGCAGGAAAGGGCCATTAGCCCCGCTATGAGAAAGTCATAGGCCTTGCCGAGTCGTTTCAGCCAAACCAAAACAAGCCTCCTTGCACGCCTCTACAAGTTCAGGCCGCCGGTGTAGGAGTCCCCTTGCAGCCCGCACCAGGCGTGGCTGCAAGGGTTTTCTGTTCCATCAGGCCCTGGTGAACCGCAGGCCCGAGGCCCGCAAGCTACTTCGCATCCCGGCCGACCAATTCTCTGAACCGCTCAAAGTCCTTGGAATCCATATTTTCTCTGACATATCCCCACAAGGCATCCCGCCAGGTCTCGCGGAACCATTGATTGTCTTCCTCTGACCACTCGATTCGCTCGACCCCGGCTTCGAGCATGGCGCCTGTTCCGTATTTACCTCCGCGATAGAGCCAGAAGTGGTAGCCGTACATCTCCTCCAGATGATCTATGATGGGCTGGGTAAGCCATTCCTTCTCCTGGTCTGAAAGCGAGTTCCAGACATCCATGTTGATCAGGGGGCATGAGGGGGTGGAGCCTTCCAGGAGCCTCGGCCCTACCCAGTACTTGCTCACCTCGTGCCAGCCGAACTGGGTGTATCCCACCGGGACCATGACAAACCCGTCGATGTTGCCCCTCTCCATGGCGGTATATATCTCCATCATGGGCGTGCTCACCGGGACCGCGCCGACGGCCTTGACCGAGTCAAAGAAGGAGCTCCCTGCACGGATCTTCTTCCCCTTCAGCTCTTTCGGACTATGGGCCTTCACGTTTGTGGTCAGGGTGAAGAATTGGGCCGAGTAAAGCGGTCCAAGCCAATAGGCATTGCAGTCACGGGCGATAATTTCCCGGTAGAAATCCCAGATCCCTTTCTCACGCTCCTCCCAGGGGGGCATGTCCGTCAAGACCATGGCCGATCCCAAGGGGGTCATCTGAGAGATATCGTCCCCCATGGAGAAGATCATGTCTATCCGCCCTTTGCTCAGCGCAAAGATCTGCTCTTCTGTAGGGATCACCTCTCCGTTGCCCTTGATGTCGATGATCAGCCGGCCGTCCGATGCGCACTCCACCCATTCCTTGTAGTTCCACATATGCTTCATGTTTATGTTGTCAACGGGTATCAGGCCCACGGCGCTCAAGACACGGGGTTTGTCCCCGGCCGAGGCGCCTCCGGCCAGAAGTCCCACCATGGCCAGTACTGCTAAAGCTGTCTTAACCATCCTTTTCATCTCACTATCTCCTTTCCACTCACGTTTGATGCGACATCCTCCGCACGTTGAAACCGGTTCGGGGCATATGCCCCGCGGCTGTCGCGGTCACTGCGACAACAAGCTCCGGCCGGCGCTGCCTAGCCCAAGCCCCTTGTCAAAGGCCGCCAGGTTCAGATCAATGAACCGCTCCGGCAGCTCTCTTCTCAAAACATCCTGGAAAGCCGCGGCCTCAAACTCTGTCAGGCACGAACCGCAAAGAGCTCCCAGCATGATCGTATTCAAGACCTGGATGTTTCCCAGATCCCTTGCAGCCCGGGAGCCTGCGATCTTCCTGCAGGTCCCGGTCGTTTCAGTCAGAATGGCCCATAGGGCCTTTTCGTCTGGATACGAAAAACGCCCGGCTTGGGCCCCAATGGGTAAGATAGGGGACTCGTTCACCAGGGCGGCCGTATTCGTGTTGCCGTGCCGGACCTGGACCCTTAGGGCCTCCAGAGGTTCAAAAGCCACCAGAATGTTCAATGTCCCTTGCGGCACCAAGGGCGTGGGCAGCCGCTCTTCGGACCATCTGACGTGGCTGGCCACGGACCCGCCGCGCTGGGTCAGCCCGTAGACGTCCCCCACGGTGACCTCCAGCCCATATTCGAGCGCCGTTGCCGCCAGCAGCCTTGCAGCCAGGACGTTGCCCTGTCCTCCTACACCCGTGATCACAATGTTGCTCGAAGCGCTCATGGATGCCCGCCCTCCGGGTATTCGATGATAATCGCCTGCTCGGGGCACACCTGGACGCACAGGCCGCACCCGGTGCAAACTTGCTCGTCTATTCGGGCAACGCCGCCTTCCGGGTCTGAAAGGATGGCCGGACAGCCGAGGATGCGGCTGCAGAAGCGGTTGCACCCGCACTGCTCTCCCAGGCATCTCTCTGTGTCCACCCGGACCCGTGGTCTCGTATCCCGATCGACCAGCTTCTGGAAAAAGGTGGCGCACCCGTGCCTGAACACCAGCACCTGTACGCCGCCCTTATCGATGGCTTCGAGCACCGCGATGACGGCCGCCTTTACATCGGCCACCGGGTCGAGCACCTTGGCCTCGGCACCCATGCCCCGCGCGACATCTTCGATGGGGATATTCTGCTTTCCCCTGGAGACCGCCGAAGGGGTTGCCGGGTTGAACTGGAAGCCGGTCATTGCGGTCACGGCGTTGTCCAGTATGACGAAGACCGCGTCGGCCCGGTGGTATACGGCATCGGCCAGTGCGGGAAGCCCTGCATGAAAAAAGGTCGAGTCCCCGGCCAAGGCCAACACGGGCTGATCAAAGCCGAATTCCCTCAGCCGGCCGAAGCCGCAGGCATTACCCATGCCCGAACCCATGCAGTGGAGGGCCTTGATTTGGTCAAACCCCGTGGACCCGGCCCCCATGCCGTAGCACCCGATGTCACCGACCAGGAACCCGTCCCTGCCGTCCATGGCCAAAGCGGTCTTGACGGCATAGAACGAGGCCCGATGGGGGCAGCCCTGGCAGAAGGAGAGCTCTCGGGGAGCCAGAAGACCCCTGGCCCGATCGAGAAGCTCGTCGGATATCGCATCTCGAAGGTTCCGTTCGAGATTGAAGAGCCGGGCCAGGGCCGAAACCGCCGTGTCTGTATCCATCTCTCCCACTCCGGGACCGTCGGGGCCCGTCACGAACCCGTCGTTCTTTCCCAGGAAACGAACACCGCCCAGCCGGTCGGCGTTCTCGGCGAAAATCACCTTGACCCCATCCTCCACAAAAGGATCCACCTCCTCCAGGAAGCAGACGGTTCCGGCGGGGGCGAGGCGCTCCAGGATGCGCGCGGTGGGGAGCGGCCATGTGGTGCCCAGTTTGAGGAGCCCCATCCTGTCGCCAAGGCCCAGGGCCTGAATCGCCTCTTCCCCGTATCTGGCGCTCAGGCCTGAGGCGACCACCAAGGTCGAGGCGCCTTCGGGGCCTGCATACTCGTTCCAGGAAGAGGCCTCCAGCTCGGCCCGGATCTCTTCTCTTACCCTAAGCAGCCGGGAGTGGTTCCGGGTGACAAGAAAGGGCAGCCCCACCTTGGGGCGGGTGGTGTCGAACCGGGGCCGCGGTCCCTTGGATGGGGGCACCGGCCGCAGGGAGACCGGACCGCGTCCGTGGGAGAGCCGGGAGACCGCCCTGAGCATGCAGGGGATCCCGAAGCGCTGGGACAGGTCGAGGCCGTATGCGGCCATGTCCTTGGCCTCCTGAGAGGTGGAAGGCTCGAGAAGGGGAATCTGAGCGATCTTGGCGAAGTGCCTGGAGTCCTGTTCGTTGCTGCTTGTAAGAGGCCCGGGATCGTCGCAGACCACCACCAGCAGGCCGCCGCTGAGTTCGTCAAGGGAGACTGTGGTCAGGAAGTCTGCAGCCACGTTCAGGCCGTTTTGCTTCATGGTGACCACCGCCCGCCTTCCCGAGAATGCAAAGGCGGCGGCTGCTTCCAGGGCCACGATCTCGTTGACCGACCATTCCACGGCAACGCCGTGGGGCTCACCCCACTTGAACAGGGTTTCGACTATCTCCGAGGATGGATTGCCCGGGTATCCTGTTGCATAGGAGATCCCTCCTTCCAGGGCCCCCCTGGCGATTGCCTCGTTGCCCAGCATGAGACTGCGTTCTGAGCGGTCTTCACTCATAGGCTCTTCACCTTCTCCGGCCGCTAAGGGGCAAGGGCCTCTTCAAGTCGATCCATGGCCCGGTCGATAGCGTCCCGATCTGCTGCAAACATGATGCGCGCATGGCCTTCGCCCTGGGCCCCAAAGAACCCGCCCGGGACTACGGCCACTCCCCCGTCCAGGAGACGGCGGAAAAGGGCCTCCTCCGAAGGCTCCAGCTCGGAGAAATCGGCGAATGCGTAGAAGCCCCCGGCCGGCCTGGGACAACTGACACCTGGGATCGCGTTCAACCGCGCAACCATTCGCCCCATGTTGCCCCGGCAGAGTTCCCTGACCCGGTCCAGATAGGGGCGGCTTCGGGCGAGATACTCGGTCAGCGCCCACTGCCCTATGGAAAACGAGCACAAGGAGATTGTCTCCTTGAACACGCTCATCTGCCGGATCACCCATGGGTGGGCCACGGCGTAGCCCAGACGCCAGCCGGTTACGGCGAAGGTCTTCGAGAAGCTGTTGATCATGATCACGTGGTCCAGGTGATCGAACTGGAGTGCGCTTACGTGCTCCCCTTCGTAGACATAGTTGTGGTAGACCTCGTCCGAGAGTACGAACACCCCGTGCTCCCGCGCCTTCTCCAGCACTGCTGAATATGCCTCTCGGGAGATGACCGCGCCCGTGGGGTTGGACGGGGTGTTTATCACCAGCAGCTTGGTGGTCTCTCTGATCTTGTCCAGGATGGGCTGGGGATCAATGCTCCAGGCTTCCCCCTTGTTCAAAGGATAGAATTTGAGGCTTCCGCCCAGGCGAAGGGTTATCGGCTGGAGGATCCCCCAGCCCGGATCCGGGAGAAGGACCTCGTCGCCGGGGCCGACCAGTAGACGGAAGGCCAGAAAGATCGCCTCCATTCCCCCTACCGTCATAAGGATGTTCTCGTCAGGGTCCACGCTCACGCCCATCTCCGCCTCCAGGAACGAGGCGGCGGCCTTTCTAATGCCGGGGGTCCCGTTGGTGGACGTGTAGCGGTTGCGCCCGCCCCTCATGGCCGCCGCCGCCGCTTCAATGAGCTCTTCAGGCGCGTCAAAAGCGGCTTCACCGGCGCTGAGGTTCAAGAGGTCCGTCCTCTCCTCCATCATTCTCATCATGCGGCGGATCGGAGAGCTCTCCGACTCATGCACCATCGGGGTCACCCGGCCCAGGGCCTTGCTCTTCTCCTCTCTCATGCCTCCACTCCGTTCTCCAGGCGGCCGATACCGGGAATCTCCACGGTCACGGTGTCACCCGGCCTCAAAAATACCCCCCCGCCCCGGAGCATACGCTCCACGGCCCTGGGGAGATCACCCGGCCCGAGGGACATGCCTCGGGTCCAGCCCACCCCGGCCCCGGTACCCAGGCCGATAACGTCGCCCGGCTGAAGCGTGAACACTCTTGAGAGTGCGGAGATGCAGCGGGCGGGTCCCCAGATCATGCGGTCTGTTCCGGTGTCCTGCATCACCTCGCCGTTTACCATGCATCTAATACTAAGGGCTTCGACGTCGGGGACCCGGCTCGCAGGCACCAGGGCCGGCCCCAAAGGCCCGAACGTATCCCGGGACTTGCCCGAGAGAAAATCCAGCACTCCGGGTCGAGGCATCATCAACCTGCGGTCGGTGACATCGTTATGGCAGGTGAATCCGGCCGCGTAGTCCATTGCCTCCTCAGGGCTCACATCCTTAGCCGGCCTTCCCATCACCACGGCCAGCTCGGCTTCCCAGTCCACATACTCGGATGAGAGCCGGATCTTTTGGCCGGGGCCGATGATGCAGTTCCGGTCCCCCTTCCAGAAAAAGTTGGGCCTGAACTCAGTAGGAATCTCCATTCCCATCTCCTCGGCGTGGTCGTAAAAGTTGAGGCCCACGTTAATCATCTTGCCCGGGTTGGGAATTGGTGCCAGGAGCTCGACATGCCCTAGGTCCAGGGTCTCCCCCTCCGGCGCATTGTCGAGTAATCCGGCCGCCTCTTGCAGTAACGGCAAGAACCTTTCCCATTCGTTCAGGATTTCCAGCATGCTCTGAATCTGATCCCCCCCGGCGCAGGAAGTCGAACCGGGCGGATTCACAGCGGCCAGGGCGCGGTTGATCTCTAAAACCCCCTCTTGCTTGACTAGGCCGACCCGGATTCGATCGTCCAATCGATAAGTAACCAATGAAAACGCGGTCGCATTCATTCGCCTGCTCTCCTCTACCAGCTGGGCGGTGTGTTCACTACGAGCACCAGACTCTCCTCCTTGCCCGGGTTGATCCAGCTATGGAGGGCCTCGCTGCGGTAGTGAATCAAGTCGCCCTCGTTCAGAAGGTGCTCCTCGTCGTTCAGGCGAAAGAGAACCTGACCGCGGATGACGTAGAGCAGCTCTTCCCCAAGGTGTCCGAACGGGACCTTTCGGCCCTCGCCGGGCGGGTTCCTGTAAAACGTGGCCTGGAGGTCGGCCCTGCTCTTCTGAATGAGCGCCTCGCAGTAGGCCGAGGAGCCCTCCAAGGTGAAAGGCATGCCCTCGCCCTTCCTGGTGATCGTGCCCAGGCTTGCATTTCTTTCCTCACCGAAGAGCGAAGCTATGTGGATATCCAAGAACTTGGTGATCTTTTTGAGGTTTTCTACGGAGACATTTGCTTTGCCGCATTCGAGCTGGCTCAGGAAGCTCACGCTGAGCTCGGTCCCCGCAGCCAATCTCTCCAGAGAGACTCGCTTCGATTTCCTGGCCCGCCGCAATATCTCCCCCATGGGCAGGGTGTCTCCGGGCTTTTGCTGACTCATCGTCTTCCTCCTCCTGAAAAATATTTTTTACTATATCGAAAAAAAGTCTGTCAAGAGCGGGGAAGGAATTTGATTTTCATCGCTTCCATCTGATCTGTGCTGCCTGATATATGGGAAGACTGGTATGAAGGGGGGTCTCCAGTAGCCGGGGAATCCGGAATCAGTGCCTCTTCCGGCCGCTGCCACGCATTCCTGTCACGCTGCTTTTCCGAGACGACGATCCGAGAGAGGACTATGGAGTGCTGGGTAAGGGTGGTTCAAACTTCTGCACTCTGTGATTTGGTGCCGCCCGGTTCTCGAGCACCACCCTCAAGCAATTTGCTTAGAGTGTCCGTAGGCTAT
The DNA here is from genome assembly GCA_964647905.1 of uncultured Desulfobacterales bacterium. Classification (GTDB taxonomy): domain Bacteria; phylum Desulfobacterota; class DSM-4660; order Desulfatiglandales; family HGW-15; genus CAZYJR01. The sequence goes on along the minus strand of CAZYJR010000044.1, from coordinate 2,783 downwards.
CAAGGGTCATGCCCCGGGACTCCACCGAGCCTACGCTTTCAGTTCCCTCTTCATCGGGACTCGTTCTGAAACTCGTTAGACCTGTTACCGGATTACCTTCAATGCCAAAAGCGGTGCTCAAACGGGTTTCGTTTTGGGGTTGTTTTGTAGAGGTCTCTTTATCGGAGAGTTCTTTTTCCACATGAGCGGCTGAATGGCAGCGACCCAGCGCCCGCAACAACCACGGCTGAGAGACGTCACTGATGATTCTAGGCATTCCCTTCTCAACAAGGTCTTTTACCGAGACTGTCTCTCCTGTCAGACAAATGTTTGATAAACCCGATGTCAAACGATGCGATTGTGCCGTTTTGTATTTGTACGAATACCCTTGAGGCTTATCGGAGGCTTGATTGATGATATGTTCATCCGCGCACTTGCCCATATCATGCAACCATGCTGCCACTTCCGCCAGCAGCAGAGCTTCACGGTGTTGTATGAGCTTTTGCAGACTAGCCACGGGTTACCTACTGTATAACGCTGCGGGCAAGGGCGACGGCCTCTTCGGCCATGGTCAGCGTCTGGCGAGCGTCGGCCTCGTCGAAGAGTTCCCAGGGCGTACGACCGCCCACCTCATCGCCGTAGTCGGTCTGGATATGGATATCAGAACCGAGCATCTCTGCCCATTCTGTCAATGCCCTGACCGATTCTGCTTGGGGCGGAGCAAATCGTCCTTCGGTCAACGCTTGCCGCAGTTGGATGGCCGGATTGTGGGTGCGGCCCACAGGCCCCAATAGGGCCAGAACGGCTTTGGCGGCGTGCTCTACGGCCAACTGGCTGTTGCCCACGGCAGAGCGCCAGCGGCCCAACGTCAAATCCTGCCGGGACTCCGCCAGGAAGCCATGAGCCAGGCGAAGACGATATGCTGCATCCTGCCGACCGGTCACTGCTCTTCCCTCCATTCTATCCGCCAGTCTTGGGGAGGTATGGCCTGCCAACGCCAGACCAGGTCGCCCTCGGATCGTTCCCGATGCAGCCCCAGGTGCCGAATGAGCGCTTTCACATACTCCAACCGTGGTTGGAGATAGCTTCTCGGGTCATACAGCACAATGGCGTCCAGGGCGATGTCCAGATAGAGGGCAGGAAGACGAGCCTCAAATTCGGCCGGCGTCTTGGCCAGGATCGCTACCTGAGCACGCCAGGCTTCTGGGAGGAGGGCCTTGAGTCGAAAATGACGTTCCAGGGGTCTTTCAGGCAGGTGCTCGGCAATCACTAACAGGTCCCAATCACTTTCAGGAGCAGCCTCCCCCCTTGCTCTGGAACCGAAGAGGGCCAAGGCCACCAGATCAGGGCCCAGCCCCCCGCACAGCGCCTCCACCACCGGGGCTGACTTTGCCGTGTTTGGGATGCTATCCGCCATTTCCCACCTCCTGTGCCGGACGACCGGCAATGGATGCGGCAACCCGAACGAGTTCATCAAACGAGGCGAACGAGGACAAGGGTTGTGCCTCCGGGATGGCCATCGTCAACTGCCCATTTGCCAACGTCGGCTCCGCCGTCCCGTACGCGCTGGTGCGCTTGGCTGAGAAGCCATAGGTGAGGAACATCTCGCGCAGCGCTTCGGCAACAAGTTTCAGGTCCTCCGCAGCCTGGGTACCGACTTTTTCTTCATCCTGACCTATCAGATCAAAGGGAACGTAGAGAAGGGTGAACGTGCCTTGCGCGCAGGCGGGAACGCATTCCAGGTAGATGGGATGAGTGCCGGCTTTGGTCTTGCGCGAGTGGGGATTGATGACCTCCACGTCAATCTGATCAAAGAATGTGGGGCAAAAAGTCAGCCGGCCGGCGTGATGGGGCAAGGGATCTTTTCCCTTCAGTCTGTAGTGAGTTCGCAGGAGGCGCACATACGCTTGTCTTGCCGAAGGCTTGAGGGAGTCCAGGTAGGCAGCGAAATCCTTCATGTTTCCGAAACTCTGCCTACATTTTGGACACCAATTGAAATCTCGCTTATTCCTGTCGGTACGGAAACCTTGAGAATAGCATCTTGGGCAAGCCGCTTGTGCTCCTCCAAAAATGTTATGGGTGGTGGCTGGATCCAAATTGTGCTGCCACTTATAGCGTAGCCAATTTCTGATGGCCGGCGCAACAGGGAGAATATTTTGGTCGAAAATTTTATAGAGCTCGCTTTGAGACTTTCGCAGCGGCGAGTGCGACGAACCGTCATCGAGTTTTCCATTGATAGCCTGTCGGATGCCGAAGATGCTCTGCCACCAAGTTGGGTTGTTTGCCGGTTCTTCGAACTGAAACCTGGCAAAAAAGAAATCGCGAAAATCGGAAACCTTTACCCGAAATTTGCGCGCCCAGCCGGTGCAGCCGAAGAGATAACATGCGGGACAGAGTTGCTTCTCCGGCGGTTCTTTTTTCTTCGGGTCGTACTTGCAACCGTTCTCGCCCGTCGGGTCGCACGCATAGCCGCCTAGTCCCCGCACCATGGCCTCGTACCACCAGCGCAGGGAGCCAATGAGCCCGGTTTCGTGCAGGCGGTCGCAGGACTGGTCTAGACCGCCGGTCCAAATTGGCGTCATGGCTCTTAGCCTGATTTCCATATCTCCTCTATTTCTCAGAAAGTAATGACTTTTTCGGTACCTTATTGTCTTATTTTGAGGTCCCTTTCACTTCACTTTATAAGAGGAAAACCGGAAGCAAGCCCCATTAGCTCAATCGGATAGAGCAGCATAATTATTAATCTGCAGGTTTACCGTGAAAAGCTGCGGGGCTCCAAAGACAGAGTCCCAGGTGGCCCCCTG
>CAZYJR010000043.1:0-29544 GCA_964647905.1 uncultured Desulfobacterales bacterium | reverse complement strand
AGCATCACCCCCAGGATCCCGCTTGCCGCGGCGGTGAGCACGAAACGCCTCCCCTGGAGCTGAAAGACAAGGAGGCATAGAAACATGGCAATCAGGGCATAGTCCATGCCAAAGGCCCCGGCTGGAACCAGCTTCCCGGCCCAGGCCCCGGCCACCGTGCTCCCCACCCATACGGCGTGGGAGGTCTGGTTGACCACCAGGGCGGGCCGCCAGTGCCAGCCGCCCGCCCTGAAGCGGGCGGAGTTCAGGGCGAAGCTCTCGTCAGTGACCCCGTAGCCGAAAAGCGCGAGCCTTCCTCGGCCCAGGCGGGGGAGGTGAACTGCGAGGGCCGAGCTCATGAGGAGGTGGCGGAGGTTGACCGCGAAGGTGGTGGCCACGATAGCCGGTGCGCCGGCCCCTGCGCCCAGCATGGAGACCGCTATGAACTGGGAGCTCCCGGCAAAGACCAGCAGGGACATCAACCCCACCTGCAGCGGGCCGAGTCCGGCCTTTTGGGCCAGGACCCCGAAAGCCAGGCCGATTGGGACATAGCCCAAGTAAATGGGCCAGGCCGCCTCCACCCCGCGCCCCAAGGACTCGGGCCAAGACCACTCCCCCGGGCTCAGCACGGCCCCTCCGGCCGGTGCCCGCCCCGGTCCTGGAGCGGGCACCCGTTGCAAACAGGCTTGGGCCTGCAGTACTCCTTTCCTGTCCTCACCAGCAGCGCATGGAACTCCTGGAAGAAATGGACCTCTGGTGCCAGGCCGTCCGCAAAGAGGTCCTGGAGCTCCTGGTAGGTCATGCCCTCTTCGGCCAGCCCGTGCCTCCAGAGGATCCTGTGGGTGTAGGCGTCCACCACGAATACCGGCCTACCGGCCGCATACAGCAGGATGGAGTCCGCGGTCTCCATCCCTATGCCCTTGACAGAGAGGAGCCCTTCCCTCAGCGCTTCGGTTTCCTCGGCCAGGAGACTTTCCAGGTCCCCTGCGTAACGCTCCGCTATGAAGTGCAAGAGGTTCTTGAGCCGGCCGGCCTTTACGTTGAAGTATCCCGCGGGGCGTATGCGCTCGGCCAGCTCGGCGGGCGGCAGTCGGTGCAGCCGCTCCAGCGAGAGCAATCCCTCCCGCCTGAGATTGGTGATCGCTTTTTCCACATTCGCCCAGTTCGTATTCTGCGTGAGCACAGCCCCTACGATGACCTCCAGGGGGGTCTCGGCCGGCCACCACTCCTGGGGGCCGAAATGATCCAAAAGGACGCGGTATATCCGGAGCAGGGTCTCTCCGGTGGGGGTGATTACGCCGGGCTCCATGCCTGATGATCCTCTCGCCTTGTGCCTTGACAGGCCACGGAAGATACCTTAGATTTACGCTTCGTGTCAATGCGGCCCAGGGCGCGCCGCCGTGACATTCGAGGGTCCAAGTCCGCAAGGGAAGAGAGTCTCGAGCTCCTCGACGCCACCGAAAGGGTGACGACCTCGCCGCCGGCCCGCGGAGTCTTAATTTCCGGAAAGATATGGTTATGCCGCCAAAACTCGACAACACGCGGAACATCGGGATCATCGCTCACATAGACGCGGGCAAGACCACGATAAGTGAGCGGATCCTCTTTTATACCGGACGAGTCCACCGGATGGGAGAGGTGCACGACGGCGCCGCCACCATGGACTGGATGCTGGAGGAAAAGGAGCGCGGCATAACCATCACCTCGGCGGTGACCACCTGCCACTGGCGCAAGCACACCATCAATTTGATAGACACCCCAGGGCACGTCGATTTCACCATAGAGGTGGAGCGCTCCCTGCGCGTCCTGGACGGCGCCATCGGGGTCTTTTGTGCCGTGGGCGGGGTTGAGCCGCAGTCCGAGACGGTTTGGCATCAGGCGGACAACTACAAGGTGCCCAAGCTCGCGTTCATCAACAAGATGGACAGAATAGGCGCGGACTTTTTCCGCGCGGTGGAGATGATCCGGGATCGGCTGGGGGCCATCCCGCTGCTGCTCCAGATCCCATGGGGCTCGGAGGACCGGTTCAAGGGTGTGATCGACCTCCTGAGGATGAGGGCGGTCCTGTGGGAGGAGGAGACCCTGGGGGCGCGGTTCCGGGATACGGAGATACCGGCGGAACTCCATGAGGAGGCCGCCATGCATCGAGAGAGCCTCCTCGAGACCTTGGCCGAGAGGGACGAGCGAATAATGGACCAGTACCTCTCAGAGGAGGAGATAGGCCCTGACGAGCTCAAGGACTCCATAAGGAAGGCCACCCTCGGGCTGGAGCTCGTGCCGGTACTCTGCGGGGCGGCCTTGCGGAACAAGGGCATCCAGCCGCTCCTGGACTCCATCGTTGACTACCTGCCCTCCCCCAAGGACGTACCCCCCATAGAGGGAAGGGGCACTCTGACCGGGAAGACCGAAAAGAGGCCGGCAGAGACCAAAGGGCCTCTGGCGGCGCTGGCGTTCAAGGTGAGCATGGACCAGGGCAGGCGCATGACCTACTTGCGAATCTACTCGGGCCGCCTGAAGGCAGGAGACACGGTCTTCAACCCTAGGCACAACGTAAGGGAAAAGGTGGCCAGACTCCTCAGGATGCACTCAAACAAAAGGGAGAGGCTCGAGGAGGCCTTTGCCGGGGAAATAGTCGCGGCCATGGGCCTCAAGATAACCGCCACGGGCGACACCCTGTGCAGTGAGGATCACCCCATACTCCTGGAACCCATGCAGTTCAACGCACCCGTTATCTCGGTGGCCCTGGAGCCGAAGCGCATCCAGGACCAGGAGCGCTTGATGGACTCCCTGGACAAGCTCTCCGCCGAGGACCCCACCTTCAAGTACAAGATAGACGAAGAGACCGGGCAGATCGTGGTATCAGGCATGGGCGAGCTTCACCTGGAGGTGATCACCGGCAGGCTCAGGCGTGAATTCTCGGTGGACACCAATCAGGGCCGCCCCCAGGTGGTCCACAGAGAGACCATCCGGAAAGGGGTGGTCCACGAGGAGATCTTTGAAAGGGACTTGGGAGGGCAGCACCACTTCGCCGGGGTCAAGATCTCGGTCGCCCCTCTGCCACGCGGGGGAGGCTTCAATTTCCTGGACCGATGCGAAAACCCCGGGCTCACGGACACCTTCCTGAAGTCCATCCGAGAAGGCATAGAGGAGGCCGCCACCAGCGGACCGGTCATGGGCTATCCGGTGATAGACGTGGAAGTCCAACTACTGGATGCGACCTTGCACGAGACCGACTCCAGCGAGACCGCCTTCAGGGTGGCGGCTGCAGTGGCCTTTCAAAAGGCCTGCGCCCAGGCCGACCCCGTGCTCCTCGAGCCCGTGATGAAGGTGGAGATCCTGGTCCCGGAGGAGTTCATGGGAGAGGTTATAGGGGACCTAAACACACGGCAGGGCAAGGTGGAGGAGATCACCAGCCGCGGCCCCATACAGGTGATAGCCGCCAAGGTGCCGTTGTCCAGGATGTTCGGCTACTCCACGAACCTCAGGTCAGCCTCCCAGGGCCGCGGGACCTTCACCATGCAGTTCAGCCACTACGACAAGCTCTGAGCCCCTATCAATTCAGCCCTCCATAGGGACGGGATGCTTCGAACAATGTATTCTTGAGACATGCAAGAAGAGGGTTGACAAACGCCCCTATTCTCCTTTTAATGTGTCGTTACTGGTACACGGATGATTCTCATGAATGCCTGTTCCGGTGAAAACGAATAATGCGACAGCTCAACCTCCTCCTCGAATAGTTTCCCTTTGTTTTATTTCGCGGTCTCAACAGGAAAAAGGTTTAGGAGACTGCTCCTCACTTTCCTGGTTGCAACGGCGGAGAGTTCCCTTTGCGGACTCTCTGCCGTCCGATAGAAGCGCCTGTTAGACCAAAGTTCCTACGGTTGAGCGAGTATTCTCTTGATATTTGGTGATATTCTGCAAAACCTATTTTCCGTTTACTGGGAACAACCCGAGCATCCTGAGGGCGGCTTCCTGAAGCGGAGTGGGTTGCGTGATCCGATGGAAGCCGGCACCGGAGGGCTCCGTTTTCATCCTACAGGAGTTCCTGCACCGGGTTGCAAGATGCTCGAGGAGGGATCGAAAGCTGTGAACCTCAAAGCCCTCGGCCGTGCGACGAACCCGCTTTTTCGTCTTGGAAGAGGCCGAGGCCGTTGCCGGGGCGACCGGGTCCCGGTGGGCTCGGTCACTATCGAGTTCCTCATCGTCAAAGAGAAGTGGCTTGAGGGCCTTTCGCATGTGGTACTCGACGTAGTAGGCGAGCACACAGAGAAAGATATGAGCCCTCACATGGGCTTCCGTACGATGAAAGATCGGCCGCATCGGAATTTCCACCCCTTTCATGCACCGAAAGGCCCGCTCAACTTGAGAGAGTCCTTTGTAACCGCGGACCGCGTCCTCGGGGGACAGCCTCTGTTCGGGTTCACTGGTGCGGATCACATAGATCCCGTCCAATCCCGCCTCCTGCTTGATCGGCTCCTCCTTGCGAGAATAGGAAAGGAAGCTGTCCTCGATTTGTATGGAGAAGTGCTTGGCCATCTTATTGCGGTAGAGCACCTTACCGACCCGCCGAGAGATCGCCACCTTGTCCAGCGGCTTCTTGGTCCGCCTCTGGACGTCTCTGAGGATTTTCTCCAGCTCCTTCTCGGTCGCCTCCAGGAGGGCCTCCCTCTTCCGGCGGCGCTCCTCGGCCAAGAGCGGATTGTAACAGGCCACCAGACGCTCCCCGGGAAACTCCTCCGGGGCATGGACCTCTGCCAGGGACCGTTCATCGAAGAGCGACATCTGCAGCGCCCCCTGATCCGCCAACTTACGGATCGCACTGGAGCGAAGGGCGGAAATCCAGCCCAGTCCCGGATGGTCTTTGAGCTTGTCAATTTGCGTCTGGGTCAGCATACCCCGGTCCCCCACCAGCACAACCCGCTCGAGGCCGAATCGCTTGCGAAGCTTATCCACTTGATCAGGCACAGTGGTCGGGTCCGCAGTGTTTCCCGGATAGACCTCCACGCTCACCGGGCACCCCTCTGCGTCCGTGAGCAAGCCGTAGACAACGATGGGACGACCCTTCTTGCCGTCCCTCTTGTGCCCGAAGCGGACCAAAGGACATGTTCGCCCATCATAGTAGCTGCTCGTGACATCATAGAGGACCATCGAATCCTCAGAGAGGTGACGGGAGGCCAGCTTGTTCTCAATACGGACCTGTCGGCTCAGAAGCCAGTCGAGCGCCTGGTACAGATCATCCTCGGTGGCATCAGCCACGCCGAGTTCCTCGGCCAGGGTGCTCTCGTGCCACAGCCTCGTGGTGGCGAGCTTCGAGCAGGGAAACATCAATCGCTCGGCGATCATGGCAAGGACCAAATTCCGCTGCCTGGTGGCCTTCGAGGCGATGATTCGGTGCAGTTGCAGTTTCCGGATTGTTCCAAGAATCGCCTCCACATGTCCATGAGGGAGGGATCGTTCGATATCAAAGGCTTCATCCGGGGAGACCATAAGCTCGCCCTTGAGCACACGACGCAAGCCCTCGATCTGTTCTTTCGGCCAATGGCTGATATTGGCGACGGTCCGCTTCTGGACTTTACTGCCCTCACGCCAGCCCTCCCGGAGCAGGATGGCAGGCGGGGAGTTTCGGTTGGGGACGGTCTCAATATACATGGGAACATGTATAGCACCCGTTGCTAGCCGTGTCAAGGACAAATTACGATTTACATGGGACCAAATGGAATTTGAAATCACCAGAAATCCTAAGCAATATCAGCATGTTGTTCCCGAAATAAGGCCCTTAGGCCAGGGAACTTCGGTCTAAGGAGCGGGATTTCGCAAAGGGAATTCCGGATCAACGGCGCCTCTGCCCGCATAACGGCCAGCATGGGCCTTGTTTCCATGAACCCGGATATGAAAGAATCACCCGAAGAAATCCTTGAAATCGCGGAAGCGGTCCTCTCAAGGGCAAAGGTCGAGGGCGGGAACAGGGTGGCGGTCCATGCCGCGCCCCAAAAATGATCGATGAGCGCTTTCGGGGGAGGCTCGGCCCCGATTGCCACCGAGATGCTTTCGCGCTAGTCTTCAATGCTGAAGGCTTGATTATATCGAAAGGAGATGCCCTTATATATGCCTGATGATATACGGGTAACGATTCTAGGGGTTGGAAATCTCCTTTTCAGGGACGAGGGCGTGGGGATCAGGGTGATCCACAGGCTCCTGGAGGAATACGAATTCCCCGAGAACGTCGCCGTGGTGGACGGAGGCGTCCTGGGACTGGGGCTCCTGGGGGTTGTATCGGAGACCGATCACCTGATCGTGGTGGATGCTGTGCGAAACCAGGGCCGGCCCGGCTCCCTTTACCGGTTGGAGGGGGAAGAGATCCCCAAGCGGGTCTTCGCCAAGAACTCACTGCATCAGGTTGATCTCCTGGAGACGCTTAGTGTGTGCCCCGTGTTGGGGCATGGGCCCGAGACGGTGATCCTGGGCGTGGAGCCCGCTGATATCGAGAATTTGGGACTCGAGCTGACACCGATCGTAAGTCTCCGAGTCGAGCCCCTGATGCTGGGCGTTCTGGAGGAGCTAAGGCGCCTCGGCATCCACTGCATCCGGAAAGGAGGCCTGCATGTGCCTGGCGGTGCCCGCAAAGCTGATTGAAGTCCAAGACGGTATGGGCGTAGTGGATATGGGCGGTACGCAGCGCAAGGTGAGTCTGCTGCTCCAGGAAGACGCCTGCGTGGGGGACTATGTCATAGTCCATGCCGGGTTCGCCATTCATCGAATCGACGAACAGGAGGCCCTTCAGAGCCTCAGCCTGCTGCGCGAGGCGGTCTCCAGGCTCGGCCAAGACCCTGGGAGCAAGGACCCCGAGTAGCGGGTTTTCTTTCTTGACAAGGGCTTGCGCTCTTTACTATAGTTTTTGTTACGCTACCAGCCGGTTTACGGCAGGGGGCGGATAAGAAATCAGGAGAGCCCAGGTGCTCGGCTGAGTCTCAAGGAAAGGAGGTGAACCGTTAGATGAAGAAGTTTTCTCTCTTGGCTCTACTCGTCGTAGCAGGCGCCGCCCTCATCTTTGGAGGGGCTTTGACAGCCGCGGACGTACCGGACGAAGTCAGTATCAGCAACGAGGGCTACGCATCGGACAAGAAGGGGCCGGTCAAGCTAACCCACAAGAAGCACGTGGAAGACTATGAAGCGGCTTGTGAGAGCTGCCACCACGTCTACGAGGACGGCGAGAACGTGTGGAAGGAAGGGGATCCGGTCCAGCAATGCTCAGAGTGCCATGACTACGAGAAAAGCGAAGGAAACATCTTGAAGCTTCAACTTGCCTACCACAAAAACTGTAAGGAGTGTCACAAAGACGCCTACAAGGAAGGCAACAAGAACGCTCCTTTTCGTAAGTGCAACGGCTGCCACGAATAAGCTCTTAGTCTGACATATGAGTACGATCCAAAAGGCGCCGCCTGCTTTTCGTGGCAGGCGGCGCCTTTTACGTTGAAGCGGACTGAGTAAGACTAGACTTCGGTCACGGTGATGGCCTCTGTCTCGCAGACTTCCACGCAGCTCTCGCAACCGAGGCACTCCTCGGCATTGACAGGCTCAGACTTCCCGTCCACCATTTCAAACACATCCACCGGGCAGACCTCGACGCACTCTTCGCAGCCTTCACACTTGTCTTTGTCGACTACAACTTCCCACGCCATCTGTATTTCCTCCCATATTGTAAGATGATTTAAATATCCGGGCAATTCCAGCCGGTTACAGCAGCATAACACCTCCCCTGGGAGGCGACAGGGCACCATTTAACAGAGTAGTCCGGGTGTGTCAAGCCCTATTTCTCCTGAAAAAGCCCCCCTGTGCGGCATGTTACGATATCCCGGCAGCCTCCTCCTTGACGCCCACGACGATCTTGTAGAGCACCGTAAGAAGGAAAAACCCCGTCGCCCAAATGGCCGCCGAGATCAACACCTCCGGGGTGGTAGGCCAGTAGACGGTCACCCTTTCGAACGGGTTGGGCGTGAAACCGCCGATGACCAGGCCGAACCCCTTGTCGATCCAGGTGGAGATGATCACCGCGGCACAGGCAACCGCCAGTGTGTCCTCCTTGCGCCTGGTGGCCGGCACGATCAGGAGCACCAAGGCCACCACGGCGAACCCGGTGGCCGTCCACATCCAGGGCACCAGATTGGTATGCCCCTCCAGGCCCACGAACAAGTACTCTATGCTGTGCATATGGCCCGGTATCTGGCTGTAGAACGCGGTAAAGATCTCGAGCAGGAAGAAGAAGACGTTTATTATGAAGGCATAGGCCACGATGCCCCCCAGCGTGCGCATCTGCTCCCTGCCCGGGTCGAACCGGGTGAGCTTGCGCACTATCAGGCAAAACAGTAGGAGCAGGGCCGGGCCCGAGGCGAACGCCGAGGAGAGAAACCTTGCCGCCATGATGGCGGTGAGCCAGTAGTGGCGGCCGGGAAGGCCCGCATACAGAAAGGCGGTCACCGTATGAATGCTGAAGGCCCACGGGATGGAGACATAGGCGAGGACCTTTACCCACTTTGCGTACTGAACACCTTTCCTCTCGGCGCTGAGCACGTTCCAACCTATCACCACGTTCAGCAGGAGGTAGCCATTCAACACGATGAAATCCCAGAACAAAATCGAAGTGGGGGAGGGATGGAGCACCAGGTTCAGGACGCGCACCGGGTTGCCAAGGTCAACGAACACAAACAGACCGCACATCACCACTGCGGCTATGGCCAGGCATTCCCCCAGGATGGTGATCCGGCCGAAGGCCTTGTAGTCGTGGATATAGTATGGAAGGACCACCATGACCCCTCCTGCTGCAACACCGACGAAGTAGGTTAGCTGGCCGATATAGAACCCCCACGAGACATCCCTGCTCATCCCGGTGATCTTCAGGCCGACGAAGTACTGCCACAGGTAGAGACCGAATCCCAGCCCCATAATCGCCAGGAGGAAGACCAACCATCCCCAGTACGCCTGATTTCCCTTGATTGCCTTCTCTAACATATCGACCTCATATCACGTAGAAAACGTTGGGCTCGGTGCCCAGCTCGGGTTTCCGCCGGATGGTGTAGTTCTCCCGCAGGAACTCCCTGATCTCCGATTCCGAATCCCCGAGGTCACCGAAGATCATGGCCCCTTCAGCCTCCTCGTTGGCCGCTTCCACGCAAACCGGGAGTTCGCCCTTGGCCAGCCGCTCAGCGCAGAAGTTGCATTTCTCCACCACTCCCTTGCTGCGCGTAGGGTACTCCCTGTTTGTAGGGAACCCCGGGTTGAGCTCGGCCGGGGCCTTCCTCGGGTCCCCCCAATTGAAGCTCCGGGAGCCGTACGGGCAAGCGGCCATGCAAAAGCGGCACCCGATGCACCTGTGCATGTCCATCATGACGACACCGTCGTCCCGCTTAAAGGTGGCCTTGGTCGGACAGACCCTCACACAGGGGGGGTTGGTACAGTGGTTGCAGAGGACAAGGAACTCCATGTCCTTGATCTCCTCGCCCATGTAACCGCTCTCGGTACCCGGGAAGGCATGCTCATAGGTTTCCGTCCAGATCCACTTGATCTCCTCCTCGGGGTCGTCGATATTGGGCACATTGTGAAACCTGTGGCATGCATCAATACATTTTTCCATCAAAGGCCGGTCCATCTTGGTCATGTCCACGACCATTCCCCAGGTCTTTCCCCTGGTGAGTGGGACCTCCCTTGCTTCAAGCTCCCCGGGCGCGAGCAACTCGAATGCCGATTTCCCTCCCAGCCCCACCAGGGTCGAGAGACCGGCGATCTTCAGGAATTCTCTACGGTTCATACCCATCACTGGCTCTCCTCCGGCTCCAAGTGGCAATCCCAGCAGTAGGGCTCCACCCCAGCGTAGTCATGGCACCTGTCGCAGAACTTGCTCTTATTGGAATGGCACTCGAGGCAGGTGACCTGAAGGCTCTTGTAGTGGACATCCCCTGTGAGCGAACTCTTGTAGTAGCGCTCTGCGTCCCGAACCACTTCATCCCGCCATTCATCCAGGATCTTCATGTGCCCGGTCTTCATAAAAGCCGTGGATTCGATGCATTTCTCTGCTTCCTTGGCCTTCTCGGTCAACTCCAGCTCCGGTGCGCGGGAGGCCTTGCCGGCCGTGTAGAAGAACGGAAAAAGCAGGAGAGCCAAGCCGATCACGAGCCCCGTGATGATCTTGCCGCCGTCGTACATCCTATTCTTCCTCCATGCCGGGGAGAGGCTCGCTGCGCAGATCCATGGTACGCTCCTTCTCCCCTTCCAAAATTAAGGCGTTTCCCACCAGCTCGTGCACGCCCGAGATATCCACCTCAGGTACCCAGTACTCCATGAGCGCCGGGAGGGCCGCACGGTCTATGGCGCAAATACAGGCCATCATGTTCACCCCGTGCTTCCCGTGGACGTGCCGCACCGCGTTGGCCCTGGGGAGGCCGCCCCTCATCCGGAGCTCCAGGTTCTCCCCTGCGTTCAGCCCGGCGCCGCTCCCGCAGCAAAAGGTCTGCTCTCGTATGGTGTTCTCGGGCATCTCATAAAAATTATTGCACACATTCTTTATTACATAGCGGGGTTCTTCAAGAATGCCCATACCCCTTGCGGGATTGCATGAATCGTGGAATGTCACCACCTGTTTGTCGTTCCTGCTCTTGTCCAGCTTGAGCTTGTTGTGCTTGATCAGGTCTGCGGTGAACTCCGTGATGTGCACCATCTTAGTGGAGGCGGCGTTCTCGAACTTGGTACCGGTTACCGGTGAGACCGGCTGCTCCAGGAAGTCGGCCGGTCCGTTGAAGGTGTCCATGTACTGGTGGATGACCCGCCACATGTGGCCGCACTCCCCTCCCAGTATCCACTTGACTCCCAGACGCTCGGCCTCGGCGTACATCTTGGCGTTCAGCCGCTTGGCCATCTCATGGCTGGTGAAGAACCCGAAGTTCCCCCCCTCGCTCGCATACGTGCTCCAGGTGATGTCCAGGCCCAGGCTCTCCAAATAATGGAACAGCATGAGATACCCCATGGCCGTATAGGTCCCGGGATCGGCGAACACATCACCCGACGGGGTGATGAAGAGGATTTCCGCCCCCTTGCGGTTAAGGCTGGGGTTGGGACGGATCCCTGTTATCTCCTCGATATCCTCGCAGAAGAAATCTATCATGTCCTTGTAGGCGTGGGGTTGAATCCCCAGATGGTTCCCGGTCCTGTAGCAGTTTGCCACCGGCGCGGAGATCCAGTCCGTGTTGAGCCCCAGGAGGTTCAGGAGCTCCCTGCCGATTATGGTGATCTCGGCGGTATCTATACCGTAAGGGCAGAACAAGGAACACCGGCGGCACTCGGTGCACTGGAAAAAGTAGTACCACCACTCCTTGAGAACGTCTATGGTCAGCTCCCGCGCCCCTGCGAATTTCCCCATGATCCTGCCCGCGGTGCTGTACTCCTTGCGGTAGACCGAGCGGAGCAGCTCCGCCCTCAGCACGGGCATGTTCTTGGGGTCCCCCCCGCCGATAAAGAAATGGCACTTGTCCGCACAGGCCCCGCACCTGACGCAGATGTCCATGAACACCTTGAGGGACCTGAATCGATCCAGGCGCTCCCTGAGGCCGTCCAGGATGATCTCTTTCCAGTTCTCCGGGAGCTTCCAGTCCTCCTCGAGCGGGGACCAGTCCCGGGCGTTGGGCATACCCACGTATTCCAGATTGGCCTTCTTGGCCCCGTAACAGGCTATGCCCGGCCGGATCCGGACTGGGGTGTCCATCCACCCCACACCCCCCTTGTAGAGCGAGGGGGCATGGTCGATCTTGACGAGCTCTTCTGGTTTGGGGACTTCTGACATGACTACTCCTTTTCTTCTGCGTCCTGGGGCGCCTCTTCATCCTTGGATTCGGGCATCTTCTCCACCGGTATTCCCACCTCCACCATCTTGTCCCTGAATTCCTCCTCGTACTCCTCGTAAGTGTGGGTCGACACCGGGTAGTTCCACGGATTGACGTGCCTGACCACCCGGCTGTTGTTGGAGAGGTTCCTTGTCGGGCTGAGGAATACGCCCCCGAGGTGCATGAGCTTGCTGAAGGGGAAATAGGCGAGCAATACGCTCACCAGGAACAAGTGAATGTAGAAAAGGACTCCTATGCCTTCCGGGTTTGCCGGATGAAAGCTCACCAGCCCCATGGTGAGCTCCTTCACGCTTACAATATCCACCTTCAGGAGGTAGCGCATCAATATGCCGCTGAACGCAATGGCACCGATCAAAACAAGGGGAAAATAATCTGACGGCAAAGACATATAACGAATCTGGGCTGATAGAAGGCGTCTCAAGAAAAGCAGGGTGACCGCGCCCAAGAGCACCACCCCACTCAGCATGAGCCCCGGGAGCTGGAAACCGGAAAAAGGTGCTATGCCCAGCTCCAGAAAACCGTCCAATCTCTCCAGCACCTTGATGCACAAGGGGATGGGTTCTGTGAAGAAGCGCAGGTGCCTCAGCACGACCGTAAGGAAGGAGTAGTGAAAGGCCAGGGCGAACAGCCACAGCCACTTCTCCCACTCGTAAGTCACCTTGGGGCCCTCGCGGAATTCCATGCGGGTGTGCCGGAAGAGACTCCGGAACAGCAGTACCTCGAAGACCATCCTGATCACCACGCTTGCGTTGCTTTGGGGATTGTCTATACGGCTGGGTTTGATCCAGGGAAGGCTCCACTGCTGTCCCGCGGTGGTAGGGATGCGAAAGGGG
Source organism: uncultured Desulfobacterales bacterium (assembly GCA_964647905.1). Classification (GTDB taxonomy): domain Bacteria; phylum Desulfobacterota; class DSM-4660; order Desulfatiglandales; family HGW-15; genus CAZYJR01. The sequence continues at coordinate 16,844 of CAZYJR010000043.1, read as the reverse complement.
ACCGGGGACCGGGCCCATCCCACCACCTTCGCCACGATCCCCCCCAGAAACACAAGGATCGCGGCGTAGGGTATCACGATCCCGAAGAGGGCCCGCAGGTCGAAGGCACCGACACCGATCCACGGGATCAGGACCAGTACAACGACCACTGCAATGGAGAACACAATGCTGAGCACGAAGTTCATTGACCGCCACCTCGCTTCAAGTTGGATTCACTGGATGATTCCTCTCCCGGTCCGCGGACGTGGAGTCCCACGAGGGAATCTCACTGGTCAGGCCGGCCCTCCGCAGCAAGCCGGAGACCTGGTTCTTGAGCTGATTCGCGCGGATCTCGTAAAGCTTCTCGCGACAACCCACGTATACGTCCACGGCCCAAAGGACCACCTCGTCGATATGGGCCTCCATGGCCTCCAGCTCACCTTCCAGGCCCCCTTCTCGTATCTCCTTGTCCGCTGCATCCCTTATTATCGGCTTGAGTGCGAAGAGGAAGGAAAGGCTCTGTGAAGGTGAAAAGTCCTGCACGGCTCTGACCCTGACTATCCTGTCCAAAACGGGCACCACCTCTTCAGGCTCTCTGCGCTTGACAAGCCCCACCAGCAGCTCCCCCAGCTCCTTGGAAAGCGTGTGCCCGACCGGGTTGGCGAATTGGTCTTTCTGCTTCCCCAGGAAGCGGCGGGCGTCTTCAGGATAGGTCTCGAGCACCGCTCTCAGCCAGCGCCCATGGATCATCTCCCGTTTTTCCAAAAGAATTTTTTGAAGGCTCATCAGATGAAACTATGCATCGGACCGAGATATTCCTCTAATGCGTCAAACCCCTTGAATCAGAAGGCCAATTCCGGCTGCGGACTATAGACAATCCCCCTACCCCTGTCAAGGAAAAAGGCCGTCATGGTGGGGTTCACGCCGCTGGATCTCCTCCTCGACCCGGCGCACCTGCTCTACGAACATCCTCACCCGCGCCGAGTCCTTTTTGAAACGGACCGGCCTGCCCCGGGAGTCCACGGCATTGGTGCCGGTGCAGCTGTCCGCACCGGCCGGCTCAACGGCCCTCAGCCCTTCACAAACGTTTTCCGGGCCCAGACCTCCGGCCAGTATCACCGGGATTCGGCTTTCCTTGACCAGGCGGGCCGCAATTTCCCAATCGCATGTCCGGCCGGTTATTCCGATGAAGCCCTCGACCGGTTCACGCCCCAGCCAAGTGTCGGTCAAAAAGATGTCGGTGAGCGGCTCGAACCATGAAGCGAGCTCCAAGGTGGAAAAAGGCGCTTTTCCCCCGGCCGCTGGGACAGGGAGAGAGCGGATAATGCCCGTCTGCGGGAAACGCTTCCTCACCGAGTCATGGAGCTCCAGGAATCGGCCCGGGTCCAACAGCCGGCCGTGACGGCCGGTAAGGGCATCACAGAAGTGGACGAAGTGAGGGCGGTAATAGTCCAGTGCCTTGAACAAGGTTTCCGGATCCCTGAACAAGGGAATAAGGGTGCTCCGCGCACCGGCCCCGTCAGCCAGGGTCACCACTTCCCTGATCAGGGGCTGCCGCCACTCCTCCTCGGAAAGGAGCACGCTCCCCACGTGATCCACTCCCAGACCCACGCATTCCCCGGCTTCCCCGGGGGTCTGAATCTCGTATATCTGGACTATCATGCCCGGGCTCCGTCCGCTTGCCTTTTGGGCGACTCCGCGGGTCCTATATCAGGCCGCGGCCGGATTGTCCAAGACTGAAAAGCAGGATTCGGGGAAAGGGATGCATGGGCGGGGCCGGGCCCTTGGGCGCCGGGGGCCCCAGACAATTCCTTTGCATTGAACCGGCGGATATGGTACCTGAATTTAGCGATCCTAGAGTCTGCCGGATATGGCAGGGGCAGCGGCAGGGCACTCATACAAGGTGGTGGATAAACCGGACCCTTGGCCACACCGAGAGATATCATGGAGCCGATGAGATCCGGGCAGATATGTGCGCGGCAAATACCTGGGAAGACCATTACGCACGCAGGGCCAGGAAAGAGAAGTGGCTGGCCAGATCCGTCTACAAGCTCCAGGAAATAGACAAGAAGTATCGGCTCATTTTCCCGGGGGCACGCATTCTGGACCTGGGTTGCTATCCCGGCTCGTGGACCCAGTACTGTCTTAGGGAGGCTGGGACCGGTGCTGAGGTGATCGGGGTTGATCTCCAGAAGCCGGAAGGGCTGTCCGCCCCCAACTTCCAGTTCCTTCAGGAGGACGTTCTTTCCCTGGACCCCGGCAGGCTACGGGAACGGGTGGGACTCATGGACTTGGTCTTGAGCGACTTGGCCCCTCGCACCACGGGGGTAAAATCCGCTGATGCGAGCCGTTCGGCCGAGCTCGCGAGGGCCGCCTCGTTGATCGCTGCAGCCTTGCTGAGACCCGGAGGGCACTTCCTGGGGAAAGTCTTCGAAGGCCAAGAAGTAAAGCCCCTCCGGGAGGAGCTGCGCAGCGGGTTCAGCAAGCTCAGAACGGTTCGTCCGGACGCGGTCCGCAAGGGAAGCCGGGAGCTCTATCTGCTGGGCCTGAGGCGGAGGGGAGCCGACCGGCCGCCTTGATATGAGGCCGCTCCCCCTCCAGGGGAGAGCAGATCGGCCCGTGTAGACCCTTGAGGCGAAATTCCACACCAGGAGGTAGTGCATGTCCGGTCATTCCAAATGGAGTACCATTAAGCATAAAAAAGGCGCTGCAGATGCTAGACGGGGTAAGATATTTACTAAACTGATAAAGGAAATAACAGTTGCGGCACGCCTCGGAGGCGGCGATGCGGACTCCAACCCCCGCCTGAGGACCGCTATCGCCTCGGCCAAGGCCGAGAACATGCCCAAGGAGAATATCGAAAGAGCAATTAAAAAGGGGACCGGGGAGCTCGAAGGGACCAGTTACGAGGAAGTAAGCTATGAGGCGTATGGACCGGGAGGCGTGGCAGTGCTGGTCGACTGTCTCACGGACAACAAGAATCGTACCGTGGCGGACCTCAAACACATCATGGACAGGCACGGCGGGAGCTTGGGCGAGCCCGGATGCGTGAACTGGCTCTTCAAGAAGAAGGGGCTTTTGATCTTCGAAAAGGAGGCGGTCGACGAGGAGAGGCTCCTGGACCGGGCCCTGGAGGCGGGCGCAGAGGACGTGAAGGAGGAGGAGGATACTTTCGAGGTCATAACCCCCCGCGCGGACTTCGAGGATGTCAAGGAGGCCATGGACAAGGCGGGCATGGCTTACACCGTGGCTGAGATCAGCATGATTCCCCAGACTACGGTCAGCGTGGAGGGCAAGCAAGCCCAGCAGATGCTGTCACTCATGGAGGCCCTGGAAGACAACGACGACGTGAGCCACGTGTACGCGAACTTCGATATCCCGGACCAGGTGATGGAGGCCATGGGCTGATGCTCGTCCTGGGCGTAGACCCGGGTTCCAGGGCCACGGGCTACGGGCTCGTGGAAAAGAGCGGCCGGCGGATGAGCTGCATTGATGCCGGGGTCATAGAGGCCTCGGGCAAGACGCCCTTCCCCCATCGTATACACGGCATATTCAACTCCTTGGTGGAGATCATGTCCCGGCATCACCCTCGGGAGATGGCCATAGAGGATATCTTCTTTGCCAGGAACGCCAAAAGCGCCCTTAAGATGGGCCACGCCAGGGGGGCCGTCCTGGTGGCGGCCGTTCACTGCGGGGTGCCGGTCCACGAGTATTCGCCGGCTGAGATAAAGCAAGCGGTGGTGGGTTACGGGCGGGCCAATAAGGAGCAGGTCCGGGCCATGGTCCGGGTCATATTGGAACTTGACTTTCAACCAGGGCTCGATACGTCGGACGCCTTGGCCACCGCGATATGCCACATGAACTGGACCCGCCTCGCCCCCTGTTGACCGCCTGCGAGACAAGGGCTCTCGGATGATAGCGTTTCTTAGAGGCAGACTGCTGGAGAAGACGCCACGCTCGGTGATCATTGAGAACGCCGGCTTGGGCTACGAGGTGGTGGTCCCTCTTACCACCTTCTATGCCCTGCCTGAGGAAAACGAGGACGTCTCCCTGTACACCCATATGCACGTAAGGGAAGACTCCATAACTCTTTTCGGGTTCCATGACCCGGTTGAAAAGGCCCTATTCCTGCTCCTTATATCAGTATCAGGCATAGGGCCCAGGCTTGCCTCAAACGTGCTCTCAGGGATCGGCCCGGCCGAGATTCTGGATGCGATGGCCGAGGGAGACAGCGCAAGGCTGCAGGCCATACCCGGGGTGGGCAAGAAGACCGCCGAGCGAATAGCCTTGGAGCTCAAAGAGCGGGCCGCGCTTCTGAGGAGCCGCGGGGCTCCTGCGGGTTCAGGGCAGCAGGAAGGTACACCCATAAGGGGCGGAACCGTCTCCGAAGAAGCGGTCTCGGCCCTGATCAATCTAGGCTATCAGGCGCGCCAGGCCAAGCAGGCCGTGGAAAGGGCGGCCGGGCTTCCGGACACCGCACGTCTGGAAGTGCTGATAAGGGAATCCCTCAAGATGCTCTCGGCCTGAGATCCCCGGGTCCGGGCTGAGTCCCCTGCGGCGCAGCCCCGGCCGGCAGGTGAGAGGTGAAATGGAAGAGAGAATTATAGATCCCGAGCCCCGGTCCGACGAGATATCCACCGAGGTGGGGCTCAGGCCGGCGCTACTGGATGAATATATAGGCCAGGAAGAGCTGAAGAAGAACCTGCGGGTCTTCATCGAGGCGGCCCGCGCACGATCCGAGGCCCTTGACCATGTTCTTTTCCACGGCAGCCCCGGCCTGGGAAAGACCACCCTGGCGCATATAATAGCCAACGAGCTCGGAGTGAACATAAAGGCCACCTCGGGCCCTGTCATAGAGCGCCCCGGGGACCTGGCCGCAATCCTGACCAGCCTGGAGCCGCGGGACGTACTGTTCATCGACGAGATACACAGGCTCAACCATGTGGTGGAGGAGATCCTCTACCCGGCCATGGAAGACTATCAGCTGGATATAATCATCGGCCAGGGGCCTTCGGCGCGAACCATGAAAATCCCACTGCCCGCCTTTACCCTTGTAGGGGCCACCACCAGGGCTGGCCTCCTGACCCCGCCGCTCCGCGCCAGGTTCGGCGTGCTGCTCAGGGTGGACTTTTACCGGCCCGAAGACCTGAAGGAGATCGTGCTCCGCTCGGCGCGCATGCTGGAAATCGCCACCGAAGAGGAGGGCGCTTACGAGATCGCACGCCGCTCGAGAGGAACCCCGAGGGTGTGCAACCGGATCCTCCGCCGCGTAAGGGACTATGCTCAGGTGAGGGCGGAGGGCGTGATCACCAAGGATGTCGCCATGGAGGCGCTCGATATGCTCGAGGTGGACGAGAGAGGACTCGACCGAATGGACCGCCAAATAATGCTCACCATAATGGAAAAATTCAGCGGCGGCCCTGTTGGGGTGGAGACCCTCGCCGCGGCGGTAAGCGAGGAAAAGGACACCATAGAGGATGTATACGAGCCCTTTCTGATTCAGGAAGGCCTGATCCAGAGGACTCCCAGGGGCCGGGTGGCCACGCGGCGCGCCTATGCCCACTTCGGCTTGGAGCCGCGGCCGGCCGCTCTCACACCCCAAAGGAGCCTTTTTTAGGGAAACCGGGAAGGGATCGCCGGATTGACAAGCCTCCTGGTTTTAACTAGGCTCGGTCATCCGAGAAGGATTCTCCGGGCCTTACCCCGCCCGCGGGCCGGCCCGAAGACGCGCACAGAGGAGGAAAGCGCCATCAGCGACTTCAGCCAGACTCACAACCGCATCACCACTTTCCACATCCTGGGGAGACAGGACCGAAAGCACCTGAAGAACCAGCTCAGGCTCCACTCCAAGTGGAAGAAGACCGTCCTTATAGTCCCCTTGTTGGCGAGCGAGTATACCGATCCGGAAAACGCTCCTGTCTTCGAAAACATGTTGAGGCAGCTGGCTGGGGCGACCTACCTCAGCCACGTAATCTTCGGACTGGACCGCGCTTCCGAGGAAGAGGCGTACAGGCTCCAGGGCCTGCTGGAGAAGCACAACCTCAGAAACAGCCTGATCCAGTGGAACGACGGCCCGGCCTTCTCAGGTCTCTACAGCCAGTTGAACGAGGCGGGATTCGACATCAGCCAGCCGGGCAAGGGCCGGAACATGTTCATGAGCTTCGGGATCGCCCTGGCCCTGGGGGCGGAGTCCATCGGCCTGATAGACGCAGACATCAGGACTTTCCAGGCGGTCCAGCTCGATCGCCTCTTCTATCCGGTGGTGGTAAGAAGCTATGATTTTGCAAAGGCCTATTATGCGAGGCTCCGAGACAGGGCACTCTATGGGAGAGTCAAACGCCTGCTCATGGACCCGCTCCTCCTGACCTTGAAGCGGAAGTTCACAGAGAGCAAGGACGAGAAGATGCTCCGCATGATAGACTTCCTCCTCGGGTTTCACTATCAACTCTCGGGCGAGGTGGTCTTCCACGCGGATCTCTTGAGGAAGATGCGATTCGCCACCAACTGGGGAGTGGAGATATTCACCCTGATCGAGGTGTACCGCAAGGCCTCATCCGCGGCCCAGGTGATGTTCACGGACAAGGCCTTTGACCACAAACACCAGGAGGTGTCCGAACACGACCCCACCGGCGGCCTAAACCGTATGGCCGTGGACATAGCGGCGACCCTCATGAACGCCCTGGTCATAGAAGAAGGCCTCGAGATCTCGGATACCTTTGTCAGGGACCTCACCATCACTTACCAGGCCGTCGCCGAGGAACTGATCAAGAGGTACTCGGACGACTCCGGGTACAATGACCTGGTCTATGACAGGGACTCTGAGGAACGCTTGGTAAGGGAGGTATTCAGGTACTCCATCCTGAGGGCCGGGGATCTCCTTACCGCACCCTACCGTATGACCGAGCGCTTCCTCAGATACGTAAACACCCACGAAGAGTTCAAGCCCTTCCTGGACCGGGGACTGGCCGAGACCATCCTTTCAGTGGAAAGGAAGACGCAGGAGAGGGGCATATTCGAAATACCCACCACAGTCTCCTGGGAGCGGGTGGCCAACAAACTCCCCAGGATCTTTTATGACCTGGTGGAGGCCGTTGAAGAGGAAAAGAGCCGATTCCAGTGAACAATGGTCCCCTGGAAGCGATAATGCAGAACAAATCTCAGAAAAGCCGGGAAGGAGCAGCCGGCGGCGGCCGGCTCCTGATTTTCACTGATCTGGACGGGACTCTCCTTGATCACGACACCTACCGGTGGGACCAAGCGGTCCCCGCCCTGGAGCGCTGCCGCTCCCTGGGCGTCCCTGTTGTGATGGTCTCCAGCAAGACCCGTGCGGAGATGGAGCCCCTGAGGAAGCTCATGGGCCTCGACCGGCCCTTTATCTCGGAGAACGGCGGCGGTATCTTTTTTCCGCGAAGCTGCCCCCATCCCCTTCCCCTTGAGGCCCGACCGGCAGGAGACTTGCAAGTATGGCCCCTGGGAGTCCCTCACTCCCGCCTGGCTCAGTGCCTGCGGGCGATCAGGGAAAAGCACGATTGGCCCCTGAAGGGATTCTCCGACATGAAGCTCGAAGAAATCTCCGCTCTCACCGGGCTCGACTTGGAGGGTGCCGCGCTGGCAGCGAGCAGGGAGTTCGACGAGCCGTTCACGGCCCCGGAAGACCTGGCCCCCGAACAACTCGAACGGGCCGCCTCGGAGTGGGGCTTGAGGGTCACCAGGGGAGGGCGCTTCTTCCATCTCTTCGGCAAGAGCGACAAGGGGAAAGCAGTGGAGCAACTTGCCGCCTGGTACAAAGGACACCCAGGAGAGCCGCTCACCATGGGTCTGGGGGACGGGGCCAACGACATCCCCATGCTCCTTCGGGTGGACGTCCCGGTGCTGGTCGGATCGGCCGCCACCCCGCAGGAGATCGCGGAGAAAGTCCCGGGGGTCAGGATAACCGAGGCCCCCGGCCCGGCCGGATGGAATGAAGCGGTGCTGGAGTTCTTGGATCATCACCTTCAAGGGAGGTAATACTCGAGATGTTCGAAAAGGAAGTAAACCCCGAGGGAATTGACAGTGCGGAGCTGGTGGTGTGCATCCCCTCCTACAAGGAGGCGGACTCCATAGCCCACCCGGTGAAGCAGGCCAGCCTGGGTCTCGCCAAGTACTTCCCCGGGTCAACGTCGGTCATCATAAACTGCGACAACAACTCCCCCGACGGGACCAAAGAGGCCTTCCTGGGGACCGAGACCGAGCAGCCCAAGATCTACCTCTCCACACCGCCCGGGGTGAAGGGGAAGGGGAACAACTTCAGGAACCTCTTTGAGAAAGTGATCGACCTGGGAGCAAAGGCCGTAGTCGTGGTGGACGCCGACCTGAAGAGCATAACCCCCCAGTGGATCAAGCACCTCGGCGAACCCTTGTTCAACGACTTCGAGTACGTGGCCCCCTTGTACGTCAGGCACAAGTACGACGGCACCATCACCAACGGAATAGCCTACCCCCTGACAAGGGCCCTTTACGGGCGCCGCGTGCGCCAGCCCATAGGCGGGGACTTCGGGTTCAGCGGGAATCTGGCCCGCATCTACATGGAAAGCGAGGCGTGGGACGAGGCGACCGCCAACTTCGGGATAGACATATGGATGACCACCTTGGCAATAAGCCGGGGGGTGCCCATATGCCAGTCCTTCATGGGCCGCCCCAAGGTTCACCGGCCCAAGGACCCTGCGGCCTCGCTGGGGCCCATGTTCCGCCAGGTGATCGGCACCATATACACCCTGATGTGCCGGTTCCAGGACCTGTGGACAAGGATCAAGTACAGCAGGCCCACCGCGATTTACGGTTTCGGTCTGGGGGAAGTGGAAATACCGCCCAAAGTGGATGTGGACACCGGGAAGCTCTTCGAGATGTTCCATCAGGGCTTCGAGGAATTTCCCGAGGTATGGGAAGAGGTGCTCTCAGAGGACGTACATGGAAAGTTGATGGAGATCCAGGGGATGAAGGAGCGCGTCTTCGCCTTTCCCACGGATCTCTGGGCCCGCATCCTTTATGATATGGGGGTGGCCTACCGGGACCGGGTGCGTGAGCCCGAGGTGCTCATGGACTCTCTCATTCCGCTCTACTACGGGCGTACATTCTCCTTTGTGAAAAAGACCCGAAGGATGTCCACCCAGCAGGCCGAAGAGACAATCGAAGAGGACTGCATGACCTTCGAGCTGACCAAGCCCTATCTGGTGCGGCGCTGGCTGGGCGAATAGGCTGAAGCGCTCAGCGCAACAGCAGGAGGCGGACGTCCATCACATTGGTCTTGGTGGGACCGGTGACCAAGAGATCCCCGGTCCCTTGGAGGTAAGTGTAGGCGTCGTTCCGGTCCAAGAAGGAAGCGGCGTCCATTCCAGCCTCATCGCCCCGCCCCCGGGTCCCCGGGTCCACCACCCCGCCGGCTGCATCCGTGGGGCCGTCGTTTCCGTCCGTTCCCGCGCTGAGGATCACCACGCCGGGCCGCAGATCAGCTATCTCCATGCACGCGGCCAGGCAGAACTCCTGATTCCGGCCTCCGCGGCCTTTACCCCTGATGGTGACCGTGGTCTCGCCGCCGGATATTATGCAGGCGGGCGGCTCCAGGGGCCGCCCGGTCTTGAGGACCTCCTTGGCTATGGCCGTGTGTACCTTGGCCACCTCCCTGGTCTCGCCTTCTATCATGGACGAGAGAATGAGAGTCCTGTAGGACCTGCTCTCGGCCTCCTGGGCGGCACTCTCCAGGGCAAGGATGTTGCTCCCTATAACAAAGTTATAGATCCTCTGGAAGGCGGGATCATCCTGCTTGGGGGTCTCGGAGACGCGCCCTTCCAATCCGGCCTCAAGGTGCTCCCTTATGGAGCTTGGCAGGTCTCCTGCCAGGGAGTACCGCTCCAGGACGCGCCATGCATCCCTGTATGTACTGGTGTCCGGGACAAACGGCCCTGAGGCGATAACGTCCATGCGATCGCCGACCACGTCCGAGAGCATCAGGTTCACAGTGGTCGCGGGATAGGCCGACCGTGCCATCTGACCGCCCTTTGACCCGGAAATGTGCTTCCTTACCGCGTTGATCTCGTCTATGCCGGCGCCGCACTCCAAGAGCCGCCTGGTCAGATCCTGCTTCTCCGCGAGGGTTATTCCGCCTGCGGGCTGCGGCAGCAGGGCCGAGCCCCCCCCCGATATCAGGGAGAATACCAGGTCGTTCGGCCCGGCACCGGCCAGGATCTCCATGATCATCCTGGTCCCCTCAACCCCCTTTTGGTCCGGCACCGGATGATCCGCCTCCACAACCCTGGTCCGGGTAAGGGGCACGGCGAACCCGTACTTGACATTCACCACCCCCCCGATTACCCGCGTGCCGAGGATCTCCTCCAGGGCCGCAGCCATAGGGGCGGTGGCCTTTCCCCCGCCCACCACGAGGATCCGCTCATAGGCCGGAATGTCCAGGACGACATGCCCGCCTTCCCCGCCTCCGAGCACAAGCTTGTCGCCCTCCAGGCGCACAAAACGCTCTACCGCCTCGCCCGGGTCGACCCGCCGCACCCCGGCAAGGAAGATCTCCACTGCGTCTTTTCGCATCTCCTCTAGCAGTCGGCCGGACTCTCTGCTGTACATATCTTCTCCCCCTTTGATCCGCCCCTCCGCCTCGGGGCCGGAGAGGCCGCCCGGAACAGGCCCTCAGGTGAAAACACAATATATGGTGTTTGGACTTGACAAAGAATCCTACTTTTAGTATTTACTCTACGTTCATGCCGCTCGGGCGAGACCCGCCCGCCGCCCGATGAACGGAGCGCGATCATGACCGCTTATGAAAGGCTGATATCAGCGAATCTCCAGTCCGCATTTCAGCGGGGCGAGGCCCTGGAAAGCTGGCTTCCCGCCACACCGGATAAGGGGGGGCTTCGTTTCAGGGCCTTTGGAGAAGACTGCCGATTGGAACCGGATCGAATCGAGCTGGCAGGGGAGGAGGCCACCGGACCCCTGGGGCTGGTGATCTCCTTATACGCGGCGTGGTGCACCGATGATTCCCCCCGGGTGGAGCCGCTCCGGGCGTTCAGGGAATTCCCGGACAGCATGCCTTATCAGGGGGCCTTCGCCGCCAACAGCGAAAGACTCCTCATGCCCCATGTACCCCGGATCCAAGAGGCCCGGGAGCGCATCACCAGCGCCATGGATGCAGGAATACCCTGCCCCCCGGGAATCTCAGGGGACTTCACCCTGTTTCTCCGTCCTCTGCCCAAGATCCTCCTTTGCTACATATTCCACCGGCCGGACGAGGAATTCCCGGCTGCGGTCACCTGCCTGTTTTCCGCCAATGCGGGTTCTTTCCTCCCCCTGGACGGGCTTGCAGACACGGCCGAGTATACGGCCCGCAAGATCCTGGAGCTCATCTCTCCGGGTTGAGGCTTCGCACCGCCCGGACCGAGTTCTCCTCGGTCACCGGGAAATCCAGGAAAAACCCCAGGTGGAAGTTGGCCTTCCAGGCCCTCTCCACACCCCTGGTGTCAGCGCTCCAGCAGTACTTCTGGCCGCTCTCGAAAACCGCGGCGACAAATACGTCGTCATTCTCCCAGCAGCGCTCCATGAGTGAGGCGAGCTCCGGGACCGTGGGGAGCCGCCAGTCAGAGTACCCCGCGAACGCCTCCTGGTTGAGCCTTTCCACGTACTCCGAGGCGGCGGACCAGGTCACCGGATCCTGGGACCCCCCCTTCTGCCACATGAGCCCGGTTCGGGCGTCGGTCACCGTCCCGTCTTGATTGTCCGTGTAGTCGTTTTCAAAGTCTCCGTTGGGATTGCAGAAATCCCCGTTGTAGGTCCAGCAGGTGGCGTAGAACCCATACTCCAGGAGCAGGGAGCGCAGTTCTTCGCTGGATAGGTCCTTGGGCCGGCTGCGCAGGGAAACTTTACCCAGGCCTTGCTTGATGGAAGCCTCCCCGACGCCCCTCCCATCCCCTCCCCTCAAGGCAACTGCAGTTCCGGGAAAAGCACCGGGGGAGGCTGCGAACGCGGGCTCAACAGCCGCTCCAATCGCCGATAATAATGCTATGAACGCTCCAGCTGTGGATAGAATTGTCCTCATCCGTGTCTCCTGCCGTATACACCCGGTAAGATTCCCACAAAACCTACCCGCAAAGCCGGGGCCTGTCAACCTGATCATCCGGGAGCCCGCTGCAACCTCGTCCCTATCGGCCCTGATGCCCGCCCGTGGTCATGCCTCCGCCGAAAACCGATATGGGATGTCGTCCGAGGGCTCATAGGTCCCCTCATAATACTCGATCACCTGGGCGTCCGCCGCCGCCCTGAACCTGTGTGCGCAGCCCGGACGGATCACAGCCTTCTGCCCCACCTCGAGGGTCACCGACCCGGATTCCCCGGTTTCAACATCCACGAGATCCACCTCGAGCGAGCCCCTAACCACATAGAAGTGCTCGGTCTTTCTCGAATGATAATGGCCGCCTCGAAACCCCTTGCCTGTGAGCAAAGAGAAGTAGCCCAGATGGTGAATGACCATACCGTCCTCTATCAGGGCGAGCTCTCCCCGATCCTCTACAAGCCGCTTTCGTCTAAGGAACTCCCTGGTGGGTGGGAGAGTCTCTATCTCGATCTTTGCCGCCAGCCGATCACCAATCCCTTTTGCGCATTTCATCATGTACAGACCTCTCATCCTGTAATGAACCGGGGCGGCACGGCTCTTGCATTTATCATGAAGACAGGCTGGCCGCCCTGCTTGGACGGTGGGGCGACCCCACAATATGTAGCGCCCCATCGCTCTAGTGTGCACAATATAAAATAAATTATGTCAAATTTAGTTAATTTATAAAAAAATGTTTGACAAATAGCCCTATATATATACGCTCTTTTGTCGTGGGGAACTAGTGACTTGTGTTTCACGCGAAGACCGGAGGTAATCTTGGGGCGCAACGTAGTGAAGGGGATCAGGGAGAAGCTTCTCATGAGCAAGGCCGAGCTCGCGAGAAAGGCCGGGGTCTCGCCGCTCACTATCGATAGGGTGGAAAAGGGCAAAAGCTGCCGCATGGAGACGAAAAGAAAGATCATTTTGGCACTCGGCTACCGCCTTGATGAGAAGCAGAAGATCTTCCCGGAAGACTAGAACTCAGAAAGAGACACCCGATGCCCATTGCCAAAAAGAATCAACTGGTCGGACTGGATATCGGCAGCCACTCCATCAAGGTCGTGGAGATAACCGACACCAAAAAGGGCCGTATCCTAGAAAACTTCGGCATAATGGGCCTGCCCCAGAATGCCATAATCGAAGGCTCGATCAAGGAGATGGAGATCGTTGCCTCGGCCATAAAGAACCTCTTCCGCAATCTCAAAATCAAGAACAAGAACGTGGCCACTTCCATATCCGGGTATTCGGTCATCGTCAAGAAAATCAGCATAGACCGCAGGGCTGAATCAGAACTGGAATCCACGATCCATGACGAGGCGGAACAGTACATCCCATTTGATATAAGCGATGTCAACCTGGACTACGAGATAATTCATCCCCACTCTTCGGTTTCCGATAAGGGTGAGGGAGAGGTGGAGGAGGACACGGAGGAACAGAAGGAGAACCGAACAGGGCTTATGGATGTGATGCTGGTGGCGGCCAAGAGAGACATGGTGGAGGACTATGTGGGTCTCCTGCAGCTTGCCGGGCTCAATCCCATGATCCTGGACGTCGACGCCTTCACCCTCCAGAACGCCTTTGAGGTCAGCACGGAGGAGCCTGAGAGCTGCTACGCCCTCCTAAATCTCGGGGCCGAAGAACTTCAGATCAACGCGGTCAAGAACGGGGTCTCCATTTTTACCCGCGATTCATCATACGGCGGGGCCCAGATCACCGAGGCCGTAATGAACAAGTTCAACGTATCCTGGGACGAAGCCGAGAAGATCAAGTTGGGCGGAGCTCCGGCGCAAGAGCGGCAAGCGGAGCTCGAAGAGATATTCAGCAATGTGATATCCGGCTGGGGCCAGGAAATCAAGAGGGCCCTGGATTTCCTGGCCACCACATATCCTGACGAGACCATCGAGAAACTTTTCATCAGCGGCGGTTCCATTCGTATACCCGGTTTCAAGAAATACCTGGAGATGGAAACCGATCTGCCCGTGGTGGAGATGAACCCTTTCGCCAATCTGCGCATCAACGAGAAGGTTTTTGATCCTCGGTACCTGAGCTACGTGGCACCTCAAGCGGCGGTGGCCGTCGGTCTCGCTCTGAGAAGCATTGGTGACAAATGATACGCATCAATCTTCTGCCCTTCCGGGCGGCCAGAAAAAGAGAAAACATAAAGAGACAGGTCACGATATACGCCCTGAGCGTGCTCCTGCTCTTGGTGGCAATGGCATATGCCTTTCTCCAACTCAACAGCCGGGTCTCCGAGCTGCAGGCCAAGGAGAAGGAGCTGAGGGCCGACCTTGCCAAGTACGAGGACACCATAAAGAGGATCAACGAGCTGAACAAACAGATCGCTCTCATAGAAAAGAAGCTGGGAGTGATCCGAAGCCTGGAGCAAGGGAAAACCGGGCCGGTGCGACTGCTTGACGAGATCTCCAAGGCCGTGCCCAAGGATCGCCTTTGGCTTTCGTCGCTGGTGGACTCAGGCGGGAACTTGACGTTGACCGGCTCGGCCAAGAACAATGAAACGGTGGCGGAGTTCATGGTCAACCTGGAGAGATCCCCCCTCTTCGGGACCGTGGACCTGGAGAGCAGCCGTTCGGATCATGTCGCGGGCGTCAATGTTTCGACGTTCACCTTGAGGTGCCAGACACAGTCGTCCCCCGAGGAGGAGAAGCCAGAGGCGGACGAGACCAAGAGACGCAGGAAGAAATAGAAGCGGCCGGTAAGGGGAACCGTTTCTCCCTGAAGGGGACCATCAGGCATGGAAGAAAAGAAAACCTCCTTCCTGGAAAGGGTCGAAAAGATAAGGATGCCCATACGGGTCCTTATTCTGGCCGGTACTCTGTTGCTTCTTGCGGGTGCCTTTGCCTGGTTCGTGTACTTTCCAAAGAATGAGGAGATCGCCCGGACCCAAGACGAGATCACCAAGCTCTCCCAAAGGCTGGTTCACGTGAAGAAAAAGGCCCGGGAGCTGGATAAATTCGAGAAAGAATTCGAGCGGGTCAATGCCCAGTTCCGGGAAGCCCTGAAGATACTGCCCGATTCCAAGGAAATACCACAGCTCCTGACCGATATCACAAGGCTGGGAAACGAATCGGGGCTCCAGTTTCTCCTCTTCAACCCCCAGCCGGAGAAGGGGAGGGACTTCTATGTGGAGATACCCGTAGCCATACGGGTCAGCGGGACCTATCACAACGTGGCCCGATTCTTCGATAGCGTGGGACACATGGATCGGATCGTGAACATCCTGGACGTATCCATGAAGCCGGAAAAGGCGCTTTCAACAACTCTGATCA
Organism: uncultured Desulfobacterales bacterium; assembly: GCA_964647905.1. Lineage (GTDB taxonomy): Bacteria > Desulfobacterota > DSM-4660 > Desulfatiglandales > HGW-15 > CAZYJR01. The sequence goes on along the minus strand of CAZYJR010000043.1, from coordinate 1,448 downwards.
CGAGTTGCAAGGCCGTGACATACCGCTTCAAGGCCGAAGGCGGGAGCAACGAGAAAGGCAAAGGCAAATGATGATGAAAAAAGCCCTCATCACCTGTCTCGGGTTGCTGATAGCCATTGCCCTTGTCGCCGTTGGTCTTTCTCCAGGGGCTGCGGAGACACCGTCCGACCGGAACGATGAGCCCGCGGGGGACCCCGCTCAGCAGGAAGAGGAAGTCGAGTACCATTATGACCCCGAGGGGAAAACCGATCCCTTCGAGCCGTTCGTGGTGCAAAAGGAAGCGAGCCTGAGCCAACTGGCAAAGAAAGACACAAGCGGCGAGCTCCAGAAGATGCTGGCCCTGCTCGAGGACCTGAAACGGCCCAAGACCGAGCTCCAAACCATACCGCTGTCCGGCATGACCCTGACCTCCATTGTCAAGAGCGGAGACTCGACGCTGGCAATGGTGAAGGGCCCCCAAGGCGGCAAGGGATATCTCCTGGAGAAGGGCACATACATAGGAACCAACGGCGGTGTGGTGGAAGAGATCATAAGCGAGGAGCGGATGACCGACCTCGGCAAGCAGTTGATCAGGAAAGTGGTGATCAAGGAACCCTACCTGGATGCCGACAGGAGGATCAGCTACAGGCGCGTGGAACTGAAGATGCCCGGCTCATTCGAATAGGACCGGCCCCGGGGACCGGTATAACAACAAACCAAGGAGAACAGAATGGCGACCAAAGGAAGAAGATTAGTGAGGGGATTCCTGATCGGACTCCTGGTATGGGGCATATGGGTCCTGCCTGCCGCGGCTGCAGAGCTGAGCGGGATAACCGTTGATCGCGAGGGTCCTGAGACCAATGTCACCATCAGCGGGGGCTACTCTTCCTACCGCGCCTTCACCCTGCCCAATCCGGCCCGCTTGGTAGTGGACTTCGACGGCACAACGCGCGGGGGAGGTGTCCCTCGTCTGATGGAAATAGACGACCCTGTGCTCTCCAAGATCCGCGTAGGCCAGGGGGACAACCGGGTCCGCATAGTCCTGGACTCATCCAAGAAAGACGAGCCCTTCCACTTCAACATAAGCGAGCAGGAAGGGGGCCTGCGAATCCGCTGCTGGAGACCGAAGTCCGCTTCAACCGCGGCAACGGAGACCGTTAAGACCGATGCCAGGGGCCCGGCAGGCGCCTTTCCCGAGAAGGCCCTCCGCGATGTGCTCGGAATGCCTCGCGACGGAGAGGGCAAGGAGACCGAGACACCCAGAATAGCCAAATTCCCGGGCGACAAAATCGAGCACATCGACTTCTACCAGGAGGACCTCCACAACGTCTTCAGGCTCTTCGGCGAGATGTTCGGCAAGAATTTCATAGTGGACGACCAGGTCAAGGGCACGCTCACCCTGAGCCTAAGGGACGTGCCGTGGGACCTGGCCATGGATATCATCGCGGACATGAAGAACCTCCAGGTAA
>CAZYJR010000042.1:0-31231 GCA_964647905.1 uncultured Desulfobacterales bacterium | reverse complement strand
TGAATGGGGTTCAGGGGGTCGGAGGTTCAAATCCTCTCGTCCCGACCAGCCGACTGTCCTCGCGGGGTCGTGTCTTAAATATTAATTATTCGCCCGAATAGTTAATATTTAAGACACGACCCCGTTTCAATCGAAGGGTGGACAATTCATCGACAAACTGAAAATCCCCCCCAAAGTGGCTTGAGATTTCCTGGATTGCCCGTTCCCTATCGGCAGGACGATCCAGCTTGGGTCCGAGGTGGGAAAGAAGCAGTTTCCTCGCCCCGCATGTTTCGGCTATCTCCGCAGCGGCTCGGGTTCCGGTGATCATGTCCGCTTCAGAGGATTGCATTCGCGCCTGAAGATCCCAGCAATGAATGAGCAGGTAGTCCGTGCCTCTCGCCAAATCCAGAATGCCTTGGCAGAAACCGGTGTCACTGGTCATAACCAAGGAGATGTCCCCGACTTCGAGGCGGTAGGCAAGCGTCGGCATCCATGGTTCGATGTGTTTTACGCGGCCCCCGGTCACCTTCCAGCGGTTGCCGGTCACGCTCTCACCGCTGTCGATCTCCTGCACGTCAACAGTCGGAGGTCGTCTTGGCAGCTTTCCGCCTCGCGCCTGATAGATCTCCTGGCTGCCCGGATGTTCCACTCTTGCCCGCCAGTCCGGAAAGAAGGCCCCGCCTTCCCCGATCAACGCCTCTGTAAACATTCGGGTAGGCGGAGGGCCGTACACTTTCAGTATCTCAACGTTCGCTGTCGATTGGTCCCAACGGGTGAGCAGAAAGCAGGGATAATCGGCATTGTGATCGAAGTGGTGGTGACTAAAAAAAAGATGGCGGACACGACTCGGCCAAAGACCCATCTGAACCATCTTGTGGGTGGATGCAGGCCCGCAGTCGAACATCAGCAAAGTGTCCTCGACCTCTACGATGTAACACGTGCCGAACCGCTTTGCGGAAGGGGTCGGCGTTCCCGCTCCAATGATGTGCAGCTTCAACACGATGAATCCCCCTCGTGACCTTTAGCCAGACGACATCGGCCTCTTGCGGAGACCTGGCCGTCGGCCCTTTGCGCCTGCAGTTCGATGTTCGACGCGCCTTGATAAGACCCGGCAATCCGGAGGGTGTCTCCCTCTAAAACGGGGGAAAACTGCCGATACTCGAATCTCTTCAGTACGGCACGGACGTTCCGGGCAATCAGATCCGCCATGAGGATTGCAATCAGGGGACCATGGACTACGAGGGCGGGGTAGCCTTCCCGTTTCACGGCGTATTCCCTGTCGTAGTGAATCCTGTGCGTATTGAACGTCAAGGCGGAGAATCTGAAGAGGAGGGAGACGGAGATCGGAACCTCCATCTCCCAGTCCGGCTGGAGCACGTTCTTTTCAGCCTCCGAGGCGACAGGGGAGCCGAAATCCCGGTAGACAAAGGTCTGCTTTTCATTCAGAGCCTCTCCCCTGCCGTTCCCTACCTGAGAGGAGACCGTTACAAACACCAGCCGGCCGCTCTTTCCTTGTTTCTCCTCGAGACCGGTGACCTCTGCGCTTTTCCAAACTTGTTCTCCCAGATGCAGGGGGCGTTGAAGGTCGAGTTCAAATCCGGCGAACACGCGCAACGGCAGATCCACCGGGGGCATGAACCCCCCTCTCGCGGGGTGGCCGTCCTCTGCCAATTGGTCCGTCCTGGTTTCGGGGAGAAAATAGAGCCAGTGCCAGAGAGGCGGCAGCTCCGAGCCCTCGTGCATCTCGTCCGGGGTGTGATTCAAGGTCGCCATCAAGCGTCTCGCCGCCGAGGGACAGAGTAGGTCTTTCTGTTCCAACCTGGAAGCACGCCACCCTTTGTATTCCAGAAAAAGCATTTTTTACGCAACAGCCTGCGCCTGCGAGACTCGTTTGTCCCTCAAGTTCATGATAACGCCAATGGCCAGCAGCACAAGTCCGGCCAAGTCGGTGTAGAGGTTGGAAATCAGCATAAGGATGCTTCCCGTCAGCATGATGAAAAGCCCGAGGACAGTGAGCCTTGTAAAGAGGTACTTCTCAAAGGTCGCTGACAGGCCGATGGTGCCTGCCAATGCGGTGAGAAAGCTCAACGCCACGAAGACGGCACTGCCCTCCATGAGCAGAGCGGCGTCATAAGCAAACACAAAGGGCACTATGTACTTGACGAAACCCAGCTTTGCGGCAATGACGCCTGTCCGCATTACGGGCGCCCCCGCAATGGCCGCTCCGGCATAGGCCGCCAAGGCGACCGGCGGGGTGATCGCGGAGAGAAGGCAGGAGTAAAATACAAACATGTGTGCCACAATCGGCTCGAGCCCCATGTTAACCAGGGAAGGCGCTGCGATCATGGCAACAATGATGTAGGCCGGGGCTGTGGGAATCCCCATGCCCAGGATGAGGGAGGCCACCATGATCAGCAGCAGCGTGAAGGGGAAAATCCCCCCCGATGCCATGATGATGATGTCAACGAATTTGATCCCCATGCCCGTGATGTCCAGACATCCCACCACGAGGCCCGCACAGGCGCAGCATACCGCAATGACCACCCCGTTTCGGGCCCCCTGAACCAGGGACTCGGTGAAGGACCTGGGCCCCAGGCGGCTAACCTTGCGAGCCATGGCCACTGCCAGCAGGACAAGGATGGCCAGAAAAGCGGCTCGAAACGGCGTGTACCCCAGCACGAGGACAAAGATGAGCACGAAGATCGGGACGATGAAATGGAACCCATGGAAGAGGGTAGTCTTCATAGGCGGCAATTCCGAGCGCGGCAGCGGCTTGAGCCCCATCTTGAGGGCTTCTAGATGCGTGGAGGCAAATACAGCTGCGAAGTAGAGCAACGCCGGAAAGAGGGCCGCCTTGCAGACCGTGAGGTAGGAAATCCCGATGAACTCGGCGATGATGAAAGCGGCGGCACCCATGATGGGGGGCATTATCTGCCCCCCTGCTGATGCGGCCGCCTCCACCGCGCCTGCGTATTCCGGCCGATAGCCCATCCGCTTCATAAGTGGGATGGTGAAGGTGCCCGTCCCGTAAACGTTGGCCACTGAGTGCCCCGTGATGGTTCCGAAAATGCCGCTCGCAATCACACCCACCTTTGCCGGCCCCCCGGTGGCCCAGCCAACAGCCGACATGCTGAAGTCAATAATGAATTTCCCGGCCCCAGTCTTATCCAGAAAAGCCGCAAACATAATGAACAGGAAAACGAACGTTGCCGATACCCCGACCGGCACCCCGAAGATCGCATGCGGCGTCAAGAACATGTGATCAATGAAGATGAGTAAGTTGGGGGATCGTATAGTGAAGGGATAAGGAAAAAACTGACCGAAAAGGGTGTAACCCACAAAGCAGAGGGCGACGATGGGCAGAGCAATGCCGGCGACCCTTCTTGTCGCTTCCAGAACCAGGGCCATGGTGGTCCAACCGAACGCCACGTCAAAGAAGGTGACCGGGCCGGTGTACCACTCCCGCGTGGTGAGCCTTTCGTGGTGCATGATCAAATAGACGTCGATGACCAGGCAGATCACGGCAAGGAGAAAATCAATCAGGGCGGTTTTTTCTTTGGGCCAGGACCTGTGCGCAGGCCAGTACAGGAAGGCCAGCGTCAACAGGGTCATGAGGTGGATGGTCCTCATGCCGTACGCTTCAATGATGCCGAAGGCGCCTGTGTAGAGATGAAAGCAGGAGATCCCAATGGCAATCGTTGCAGCCAATAGCTTCGCGATGGAAAGGACACTGTTTGGCCTTGGAAAAATCGGCTCGGTCATCGCCTTAACCGCTCCTTGCAGATTTTATTGGGCCCGATCCGCAGACGCCTTCGTCCGTTGATCGAACGGGTGCTCATGCCCCCTTTGTCTTCAGCGAGGCATGAGCATGATTCGACCTATTTCAGGTAACCCATTTCCTGGTAATACTTCTCGGCCCCTGGATGCAGAGGTAGGAAAATCCCTTCTGCCATGCCCTCTGCTCGAAAGGTCTTGAAGGCCGCGTGATGTTCCCTGTACGTCTTTTCGTTCTCAGCCATGGCTTTCACGATCGCGTAGGCTACATCATCCGGCACGTCAGCGTTGATGATGATTTCCCCGGAACTGGCCGGACACTTGCGCTCGTAGTCGATGCCTTCGTACAGGCCGCCGGGCATCACTTCGGTGCGGGTGCCCGTGCGCTCGTTGATGGCCTGGAGGAGCTCAGGACTCCACTTGAGGACCTTCATATCGCGAACCGTTGCCAACTCCATGGCCCAACCCGCCTTGCCCAGGGCCGCTGCACAGATGATGTCCGCGTGACCGTCTTTCACTAGATTGACGGCATCTCCCCATTTCACGAAGTTGACCTTTCCACCCCAGGCCTTGATGTCGTCCCAGCTCAAACCTTGAGACGCCAAGGCGCTTCGAAACTGCATTTCCGTAACAGACCCAGGGGAAAGGGTGCACATCCGGGCCTCGAGTTTTTTCTCGAGGATTTCCTGAACACTATCCGCCGGGTAGTCCTTGCGCGCAAACATGAAGTAGTACATGGTGTCCTGCACACTGAACAGCGAGCGAACGTTCGGGACAGGTTCGTCCAACGGCTTTTCCTGTTTTTCCGCCAGTTGGCAAAGGGTATTTGCTGTGCTGGCCAGATCCAGTTCACCGACGTTGACGCGTGTTATGTTTCCCACCCAGCCTCCTGGTACCACGGTAATGCTGATCTTAGGGTAATCTTCGCTGACAAGCTTTGCCACACCCGTTAGCATGACAAATCCTGCTCCCCCCACGGCTCCACCGCCTGCACGAAGAACCGCACTGACATCTTTTTCCCCGGCAGTCGCAAGTCCCGCGCAAACCAGAAAGATACTGGTGAACACGGCCGTAAGCATTACTCTTTTCTTCATGGCCTTCCTCCTTTTGATGGTTTGAGGATTAAACATAAGGCCATCGCCCTATTCCGGGTTCAATGACCGACTTCCACGACGTCCAAGCCGCTTTCCGCGTCCAAAACCATGTCTTTAAGGCTTTTCTTGATGATCTTGTTGTTCTCATTCTTGGGAAGGCTCTCCAAAAAGACTAGCTTCTTGGGGGCCTTATACTTGGGAAGGCCATTCGTGACACAATGCTCGACCAGGGCCTTGGGATCCGGCTGCTGAGCTTCCTCTCGGGTGACCACAAAAGCCGTGCAGATCTCCCCCCACTTCTCGTCGGGCAACCCGATCACCGCGGATTCCAACACGGCCGGATGGCTGTCCAGGCTCATTTCCACTTCGCGAGAGTAGATGTTGAATCCTCCGCTGATGATCATGTCCTTCTTGCGATCCACGATGTACAGGTACCCATCCTGGTCGAACCGGCCAAGGTCGCCTGTGTGGAGCCAGCCTCCTCGGTAGGTCCGGGCGGTCTCTTCGGGCATGTTGTGATAACCAATGGAGATGTGCGGGCTTCGGAGCAGAATTTCCCCGACCTCACCGGTTCTCACATCTTGATCGTTGTCATCCACGATGCGGATTTCCGTGCCCAGCGCACGCTTTCCCGTGGAGCGCAACCGTTGTGAGGCCTCACCCTCCTCTCCCAACACGTGCTCCTCCGGAGTCAGGCAGGCCAGCGGTTGAACGGACTCGGTGAGGCCGTAGTTCTGTCGCATGATGGGGCCGAAGTGCTTCAACGCGTTTTTCAATTTGTCGAGCGGCATGGGAGCGGTCCCGTAAAAGATCCGCTTGAGGCTGGACAGGTCGGCCTCCCGGAGGTACGGGTCCTCCATCAGCATAATGATCATGGTGGGGACCAGCAGGGTGCATGTGACCCGTTCTCTCTCCATGGTCTTGAGGAGTGAGGTCGTGTCGAATTTGTCCAGAATCACGTGTCGGGCTCCCTTGAGGTAAAAGGGGATGGCGTAGTATCCTGCTGCATGCGTGAGAGGTGCCACGTGCAGGAACACGTCATCCTTGGAGATCAGGCGATCAGCGTTCATAAAGACGTTGGTGATCTGGGCGATGCGGTTTCGATAGCTCATCAGGACGCCGCGAGGACGGCCTGTGGTCCCTGATGTGTAGCTGATCCGGCACAACGTGTCCTCTTCCATATCGAGATCGGGTTCATACTCCGGTGCCGCCCGAAGAAGGGTCTCGTAATCCAGCCAGGATTCCTTTGCGCCCTCCGGTCCTCCGTGCCAGATGAAATGCTTCACCCGGGGCAGGGAGCGCTTGATCTCTTCTGCTTGGTCGGTGAATTCGACTCCAAACACCAGTGCGCTGGCACCGCTGTCATTCATGATGGCGATGTTCTGTTGAGCCGAGTCGCGCGTGTTCAGTGGAACCATCACGATGCCGGCCTTCCACATGGCCACGATCAGCTCGAAGCTCTGGTTGCAGTTGTACTGAAGGGTTGCCACTCGCATGCCAACCTCAATCCCCAGATCTTTGAGTGCGTGGGCCAGACGGTTGGATCGACGGTTGATGGTCTCGTAGGTAAAGGAGTTCCCCCGATAGGACAGGCATATGCGGTCGGGGTGGTTCTCAGCGGGAAGTCGAATGAAAGCGCTTGGATTAAAGTATTTCAGTTTCATGGTCTTATATCTTCTTTATTATTCTTTTCAATGTATTCATAGTGGGTTTTACCCTTTTTAGACATCATCTTCTTCGATCAGCCACAGCGAGTGATGATTCCGCTGCACAAAATCCATGTAAGCCCGCTTCCCGGAGCGCCACTTTTCCCGGTGTGCTTCCGTGACGTCACCGATAACCTTAACGGGTTGACCGACCGCCACGGAGCAAGGCGGGACCACTTGGGAGTTTTTCACCAGCCCCGCTTCGCCGATAATGGACCATTCGCCCACAACCCCGTGATTGCTGACCGTGGCGCGCATTCCAATCACTGCGAAGCTCTCAACAGTGGCCCCATGAAACATCGCTCCGTGCCCCAGCGTCGCCTGCACCCCAAAGCGGCTGGTGAAGTCCTTGGGGGTGTGTATGATGACACCCTCCTCAACAGCCGCCCCTTCCTGCAATTCGATGGACCCATGGTCCCCGCGAAGAATCGCCCCCCACCCCACATAACAGTGGGGTCCAATGCAGACCGAGCCCACTATGTCGGCGCTCGGTGCAACCCATGCCGATGGGTGAATGGTCGGGCGTTTTCCTTCAAACTCATATAATGGCATTCAAAGTCTCCCGCTCAAAAACAAGCTCGGACGATGTTGGCGAGCCCCGCCCCTGCGATGAGGGAGTAGACAATTTTCAGAAACGTCCTGCTCGAAACATTGCGGCTTATCCTATGGCCTAAAAAAGCAAATAAAAAAACGATAATAAGGCATATTAAGGTAGTCTTCAAAACGGCAGTTGAAATGCCTGGACCGAACAGGACGATGTTGACTAGACGCCACACCGTAGCGGTCATGAACACCAGCTGGAGCGTCCCTTTCAGGAGCGCCGGATCCCTGTTTTGTGAGTAGAGGAAAATGGCAATCGGCGGTCCCGAGGTGGTGAAGGCTCCCCCCAGAAACCCCCCGACGACCCCTGCCGGCAAGCCCAGGGATTGAGGCATGGCTTTGATGCGTGGTTTGACGAGCTCGTTGATCGCGAATCCGGCTAGAGAGACGCCGAAGACCACCTGGAAGACAGGCTGGTTGCCGAAGGCAAGAATAAACCAGTAGCCCAGGGGCACTCCAACCGCCAATCCCAACAGGATGAAGCCGACCAATCTCCACTGTATGCGAGCCTCCTTTCTGCTGGCCCAAATCACCGAGCCGTGCAGCACGAGAACGAGAAGATTGACCACCACCGTGCTTCGCTCAAAATCCCAGGGTGTGAAAACGACGCCGGCCAGGATCACAATGCCGAACCCGAGTCCCGTGAAGCCTTGGGTGAATGCCCCGAGTGCCACGAGTGGACAAAAGACCCATAGATATTGGGGATCCAGCATGCTTCGTCTACGGCCTCGAGCGCCCGGCCAGCCATTGGTTCATCACGGCCAGGCGCCATAACGAGGTTTGGGCCCGAGTTCCGTCTGCAAATAGTTTTGCGCCGCCTCGACCAGGCAATACAGCCGGTATCGCGTCTCCCTGGGATCAATGATGTCCTCCACAGCGAATTTCTCTGCAGTCCGAAACGGTGACTCGTACGAGTGAATCTCTGCTTCGATCTCTTGACGTTTCCTGTCCGGGTCGGAGCTCTGTTCGATCTCTCGCTTGAAGGCGGCCGCCACCCCTCCCTCGATGGGGATGGACCCAAACTCGGCCGAGGGCCACGCAATGCGATAGTGCAGTGTGTGGTTGGCGTAATTCAGAGCCCCAGCCATGCCGTAGCATTTTCGGGTGATGACTGAAATCCGCGGTACTTTCGCCTGCATCACCTTGCACATCGCAGCCATGCCGTCTTTCAGCGTGCCCATAGCTTCAGCGTCCACTCCGATCATGAACCCGGGAACGTCCACGAGATGGATCAGTGGAATATGGAACTGGTCGCAAACCGAGGTGAAGTGCCCCATCTTTCGGGAATCCCGGGCATCGGGAGCCCCTGCATTGTGGCTCGGGTTGTTGGCGATCACACCGACGGGATACCCACCCAGGCGTGCAAATCCTACGATCATCCCGATGCCGTAGGTAGGTTGGATCTCGAAAAAGGACTCGTGATCGAAAACCAGCTCAATGATTCGGTGCATGCTGTAAGGCCGCATGCGGTTACGGGGCACCACGCGGATCAGCTCGTCTTCTACCCGGTCGGGCGGGTCCCCGATGTCGACGAACGGAGGTGCCTGCCAGACGTTTTGAGGGAGATAGCTCAGGTAGCGGCGGATTTGCTCGAACGCTTCCCATTCACTGTTTACGGCATTGTGAATCGTTCCTGCCCTGTCGCAGGCAATGTGCGCCCCCCCCAACTCCTCTTTGTCCACCTTTCGGGACAGGGCACGCTCCACGACCGGAGGTCCCGCCGCAAAGAGCTGCGAACTCCCTCTCACCATCACAGAAAAGTGGGACAGCACCGCACGCCCTGCGGGCCCGCCGGCAGTGGATCCCAACACCGCAGAGATGACCGGGACGATGCCGAGCAGCTCCAAGGCGCGCTCGTAGCCATCCTTTGCCGGAAGGCGCTTGAACTTCGACTTGATGGCAGAAGAGACGTTCGCCCCGACCCCGTCGATCAAGTTAACGAGGGGAATGTGGTATTCCTTGGCCGTGTCCTCGACAAAGCCACCCTGCCCGCCTTTTCTCCTCGCGAGTCCGGCACTGGAGCCGCCCCGCACGGTGAAATCCTCGCCACCCACAGCAACCCAGCGGCCCTCTATTTTGCCCATGCCCATGACGTACGGGGCGGGCGTAATGTCCTTGAACTGACCCTTTTCCCAGACGGCATCTCCTGCGAGTTGCCCCACTTCCAAGAAAGGGGCGTGATCGAGCAGCCCATTGATCCGTTCACGAATCGTTAGTTTTCCTTGAGACTTATGCCTTCTCACTCGTTCCTCTCCGCCCATCTGCAAGGCCTTCTCTCGGCGGAGTTGGATTTCCTTCGCTTCTTTCTCCCAGCTCATGGAGGCGCCTCCCGATACCCACACTGTGTTTACAAGGGACTAGAGAACCCACTTTTTGTATTTGCTTAAATATTCGCGAGCGCTTCTCAGGTTTTCTTTTTTTCGCTGCTCGGCAGCATTTTCATCTCCTGACATAATCGCTTTAATGACTTCACGATGCTCATGAATGCTGTGTTCCATTCGGTTCGGCAAAATGACAACTCTGCGCTGAACAATGGTTATTTTCGCAAAAAGCGAATAAATGAGTTTTGTTAGCTCTTCGTTGTTAGCAGCTTTGACAATTTGTTCCCGCAGTCTGGCTACAAGTTCCAAGAAATTCTCAAACTCCTGCTCTTTCACCATCTTTTCGGCTGGAGCACCAAACGCTTCCTCGAGCTCCTTCCAGTCCTCGGGCTTCGAGTTTCTCGCGGCAAGTCGAGCAGCCAGTCCCTCGAGCACCTCGCGGATTTCCATGATTTCCAGGAGAGAGTTCGAGTCCACGCGACGGACAATGGCACCCCTGTTCGGCTTTCTTTCGACGAGACCCTGGCTCTCAAGATCCGCCAGGATTTCCCTCAATAGCGGCCGGCTGATTTTGAACTCCTCCACAAGGTTCTGCTCCGTGAGCTTCACGCCCTGGGGGTAATAGCCATCAACAATCCGCTCCCGGATGGTTTCCATCACCTCAGCACGCTTGACCCACTTTGCCGCCCGCGTTCGCTTTGATTTCATTTGGCCTCAGAAAATAGACTTTATTGCAGACAAAGTTGTCTACCTAAGAACTGATATAAAAGTTTTCATTTCAAGTCAAGAGAAAAATCCAAGATAGGAAGCCGGGCAGCCTGTGGGGAGGGTGACGGTGTATCTCCTTCGGCAAGAACATCACCATCACCAGTCACCACGACTGGGAAACGGATGAAATCGTGCCGGCGGCCCTGGACAGCTATAAGGTGGGGAGGATGACTTCCGCCAGACCAATTGATTCAACGGCCTCTATGAAGGCATCAAGAAATTCATCGAATCCATCCTTCCGCTTCCGCATAATGACGAGTTGTAGCCGCCACTCAGCGAATTCACCCAAGTGCTTTTTCTTACGGAGCCGTTTTTCTCATGTCCAACCTACGGTCAGATGGAAAGCCCGCTGTCTGCAGCGAACCAATCCTCCACTTCCAGGTCAGGGATTCTCTCGAACTCACTGGTGTTATGGGTGACAAGCACGTGGTTGCGGGCAAGAGCCGACCCCAATGTCCTCAGCCCCCGGCATTCATGGTTGACAAAAGATACCTAATAGGTATATCAATTATTCCATGAAATTTGAATTCGACCTTGAGGAATCGGAAACCAACAAGAATAAGCATGGGATTGATTTCATTGATGCCCAAGCCCTCTGGAATGATCCCCAGTTATTGGAAATACCGGCGAAAACCACGGATGAACCGAGATTTCTCGTTATCGGAAAAATGGGAGAAAAGCACTGGTCAGGGATTGACACATACCGGAATGAGAATATAAGGATTATCTCGGTACGCCGTGCCAGGATCGAGGAGATCGGACTCTATGAAAGCTAAGGAATTGGACAAGATATTTGACGCCGGGGAAAGCATTCTGAAGGAAATCGACCCCTCCGGAGCCAGGCGTCCCAACCAGGAGCAAAGGAGGGTCAATGTGGATTTCCCCATATGGATGATTCAGGCGCTGGATAAGGAGGCCAAACGCCTCGGAGTGCCCCGGCAGTCGATTATCAAGGTCTGGCTCGCCGAGAGACTGCAAAGGCCCTCCGGCTCATAGTATTCGGTGAAGCCCTTTCCATCCTCGCGGGGACGTGTCTTAAATATTAATTATTCGGGCGAATAATTAATATTTAAGACACGTCCCCGGTATACCCTCAGCAGAGAAAGGAGGCCGTGATGAAAGGGAAAAGAGCCGGGGAAAAATCCGGCACGGCGGAAGGTGTCTACAGGGATCTCCAAAAACACCTGGACAAACAGCCCATAGGATATCCGGCGACCAAGTCGGGGGTGGAGGTAAGCCTCCTCAAAAGACTTTTCAGCCCTGAGGAGGTCGGGCTCGCCACGCGGCTTAGCTACAAGCCCCGGCCGCCCCGGGAGATCTACGAGGCGGCGGGGGAGACCGGCATGTCGTTGGACGAGATGGAGGCCATGCTCGACCGTATGATGAAGAAGGGGGTGATCGGCCACATGGAAAGGGGAGGAGAGCGCCTGTTCTTCAACCTCCCGCTGCTGGTGGGCATGTATGAAGGGCAGCTGTATCGACTCACCCCCGAGTTTCTCAAGGATTTCGACCGATACACGTCCAGCAGGTCCTTCGGGCTCGAGTTTCTTGGAACCGCGGTGCCCCAGATGCGCACAATCCCTGTTGGAAGGAGTATTCACCCCGAGCACCACATCACCACCCACGACCATCTGCAGGCGATCATCGAACAAACCGAGGCCCCCATAGTGATCAACGAGTGTATCTGCAGGAAGGCCGCCGCCCTCAAGGGAAAGTCCTGCAGCAAGACGACCCGGCTGGAGACGTGCATGGCCTTTGGCGATACGGCCAAGAACTGCCTTCGGAGCGGCTTCGGGCGGGAGATAAGCAAGGAGGAGGCCCTAGAGATAGCCCGGCTGAACGAGTCGGACGGACTAGTACTTCAACCCTCCAACACCCGGGAGGTGGAGTTTGTCTGCGCCTGCTGCGGGTGCTGCTGCGGCATGCTGAGTGTTCACAAGATGCTTCCCAAACCCGCGGATTTCTGGGCCTCCAACTACTATGCGTCCGTGGATCCTGAGACGTGCACGGCGTGCGGGACATGTGTGGAGCGCTGCGAAGTGGGCGCCGTCTCGGTCAACGACTCACTGGGGGCTTCCGTGGTCGACCTCAGCCGCTGCCTGGGATGCGGAAACTGCGTGTCCACGTGCCCCGGCGAATCGATACGCCTTTTGAGGAAGGAAAAGGAGACCACGCCTCCGGAGAACTTGGAGGATCTCTACGGGACCATCATGGCAGGGAAGAAGGGCGTCGCCGGCAAGATCGCCCTGGCCGCCCGCTTGATGCTGAAGCGCTGATTGCAGTGGAATCGGGGTCGTGTCTTAAATATTAATTATTCGTCCGAATAATTAATATTTAAGACACGACCCCGTTATGTACTCATTCGGGTTTCATCAAGGGCGAAAGGGCATCTGCCGTCGTTCAACTGGTTCGACAACTGGCGGAACCCTCCCCGGGCGGCCTGGACGCGATCGATCTCTCGACATATAAGGGGATACGGGCTCCTTTCGATTCCTGGAGCCATATTGCCCGCATCTGTGAGAACATATCAGTAAGATTAGGGAATCGCCTGGCCGAAATCCGAAAGCGTACCGGGGTCGGTCGAGAGTAGTTCGAGGCCAAGTCCATGGACCCAGACTCCGGCCGCTCCTGCGATTCAAGAGATACCCAGGGTGGTTAGGGCCCATGTCGGTCAGCCGACTAGGGCCGGCAGGAACAATGCAATCTCGGGGAAAATGATCAGCAGCATCATCAGTGCTACAAACGCTGCCAGAAAGAAAAGTATCCCCTTGAATATGACCTGTATGGGAACATCCGGGGCTACGCCGCTGATAACGAAAACATTGATACCCACTGGAGGGGTGATAGCTCCTATCTCCGTAACGATTACGATCAAGACTCCAAACCAGATGGGATCATACCCAAGCCGCATGGCCATAGGGAAAAAAATGGAAATGGTGAGCATCATGAACGCTAAGGCATCCATGAATAGTCCGCCTACAGCATAGATCAGCATGATGGCAATGAGGATAAGGACCGGGGGTAAGGGTAGGCCGTCCACCCAGGCCGCAAGCTCGAATGGAATTCGGGTGACGGTCAAGAACCTTCCGAAGACCACAGCTCCGCCCACGATAATGAAGATCATGCATGAGGTCAGGATTGTCTGATCCAGGGCAATGAGGAAACCCTTCCATGTCAGACGCCTGGTAATGACGGCAAGGCAGAGTGCTCCAAATGCGCCAATACCCCCTGCCTCCGTAGGTGTGAACCAGCCTATGAACAGTCCTCCCATGACCAGGGCGAATAGTATGAGGGTCTCGGCCACACCTGAAAGGGCTCGGAAGACCTCGCCGCGGGTAGCTGGGACTCCGGCAGGTCCAAGACCCGGATACCAACGACAGAGGAAATAGACAGTTACAATAAAGAGAGCTGTAAGGATTATACCGGGCACTACGCCCGCAAAAAAGAGCTTCCCAATGGACTGCTGGGTCATGATGCCGTAAATTATGAAGATCGAGCTGGGCGGTATAAGAATCCCAAGGGTCCCGCCTGCGGCTACGGCCCCTGTAGCAAGGGCGGGATCGTAGTTATACTTCTTCATTTCGGGAAGAGTAACCGTGCCCATCGTTGCTGCAGTAGCTGTTGTGGATCCGCATATACTGGCGAAGCCGGCGCATCCGGCAATGGTGGCCATGGTCAGACCGCCCCTGAAACGTCCCAGGATTTTGTATGTGGCGCGGAAAACCCTCTCCCCTACACCCGAATGGAAACAAATCTGTCCCATGAGCACAAAAAGGGGAACTACAGTCAGAGAATAGGAGTTGAATGTCTCAAAAACATCTTTGGCTAGAAGGCTTAAGGCGGCATTAGGCGAGATTACATAACCGAATCCGCATACCCCCACCAGTGCCATAGCAAATCCGATAGGCATTCGGAGCATAATAAGGATTAGCAGAACGCCGATACCTGTCAGCCCAACTATCAAATTCAAGGGATTATTTCTCCCGTTCCTTTCCAATATATTTGGCGGCTTCCAATATAATCACCAAGCTTGTTAGACCGGAGGCTACGCTGAGCCCATAGACCAAAGGATAGTATGGGATTTTCAACGTTTGGGAGAGGCTTCCTATCCTTTCCAGCTCCATGCCGTACTCTGCGCTTCTCCACGCCAACAAGGCGAAGAGCGAGGCACCCAAGCCGGCTGAAAACGCCTGGATGACACCGCGGATTTTTTCCGGAAGAAATGACACGAAAAGCTCTACGGCTACGTGCCCCTTTTTGACGGTGGTATAAGGCAGCCCAAAGGAGATAGCCATAGCGCCAAGGAAGCCCACGATTTCATAGGCGCCCATAATGGGTTGGAAAACGGCTCGAAGGACTACATTCATCACCACAAGAAGCATCATGGCGGCCAATGCCGATGCCGCGATCCAATTGAACCACTGACTCAGGGTTCGCAAAGCTCTCTCTGGTGAAAGCATTTTCATTCCATTTTCAAATTCATACGAGCCGGGAACGGGCCTTTCACATGGACCAGGTCACAAGAATCTCCGACTCACTAATCCCAGAGGTGATCTTGCCCGCCCCGGCCTGGGGATGTTTCCCTTCCTGTATCCTGCGTGGTTCCCTACTCCCCGTATTTCTCCTTGAGACTCATGATTTCATCCATCCAAGCCTGCGCCGGGAGGCCCTCGGCCTCATGCTTTTTCACCCATTCATCGACCAGCGGGGCCGTACGCTCGTGCCATCTGTCCAGTTCCTCCGGCGGGAGATGGATCACTTCCAGCTTCTCAGTCATCACGGCCCAACCCAAACTGGAATAGGTCGCATCATCCCAGGCCTTGCCTGCCACCTTTACCCATTCTTCGCTTACATCTGTAAAGATCTTCTTGATATCTTCCGGAAGAGCCGCCCATTTGGCTTTGTTCATCACCACAAAGAAATTGGTCAAGTACAGATAGTTGAGAGTTACGTAGTCCACGACCTCCGCTTGGCGGAACCCTCTCAGACAGTCGAGTGATACGGAATTACCATCCACAATGCCCTTCGCCAACATCTCGTAGACTTCCCCCTGAGGAGCCGCCACCGGGACTGCTCCGAGGGCCTTCCAGATTTGCGGAGCAGAGGACCGGATCTCCAGGCCTTGAAGATCCTCCAGGTTTCTTATGGGAACAGTGGACCACACATGTTTTGGCGCACATACATGAAGATAGAGCACATGGGTATCCGAGAGTTCCTTCGGCTTGAACTTGTTGGTCGCCTCATTGAGCACTCGAGTCCCAACCACCGAAGACCTGAATCCTAGTGGGAGGTCGAAGGACGACATTAATGGGAATCTCCCAGGTGTATAATCGAAAACCCCGGTTGCGATATCCGCAATACCATTAACTACACCTTGATAAGACTCTCTAGCCCCCACAAGGGTGCCGCCAGGGTACATGTTGATTTTTACACGTCCGTTGCTCCGTTTCTCGACCTCTTCGGCCCATGGCTTACAGATGCTGTGAAACCAAAAATGACTCGTAGGCAAAAATGAGGCATAGTTCAGCTCTATGACCGACTCACTTTTCGCCTCGGCCTTGGCTACCGGACTTGTTATGATCCCTAGACATACAATCAGAAATAAGACTTTCTTCATGATGAGCCTCCTTAAATCATTTTGGGGTTTTAACCTCATCCCGAACTCCTCCGGGTGTGACTCAGAATAGTTAATGAGCTTAAGGGACCTTCTGCGATGCCAAGGAGATACAGAATGTGATCGATATTAATCTGTCGCAGGGATTTGTGTCAAACACAACTCACCCTCTTGAATTCTTACGATTCAGCAGAGCCCAGAAATTAGTAGGCCCCAATAGCTTATGGAATCGGAATGCGGTCCATTGGGCCCCGGGACCGATAAGTACAATTGCCAATCCAGCGACATTAGGGCATAGGTAAGGGTGCCGGAGACACCGGGGTCAACCTCGGTCTGAAGCTCCTCGCTCAGCCGATGTTCAGATCGCGACTGCGCCGCGGTTCACCATCTCCTGGATGGCCTCGTCGCTGTAACCGATCTCGCGAAGAACCTCCCGTGTGTGTTGGCCCAGAGTGGGGGCGGGCCCGCGGATCCTGCCGGGCATCTTGGAGAGCCTGAACGGGATCCCAAGCATGTAGACCCGGCCCGCGGTGGGGTGGTCCACTTCCTCCACCAGGCCGTTTTCCATCAGTTGGGGATGGCGCAAGACCTCGTCCCGCTCGAGAAGCGGGGCGTGGGGCACGTCAGCCTCTTGGAGCGGTCCGATCCAGTCCTCCCGATTCCCCTTCATGAAGGCCGATTCCAGCTCCCTGTGAAGCACATCCCCCTTTCGGAACCGCTTTATCGCGCCGTCATAAGCCGGGTCTCGGGCGAGGTGATCGAGGCCGAGTACGCCGCATAGGGAACTCCATTGGTCGTTGGTCATGGCAACGGGTACGATGTACTTTCCGTCCTTGCACCGGCACGGGGTGTGGTAGTCCCAGAGCTCCTTGGAGAAACCCCCTTGAAGGCCGGTCTTCATCTCTTCGGGCGTTCGGACGAGATCCGGGAGCTCCATGAAAAGGGCCTGGTTGAGGAGCGCCAGATCGACCTGCTGGGCCTTGCCCGTGCGCTCCCGGGCGAGGAGCGCCACGGTGACGGCATAGGCGAGCATCATGGCCGTCCCGGTGTCCGAGACCCAAAGCCCCGTGCCCAGAGGCGTGCCGTCGGGCGCCCGCCTGTGCATGAGTCCGGCCAGGCACTGGAGCACCACATCGTAGGCGCGATGTCCGCCATAGGGGCCTTTGGGGCCGTACGCGCCCAGAACCACATAGATGAGCCGCGGGTTGAGGCGCTCGAGGCTCTCGTAATCGATGCCCAGCCGCTCTGGCACGCCGGGACGGAAATTGTGGAGAAGCACGTCGGCCCCTTTCACCAGCTTCTCAAGGGCTTCCTTGCCTTCCGGGGTCTTCAGGTCAAGGGCGATGCCCCGCTTTCCGCGGTTGAATGCCAGGAACCCGCGCTCAACTCCCTCGATGGGCGGGTTGGCGTAAAACCCGCGCCCCTGTTCGCCCCGAAGGGGCTCCACCTTGATCACCTCGGCCCCCTGGTCCGCCAGGAGCATGGTGCCCCCGGGGCCGCCCCATCCCTGTGATAGGTCCAGGACGGTGATCCCCTCCAGGGCGAACCGTAGGCCCTTTGCTTCGGAGTCGTTCATGCCTGCCTCCTGAGTTTGCTCTTGAGAATCTTACCGGTAGGATTGCGGGGAAAGTCGGTGACCGGCTCCAGGTAGCGCGGCACCTTGTAGTCCGCAAGGACGCCCCTGCAGTGCTCTCGAAGCTCTTCCACGGTGGGCTCGGCACCGGGCTTCAAGCTCACATAGGCCTTCACTTCCTCCCCGAAGACCTCGTCGGGCACGCCCACCACGGCCGCCTCGTCCACGGCCGGATGGCGGCGCAGGGCGTTTTCCACCTCCACGCTGTAGATGTTTTCCCCCCCGCGGTTGATCATGTCCTTGATCCGGTCCAGGATGGTGACATACCCCTCCTTGTCCACCCTGCCCACATCACCGGTCCGAAGCCATCCGCCCGCGAGGCTTTCTCTTGTGGCCTCGGGGTTTTTCCAGTAGCCTTTCATGATCTTGGGACCGCTCAGCATGATCTCCCCGGCCTCTCCGCCGGGAAGAGGGTTTCCGGCCTTTTCCGCCACCCGGACCTCCACCACCGGCACCGGGCGTCCCACGGTCTCCATGTGTGTATGCAGCTCCTCGTGGGTGAGCACGAAGTCCATGGAGTGGGTCTCGGTCATGCCGAAGGTGTCGGCGAAACGGACGCCGGGCAGCTTTTCCATGATGACCTCGAAGGCCTCACGGCTCTTGGGGGCCCCTCCCACGATGGCGGCTCTGAGCGAGGAGAGGTCGTAACGGTCAAGGTCCGGGTGGTTGGCCATGAGCCAGTAGACCGTGGGGACGTGAACCATTATGGAGACCCGCTCTCTTTGGATTGTGTCGAGCACGGCTTCGGTCTTGAACCGGGGCATGTACACGCACGGGACGCCCATGCAGACAGCGGAAAAGGCGGACATTATGGTGCCTGCCGCATGGAACATGGGAAGCACGTTCAGCATGCGGTCCTCCGGTACAGGATCGAAGAGGTCCTCGATGAGCATGGCGGCGTGGACCGCTCCCCGGTGGGTCAGCATGGCCCCCTTGGGAACCCCCGTGGTGCCCGAGGTGTAGAGGATCATGAGGAGGTCGTCCTCCAGGAGCGGCACCGGGGAGAGGCTCTTTCCCTCGCCCCCGGAGAGGAGCTCTTCCAGAGACAGGGCCCCCGGGAAGGCCCCTTCCCCGTTGACCACTACGTGCTCGACTGAACCGAAGCTGCGGCGGTTTTCCCGAACCGTCTCCACGAAGGCCTCGTCCACCAGGAGTACGCGGGACCCGGAGTTTTCCACCTCGTAGGCGAGCTCCTCCACCGTGAATCGGCTGTTCAGGGGAACCGAGACCGCGCCCGCCTCGGCCGCGCCGAAGAGGCCCAGCACATAGGGGACGCCTGTTTCCATGAGCATGGCCACCCGATCGCCCTTTTGAACCGAGAGCCCGGTTCTGAGCCCTGCGGCCAAGCGGGAGGCGTTCGCTGCGAACCGGCCGAAGGTCCACCTGTGGGCCCCGTCCACAAAGCCCTCCCGGTCCGGGAGATGCGCCGAAGCACGGTGAAGGAGTTCGCAAATGGACGAAGCCCTGCCCTCCAGGACCCGCATGATGCGACCGTCCACTTTCTCCTCGAGCACCCGGTGTCGTTTCAGTTGATATGTCTTGGGGGTCTCTTCCATACTCAATACCCTTCCGGCCTTTCTATCTCCGCAAACCTCTTCCCTGCACTCCGCACGGCGCAACATGAGGCCTCCCGCACCCCGGGCCCGTGTCTTTCTTCCTCCGGGCTTTCATCCCATCAGCCCAGGCAGCCAGAGGGAGAGTACGGGAAAGGCCAGCAGCAGCCCCATCACCAGCATGTCCAGGAGAAGGAACGGAGTCACGCTCTTGTAGACGTCCAAGGTGCTCACGTCCTCGGGTACCACCCCTTTGATCACGAACAGGCTCATCCCGAAGGGCGGCGTCTTGCCGGCCATCTCCACGTTGATCAGGAGCATGATGATGAAGACCATGTCATTGAATCCGATCGCCCGGATGATGGGCATGAATATCGGGAGCGTGATCATCAGGATGGACAACTGGTCCATGAAGGCGCCCAAGACGATCACCATGATCTGCATGCAGATCACGAGCATCACGGGGCTCAGAGGGAGGTCCGCGGTCATCTGGGTGATGGTGGAGCCGGCTCCGCTGAAGGCCAGGATCTGGCTGAAGGCCGTGCTCCCCACGAGAATGAAAAAAATCATGGCCGTGGTGCGCAGGGTGCCGTCCAGGGCCTCCCGGAGCACCTTCCAGGTGAGCTGCCGGTATAGGAGAGCCAGGAGCATGGTCCCGCCAGCGCCCAGGGCCGCCGCCTCCGAGGGGGTGCAGACGCCGATGTAGATGGTGACCGTGACCAGGAACACGATGAGCGCCATGGGAAGGAGGTTCCGCAGTACCAGCGAGGCCTTCGTGGTGATCGATTCGCTCGTCACCTCGTACGGAGGTGCGTGTTCCGGTCGGACCAGACACGTCACAACGATATACAACCCGTAGACAAGCACGAGGAGAATCCCGGGTATGATGCACCCGATGAGGAAGTTCCCCACGCTCACGTTGGCCAGGCTCGCCAGGAGCACGCCCAGAGCTGTGGGCGGGATGACCATGGCCAGGCTTCCGCTGGTGACGATGGGGCCGAGACTCATGAACTTGCTGTAGCCCCTCTCGCGCATCTCCGGGAAAAGGAGACGGCCGTGGAGCGCCGTCGAGGCCAGGGCCGAGCCGCAGAGCGCCCCCACGACTCCTCCCGACCCTATGCTGAGAAGGGAGAGCCTTCCGGGGAGCCTTCCCAGAAGGACGTTCAGCGTGTCAATGGCCAGGAGCCCCAGCCGCGTAGCGAACATGAGCTCCCCCATGAAGATGAAGAGAGGAACCGGCAGCAGGGTGAAGGACATGACCGACTGCATGGAGCCGTATATGAGCTGGTGCAGGCCGGAATGACCGCCGAGATAGACGGCCGATCCCACCAGGCTCATGACGAGGAAGGAAAACGCCACGGGCATGCCGGCACTCATGAGCACGAACAGCCCTCCGAACATGATCAGGAGTACGAAGTACCATTCCATGGCTCACGCCCTCCTCTCGCCCGCGGGTGTCTTCATTGTGCCAAAGGCCGTCCATTCATTGCGGGCCCGGCGTATGAACTCCATTGCGAGTAGAAAGGCGCAAACGCAGATCACCAGGGTGAAGGCGTACTTGGGTACTTTCAGGAACTTGAAGAGGTGCGTGCCCTGCACGTAGCTGTACCAAGTGGCGTAGCCGCCGTAGAACGAGAAGAGCAGGCAGGCGGCCGCGCCCAGGGCGCTCGTGATCGCCGATAGAAACGCCTGTTTCCGTTCACTGAAGAGCTCGTAGATGAAGTCGATGCGAATGTGTCCGCCCCTCCGCAGGCACCAGACCGACGAGAAGAAAGTGAGCACGAAGAGGAGGTACTCGTTGACCTCCACCACCCAGGGAAGGGAGAAGCGTTTGTAAAGGAGCCTGAAGACTACGTCCACGATCACGGACGCGATCGAGAAGAGCAGTATCGCACCGGAGAGCGCCCAGAACGCGGCCCCGATCCGGTCAAAGACCTTTCCGGCCGCCTGCAGGAACCTCATGGGTCTCCTCCTTGCCGGGATCCCGGGCGCGCGCCCGCCGCCCCGGCTTGCGGCGGGCATGCCCGGCTGCGCGGATCACTTGCGGATCATGGATTCCATCTTGGGTCCGGTCTCGGGGCACGCCCCCCTGACCATCTCCCAGGCCTTGTCCATGGAGAGCTTCAAGTAAGCCTCCGGGTCCTCCACGGTGATCAGGGTCTTGCCCATGTCCTTCATCTTTTCGAGCTGATCCTTTTCGAACTTTCGATAATAGGGGACGATCTCGCCCTCCATCCAAGTCACGTTGTCCATGACCACCTCTTGGAGTTCCGGGGACAACTTGTTCCAGGTCTTGAGATTCATGTGCATGACCGTGTTCATCTCGTAGAAGCCCGGCAGGATGACATACTCGAACACGGACTCCCACCCGTAGAAGAGCGGCCCCGGGATGGGCCATGCAAAGGCGTCCACCACGCCGCGCTCCATTACGCTGAACACCTCGGAAAAGGACGTATTGACCGGTGTAGCGCCCATGGCCTTCACAAAGGGCTCATAGCCCGGGTTGCTGCGGATGCGCTTGCCCTCGAAATCGGCCATGCTCCGGAGCGGCTCGTTGCTGAAAAAGTAGAAGTGCCCGGGGTAGCTGAAGCGACCCAGGTACTTGAGTCCGAGCTTGTCCCGGTGAACCCGGTCCATGAACTCATAGAACCCAACGCTCCGCTCCTCCTGGGGCGTTATGTTCCCGTACTGGAAGGCCAGGGCCTCCTTCAGATCGCCCACGTAATACGCGCTGCATGTGGCGACCAGATCCACCACACCGGTCCGGGCGGCCTGGATCTGCTCGAACGACGGGAGGGCCTCGGGACCTCCCACGACCTTTATGGCGATCCCGCCGTCCGACTGCTCCTTCAGCCGCTCCACGAACTTCCAGAAGTAGTCCAGGTGGTGGTCGTTCTTGGGAAGAAAAGTCACCACCTTAAGGGTGACGGGAGATTCGGCCGCTACCGGTGTAGAGGCGAAAAAGATCGCCCCGCACAGGAAAAGCGTCATTGCCCAAACCACGGATTGTCTCTTCATGGTCCTTCCTCCTGTTCTTTGATTGTCGTGGTCCTGAAGAAGCCCGGTGCGGCCCATCGTCTCACCAGGCTCGAAACGCCCCGATCAGGCCGGCGGATCATATTGGACCAAAGGAATTGTGCCGGGGTCAAGAAAAACATCCTACACCAGGACTTTTTTTCCCATATATGGTCCAAACCCATGGGTTTTCCCCTATCGGGGAATAACATCCTTCCCGAGAGCACCGGGCGGGGGGTTACTTATAGGCTGGAGCGGGAAATCAGGCGCGGACGGCTATGCGGACGGATTCCAGGTCCTCTATGACCCGGAACCAGAAGGTCTTGCTGGCGTCGTAGTAGATGGCGTCGCCGGCCCCCAGGGTGTACCGGCGGCCGTCGTGCTCGAAGAGGCAGGAGCCGCGGACCACGTAGACCCAGTGGTAGCCCCGATCCTGGGTGGGTTTGATGTGCGCCCCGGCCTTGCCCCGGTAGTAGTTGACCACCATATCCCGGGAGATCACGCCGTAGGGGCAGACGATGGAAACCTCAAAGTCCTCTCCCACCACCTTCTTCTGTCGCGCGGCGTCAAGCCGGTAGATACCCTGGGGCTCCTCCTGGATGAACTCCTCCATGGGCCGCCGGCAGAGCTGGGCGATCTCGTAGAGGAGATCCACGGTGGGGGACTTGGCGCCTGTCTCGATTCGCTGGAGAGTGGTCTTGCTGGTCCCCACGAGCCTCGCGAACCTCTCCAGCGTCAGGCCCAGCCGCTTGCGCTCCCTCCGGATGTTCTCCCCGAGGTACTTGAGATCCATTATCTGCCTCTTTATTCGGGGTCGGGTCTTAAATATTAATTATTCCGGCGAATAATTAATATTTAAGACCCGACCCCGGAGTTCACTTGCTCACTATCTTGGAAGTCTCCATTCCAAATGTCAAACTCCTCTGGAAAGCCCGTCGCCTGCAGCGAACCAATCCTCCACTTTCAGGCCCGGGATCCTCTTGAACGCCCTTGTGTCATGGGTGACCAGCACGGGAATCGAGAAACTCGGACATGCACGCCCTTTTCTCGGGGCTTGTGTGTTCCATCCGGGCAATACATAATCGCCGGAGCGGCCCGGGCGGCCGGAGAAGGGAATGACAAAGGACAGGGTGTAGGACACTGCTCAAAATCGATGTTTGATCAAGAGAGACACGATGCCCTACAGCGGGGGAGCCTGATCGTATTTACACGCTATCCCCGGCCCGGGAAGAGCAAGACCCGTTTGATCGAGGCCCTTGGGCCGGAAAAGGCGGCCAGGCTGCAGTTTCATATACTCAGGCGAGTATTGCGGGCTGCTGAAGGTGTCCGGGGTAGAGATAAGATCCGCATCTGTTTCGAAGGGGGCACAGTCGCCGGATTGAGGTCCCTCCTGGGTTCCGGCTGGGTGTTCCGCCGTCAGGCGGAGGGCGACCTGGGCCGCAAAATGCTTCTTGCGCTTCGTTCGGCCCAAGAGAAGGATTCCGGCCCCTTGGTGCTGATCGGATCGGATTGCCCTGACATGTCTTCCGATATACTGAACGAGGCCTTTGCCGTTCTGGAGGATAGGGATATCGTCCTCGGCCCCGCCGTAGACGGCGGATTCTATTTGCTGGGGATCAGCGGTCGTATCGGGGCGCGGCGGATTGAGCATATCTTGAGCGGCATCGCCTGGGGAACCGCGTCGGTCCTTGAACAGACCTTGCAAAGGGCCGGAGAGACCGGCCTCACCTGCGGTTTCACCGGGGAGCTGAACGATCTCGATGTACCGGGGGATCTTCCGGACGACCTCTCCCGCCTTTTTGATTCGGAATGCAGCAAAATAAGCGTGATCGTCCCCGCTCTAAACGAGGAGAAGCACCTCGGGTCCTCTTTGGCCGGTATCAATAGGGGGGATAATGTCCAGGTTGTCGTGGCCGACGGCGGCAGCACGGATCAAACCCTGCGCATAGCCGCGGACCTGGGCGCGGAGACGGTGAAATCGAGCGGGGGAAGAGCGCGTCAAATGAATGAAGGAACAAAGAGGGCGAAAGGGGAAATCCTTTTATTCGTACACGCGGATACCGAGATGCCTTTCCTATATGACTGGTATATACGCAGGGCCGTTCATGAGGAAGGCTACGCGGGCGGGGCCTTCAGCTTTTCCCTTGATCGGCCTTTTCCGGGATCCGACTGGCTTGCCTTCATGGTCAACATGCGGAGCCGCCTGTTGAGAATGCCCTACGGCGACCAGGCGTTGTTTGTTGACAAGAGACTTTTCCGCTCAATCGGCGGCTACCCTCAAACGCCCCTCCTGGAGGATGTAAAGCTGATCACCAATATAAAGAAGACGGGCAGGATTGTCATCCTGCCGGCTGCCGTAAGGACGTCCTCGCGAAGATGGAGGGAAAAAGGCCTGATCAGGACCACATTCATCAATCAACTCGTTATGTTCGGTTTTTGCCTGGGCATATCCACCGATACATTGGCTTCATTGTACAAGAAATAGAGACTGCCGCCGGGCCTCTCCCGGGGCGGCCTCACCCGGACTCCTCCGTGGATGCCGGCTCCTTGATGGTCTTTATGATCTTTGGGATGAAGAAAGAGATAATGCCTATGTCATAGTCATAAGTCGCCACCGTGCTTCTCCTTGGGGCCGGGCATCATTTCCGCGCCCGGCTCTTGTAGAACCGAACCAGGTCGAGGACATCCTGTGGAACGAAGCGGCCGATAGGGCCCGAGCTGTAGGCAGCCACCTCTATGGTCTTGTCCGGCCGGATCAGAAAACAGGCAGGCTGGATAAACCTTCTATCCTTTTGATAAAACGCACCCGTCTCAAGGCATGTGGTTTCCATGTCCATGCCATAGGCAACGGGAAATGCGAGCCCCAGTTTTTCCACAAACTCTTTGGTCTTGTTCAGGGGGTCCACGGAACCGGCGACGATCCTCATTCCTTCACCCTCAAACTCCTCGAGGATCGCTTGAAAGCCGGCCAACTGCCGGCTGCAAAAGGGTCACCAGTATCCACGGTAGAGCAGAAACACCGCGTATCCGTCACCGAATTCCCGGGGGATCCTCAAGGGTTCTCCGGATACGAGACGCAGTTCCATTTCAGGGAAAGGATCATTGGTGTCCAAGAAGTTGGAGCCCATTCTGGCCATGGTGCACCTCCTTTGAAGAAAAGGGTTGCTCTCAGCCCTAAAACGGCCCTGTTTAGTGGGCGTAATAGGGGCTTTTATTTAATCTGCCTTTGTAAATCGTCTGCCGGTGCCGCTCGGCGGCCATCATGACGGTCGCACCGGAGAAATCTTCCAGGCTGTACTGGCAGAGCAGGAGGCCGTTTTCCACGGGAGACATGCGGTCGGACGCCTGCTCCAGGGCGCTGAGAGCCGCCGGGTCCCAGCCTTTTCGAACCGTCCAGATCATGTCTCCAAGCAGTCTGAATTCGTGCCTTTCAGTAGCAAATCCTATGATATAATCCATCATTTTCTCTGGAGAATCCATGCCGGAGGTCATGGTAAGGCGGCCGCTCTCGAGCCAATTCCCGACGGGATGACCCGTCTCTTCCATGTTTTCCAAGAGCTCCCGGATCCTCTCCGGAGGCATCACGACAAGCAGGGCCTCGCCGCGCTCGATTCCCTCGAGAAGGTAGGGCACGGAGACTCCGAGCGCCTCCTCTTTTCCCGAGTAGAAATGGGTCATGTGCGCCCCGTCGGGCACCCTTTTACCCCCGGCGCCCAGCCGCTTCAGCCTATGATCTCGAGAATCCTGAAGCAGCTCCTCCAGGTCGCTTAGGCAAAAACGTCTCTCTCGCTTTCCGCCCACCCTGTAGCAGTGCAGTTTACCGGAATTGGTCCACCGCCTTATGGTCATCTCGGAGACGTTAAGAAACCCGGCTGCTTCTTTTATATCCAATAGGCGATCCATTAAAAATTATTTGCCCCTTTCTAGTCATTTTGCAAGAGCATTGGCCTTTAGTAAATTTTGGCTCGTAATACTACACAATGTTAATCATTACCACATGAATCAAGATTTGTCAGGGAAATTTTCGGGTCGCCCCGGGGTCGGGTCTTAAATATTAATTATTCCAGCGAATAATTAATATTTAAGACCCGACCCCGTTGGCCATGACTATGGCTCCCCGGGGGCATTCCCGGGCGCAGATGCCGCAGCCCTTGCAGTGCTCGTAGTCCACGGCGCGCAGGCGCTCCGCCCGGTCACTGCGTATGGAGACATCCGGGCAGTAGTCGTCGCATGCGCCGCAGAAGGTGCACCGGCCGCATTGGAAGCAGCGCCGGGCCGAAGAGACCGCTTGGCCAGGGGTGAGGGACCCGCCCCGGCGGGGCTTGGAGCGAGGGACGGATCGGAAGCAGGCGGTGTTGAGGTCATCGTAGCGGACCACATCGGTGAGACGGCGTTCGATCCCTCCGGCTGGAAGCGCTTCGTAGGCCCGTGCGGAGAGCGCGCCCAGTCTTCCCAGAGAGGCGCCCGCAAGGACGTCCAGCGCCCGCCCCCGGAGGCAGAGATCCAGGATCAGCGCGGCCCGTTTTCCCGCTCCCAGGGCCCGGATGATTCCTCGCGAGCGCTCGGCGGCCGGGGCGTCCGGGGCCAAGGTCGAAGACGGATCCTGGAGCGCGACGAGGCCGGGGGGGAGGATGCGGGGGATCCACTCGGGCCGGGCCCCCTTGAGCTCGAGGGCCATGACCAGGGCATCGGCCTCCGTCTCGACCCGGAATGCGGGGCGGGCCGCCGGGCCGCCCGGGAGGATGCGGAGCCGGTCGTTTTCCTGCGACAGGGCCCGTATGCCGGATTCGAAGCGTACTTCGATCCCCTCGGCTTCGGCGGCTTCGAGACCGCCGGGCCCGGCGCCGAACCGCTCCCGGGACGAGGCGCAGAGGATCTTCGGGCGTCCCCCCAGCTCCAGGATCAGGCGGGCGGCCTCCAGGGCCGCGGGGCCGCCGCCGGCCACCACCACGCTCCCGGAGAGCCGGTCTTCCGCTCCGGACTCCCGAGCCCGCCTGAGGTCACGGAGGGTAAACACCCGGGCCGGCGGGAGCTCGATCGGCCCCGGCATTCCGGGGCCGGTGCCGGCGATATAGACCGCGTCGTGGGACCGGGAAAGCGACCGGAGGGCTTCCGGACCTGTGGAGACGCCGGTCACGATCTCGACCGGGCCCGAGGCCGAAAGCCGCCCGGGCTCCCGCTCCAATAGGGTCTCGGGCACCAGCCCCGCCGTTTCCCCGTATATCGCTAGGCGGTCGCCCGGCTCGTAGATCGTCACCCCGTGCCCGAGCCCTGCGAGGAACCGGGCGCAGGAGAGCCCGGCTGGGCCTCCCCCCAGAACGGCGACTCGGGAGGGCCGGTCGGCTCGGGGTGGTTCCATAAAGCCCTCATCCGGAGCTTGCTCCTCCGCGAAGCGCTCGAGGTCCCTAATGGATACGGCCTGGTCGAACCGCGCCCGGTTGCAGACACGCTCGCAAGGATGAAAGCAGATGCGGCCGCAGAGGCCTGGGAAGGGATTCTCCTCGAGAATCACCCGCAGGGCTTCCCGGTGGAGGCCCCGCTCGTGGAGCGCCATGACCCCGGGGATGTCCTGCCCGAGCGGGCAGGCCTCGCTGCAGGGCGCCGCCCGCTCCACCAAGACCGGGCGCTCGAAACGCCAGGTCCCTGTTCGAAAGACCGCCGTTGACTCCCTGGCGGCCGCCATGGGGTGTTCGGGCACCGCGTGATCGGTCATATCTTTATCTCCCGCACCTCTTCGCAGGCCTGCTCGGCGGCCTGCGCGTTCTCCTCCTGTTTGACCGGGACGAGCTTCAAAACGGCGCGCGCCACGCTTTCCATGTCCACCAGGCCGGACGCACAGGCAAAAGCCCCGACCATGGCCGTGTTTACGATGGAAAACGAGGTGGTCCTAAGCCGCAGGCGCTCGGCGATCCCTGAGGCGTCCACGGTGAAGACCCGG
Source organism: uncultured Desulfobacterales bacterium (assembly GCA_964647905.1). Classification (GTDB taxonomy): domain Bacteria; phylum Desulfobacterota; class DSM-4660; order Desulfatiglandales; family HGW-15; genus CAZYJR01. The sequence continues at coordinate 3,233 of CAZYJR010000042.1, read as the reverse complement.
TGAAAACGGCTCGGATCAAAGCCTTCGGGCGGGAAGCGCGCGTTCATGACAGCCGAGGTCGAAGGCGTAACGCCGCTCATGATCATGGGGTTTTCCAGCAGGTCGGCCTCGAAGAGCACCAGCCAGTCGGCGTGAAGGATGCCGCAGCGCAGGGTGATCTCCTCAGGGTCGGCCCGGAGAAAGGCCGATACGGGCGCGCCGCGCCGCTCCGCACCGAAAGAGGGAAAGGCCTGCACCTGCAGGCCGTTCTCGAAGAGCGCCGCGGCGAGGATCTGGGAGGCCAGGACCGCCCCCTGCCCCCCGCGCCCGGATATTCGGATCTCGACCATGATCAGACCTCCCCCCGGCCGGCCGCGTTCAAGAGCCGGGACCACCGCCTGTCAACGTCTTCCTGGATCCTCAGGACGTCTTCTTGGTTCAGGGTCCGGAACCTCCTCTGCGGCTTCAGGTACTCGGTCACCGGGACCTTTTCCGGCATCGGGCTCAGCCGAATCTTTTCCCCGTCGAAGATCTCGAAGAGAGGGAACGTCCTCGAGCCGACCGCCAGGCGGCCTATATGAATCGTCTCACTCGCCGGATGCATCCAGCCGGTCGGGCAGGGCGCAAGCAAGTGCAGGAATCGGAATCCCGATGCGGCCCGTGCCCTGCGCACCTTCTCCCGCAGGTCCTCGGGAAAGGAGACGCACGCGGCGGCGATGTAGGGAACGCCGTGCGCCGCCATTATGCCTGCGATGTCCTTCTTGACCCGGTCCTCGGGCGCCTCTCCGGGCGTCGTGGTGGTCCAGGTGCCGAGCGGGGTGGCGGAGCTGCGCTGGACTCCGGTGTTCATGTACGCCTCGTTGTCGTAGCAGACGTAGATCATGTCGTCGTTCCGCTCGGCCGCCCCGGAGAGGGCCTGGAGGCCGATATCGAAGGTGCCCCCGTCCCCGGCCCAGGCGAGCACTTGGGTGCTTTCCTTTCCCATCATGTCCAGCCCGGCCCGAAGGCCGGAGGCGGTGGAGGCGGCGGTGCCGAAGGAGCAGTGAAAGAAGGGGACCTTGATTGAGGTCATGGGGTAGTACCCGGCGACCACTGAGCCGCACCCGGCCGTGGTGACCACCACGGTGTCCGGTCCAAGGGCCTTTAGCACATGCCTGTAGGCCACGGTCAGGCCGCAGCCGGGGCATGAGAAGCTCCCGGGGTGAACCAGCTCGTTTTCAGCCTGAAAAGCCTGCATGCCTACACCTCCATCCACAGGGTCTCGGAGGGAAGCTCCCGGCGGCCCTCGAGGTCGGTTACCAGCCGGTCCAGGTGCTCCGGTGTCACGTCCACCCCCCCGACCCCGCCGATGACGCTCACAACCGGGATCCCGGCCCCTGTTCCGTAGAGCGAGGCCCGCACCTCCTGGGCGAAGATGCCTCCCCCGCCCGGAGAGAGGTTCCGGTCGAGGACCACCGCCGCCCTGCACCCTTCGAGCGCCCGGCGGAGCGCCTCCCTCGGGAAGGGCCGGAAGAAGCGCATCTTGACCAGCCTCACGCCCTTGCCCGCCCCGCGCCCCCTGAGGTAGGTCTTGACCGTGCCCGCCATGGTCCCGTTGGTGACCAGGGCCAGATCGCACCCTTCCATGTTCCAGGTCTCCACGGCCGGGTAGGCGCGCCCGAAGACGCCCTCGAAGCGGCGGCTGATTTTTTCCCAGAGGGCGGGCACGGCGTCCATGTCCTGCTGCATGCGCCTCCGGAGCCCGTAGAGCGTCTCGGAGCTCACCCCGCCCCCGAAAGTGAAGGGCTGTTTCGGATCCATTCGGTATACCGCCTTGCGGCGGGGCAGGAACCGGTCCACGGCTTCCCGCTCGGGGAGCTCCACCGGCTCGGTGTAGTGGGAGAGGAGGAAGCCGTCCATGCAGACGATCATCGGGAGCAGGGACTCTTCGGCGAGTGCGTAGGCCATGGGAACCGTGTCCAGGACCTCCTGGGCGGTCTCGCAGTAGACCTGAAGGCATCCGGTGTCCCTCTGGCTCAGGGTGTCGTTGTGATCCACGCCAAGGGACCAGGGCGCCGCCATGGAGCGGTTCACGTTAACCACGACTACCGGGAGCCTCGCGCCCGAGGCCCAGTGGAGGAGCTCGTGCATCAAAGCCAGGCCCTGGGAGGAAGTGGCCGTGAACACCCGGGCCCCGGAAAGCGACCCTCCGATGCAGGCCGCCAGGGCCGAGGTCTCGGACTCCACCTTTATGTAGCGGGCGTCGAGCTCTTTTCGGGCCGTATACTCCGCGAGCTTCTCGGCTATGCTCGTCTGGGGCGTTATGGGGTAGGCCGCGATCACCTGGGGGCGGGACAGCCGGGCCCCCGCGGCCGCGGCCTCGTTTCCGGTCATCAGCGTCTTCATCGGGTCTCCGCTCTCCCCTCCTCTTCCGGCAGCACCTTGCCGGGGTTCAGGATGCCGTTGGGATCCAGATGATGCTTGATGCCCCGCATCACCTCCACCCCCTCGCCGTGCTCGAACCTCATGAACTTGCGCTTGCCGATGCCGATGCCGTGCTCTCCTGTGGCCGTGCCGCCCACGGAAACCGCGAACGCCACGACCTCGTCATAGGCCCGGGTCAGGCGGTCCAGGAAGGCCGGGTCGCCCATGTCCCCGGCGACGTTAAGGTGCAGGTTGCCGTCGCCGGCGTGGGCCGAGATACAGCTCTCCAGGCCGTGCCCGTCAGCAATCTTGACGGCCCTTTCGACCAGATCCGGAAACCGGGACAACGGAACCGCCGCATCCATGATCACCACGTCCAGGCCGGGGTGGGTCCGGATGAAGCACTCGCCGAACTCGTGCCGCATCTCCCAGAGACGGTTCCGCTCGTCCCTTCCTACGCCCCGGCGGAAACGGCGGCAGCCGTTCTCCTCACAGATCTCGCGTGCCCGGTCGATGTCCTCGGCCAGGCCGGCCTCGTTGTTGCCGGTGAACTCGATCAGCAGGATGGTCTCTTCAGGAAGTGGATCCTCCCTGTCCGTGTTTATGTACCGGATCGATCGTTCGTCCAGGATCTCCAGCGCCGAGGGTGTGAGCCCGTAGGCCATGATACCGTAGACCGCCTCGGCTGCTCGGCGCACGGAGTCGAACCCCGTCACGGCCGCGCTGAATCCCTCCGGGATGCCGCGAAGTCTCAGGGTGGCCTCGGTCACCACGGCCAGCGTTCCCTCGGATCCGGTGATGAGCCGCACCAGGTCGTAGCCCGAGGAGGTCTTCAAGGACCTCGAGCCCGC
>CAZYJR010000041.1:0-33797 GCA_964647905.1 uncultured Desulfobacterales bacterium | reverse complement strand
TCATGGCTGACACCTCTCAGTCAGCAAGTCGCACCAGGCTTTGCCTGGCGCTCCAGATCGTACTTATTCGTGACCAGCGTTGCCAGTCGGTTGAAATCCGTATCTGTCTTTCGCAATATGAAGAACAGATCGATAAAATCCTTCATGGACCCTCTTTGATTAATAGCCACGGCTTTCATTGCCATGATATCATCCAGAGGCGCCAAAGGGCAGACAATCCCCTCCTGAATCGGCATTTCATATGCCTGGGACAGGAGTCTATAGGGAAACCGGAAAAGAGAAAATTTCAATTTCTCAAAGCCAAGGTAGAAGTTGTTTGGACTCAATAGGGTTTTGAAGGGAGCGGCCGGGACGGGCGCCAGCCGGCGACGGTCTCCCTGCCGGCTCCGGACACCCCCTGGGCATGGCGGCCGGCCTGGCTGCAGACGACACCGGCCTCCAGGGAAAAGGGTTCAAGCAAATATCATAAGCAAGCGCATGTACGCCCCCGAAGAAAAAGAATCAAGTCACGCCGTAACCTATGGCCCGGCCCCCGTGTCGGGCCCTGATACGGTCCAGGGCGCGGGTGAGGACAGCCCGGGCCTCTCCGGGCGAGGGCTCCCTGGAAAAAAGAGACAGCTGCCGCCCGCAGGACGGGGTGAGCCGGCCGAGCTCCACCCTCATCAAGCCCACCCTGACCCGGCGGGTGCAGGCCGAGTGAAAGGCCCGGCACAAGGGAGGGAAGAGATCCGCCTCCCAGGCCGTCTCCCCGTTAAAGGAGACCCGGCGCGATACCTCACGCCTGTCAGCGTAGCGAAGGAGCAGGGTCCCGGAAAGAGGCGCTTCCCCCCGCTCCCTGAGCATCCGGCAGCAGGCCTCCACCAGTCGGTAAAGGGCTCGCAGGAGCCGGTGGTCATCGTTTTCCCCCTCGGGAAACACCTGCTCTTGTCTAAGCGCCGGCGCCCTTCGGGGCGGGTATACAGGGGTGGGATCGATCCCCCGGGCCCGCCGGTGGATGACAACGGCCCTCCTGCCGAAAAGGGGCTTTAACGCGGCCGGGTCCAGGGAGGCGAGCTCCCCGACCACGCCGACCCCCAGCTCCCGGAGCAGCGCCAGGCTCCGGGCCGGGCCCAGCCCGGGCAGGTAATCCACCCTCAGGGGGGCCAGAAAGGCCTCCTCCCTTCCGGGGTCCACGTCCAGGACCTTGCCTCCCGGGTCTATCCGGGAGGCGATGCCGGAGACCAGCTTGTTCGCGGCCACCCCGGCGGCTCCGCTGAGGCTCAGCCGCTCCAGGACCTCCAGGCGCACCCGTTCGGCCGTGTCCTTGGCCCGCCCCCACAGCCTGGAGGTGCCTGTTACGTCCATATACACGTGCCCTGGCCGGAGCGGCTCCCAAAGCGGCGTGTAGCTGGCCGCCACTCCGGCCAGGAGCCGGGAGGCCCTTTCAATGCGGGCCGGGTCCGGGGAAACGACCACCAGGCCCGGGCAGGCCCGTCTGGCCCGGCCCAGGGGCATACCCTTGTCCACGCCCTCTTCCTTGGCCTCGGCCGAGGCGCAAAGGACCGAGGCCCTATCCCCGGAGCCGCACGCAGCCGCCACCGGGCGGCCCCGCAGCCGGGCCCGCAAGGCCCGCTCCACCGCAACGGGGAAGGCGGGCACATGTAGGTGTATAATGTGTCGTTCCATACCAAACTCCGGGGCTCACTTGTAGTGCCTGATCACCCCCACCACCTTTCCCTCTATGCGAAGCTCCCCCTCCCGCACTATGATCGAGGCCATCCCCTGGTACGCGGGCCTGAGCTCCACGTATCCCGGCCTCCGGTAGTACTTCTTCACCGTGGTCTCGTTTTTCAGGAGCGCCACCACGGTATCGCCGTTCTCAGCCGCGGGCTGCCTCCTGACCACCACGTAGTCCCCGTCCAGGATGCCCTCGTCCCGCATGGAGTCCCCGGCAACCAGCAGCACGAAGTGCTCGCCCCCGGATCTCCTCAAAGCTCGGCGGCCGCCCCCACTCCTCCTGATACCCGGAGAGATAGGCCAGGAAGGCCTTCTGTTTTTCGGTCAGCTTCATCACCCCTTCCTCCTCGGTCTTGGGATCCTCATACGGCCCCATATTTACTGTAAGAAAAACTGTAAGTCAAGAGGGCTCTTCGCAGGCCTATACCCCAAGCGGCCCTGACCGACTAAAGGGAGGCCTTGGGAATCTACGGAAACACAAAGCGTTACATGAGCGGAGCGGCTCCGGCGGATGAAGAAGGCGGAAATATCATTCGGCCAAATGCATCCGCCCGATTGTTTCCTGGTTGCGGAAGATATTGTATTTGTCTTCCTGGAGGGGATAATCCCATGAGCCGTTTCTATGAACGACCTTTCCCCCGAATCCGGTCTTGAACCGGAACAATCCGTAAAACGGGTGCTCTGGATCGGCGGTAGGAGCAACCGCTCCCATATCATAAACCAGACATCCCTTGGCCATGGCCAGTCGGATAGCTTCCCACTGTATGGCGTAGGAACCCATCAGATTCCTTTTATCAGTGGATGAGGCTCCGAACAGATATGTCGCGGTGCGTCCTGAAATGGCTATGATGGCGCCGGCAAGGTACTGCTTGCCGTGAATGGCGAAAAGGAAGTGGCATTCAGGGGGATCGGGGTTGGCGGCAAGAGCGGAGAAGAGGGCGGAGAAATGTTCATATCCGCAAGCGGGGAACTTATTGCGTGCGGCTGTCTGGCAATAGAGTTCATAGAATACCGGGAGGAGCTCTTGCGAGGCCGAAACAACCTTCACTCCTTTTTTTCCGGCAAGGCGTATATTGTACCTGGTCTTTGGCTTCATTCTGGAAAGGATCTCGTTTTCATCGGCACTAAGGTCTACATGCACGGCGTCCGCCACCGTGAGATCAGTTACGGCCTTACGAAGGTTCCATGAGCTGGTACCGAAATTCATACGGATTTCCTGCAGCCTTGCTTCGGGACGGACAGGCTGTCCGTTCTTTCCGCCGGCCTCCCCATTTTCGTCTGTGTACGGGGATTCCCATGGAAGGTCATACCGTATGAAGGCCACTGATGGGTCTATATGGTCGGCCAATTTTTCGGATAAGTCTTCCAGAAACAAACCGTATTCTTCCGGCTCGGGACCGCGCTCAGGCCCTTGGGGCACATATGCCGCCGATATTCCGTTATTCAAGGTCCTGGTGAGCACCAATACGTCACCGCTGACACTTGGGGAGAAAAAATTAAAGGCCTTTGGCTTCCAACCGAGCCGTGACTTCACCTGGCTCCAAAAAAAGGTTTGAAAGACGATATCCCTCCGGAAAAGTGATTCCGGCTCCTTTCGTCTCAAGTCGACCTTCATAGCGCTCCTATGCCCAACATGGGGGAAAAAAACTGAAAAACCTCGTTGGTCCATAAATATGTTAGTGATGTAATCACCACATATTCCGAGCCAACGAGGTATAAGACATTCTAGGATACACGGAAATTTTTTCAAGACCGAAAATGCCAGAAGCCGGGCGAACCGCTGACTGTCCAACGCGCATCCTGCATATCATCTTTCCATGCCTGCAAAAAAACCCGATATCAATCAAACCGATGAGCTCTGCGGCAAGAAGCAGATAAAGTCCCTCATCTTATGAGCCCTACCATGTCCGGAGGCCCCATTGGAGATACGCTCCGCTTGGCACCATATGACTAGTGCCCATCCATAAATGAGTTCTCCGCACTAGGGAGTTTCCAGGGCAGAAATAAGCAATTTCTTCCAAGGTCAAGGACCATTCCGCAGGACAGCGGAATGGGACACCCGTTAGGGTGCCCGAAGGGCGAGGGCCAAGGATGGCCCGAGTCAAATCAAGGGGTTGGGAGGAGGCGTACTGGAGTACGCCGCACGACCAGCCCCGCAGATCGACGCCGAGATTGGGAGAAAGGGCCATTTCTGGACGGAAACTGACTAATCTTCTTAACCTGCTTACTGCCCTAAAAACCTCCCCTTTGAAAGCATAGTCCATCGATGGTATTTTTTAGATTATGGGCCTTTGTCTTTTTTGCGGCAAAGAAGACCGGCTGATCTCAGGGGCGATTGCGGCCTGTTCGGGCTGCATAAAGGAGCGCTTCGATCTCGTGCGCCCGCACATTGAGGCGGTTCACAAGGCCTCGCGCCGAGACTCCGGTCTGCCGGAAGAGGCGCCGAAAGCCGAGAATGGCATCCCCTGCCGGCTTTGCATGCGAGAGTGCCTGATCCCTGAAGGGGAAAGAGGCTATTGCGGGCTGAGGGTAGCCGAGCGGGGCCGGGTCAGGGGCGGGAGGCCCCACGAGGGGAACCTTTCTTTCTACCACGACCCCCTTCCCACCAATTGTGTTGCCGACTTTGTATGTCCCGGCGGCACCGGCGCTGGTCACCCCCAGTACGCCCACCGCCGGGGTCCTGAACGGGACTTCGAGAACCTGGCCGTATTCTATCATGCCTGCTCCTTCAACTGCCTCTTTTGCCAAAACCATCAGTTTCGACGACTCACCCACTCCTCCGAGAGGGTCCCGGCTTCGACCCTTGCCGGAGCGGTGGACGCTGAGACCTCCTGCATCTGCTACTTTGGAGGGGACCCCACCCCTCAGATCCTCCACGCCGTCAAGTGCTCCAACATCGCACGGAGGCGGCGTGAAGGGGGCCTTCTCAGGATCTGCTGGGAGACGAACGGTACGGCCAAAGAGCCTTTCCTGGAAAAGATGCTTGAATTGAGCCTGGAATCGGGCGGGTGCATCAAGTTCGACCTAAAGGCCTGGGATGATCGGATTCACCAGGCCCTTTGCGGTGCCAGCAACCGTCACATCCTGGCAAACGTGGAAAGAGCGGCCGCCCGCACAGCGGATCGCCCGACCCCTCCCCTTCTGGTTGCGAGCACACTGCTGGTCCCTGGATACGTGGATGAAGAGGAGGTCAAAGGGATCGCCTCCTTTTTGGCCCGGCTGAACCCGGAAATCCCATACAACCTTCTCGCCTTCCACCCCGGCTTTCTCATGGGAGACCTTCCATTCACATCATCCGAACACGCCTTCCGATGCCGCCAGGCCTCCCTGGACGCCGGGCTGAGGCAGGTTCACATCGGAAATATGCACCTCCTTGGGGTATCCATAGTTCAATAGATCTCCCGTTGTCTCCCACTTTGGATCAGGACTGCCCGGCTGGACGGAAGCCGACTGGAGACTCCTACCTCCTCAGATAAACCGCTGGGCGCCATATGACCCATTTTTGTGTTATAAAGAGCGATATAGGGTGTGAAAACGATTTTGATTGGAGGAATAGTCCTTGGAAATCAATCGGTTGGCTTGGCCCGACCCTGGTCCAAAAAGGAGATGTTATGGGACTCTATGATTTTACCTTCTATGATGTCGTCAGGCGAAACGCCGCATGCTTTAAAACAAACGAAGCCTGGCTGGAGGCCTCGGAGAATCGCGTCCTGACCTTTTCTCAATACAAGGAACAGGTGGACCGCCTTGCAGCCGGCCTGCTGAAGGCGGGGATAACGAAAGGGGACCGAATCGCAGTGCTGGGAAAAAACGGTGCGGAGTATTTCTTGATCTATGGTGCGGCCGCAGCCGCTGGCGCCATTGTGCTCCCCATCAACTGGAGGCTTTCTCCGGACGAAATCGAGTACAATCTCAATGACTGTGGGCCCAGATTTCTGTTCGTGGACCGAGAATTCCAGGGAACGGCCAAGCGGATCCGCGGCAACCTTCCCTCCGTGGAGAAGTACTTCAACCTTGACCCTGATGGAGGAGAATTCATCGATTTCGGAGAACTAATGCATCAAGACGGGGATAGTTTCGAAGGGGAGGAAGTGCACACGGATGACGGATTCGTCATCATCCATACCGCGGCCGTGGCCGGGAGGCCGAGAGGCGCACTGCTGAGTCACGGGAACGTGCTTTGGGCGAACATGCACTTCATGTACCAGCTCGGCCTGAACCCCACAGACGTCCACCTCTCTATCCTGCCCCTTTTCCACGTGGGAGGACTCTTCGCCGCTACTTCCACCTTCCACGCGGGCGGTCTTACCATAAACATCAAGAAGTTCGACCCCCCCAAGACAACGAAACTAATCCAAGACAAGAAGGTAAGCTTTATGGTGGAATTTCCGCCCATTCTTGCCTCGGTCCTTGACGAACACGAAAAGACGGGCGCCGATATCTCATCCTTGCGGGCCGTAGGCGGTCTGGAAAATCCTGAGACCATCGAGCGGTACCAGGGTCGCACAGGAGGGAGCTTCTATTGTCTTTACGGGCAGACCGAGACTTCCTGCCTTGCCACGTTTTCCCGCTATGATGAAAAGCCCGGTTCCGCAGGAAGAATGCTTCCCATGGCCCAAGTACGATTGGTGGACGACTACGACCGCCCCGTCGAGATCGGGCAGGTGGGGGAAATCACTGTAAGGGGACCTATGGTGTTCAAAGGCTACTGGAATCTGAAGGAAGATACGGCGTACACGTTCCGGGAAGGGTGGCACCACACCGGGGACCTGGGACGATTCGACGAAGACGGATTTCTCTGGTACGCCGGGCGAAAGCCGGAAAAGGAGCTGATAAAGCCGGGCGGGGAAAACGTTTATCCCCTGGAGGTGGAAAAGGCTATCCTCCAGCACCCTGCAGTGGAGCTGGTGGCGGTCTTTGGAGTGCCGGACCAGAAATGGGGCGAGGGGATCAAGGCGGTATGCAAGCTCAAAGAAGGACAAGTTCTGCCCCCTCAGGAGCTCATCGACTTTGTGGGAGAGAGAATCGCCCGGTACAAGAAACCGCAGTATGTTGAGTTCGTTGAGGATTTTCCCTTGACCCGGGAGGGGGTCCCGGATCGCGACACAATCAAGAAGCTCTATGGGAGCAAGTAGCCTTTGGGTCTCGGGAACCGCGGGATTTACCTGGGCGGGAGATAATTCCCTTGACAGGTAAATATTATTTAGTTACGTGAAGAAGCATTAGTTGACTGAATACTATTTATGAGGGGGCGGGCGCCCTTGGGAATAGCGGAGAGGAGAGAACGCGAGAAGGGCAATCAGCAGAAGATTCGGCGTAAGCAGATATTGGATGCGGCCAAAAAGCTCTTCTACGCCAAGGGATTCAAGGCTGCGACGGTCGAGGAGATCGCCGAGGAAGCGGAATTGAGTCCTGCCGCCCTCTACCTCTATTTCAAGAACAAACACGATCTCTATGTCTCCCTCAATCTTCAGCTTCTCCAATACCTTTCCGAAAGGCTCGACCGGCTCAAAGAGGATGACTCGCGCAACGCCTATGAAAAGCTGGATGCGCTGAAGGCGTTGCTCTATGATGTCTTTCTCTTCGATCCCCTGATCCTGATCAATCTGTTTCATCTCCAAGCAAGCGATGGTTTGAAGGAACTTTCCCCGGAACGCTCCAACCGGCTAAACGATCTGGCGGCCAAGTGCCTCAGAAGCCTTGCAAGCATATTTGAGGAAGGCATTGTGGAAAGGCGGTTCGAGTCCCATCACCCAGTCGCGCTCGCCGACATCATTTGGAGCGTGTTTACCGGGGCGGTCCTCTGGGAAGAAAGCAAGCGAATGATCAACCCCGAAAAGGACTATCTGAAACCCACGCTTGATCTGGCGATCAATATAATAGTCCATGGAATCCAGCGAAAGTAAGCCGAACAAGAGTGGCGACTACAATTCGCTCCTACATCCGGACCTGAAGAGTTCCCCTAAGGGGCCTTACCATTTTTATCAACGGCGTGGCCGATGCATGCGCCATGAAGGTTTGGGGCATCGCGCATGTCAACCAGGGAGAGTGTCGCTGGGAAGCCGGGGCATCAAGTTGATTCCGTAATCGGTATCAGCAGGCTTTCACTCACGTTCGGAGGTCTCAAGGCCCTTACCAGCGTGGATCTTGAGGTCAGGCCCGGCGAAATCCTTGCCGTCATCGGTCCCAACGGCGCGGGCAAGACCTGCCTCCTTAACTGCATCAACGGCTTTTACCGTCCTCAAGAAGGCGAGATCCTTTACCGGGGCATGGACCTCACCCGTCTCAAACCCCACCAAATCGGCAAGCTGGGTATCGCCCGAACCTTTCAGAACATAGAGCTTTTCTCCGGCCTCAACACGCAGGACAACCTCATGGCCGCAAGACATATCCAAATGAAACGGGGGGCGCTATCGGGTTGCCTATTCTTCGGACCCGCCCGAAGGGAGGAAATCGCCCATCGAGAGCAAATCGAGGAGATAATAGATCTCCTCGAGCTTGCTCCTATAAGAAAAAAGGTAGTGGCGTCTCTTCCTTACGGTCAGAGGAAACGGGTCGATCTGGCCAGGGCCCTTTGTATGGACCCTTTGGTTCTTCTCTTGGATGAGCCGATGGCCGGAATGAATGTAGAAGAAAAAGAAGACATGGCGAGGTTCGTTCTCGATATCTACGAGCTCAAAGGGATTCCCATTGTACTGGTCGAGCACGACATGGACGTGGTCATGGACATCTCCCACAGGGTTGCGGTCCTGGATTTCGGAGTCAAGATCGCCGAAGGGCATCCGCAAGAGGTGAAGAACGACGAGCGAGTAATCCGCGCATACCTCGGGAAGGAATAGGAGACATGGCCGGGATCACCCTTCCACAATTGCTGCGGGAAAACTTTCGGAACTACCACGATCAACTCGTCGCCATGCGAGTAAAAGACCTGGGGAGGTGGAAAGAGTACACGTGGAAAGACTATTACGTGAAGGTGAAACACTTCTGCCTTGGACTGATCGAGCTCGGCCTGGAAAAGGGAGATAAGGTCTCGATCCTTGGGGAGAACAAACCCGAATGGTTCTGGGCCGAGCTGGCGGTTCAGAGTGCCAGGGGGGCCGCGGTAGGTATCTTTACGGATTGCCGGCCTGAGGAGGTAAAGTATTACGTGGAGGATTCCGACTCCACTTTCGTGGTCGCCCATGACCAGGAACAGGTGGACAAGCTCTTGGAGGTCAAGGACGATCTCCCTAAATTGAAAAAGGTCGTCTACTGGGACCCTAAAGGCCTGTGGGGTTACAAGGACCCGGTACTCATCTCGTTCAAGGATGTCCTCGAACTGGGGAGCAGGAAAGAAAAGGAGAGCTCTCAGTTGTTCGATAGTCTTCTCGATGAAGGTTCAGGGAACGACATCGCCGTACTCTGCTACACCTCCGGGACCACGGGTCTTCCCAGGGGAGGGATGTTGAGCCAGAGGTGGCTGGTGGATTCCGTGCGTGAGTGGGCCGAGCTGGACGGCTGGATCGGAAAGGGTTATGACTATCTCTCATTCATTCCCCCCGCCTGGATCACGGAACAGGGCCTCGGGATCGCGGGAACCATTGTCGCCCCTATGGTGGTCAACTTCCCTGAGCAGCCGGAAACGGTTCAGGAAAACCTGAGAGAAATCGGACCGGACATCCTCTTTTTTGGCGCCAGGCTCTGGGAGAACCTCAACCGCATGGTCCAGGCCAAGATGATCGATTCCACGTATATGAGCCGGCTGGTTTACAGGGCGGCCCTGTCCATCGGTCTTAGGACCGCAGACATGAAAATCCGGCAAAAGAAGGTTCCGTTGTGGCGAAGGGTCCTTGTTTTCCTGGCCCATCATGCGGTCTTCCGCCAGCTCAAGGACCGCCTGGGCCTTTCCAACGTGAAAACGGTATATTCGGCCGGCGCAGCCGTAAGCCCCGACATTATTCGATACTTCAAGGTGCTTGGCGTGGATATCCGTCTTTTTTACGGGAGCACCGAGCAGGGCGTTATGACCATGCCCAGGGAGGGAGACATCCGGCCTGACACCTCGGGCCCTCCCGTACCGTGGGTGGAGATCCGGCTTTCGGAAGAAGGGGAGATCCTGGTCAGGAACAAGTATCCCTATTCCGGCTACTACAAGGACCCCGAAGCTACCCGGGCCAAGATGAAGGACGGCTGGTACCACACCGGGGACTTTGGACACCTCAACGAGGACGGGCATCTCATCGTGATCGACCGCATGGACGATCTCAAGACCCTGGCCAACGGGAAGAAATTCTCTCCACAGTACTCCGAGATCCGGCTCCGGTTCAGCCCCTACATCAAAGACGCCCTGGTGATCGGAGGACCGGACAAGGACTTCGTCACCGCACTCATCAACATCGACCTGGACAATGTGGGAAGATTCGCCGAGGCCCGCCATATCCCTTACACCACCTTTACGGATCTCTCACAGAAGAAGGAGGTCATCGACCTGATTCGCAGGGAGATTGGCCGGGTAAATCAGACCCTGCCCGAGTGGTCCCGAATCAGACGTTTCGTGAACCTCCATAAGGAATTCGATGCGGACGAGGAGGAGTTGACCAGGACCCGGAAGCTGAGGAGGTCCTTTGTGGAGAGCCGGTACGGGGGGATCATCGGGGCTTTCTATGGACAGGCCGATGTCTTTGATGTGGAAGCCGCCGTGACCTACAGGGACGGGAGAAAGGGAACGGTCAAGACCAAGATCTATGTCAACGAGGCCGACTGAAGGCCTCCCGGAAGTGTGAACGCGTGTCCTTGACAGGTGTTTCGGAGAATCCATGATTTCGTTTCTTCAGCAGGTAGTGACAGGGATCACGGTGGGCAGCCTATATGCCATGGTCGCCGCGTCCGTTGTTCTCGTATACAAGTCCACCCATGTGGTCAGCCTGGCCCACGGCCAGCTCGTGGCCTTCGGGGCGCTCTTCTTCTGGCTCTTTCTGGGGGGCCTCGGCCTGGGCTTCTGGCTCAGCTTGCCCGTTGCATTTGTCCTTGCCGCGCTCCTGGGTCTCCTTATTGAAAGGCTGGCCCTGCGCCCGCTCATAGGGCAGTCTCTCTTTTCGGCCTTTCTGATGACCTTTGCGGTCTTCATCACCCTGGAAGGCATCTTCGTCCTCTATCTCAAGGGCCAGACCAGGGCCCTTCCCGCGTTTCTTCCCCGGGGAAACCTGGAGATGCTCGGCCTTTCCGTACCCATCAACCAACTCATCAGCTTCCTTGTGTCCATCCTGGTGTTCACCTTCCTCTCATTGTTTTTCAAGTACACCAAAGTGGGGCTGGGCATGCGGGCCACGGCCGAGGATCACAGGCTTGCCCAGAGCACCGGGATTGCGGTCAGGAAGATCTTTTCCACAATCTGGGTGCTCTCAGCGGCGGTGGCCGCCGTCGCCGGGATAGCCACGGCTATGGTGATGGACGTCTACTACATGCTCCCCTATATCGGGATCAGCGGGCTTATCGTGGCCATTTGCGGCGGCTTGGACTCCTTGCCGGGGGCTTTGGTCATGGGGCTTTTTCTCGGGGTTATCGAGAATGTGGGTGCTGCCTACCTAGATCCCATCGTGGGCGGCGGCGTGAAGGACGTGGCCGCATATGTGGTCCTCTTGATCGTCCTCCTAATCCGACCTTACGGGTTGTTCGGTTTGGTGAAGATTGAAAGGATTTAGCTGATGAGACCCTGCGGCGTGTTTGACAGAAGTTACGAGCAGGATATGGCCATCATAAGGACCTGGCAACATTGGACCATCCTGATTTCGGCCCTGGTGCTGCTCTATCTGTTTCCTTTGTTCGGTTCTTACTATCTCATAAGTTTCATGAACCTTACCGCGATCACCGTCATCGTGGTGATGGGCCTCCAGATCGTGAGCGGATACTGCGGGCAGATATCCTTCGGCCAGGCGGCGTTCATGGCCGTGGGCGCCTACACTTCCTCTGTACTCACCACGCAGTTCGGGTTTTCTTTCTGGGCGGCCCTCCCCCTTTCCGGGGTTATGGCCGGGCTCATAGGGGTGATCGGAGGCGCCCCCTCTCTCAGGATCAAGGGATTCTACCTAGCTATGGCTACCATCGCGATCCACTTCGTGGTGATCTGGCTTATCCTGCATATGGGCATCACTGGGTCCTTCAAGGGGCTTTATCCGGAGCCCCCCCTGCTTTTCGGCTATCACTTCGACACGGACGAGAGGATGTTCTACATCATCATGACGGTCATGGTCGTGATGACCTATGCAGCCCGGAATCTGGTGCGGACCAGGGTCGGGCGGGCCTTTGTGGCCATCCGGGACAACGACCTCGCAGGAGAAGTCATGGGGGTGAATCTCTACTACTACAAGCTGCTGGCTTTTTTTATCTCCTGCTTTTATGCCGGAATAGCCGGTTCGTTGTGGGCTCATCTGATTACGGTGGTCAACACGGAGCAATTCACTCTCCTCCATGCCCTGCAATATGTGGGTATGCTTATCATAGGGGGCCTGGGGAGCATCCCAGGAGTGTTTTTCGGTGTCTTGTTTATTAGAATTCTAGGCGAGGTAGTGATGTTTACCTCCCCCTTGATTGCGAAGACATTTCCGTGGCTGGGGACCTCGCCTGCGGCGGCACTCGGGTTGGTGGCCTTCGGTCTGGCGGTGGGCGTTTTCTTGATCTTCGAACCGAGGGGCCTCGCACACCGGTGGGAGATATTCAAGGCGTCCTACAGGCTCTACCCGTTTCCCTATTGATGAATCGGGAAGGACCTGCAAAGTCGAACATGAAAGCAAAGAAAGGGGGGGCACCATGAAGAAGCAAACGGCACTTTTTCTCTTTATCTTAGTGGCTCTCTGTTTGGCAATGGGGGGCCCGGTCTCCGGTGTCTCGGCAAGTGAAAAGGAGGTGGCATACCTAAGCCTTGCCGACTACACCGGGCCTATCGCAGGCCTGAACGTGCCTGCGGACATGGGACTGGAGGACTACATCAAGGAGGTCAACAGTAAAGGAGGGGTAAACGGGATCAAGATCAACTTCATCGGGATAGACACACGATATGACGTTGCCCGGGCGGTCTCCGCCTACAACCGTTACCGCCGGACACCCAGGCTCCTTATGGTGAACTCCATCAGCACCGGAATCGGAAAGGCCTTGTCAAGACTTATCGATCGGGATGAAAGAGCCCAGCTCGTACCAGGTGACGGAGAGTTTCAGGCCCACCTGGGACGTACATTTATCTGGGGCCCGGCCTACCAGGACGCTTTTGCGGCCATCATGGATTGGGTCATGGAGGATTGGAAGTCCAAGGGGAAGTCCGGTGTACCGAAGGTGGGTTACCTGAGCTGGGACAGCCCTTACGGCCGGGAACCCCTGCGGGGGGGGAGGGAATACGCCGAGTCGCTCGGAATCCGATTGCTCGAGCCGGAATATTTCCCTCCCGGAAGTCTGAAGCATGATGTGTACTTGAACCGACTAGCTGAGGCGGGTGCCAATTACATCTATGCAGGCGGTGTGGATCCGACCCCCACCAACATCATCAGGGACGCCCATGCCCTAGGCCTGACCAAGAAGATCCAGTTCCTGAACGGATACTGGGGACCCACCGCCTTGGGGCTCGGCGTTCATGCGGAGGCCCTGGAAGGCACGGCGATCGTATCCTTTTTTCTCAGAGGAGAGGAAGCCAAGGCCAACTCCTTCGTGACGGACCAGTGGAAAAAATACCGGGGCGACATGAAAGACTTCAATGAAGTCTATGGAATGGGGGTCTCCTGGGGCATCACCTTTGTGGCAGGGCTCAATGAGGCGCTCAAGGCCGTGAAGTACGAGGACCTCACGGCCAATGATATGTACGAGGCCTATCAACGGCTTACCGCACTTGACAAGAAGGGCATCCAGGGCCCTTGCGCCTACGCCCCCGCGTCCAGGAGGGGAAGTCTTGAAGTGAAAATCTACCGGGTCAAGGAAGGAAAGATCGTGCCTGAAACAGGCTGGCGAAAGGCGCCCGATGCAGTGAGTCTTCACGAGTTCTAGCCCTTGGGAAGACATCCCATGGTGAGAAAGGAGGAGGCGACCATGAAACGGTTGAATGTAACGTTATGCATCATCGTCACCGCCCTGCTGGTGGGCGTGGTTTTATACCGGAGCGTGCAGGCCTCAGGCGTCAAGGCCGAGCTGGAGGTCATTCCTTCGGAGACGTTTCTTTCTCCGGCCCTGATCAAAGAACCCGTAGCATTCAAAGGGTCGGGATTCGAACCCGACGAGATGATCACGGTGGAAATGATCCTGCCGCCGGACGTCCAGGTCAAAGGCGTGGAAGAGGACGCGGATGTGGGCATTGCATACGGCACGGCCGACGGGAACGGGAATTTCAGTACGGCCATGCAGCCCACAGCCACCTTGAATTGGTTCTTCCAGGTGGGATGGGATCCGACCATCAAGCCGGATTTCGAAAAGGCCAAACCCCTTCCGCCGGGGGAGTACCTGATCAGGGCCACAGGGCTCACCTCTTACAGGGAGGCGACCGCCACCCTCAAGCTTGTTCCACCCCCGAAGAAGGACTAGAGATGCTCAGCCTGAAAAACGTTGAAGTCATTTACAGCGATGTGATCCTGGTCCTTAAAGGGGTCTCGTTGGACGTGCCCGAAGGCGACATCGTCGCCCTCTTAGGGGCCAACGGGGCCGGAAAAACCACATCGCTCAAGGCCGTATCCGGCTTGCTGAAGACGGAACTGGGAGAGATCACGGACGGAACCATCGAGTTTGAAGGAAGGCGGATCGATCGGCAAAGCCCCGAAGAAATAGTGCAGATGGGGATCGTCCAGGTGATGGAGGGCCGCCCCCTGTTCGAGCACTTGACAGTGGAGGAGAACATCCGCGTAGGAGCATATTCCAGAAAAGATACGGATACAATCAAGCAGGACATGGAAGAGGTCTACCGCTACTTCCCGGTTCTCAAGCGAATGCGGAACCGGGTGAGCGGGTATCTTTCAGGCGGAGAAAGGCAGATGCTCGTCCTGGGCCGGGGTTTGATGGCCCGCCCGAGGCTGATGCTCCTCGACGAGCCCTCTCTCGGGTTGAGCCCCACTATGGTCAAGGAGATCTTCAAGATTATCGAGATGATCAACCGGGACCGCAACACATCGATCCTCCTCGTTGAACAGAATGCATTCGTAGCCCTTTCCGTATCCAGCAAGGCCTATGTAATGGAAAACGGTCGGATCGTGCTTGACGGACCATCCGCAAAGCTGAAGGAAAACGAGGACATCAAGGAGTTCTATCTGGGATTGAGCCAAATCGGCCAACGCAAGAGCTATAAGGACGTGAAGCATTACAGGCGGAGGAAACGGTGGCTCTCTTGACGCTGCTCCTTTTCTCCGGCCGGGCCACCGGCCGGCAAGGCTCCTATAGAGAAAGGCGGACGATGGAAATGAAAGAGACAGTGGCCCTGGTCACCGGTGGGGCCTCAGGACTGGGCGAGGCGTGTGTGCGCCTGATCGTTGGAAACGGCGGAAGAGCCGTGATCATGGACCTTGACGATGACAAGGGGCCGGCCGTGGCCGAGGATCTCCGGGCCTCAGCGGTGTTTTGCAAGACCGACGTATGCAGCGAAGGCGAGGTCAAGGCCGCCGTGGATAAGGCCGTCGAAACCTTCGGCCGGGTCAACGCCCTGGTCAACTGCGCGGGCATCGGCATACCAGCCAAGGTGGTCGGCAAGGACGGTCCCATGCCTCTGAATCTTTTCAACAGGACGGTGCAGATCAATCTGGTGGGGACGTTCAACGTCATTCGTCTGGCTGCGGCCGCCATGATGGGCAACCCACCAACGGCAGAGGGTGAGCGGGGCGTGATCATAAACACGGCCTCCGTGGCCGCTTTTGAGGGCCAGATCGGCCAGTCCGCCTATGCCGCGTCCAAGGCCGGCATAGTGGGCATGACCATCTCCATCGCCCGGGAGTTGGCCGACCAGGGCATAAGGGTCCTGACCGTGGCTCCCGGGTTTTTCGATACTCCCATGCTGCAGTCCCTGCCCGAAAAGGTTCGCGAGGCAATGGGCCGGATGATGCCTTTCCCCAAGAGGCTGGGGCGGCCTGACGAATTCGCCGCCCTGGCGGGCCACATCATTGAGAACACCATGCTCAACGGCGAGACCATCAGGCTGGACGGCGCCATCCGCATGGCCCCGCGTTAGCATGGTGGGGAGGAGGAAGACATGAGACAAGTCGCCATTTGCGGCGTGGGTATGACCGGGTTCGGCATCTCGGAAAAGACCAATCTGGAGATGTTCAGCGAAGCGGCCCTGGACGCACTGACTTCAAGCGGGCTTGAACCTGCGGACATACAAGCGCTCCTTTTCGGCAACTGCTTGGGTGGTTTCGAGGAGGGACAACTTCATATGGCCCCGTTCGCCCACTCGCAGATCGGCCTGCCGATCACCTCGCCCGCCGTGCGCTTCGAATCAGCCTGCGCCACGGCCACAGTGGCCATAAGCCATGCCGCCCGGCTGATTGCTTGCGGCGAATACGACATTGTCCTGGCCGGGGGCACCGAACGGGCCGCCAAGATGGGCACACCCCTTGCCACCCGCACCTTCGCCATGGCCTCGGAGGCCATGCACGAGGGACCGGCAGGCATAACCTTCCCCGGGGTCTTCGCCATGGCCGCCAACATGTACGCCTACAAGTACGGGATACCTCTGGCGGAACTCAAGAGAAACATGGCCGAGGTGGCGGTCAAGAACCACCGGCACGGAGCAAGAAACCCCAAGGCCCATTTCCGGAAGGAAATCGAAGTGGATACGGTCCTGAACAGCATGATGGTGGCGGATCCCCTGCAGCTTTTCGACTGCTGTCCCTTCTCAGACGGGGCCGCGGCAGTGGTGCTGGCGGACGCCGGCAGGGCACGGGAGCTGGTGGACCTGCCCATCTACGTGGCCGGCCTGGGTCAGGCCTCCGGCGGGCCCCTCTATGTCCAGAAAGACTTGACCCGGGTCCGGGCCCGCGAGGAGTCGATCAAGAAGGCCTATGCCATGGCAGGCGTAGGCCCTGAGGACGTGGACGTGGTCGAGCTCCACGACTGCTTCACCATCGCGGAAATCCTGGCCCTCGAGTCCATGGGCTTTTACGATTTCGGTGAAGCCCACGCCGCCGCTGCGGCCGGAGAAACCACCTGCGGCGGGAAAGTGGTGGTCAACCCCTCGGGGGGGCTCAAGGCCAAGGGCCACCCCATCGGGGCCACAGGTGCGGCACAGGTGGTGGAGATCTGCGAGCAACTCAGGGGCCAGGCGGGCGACCGGCAGGTGGACGACGCCGTGATCGGCATGGTCGACACCCTGGGTGGAGACTTCGGCACGGTCTGCAACATCATACTGAGGAGACAGCCATGAATTACCCCTTGACCTACATGCAGTATCAGGAAGGACTGGCCGGCGGAAAACTGCTCGGCCTGCAATGCTCCGGATGCGGCGAGTATACGTTCCCTGCCCGGGCGGTTTGCTCCAACTGCGCCGGCCGTGATTTACGGCCGGTGGAGCTGGAACCGGGCGCGACACTGCGTACCTACACGGTGGTCTGGGTGGCCCCTGAGGGCCGCCGCCCCCCCTATATAGTGGCCATTGCCGAAATGGACCAGGGTCCCTGGGTCATGGGCCTGCTGGAAGACGTGGACCCCGACCGGGCCGGCCTGGACCTGATCGGCCGCAAAGTGACGGTAGCCAGCCGGGTGGTGCCGGGCGACGAATACACCAACGAGTGCCGCGTCCTGTCCTTTCGGCTGATCACCTGAAATCGCACGAATCGGCCCGGCCTTTGGGAGAAGGAACAACATGAACTTTGATCTTACCGATGAACATAGGATGATCCGGAACATGGCATGCGATTTCGCCCGGGAAATCGTGGCCCCCTTTTCCGGGGAGTTGGATCGCACAGGTGAATACCCATACGAGATCATGTCCCGAATGGCCGAACTCGGCATGATGGGTCTGCCCTTTCCCGAGCGGTACGGCGGCGGCGGCGGGGACTGGGTAGGAATGCACATCTGTATCGAAGAGATTTCGACAGGGGACCCCGCCTTGGGGGCCCTGCTCGACGTGACCACCTCCATCGTGGCCCAGGAGATCTACGCCTTCGGCGACGAAAAGCAGAGAAAGGAATGGCTGACACCCTTGGCCCGTGGTGAGACCATCGGGGCCTTCGCTTTGACCGAGCCGGACGCCGGGTCGGACGCCGGGGCATTGCGTACCAAGGCGGTGCGTCGTGGGGACCAGTGGATACTCAACGGGACCAAGCAGTTCGTCACCAATATCGGCCTGGACAACGCTTCGTTGGTCATCGTCGCCGCCAGGGTTGAACACAGCCCGGACGGCCACGCGGTCGCCACCTTCATCGTCCCCAAGGATGCTCCCGGATTCCGGTTGGGCAAGAGGTACGACAAGATGGCCTGGCATTCCTCGGCCACCCACGAAGTCATTCTCGAAGACTGCGTCCTTGAGTCCGACTGCCTGTTGGGGGACCCGGCCCGGGGCCTGGCCCAGCACCTCACCGTCCTGGAAACCGGGCGGATTTCCATCGCGGCGGTCTGCGTGGGCGGCGCCAGGGCCTGCCTAGACCACAGCACCCGCTACGCCCTTCAGCGGGAACAGTTCGGCCAGCCTATTATTGATTTTCAGGCCGTACAGTTCAAGCTGGCAGACATGGCCGTGGCCGTGGAGCTGGCCCGTAACCAGTACCTCAAGGCTGCGTGGCTCAAGGACCAGGGGCGGCCCCACACCTTCGAGGCCACGGTGGCCAAGCTCTATGCCTCGGAAATGTATGAAAAGGTGGCCTCCGACGCCGTCCAGATCCACGGCGGATACGGATACATGAACGAATACCCGGTTTCCCGCCTCTACAAAGGCGCCAAGCTGTTGCAGATCGTCGAAGGGACTTCGGAGGTCCAGCGGTTGATTTTGGGCCGCCTTCTGGGTGCCGGGTGAGAACGGCTTTTGGCCAGACCGTCCCGGATTTCGCCTGCCGCGATGATGCTGGTACAGGCCGTGGCTGGCGATACAGCCTCTAGCTTTAAATAACCAGGAAACTCGGGCTAGGCATAATGGTCGAGTGTCAGACAGATGCATTTAGAAGCACTCAGGGCTCCTTTCAAGAGGAGGTATTCGGGAAAACGACCCTCAGTGGAGGCACTGCTCGGCCAGCTCCTCATTGGATTGCGTCCGGAAGCCTTTCAGATTCGTAATGACCTTTATCAATATCTCCTGGGATGCGTCCCGAGCGTCCTCCGGGTGGGACAGCATGCGCAGGGCCAGGTGGTATATCCTGTCCTGGATGCGCAGTACGATCTCCTCCAGGGCCGAGCGGGATCCTTCCACCGCCTCGATCACCAATTCCTCCATGGGCCGCTTGTTCGTGCCTGCTTCGTTCATGACAACGCTCCCTTGAGTCGATGGTTTGCAGCTCTGCAATCTATCGCCTGTGAATCGCACTGTCCAATACGTTCCCGGGGCCTCTCCATAAATAGACTCCGAAACCATGCGGTTGTGACCGGGAAGCGGGAAAAAGATTTTTCTTCGTGGGGATAAAGAAATCCGGCTGCGGGCAGTCACAACCCTGTCTCTCTCCGGTCATTATCAGCAGAGGGGGGCGAGCCGGTCCATGGGCATCAACACCCCAAACCGGGCTTGATTCATCAACCAGCTCCCGGCCGGCTGTATCGGAGCATCCAGGCCGGGACCACAAGGAGGGAGAGAAAAAGGCTTGACGCCGGGACTTTTCCCACCGGGCGCAAAAGGCGGGTTTTCCGGCGGCCGTACGTTTCATGCAAAAGGAGCATTGGGATCGCACTCCACAATCGGTTCCTTGACCTCTCCTTTTGCCTTTTTGGGCCATAAAGGATCAGCGAACAGGACACGCGCCAGGCCGATCAGGTCCGCCGTGCCCTCGCGGGGGACCCTGATCAGCTTACTGCTTCCTTATCAAAAAAGGAAGGCCCGGATGATTCAGACGGCCTAATATGCTGACGCATTCTTGTAGAAGAGGCACTCCCTTACCGGGTGGCTCTTGCTGAGGCCTTTCTTTTCGAACCGGGTGAGCGGCCTCCAGGGGATCCCCGGAGCGAAGCCGGGATAGGCGTTCTCCAGTCCGGGCGTCTCCTCCAGGACGTGCAATATCTGCTCGGCGTAGTCCTCCACGTCCGTTGCCACGCACACGTAACCGCCGGGGCGGAGCCTGGAGGAGAGGAGCCGTGCGAACGGGGGCTGGATCAGTCGGCGCTTGTGGTGCCGCCGCTTGGGCCAGGGGTCCGGGAAGAAGATGTGGAACCCCTCGAGGCTCCCTTCGGGGAGCATGTCCCGGATGAACTCCACCGCATCGTGCTCGCACACCCTGACGTTCTCCAGGCCCAGGGACTCGATCTCCCGGAGGAGCTTGGTCACCCCGGGTTTGAACACCTCCAGGGCTATGAAGCCAAGGTGCGGGTTCTCCAGGGCCATCCGGGCCGTTGCCCCGCCCATGCCCGATCCTACCTCCACCACCACTCCGGAGACGTTTCCGAAAAGGGCTGCGGGGTCCATGAACTCGCCGGTATAGAGGATGCCTTTTTGGGGGTAGAGCCGCTCGTAGTCGGCCTGAAGGGCCGGGGAAAGCGGCCGGTTGCGGACGCTGTAGCTCCTTACGGTCCTGCTCGGGCTGGAAACCACTCACTGCCTCCCGGAGAAGTCTGGCTCAGGCCTCTTCCATGGATTCCCAGGAGATCCCCAGGGGCTCCAAGAGACGGTCCCGGATGTCCTCGGCTGCGAGCTCCGGGGAGCCCCGGGCCTTTCCCTCCCGGTAGATCGAGGACATGGCAGCGGCGTAGCCTTCGGCGCTCGACCGGCCGGCCCGCCGGGCCTCCCTTATCACGTCCCAGCCGGCACCTGCGGCAAAGGCCTCAAAGGCCTCTCTGATCTCGGGGAAGAGCACCTTCCTCAGCCCGTCCAGGAAGGCCACGTAAAATCCCAGGGAGCCCGACCGCCCCTCCCGTATGATGAAATCCAGCGTGCCCTTCTCCCCGGTATCGGCCAGGAGGTCCTTTACCGCCCTGGCAAGCAGCTCCACCGGGCTCTGGGGGAAGGCCGCCACCAGCTCGCGCCAGGTCCGAAGGTCAAAGCCGGTCTCCAGGAGCTCTCCCAGCTCGTGCCTTATATAGGACTCGATCTCGCCCCCTACCATCCGCTCCAGATTCTCCGAGACCTCGGCGGGGTCCGGGCCCCCGAGGCCGTAGCGACTGAGAGCGAAGCGAAGGGCCGCCCTCCCGGACTCGGCCCCGTATGCGATCTGGTCCCAGAGGAAGGTGCGGGCCGACGCCTTCCGGACCACAATGGTATCTCCATCGGTGAACGCGGGGACCGCAAAGAGGTCCCGGGCGAGCTCCCGGCCCAGGATGTAGACCGCCCTGCCCTCTACCGTGCGCTTCTCTTCTATGGCCGCCAGCACGAATACCGGCTTGAGCCCCCTGACATAACCGGCTCCGTACCAGAGCCCCTCGGGCTCCAGGATCTCGTTGACCCCCTCCGAGTCGAACGGATCGTACGTCCGGCCCCCCACCTCTATATCCGAGAAGTCCAGCCCGGCCACCCGCTCCCATTGCTCCTCCCGGGCCCCGATCCACTCCAGGACCTCGGCCGAGTCCCTCTCCACCCAGGGGGCGAGCCCGTGCTCCCACTTGAAGAGCTCCCTCAGCCTCAGCGCCAGCCCGCAGATGGAAAAACCGCCGGCGAAGTTCGCGTCCGATATGGCGCAGTTGTCCAGGACCTGGCGGGCTATGTCCTGATGATCCGGCATGGGCTGTACCTCAATCTCCGTAGATGCGCTCCTCCACCAGGCGGTAGGCGGTCTCCGTGGGGCTCTCCCCTGCCTCCCGGGCCAGGGTCAGGAGCCGGCGGGTCTCCTCCCTTGTGATCCGCCCTATCCTGGACAGCAGGGCATCCATGTCCGCATTCTCCTGGTGTAGGAACTCCTCATAGCCCGTCATCACTCCGCCGATATTCTGCCACCAATCCAGCAGGAAGAGGATCCCGGCCTTTTCCAGAACGCGGGCCAGGGCGCACTCCTCCTCCTGGCTCGCCGCTCTCAACTGATTGTTGGCCGGACCGGCGATGACCTTGAAGTGCATCTCCGGGATCCTCTCCGCTGTGATCACTCCCCCCACTGCAGAGGGCGAGAAGATCTCGGCGTCCGCAGAGTATATGTCATCCGGTGCCACTGAGTCCACCGGCGCCCCTGGATGGGCCGCCATGAATTCGTCCACCGCGCCTTGGTCCACGTCGGTCACCACCAGCCGGGCCCCCTCCCCCAGGTAGTAGCCCGCCAGATGAGCCCCGACCGCGCCCAGGCCCTGGACCGCTATCGTCCTGCCTTCCAGCGATCCGTTCCCTTCCAAGACCTCCAGCGCCTCCTTGAGGGCGCTGTACGTGCCCCAGGCCGTTGGGCCGCCCGTGGGGCCGAGCTTGCCCTTGGTCCCGCCGGCGAAGCCGAAGGAGAAGTGCTCCCTCACCACGTCGGCCAGCTCGGCCGGGTAGTTCATGTCCGGTCCTGTGGTGTTCCTTGTGCAGTCGTTGGCGTATGCCAGAAACCCCACCTCGTCCAGGTCCTCCAGGTCTACAGGCGCGGACTGGACCGTGATCTTGCACCCCCCGCAGGGGACGTGCGCGGCCACGTTCTTGAAGCTCATGCCCCGGGCCAGGTTCATGCCGTCGGCAAGGACCTCCAGCTCCGGCTCGCCCGGGTCGTGCCGCCTGATCCCGCCCATGACCACGGCCTGGCTCCGGTTGTGGATCCCCAGCTTGACGCTATGGATGCTGTTTACGAACCGGATGTCCTTCTTTTTCCAGTAGAACCCCTCGAGGAGCATGTGGCGTCCCTTCCGCATGAGGTCCACCACCCGGGCCACGTACTCTTCCACCCCGTGCCGCCTGAACATCTCCCTCACGGACCGGTCCCCGAGGTAAACCGCATTGTCGGTGAGAGAGGAGTATACGGTGAAGCGGCAGTTGTAGCCTTTCCACTCCATGTCCTCGTCCCACTCCTTGGCAGCGTAGAAGACCGTCTTGTCGGTCCTCCAGTCGTAGTGTATTCGAAAGCGGTTCAGGCCCTCATCCCTCAGCACGTCGAAGATGCTCTCTTTGGAGCCCATAAATCATTCTCCTTTCATCCGCCTCACAAATCCAGGGTCTTGACGTAGCCGGCCACCAGGTCGCCCACGTCGCGGGTCCCCTTTCCCATCCGGCCCGCGTCCAGGCTCTCCAGGTCGTCGGCCACCACCTTCTTGACCGCCTCTTGGAGCAGCCCCGCGGCTCTTTTCTCGCCCAGGTGGTCCAGCATCATCTGGGCGGCGCAGACCGCTGCCAGGGGGTTGATCCGGTCCGTTCCCGCATACTTGGGGGCCGAGCCTCCTATGGGCTCGAACATTGAGGGCCCCTCCGGATTGATGTTCCCGCCTGCTGCGATTCCCAGCCCCCCCTGGATCATAGCCCCTATGTCCGTGATGATGTCCCCGAACATGTTGTTGGTCACGATCACGTCGTAGATCTCAGGGTTCTTTATCATCCACATGCAGCAGGCGTCCACGTGCTGGTAGTCGACGCCCACATCGGGGTACTCCCGGTGTACCGCGTGGAACCGCCGCTCCCACAGATCCGACTCGTAGGTCAGGACGTTGGTCTTGGCAACCAGGGTGAGCTTCCTGCGGCCGTTCCTGCGCCTGCAGCACTCGAAGGCGTAGCGGATGCACCTGTCCACTCCCTTGAAGGTGTTCACCGACTCCTGCAGGGCCACCTCTTCCTCCGTGCCCTTCCTGTGGAACCCGCCTCCCCCGGAGTAGAACCCTTCGGTGTTCTCCCGCACCACCACGAAGTCGATGTCCCCGGGGCCCTTGTCCTTTATCGGGGTGTAGGCCCCGGGAAAAAGGAGCACCGGTCTCAGGTTGACGTAGAGATCCAGTTCGAAGCGGAGCCTGAGCAGGATCTCCCGCTCCAGTATTCCGGGCCTTACATCGGGATGGCCTATGGCCCCGAGGTAGACGGCATCCATGGAACGGAGCTCATCCACCATTCCCTCGGGCAGGAGAGTCCCGCTCTTCATGTACTCCTCCCCGCCCACGTTGAACGAGGTGAAGGAAAAATCTATCCCCAAGCGCGAGCCCAATGCCTCCAGGGCCTTCACTCCCTCGGCCACCACCTCCGGGCCGGTCCCGTCCCCCGGGATCAGGGCGATCCTGTAACTGTTTCCCATTTGCTCCTTTCCCTCCCCGGCCCGTGGCGCCGCATCCCGGCCGCGGGCCGCCTCTATTTCACGCGCTGGTCCGGCTCTCCTTGATAAAGGGGACCAGTCCGCCGGCCTTGATGAGGTCCTGCATGAAGGCCGGGACGGGCTCGGCCTTGAAGGCCCCGCCGTCCCCCTCCCGAACTATCTCTCCGGTCCCAAGGTCGATGGAAGCGATGTCTCCCTCTTGAAGGGAGCGAGCCGCCTCGGCCGACTCCAGGAGGGGCAGGCCTATGTTGAATGCGTTCCTGTAAAATATCCGGGCGAAGCTCTCCGCTATGACCGCCCTTATACCGGCCTCTTTGATGGCGAGCGGAGCATGCTCCCTGGACGAGCCGCACCCGAAGTTCTTTCCCGCCACCAGTATGTCCCCTTCCCTGCAACCGCCGGCGAAATCCGGGCGGTGGTCCGAAAAGCAGTTGGCGGCGAGCTCCTTTGCATCGGGTACATTGAGGAAACGGGCCGGTATTATGAGGTCCGTATCCACATGGTCCCCGAAGCGCCACACCCTTCCCTTGATCTTCATCTCCAAACGCTCCTCCCCGTCCTCTCAGAGCTCCTCTGGGGAGGCTATCCTCCCCAGAAGCGCCGAGGCGGCGGCCACCGCAGGACCCGCCAGGTAGACCTCGCTCTCCGGGTGCCCCATCCGGCCCACAAAGTTCCTGTTGCTGGTGGAAAGCGCCTTCTCCCCCCGGGCGAGGATCCCCAGGTGGCCTCCAAGGCAGGGCCCGCAGCTCGGAGGGCCTATCACCGCCCCGGCCTCCAGGAGGGCCTGGATCAAGCCCTCCCTCATGGCCTGCTTGAAGACCTCTCTCGAGCCGGGGAGCACGATGAACCTGGTCCCCCGGGCCACCTTTCTCCCTTCCATGATCCCGGCCGCCTCCCTCAGGTCTTCGAGCCTGCCGTTGGTGCAGGAGCCCAGGAAGACCTGGTCCAGGGGGACATGCCCGGCCTCGGAGACCGGGCGCACGTTGTCCGGCGAATGCGGGAAGGCCACCTGGGGCCCCACCTCTGATACGTCTATCTCCACCACCCGCTCGTATCGGGCGTCCGTGTCGCTCTCCCTGTAGACGGCCGGCCTGAGGCCCCTGCTCTCCACATAGGCCCGGGTGGTGCCATCCGGGGGAAAGATCCCGTTCTTTGCCCCGGCCTCCACCGCCATGTTTGCCATGGTGAAGCGGTGGTCCATGGAGAGTTCTTCCAGGGCGGCCCCTGCAAACTCCAGGGTCCTGTAAGAGGCACCCTCCACCCCTATCCTTCCAAGCACATAAAGAATCAAGTCCTTTCCGCCCACCAGGGGGCGGAGCCGCCCTTCCAGGACCACCAGGATCCCGGCCGGCACCTTGAGCCACGTGGTGCCCGTGGCCATTACCGCGCCCAGGTCGGTGCTTCCCACGCCCGCTGAGAAGGCCCCCAGGGCCCCGTAGGTACAGGTGTGGCTGTCCGCCCCCATGACCAGGTCCCCCGGGACCACCAGCCCCTTCTCCGGGAGGATCACGTGCTCTACCCCCCCGTTTCCTGGATCGTAGTAGTGAGCCAGACCCTGTTCAAGGGCGAACTCCCTGGTGATCTTGGCCTGCTCAGCGGATTGAATGTCCTTGTTGGGGACGAAGTGGTCCGCCACAAGGACCACGCGGTCCCGGTCGAACACCCGGTCGGTCCCGATCTCGCGGAAGACCCGGATGGCAAGCGGCGCTGTTATGTCGTTTGCCAGGGCGAGGTCCACCCGCACCTGGACCAGCTCCCCGGGCGTCACCTCGGAGCGGTCCGCGTGCTCCGCTATGATCTTCTCGGTAATGGTCATGGGTCTTGTCATTTTAACGCCTCAGAGCCCCTGGGCCTCCTTGAGAAGGGAGGGGTTTCGTTTCAGGTACTCCAGCCGGTTCAGGCCGTTCACATAGGCCTTGGCGCCTGCGGTTATAATGTCCGGATCCGCGCCTTTGCCGAGCGCGATCAGGCCGTTCTCCTTGAGCCTCACCGTGACCTCGCCCAGGGCGTCCGTGCCTCCGCTCGCGGAGTGGATGGAAAACCGCATGAGCTTGGACCGGGTACCGGTCATCTTGGCGATGGTGTTGTAGGCCGCATCGATGGGTCCGTTTCCGAAGCCCGCGCTCTGCACCTCGTGGCCGTCTATGGTGAGCTTTACCATGGCCGTCGGCACCAGCTGGGTCCCGCTCACCACGTTCAGGTACTCCAGGCGGTACCGGTCCGGGGCCCGGAGGATCTCCTCCGCATACAGGACCTCTATGTCTTCGTCCAGTATCTCCCTGCGCTTGTCCGCCAGCTCCTTGAACTTCCTGAACAGCCTGTCGAACTGCTCCTGGTCCAGATCATACCCGAGAGCCGCCAGCTTGTTGCGGAAGGCGTGCCGGCCGGAGTGCTTGCCCAGAACCAGCCGGTTCTGGGAGATCCCCACGGTCTCGGGCTCCATTATCTCGTAGGTCAGCCTGTTCTTGAGCACGCCGTCCTGGTGTATCCCGGCCTCATGGGCGAAGGCGTTCGCCCCGACCACGGCCTTGTTCGGTTGTACCACGATCCCCGTGATCATGGACACCAGGCGGCTGGTGGGATAGATCTCCCTGGTGTTGACCCTGGTCTCCAATCCCAGGTGCGACCGGTGGTTGTGGAGGGTCATCACCACCTCCTCCAGGGAGGTGTTACCGGCCCGCTCGCCGATGCCGTTTACCGTCACCTCCATCTGCCGGGCCCCTGCCTCCAGCCCTGCCAGGGTGTTGGCCGTGGCCAGCCCCTGGTCGTTGTGGCAGTGGATGCTCAGGATCGCCTTGTCTATATTGGGCGTATGCTCCTGGATGTACCTTATCATCTCGGTGAACTCTCCGGGGAGGATGTAGCCCACGGTGTCCGGGATGTTTACGGTCGTGGCCCCGGCCTCGATAACCGCCTCCAGGATCCTGCAGAGGAAGTCCCGATCGCTCCTGGACGCGTCCTCGGCCGAGAACTCCACGTCCCCGGTGAACCCCTTTGCATAGCGCACCGCGTCCACCGCGGATCGCACCACCTCGTCACGGCTCATCCTGAGCTTGTGCTCCATATGGATGTCCGATGTGGCGATGAATGTATGTATCCTGGGGCCGGCAGCGTCCTTGACCGCCTCCCAGGCCTGGTCGATGTCCTCCTTGGAGGTCCGGGCGAGGGCGGCCACTTTCAGCCCCCGCACCTTGTCCGCCACGGCCCGCACCGCCTCGAGGTCGCCGCTCGAGGCCGCGGGGAAGCCCGCCTCTATAACATCCACACCCAGCTTCTCTAGCTGGGTGGCTATCCTCACCTTTTCCGCCTGGTTCATGCTCGCGCCCGGGGACTGCTCCCCGTCCCTGAGCGTGGTGTCAAAAACTATGATTTGGTCCTTCATGGCAAAAAGCCTCCGTATCAAGGAATTCCTACTCGGTCAAAGAAAACGTTCTCTTCGAGTTCACTCCCCGCAGCGAAGCCTTCCACCAAGGACCCCCCGCAGATCCGGCCTCTTCGCGGGATCTGCGGTGAATTTCTCCTTTATCCCCACCTTGATCGTCCTTCCTTTCATGTCGGCAGCCTCCGGACGGGCGCGGCTACATCACACTCCCGGCCCGGCGCCCGTCCCCGCCTGATTCCAGGGATTCCTTTTTTCCGTTCAAGACCTTCAAGAGCTTGTACTCCACGCTGTCGGCCAGGGCCTGCCAGCTCGCCTCTATCACGTTCTCCGAGACCCCTATGGTGGACCAGATCGCCTTGGTGTCCCTGGACTCGATATTGACCCGCACCCTGGCGGCGGTGGCCGCGCCTCCGTCTATGACCCGCACCTTGAAGTCAACCAGCCCCATCTCCTGGATCTCGGGATAGAACTTGTAGAGCGCCTTTCTTAGGGCGTGGTCCAGGGCGTTAACCGGCCCCGCCCCCTCGGCCGCGGTTATCTCGTTCTCGCCTCTGACCGAGATCTTGATGGTGGCGTGGGACATGCTCGGCCCGTTTTGATCCTTCTCGATGGTCACCCTGAAGGACTCCAGCTTGAAGGGCTCCTCGAACTGCCCGGTCACCTTCTTGATCAGGAGCTCCAGGGAGCCCTCCGCCGCATCGAACTGATACCCCTGGTCCTCCAGCTCCTTGATCCTCTCCACTATCTTCCCGCTGTCAAAGCCGTTCCCGCCCAAGGCGATACCGAGCTCCTCGGCCTTGTAGGCGATGTTGCTCTTTCCCGATAGATCCGAGACCAGGACCCTCCTCCGGTTTCCCACCGCCTCCGGGTCCACGTGCTCGTAGGCCGCGGGGTTCTTCCTGATGGCGCTCACATGGATCCCGCCCTTGTGGGCGAATGCGCTCTTTCCCACAAAGGGCCTCTCATTCGACGGCGGCACATTGGCCACCTCGCTCACGAACCTTGAGACCTCGGTCAACTGCCTGAGCTTTTCCTGCTCCAGGCACTCGTAGCCCATCTTGAGCTGGAGCACGCCTATCAAGGATATCAAGTCCGCGTTCCCGCACCGCTCCCCGTAGCCGTTGATGGTGCCCTGGACCATCCTCACTCCGGCCCTCACCGCAGCCAGGGAATTGGCGACCGCCATCGCACAGTCGTTGTGCGTGTGGATGCCCAGGGGCACAGGGGTATGCGCGGCCGCCGCGCCCACGCCCTCCTCGATGTCATGGGGCATCATGCCGCCGTTGGTGTCGCAGAGCACCAAGACATCGGCGCCGCCCGAGACGGCCGCATCCAGGGTCTTGATTGCGTACTCCGGGTTCCTGCGGAACCCGTCGAAGAAGTGCTCGGCGTCGTAGACCACCTCTCTTCCCCTCGCCTTCAAAAAGGAGACCGTATCCTCTATCATCCTCAGGTTCTCGTCCAAGGTGGCGCCCAGTATCTCCTCGGCGTGGAGGTCCCAGCTCTTTCCCACCACGGTCACCACATCGGTCTCGGTCTCCAATAAGGCCTTCACGTTGGGATCGGACTCCGCCCTGCCCCCGGGCCTCCTTGTGCTCCCGAACGCCGCCAGGCGCGCCTTCTTCAGCCCAGCTTTCCTGGCCATCGCGAAAAACCTGGCGTCCTTGGGATTGGACCCGGGCCATCCGCCCTCGATATAGGGTATCCCCAGCTCGTCCAGCTTTCGCAGTATACTCAGCTTGTCCTCGGCCGAGAGGGTGACCTGCTCCCCCTGGGTCCCGTCCCTCATCGTAGTGTCATAGAGTGTAACCGCCTCCATGATTCCCCTCGCTCTTTCTCTAAGTCCCAAAAAAAGGATCCGCCATCAGGCCGGTGCCTGATGACGGATCCTTGAAAACTCTATCTTGTCGCAGCTACGCCATCATCAGGCCCGGCGGATCGAGTCCGATACCAAGAAGGAGAAGCAACAGAGCGCACACGGGTGCCCCTGTTGCGGTGGTAATTATGATGATGGCCCGGCTGATGAAGCTCATTTGTACCTCTGAGATCACCTGATGATCATGAATATTCGCTAAGTATAGCTTCTACCCCGGCCTTGTCAAGCCTTTTTCCACGGTCTACTGATCGGCAATCTTCGGGGAAAGCATAAGCCCCAGTTCCTCCAATTGCTCCGGATCCACGCCCCCGGGCGCGTCCGTAAGCGGACACGTGGCCCGCTGGGTCTTGGGAAAGGCTATCACGTCCCTGATGCTCCCGGCCCCGGACATGATCGCCGCCAGCCGGTCCAGCCCCAAAGCGATCCCGGCGTGCGGCGGGGCCCCGTACCGAAGCGCCTCCAGGAAAAACCCGAATCTCGCCTGCGCTTCCTCCCGCGGGATCCCCAGCACCCCGAAGATCCGGTCCTGGAGCTCCCGGGTATGGATCCTCACGCTCCCGCCCCCTATCTCGCTTCCGTTCAGCACCAAGTCATAAGCCCGGGCCCTGACCTTGAGGGGGTCTTCCTCCAGCATGTGGAGGTCTTCCTCCATGGGCGCAGTAAACGGATGGTGGACCGCATTGAGCCGCCCCTCGGCCTCATCGTATTCCACCAGGGGGAACTCGGTCACCCACACAAACGCCGGGACATCCCCCAGGTCCGGCTCCAGACGCCTGGCCAGCTCCACCCTCAGGGCCCCCAGCACACGCGAGGCCCTGGGCTCCCTGTCGCATACCATCAGGATCAGGTCCCCCTTACCGGCACCCGCTCCCCGATTGACCTCCTCCATCAATCCTTCTGAAAAAAACTTCTTGATCGGCGACTGCCATCCCGACTCGGCCACCTTGGCCCAGGCAAGGCCCTTGCCGCCCCAGGCCTCCACGAACGACCCCAAACCGTCCAGGTCCTTCCTGGAAAACGACTCTGCTCCCCCCGGGACCGTCAGGGCGCGCACCGCCCCCCCCTCTTCCAGCACCCGGCGGAACACCTGAAACTCGGACTCCCCGGCCGGCCCGGATACGTCCTTCAATTCCATCCCGTACCTGGTATCCGGCCTGTCCGTGCCGAACCGGTCCATGGCCTCCCTGTAGGAGAGCCTGGGAAAGGGCCGGGGCGGCTCCTCTCCCAGCACCGCCTCAAAGAGCGAGGCCGTCAGCCCCTCGAAGACCCCCATCACGCCGTCCTCCCCGGTAAACGACATCTCCGCGTCCACCTGGGTGAACTCCGGCTGCCTGTCCGCCCTCAAGTCCTCGTCCCTGAAGCACCTCACAATCTGATAGTACCGCTCGAAACCCGCCACCATCAAAAGCTGCTTGAAGAGCTGCGGCGACTGGGGGAGCGCATAGAACTTGCCCTTGCTGACCCTGCTCGGCACCAAATAGTCCCGAGCCCCCTCAGGGGTGCTCTTGGTAAGGAACGGAGTCTCCACCTCCAGAAAACCCGCCCCGTTCAGATACTCCCTCACCCCGGCGGCTATTTCATGGCGCATCCTGAAGTTCCTAAAAACCCTGGGCCTTCTCAGCTCCAGGTACCGGTGCTTGAGCCTCAGGGTCTCTGATGCGTCCACCGGCCCTTCCACCTGAAAGGGAAGCGTCTCGCTCCGGTTCAATATCTTGAGCTCCTTCGCCCGGACCTCCACCTCGCCGGTGGGCATATTCGGGTTCTCCTGCCCCTCCAATCTGGGCGCCACCTCGCCTCTTACCGCGATCACCCACTCGTTCCTCAGCGCATGAGCGCGCCCATGCACCCCCGGCTCCACCGCCGGGTCGAAAAGGACCTGGGTGATGCCCTCCCGGTCCCTCAAATCCACGAATATCAGATTCCCGAGGTCTCTTCTCACATGCACCCACCCCATGAGAATGGTCTCACGGCCCACGTCTCCGGCCCTGAGCTCCCCGCAGTGGTGGGTCCTCTTCCAGTCCCCCAGCAAATCCATCTCCACCCGAGGCTCGCTGCTCATCACTCGGCCCCTGACAGCCGGGCCCCCAGGCGCTCGATAAGCCCATCCAAGGGAATCCCTTCCTGCTCCTTGGTCTCCATGTCCCTCAGCACTCCCTCTCCCGATGCCAGCTCCTTCTCCCCCACTATAAGGACCCTTCTCACACCCATCCTATCGGCCCTTTTCAAATGCGCCTTCAAACTCCTCGAGGCATACTCCATCTCCACCCACCAGCCCGCCTTTCTCAGCTCCAGGACCCACAAGAACGCCTTCCGCTCCGCCTCCTCGCCCAACGGAGCCAGGTAGAGATCCGGCCTACCCGGCCTCCTCCCCGCCCCCATCACCGAGATCAGCCGCTCCACACCGATCGCAAACCCTATGGCCGGGTGATCAGGCCCTCCGAGCTCCTTGACCAAACCATCATATCTTCCGCCGCCCGCAACAGCGTTCTGAGCGCCCAGCCCCTCGGCCTCCACCTCGAACGCGGTCCTTGTGTAATAGTCAAGCCCCCTGACCAAGGCGGCATCCACCTTGAAATCAACGCCCGCATCCCCCAGATACCCTTTGACGGCATCAAAGTGTCCCGCACACTCCCCGCAAAGGTGCTCCAGTATGGAAGGAGCGCCCGCCACGATCTCCCTGCACCCCTCCACCTTGCAGTCAAAGACCCTCAAGGGATTGGTATCGGCCCTCCTCGCACAGTCCGGGCACAGCCCCTCCGCACGCCCCAGGTAGTCCCTCAAGGCCTCCCTGAAGCCTCCCCGGCACTCGCGGCACCCCAGGGAGTTCAGCCTGAGATTGAGTCCGGAAAGCCCCAGCTCCCCGAACAAATGAATGAGCATCACAATCAATTCAGCATCGGATACAGGCCCCGGATCCCCGAATATCTCGGCATCCACCTGGTGAAACTGCCTGAATCTCCCCTTCTGCGGATTCTCATGCCTAAACATCGGCCCGGTCACAAACAGCTTCTGGACCGGACTCTCCGTATAAAGCCTGTTCTGTATATAGGCCCTCACCACGGAAGCCGTGGCCTCGGGCCTCAGGGTCATCCCCCTCCCCTTGCTGTCGTGAAGCGTATACATCTCCTTGGACACGATATCCGTATCCTGCCCTATGGACCGGCTGAAGAGCTCGGTCCACTCCATAACCGGGAGCTTTATCTCCCTAAACCCGAAAACCCTGAAGACTTCCCTTGCAACAGACTCCACCCGCTGCCAGGGCTCCACCTCCGAGGGCAGTATATCCTTGAATCCCTTTATCGCCGTAAACTCCAAATCCCTCTCCTCCCGGAAACTCCGGACTTCTACCAGACCCTCCACCCCCCGTCAACAGCTCAATCCCCCGGAAAAGTCTACCACACACACCCTCCCATATCACATATCGGCCGGGCTCCGCACGCTCACCCCCGGCCTGTTCATCACATGGGTGTAGATCATGGTAGTGGAGACATCCGCGTGCCCCAGAAGCTCCTGCACCGTACGAATGTCGTATCCCGCCTCCAGCAAATGGGTAGCGAAGCTGTGCCTCAAGGAATGACAGTTCACCCGCTTGGTTATATTCACTTTCTCTGCCGCCTTCTTGACCGCCCTCTGCAGCCCGTTTTCGTGAATATGGTGCCTCCGGGTTTTCCTTGACCTGGGATCCACAGACAGCCTCTTCGAGGGAAACACATACTGCCACCCCCACTCCCTGGATGCCCACGGGTACTTCCTCCCAAGCGCCTCCGGCAGGTAGACCTCCCCTAACCCGTTCGCCAGGTCCTCCTCCCAAAGGGCCTTCACCCACTCCAGGTGCTCCCCCAAGGCCTCCCTGTATCTTTCAGGCAGCGGGACGTAGCGGTCCTTGTCCCCTTTCCCGAACCGCACAGTTATGACACCCCTGTCGAAATCCACATCCTTAACCCTAAGCCTCACACACTCCATCAGCCGCATCCCCGTACCGTAAAGAAGCCCTGCCATTAACCCATGGATGCCGTTCAAACTTCCCAGCAAAAGATTCACCTCCCCCCTGCTCAATACCACAGGCATCCGCCGCTCCCTCCTCGGCCGTGCGAACTCACCCAAATCCCCAAGCGGCCGATTCAAGGCCTGATCATACAAAAACACCAGTGCGTTCAAGGCCTGGTTCTGAGTGCTGGGAGACACCTTCCTCTTCACCGCAAGGTACTCCAAATAGGACCGAACATCCCCGGCCCCGGTCTCCTCCACCTGCTTTCCACAAAACGTCAGATACCTCTTCACCCAGGTCACATACGCCTCCTCCGTACGAATGGAGTAATGCCGCTTTCTCACACCCCCCCGCACCAACCCCACCACCCGATCTTCTACATCCTCCGTGCTCGAGTCCTTCCACGCCTTTTCCAAACCCTTGCGGCTTTTCCCTTTCCACCACTCCCAATCAAAATCCCGAGCCCACTCCGCCCGCACCACATCCCGAAACAATAGCTCCAGCGCATGCACTATCTGATCAATCTGCCACTGCGCCAATTCATCTTTTCTGCCTATCACATCCAAATAGGCTTTCACATCTGCG
>CAZYJR010000040.1:0-37017 GCA_964647905.1 uncultured Desulfobacterales bacterium | reverse complement strand
TTGTTGATTTGATTGGTGGAGGCGGGGGGAGTCGAACCCCCGTCCGGAAATACTCCACTTAGGCGTCTACATACATAGCCCGATATTGGTAATTCGCCCCAGAGGTTCCTACCGGGCGAGGTCGCTCCGGGGCTATCCTGTAAAGGCGTTCGCCTCACCGATCCACAGGCTCATCGGGTCGGCTATCCCGCTGAGTCGACGCCCCGCTCCGGTTCCGCGGGAGAGAACCGGGGGGACGCTGGCCGTCAGTTAAGCGGCCAGGGCGTACGCATAATCGTCTGCGTCTGTGTTTATCCCACCTGTTTTACGAGCAGATGGAACCTCGGTATGCAACCTAAGCTTCCGTATCCCCGTCGAACCCGTTACGCCCCCTCTGGGGTGGGTGATCAGGAATACTGCTTGTTGAGTAAATTATAGGCATGCTTTGGGCGGAAGTCAATGGCTCCACTTCTTTTTGGCCTGCTCCATCTCCCTCTGGATCTCTTTTTCCTTGAGCGTGCGCCGCTTGTCCACCTTGCGCTTTCCTCGGGCAAGTGCGATCTCCACCTTGGCCCAGTTGCCTGAGAAGTAGACCTTGGTGGGTATGAGGGAATATCCCCGTTCCTGGGTCTTTCCTATCAGCCGTTTCAGCTCCCTGCGGTTGAGGAGCAGTTTGCGGGTGCGGGTGGGCTCCTGGGGCACGTGCCGGGCGTGGGGGTAGGGCGAGATGTGCATGTTGTGGAGCCATGCCTCGCCGTCCTTGATCTTGGCATAGCTGTCGACCAGGTTCGCCCTGCCTTCCCTG
Organism: uncultured Desulfobacterales bacterium; assembly: GCA_964647905.1. Classification (GTDB taxonomy): domain Bacteria; phylum Desulfobacterota; class DSM-4660; order Desulfatiglandales; family HGW-15; genus CAZYJR01. The sequence goes on along the minus strand of CAZYJR010000040.1, from coordinate 36,233 downwards.
AGCGACTTGACCTCGGGCCCCTCCAGGACCAGGCCGGCCTCGAAGCGTTCTTCGAGGAAGTACTCGTGTGAGGCCTTTCGGTTTTGGCAGACCACCCTGTTGCTCATGAGACCCCCTGTTTTGCCGCGGTGTCCGCCCGGAACTCCAGGGGCGTCTTGGGGTCCAAGGCCTCCTCGATTTGCTCGTGCTGGCTCGTGACCAACTCCCGCACCTCCCGGGAGGTGCTGAGCCCCAGGATCTTTCTCAGGCTCTCCCTGGCCTCCTTGACCGACAGGGAGCGGATGACGTTCTTGATGGTGGGAATGCTCCCGGCGTTCATACTGAGCTCCTGGATCCCGAGCCCCACCAGGATCGGGGCGCACAACGGATCGCCCGCCATCTCGCCGCAAAGGGCCACCTCGATGTCCGCCTTCTCGGCCGCGCCCGCGGCCTGTGCGATCATTCTGAGTATCGCCGGGTGGAAGGGCTGGTACATGTAAGCCACGTGCTCGTTGATCCTGTCGATGGCCAGTGCGTACTGGATGAGATCGTTCGTCCCGATGCTGAAGAAGTCCACGTGGCGGGCCAGGAGGTCGGCGACCGCAACCGCCGAGGGGATCTCGATCATGATCCCGACCTTGAGTCTCGGGTCGTAGGCCGTGCCCTCGGCGTCCAGCTCGTCCATCACCTCGGCCAGAATGCGCTTGGCGTCCAGTACCTCCTGGAGGCCTGATATCATGGGAAACATGAGGCGGACGTTTCCGAAGGCGCTGGCCCGGAGGATGGCGCGGAGCTGGCGCCAGAAGATCTTGACCTCCTTGAGGCTGAACCTGATGGCCCTCAGCCCCAATGCGGGATTCATTTCCACTCCCAGTGGCAGGGAGGATGAAAACTTGTCGCCTCCGAGGTCCAGCGTCCTGATGGTAACCGGGGCCGGGGCTATGATCTCGGCCACCTGGCGGTAGTCCTCGAACATCTCCTCCTCGCCGGGCGGCTCCTTGGCCCTGAGAAAGAGAAACTCGGTCCTGTAAAGGCCGATCCCTTCGGCCCCGTGGTCCAAGGCCACAGCAACCTCTTCGAGGAACTCTATGTTGGCCTTCACCGTGATCCTGCAGCCGTCAACGGTCTCGGCGGGCAGGTGGCTCAGCCGCAGCACCCTGGACTCGTACCTCTCGTGCCGGAGCTGCCTCTCCTGGTACTCGATGATGGTGTCATCGTCCGGATTTACCACCACCTCGCCCTTGTTGCCGTCCACAATGAGCAGGGTGCCGTCCGGTATGACCTCGGTGGCGGTCTCCAGTCCGACCACCGCCGGAATCTTGAGTGACTGGGCCATGATGGCGGTATGCGAGGTGCGGCCGCCCACGTCCGTGATAAAGCCCATCACCTTTCCTATGTTCATCTCGCTGGTATCCACCGGGGAGAGGTCATGTGCGACGATGATCACCCGCTCCCTGATCTCCGAGAGGCTCTCCATCTCCCTCCCTGCCAGGTTCAGGAGGATCCTCTGGGCCACACTCTCTACGTCGTTTATGCGCTCCCTGATGTAGTCGTCCTGGATCTGCTCGAACAGGCGTCTAATTTTTTGTAGTGATTTCTTTAGGGCCCATTCCGCGTTTATCTTGTCGTCAAGGATCGACTGCTCCGTGGCCTGGGCGAGCATGCTGTCTTCGAGGATCATCAGATGGGTGTCCAGGATGAACCCGTGGGCTTGCAGCGGCTCGGGTATCCTGTTCCTGAGGGCCACTATGTAGTCCTTGGTGGCGGAGAGCGCCTCGCGGAAGCGCTCCACCTCTTGGTGTACCTGCTCCTCCCCTATGAGGTACTGGTAGAGGATCTTCACCCGCGAGCGGTCGATCACCCGGGCCTTGCCGAAGATAATGCCCGGAGACACCGGGATGCCGGTCAATAGTGTGTTTTCTTCAATCATCAGGACTCGCCGAATTTACCTTCAAATAGTCTGCCCACCTCGGCCATCAAGGCCTCGGCCTCATCTCCCACCACCCGGACGGTGATTTCCGTCCCCTTTGGACAGGCCAAACTGAGAATGGACAAGATGCTGCAGCCGTCCACTTCGTTTCCGTCCCTGCTGAGATACAGTCCGGCCTTGTACTTCCCCGCGAGCTCCACAATCTTTGCCGCGGAACGGGCATGGAGTCCCAGGTCATTGGAGATGCGGAAGGTCTTTGTCTGCTCCATCACCCTTCCCCATGAGGCCGGGCCGGGGACCTGTTTCCGCGTCCGGTCCGCCTTGCCCGATTCAGGGCGCTTATATGGCCTTCTTTATGGCCAGAGCGGTCCTATAAATATGCCTGTATCCTACGTCGTATTCAAGGGAGAGTTTGGCCGCAACGTCCTTGACCCCCATTCCCTCGCCCAGGAGCTCTTCTATTCTCTGCGGGAGCTCCGGGTCCTCTTTTCCCCTGTCCCGGGCCTTGGAGCAGCCCTCGACGGCCACGGTGATCTCACCTCTGGCTCGGCCCGGTTCCATCTCGGCCGCCAGCTCGCTCAGCCTTCCCCGCAGTATCTCCTCGTGGACCTTGGTCAGTTCTCGTGCCACTGACGCCTGCCTGTCGCCGAGGACCTCTTTCATATCCTCCAGGGCCGCCTTGATCCGATGGGGCGCCTCGTAGAAGACGAGTGTCCTGCGCTCCGCGGCAAGCTCGGACAGCTCGCTCCGCCTTCGCCCCTTGCGGCTGGATAGGAACCCTGCGAACAGGAATCCGTCCGACCGGAGACCCGAGGCGGAAAGCGCGGCCACCGCCGCACAGGGCCCGGGTATGGGGGAGACCGTGATGCCCTCCTCCAGCGCCCCCATGACCAGCATGGTCCCGGGATCGGATATCCCGGGAGTGCCTGCATTGGTCAGCAAGGCCACATCCTCGCCCGAGCGCAGCCGCTCGAGGATCAGCGGCTCCTTGTTGCGGCGGTTGTGCTGGTTGTAAGCGATCAGGCGTGTCTCGATTCCGAACCGACGGCAGAGCTTTTTCGAGTGCGCCACCCCCTCCGCCGCTATCAGGTTCACCTCCTTGAGCACGCGGAGGGCCCTCAGGGAGATATCCTCCAGGTTCCCGATGGGGGTGGAGACCACGTATAGGGTCCCCGCATCGGCCCCTGCAGCCTTGGGCTTGTCCCTGTCGCTAAGAGGCATATCCACCCTGGTGGCACCGGTCCGGGCTAGAACGCGTCACGGATGACTTCCACCCGAGGCTCGCCGCCCCCCAGGCCGATCGCCACCACATCGAAGCGGCAGCGAGCCTCGGGGCAGGACTTTTCCTTCATATAGCTCAGGGCCAGCCGCTGGAGACGTCGCTGCTTGTCCCTGTCAACAGCGGCCTTGGCCTCTTCGGCGGGGCCCAGCCGCGTCTTTATCTCCACAAAGACCAACTGATCTCCGTCTCTCGCCACCAGGTCTATTTCTCCCAGTTTGCACCGGTAGTTCCTCTCCAGTATGCGGTAGCCGAGGCCCTGCAGTCTTCGTAACGCCAAGTCCTCGCCCGATTTCCCCAGCGCCAGCCTTCTCCTGGTCAATTCGGCGAGCCCCCCGTCACGGTGACGGCCTTTCAGGCACCGCCCGCGCCTTGATTCACCACCCCCCGGAAACTCCTTCTGTGTATCCTGCAAGGCCCCAGCTTCTTCAATGCGGCCAAGTGCCGCCGGGTGCCGTAGCCCTTGTGACTGGTGAAGTCGTACCCGGGGAAGACCTTGTCATAGGAGCACATGATCCTGTCTCTGTACACCTTGGCGATTACAGAGGCAGCCGAGATGCTCCGGCTCAGACGATCGCCCTTCTTGAGGCACCTCTGGGGGAGGCGGAGCGGAACCTGGTGATTGCCGTCCACAAGGAGGAAGTCGGGTGATGGATCCAGGAACGAAACCGCCGTCCCCATGGCCTGGAGAGATGCGCTCAGGATGTCGCGCTCGTCGATGTATCGGGCGGGCAGCACACCGATTCCAACGGCAAGGGCGGCTTCGCAGATTTCGCTGAACGCGCGCTCCCTGGCCCTCTCTGTCATTGCCTTGGAGTCGGTGATCCCATCCATTGAAACCCCGGCCGGGAGTATAACAGCCGCGGCCACCACCGGACCTGCGAGCGGACCCCGGCCGGCCTCGTCCACCCCTGCCACCAGCCGGTACCCTGAGCTGCGGGCCCTTTCTTCATGAAAAAAAGGATCCGGCTCCTCGGCGTCCGCCCCTTCGAATAGGGGCATATTTCTTGCCGGGCCCAAGATCGATCCGGGTGAAAACGGGGTTACCGCATCCTCTTTTCCTTGATTCTGGCGGCCTTACCCCTCAGGTTCCTCATGTAGTAGATCCTCCCCTGACGTACCTTTCCCCTGGATACGACCTCTATCTTGTCTATAGTGGGGGAGTGCAGGGGGAAGACCCTTTCCACGCCGATTCCGTAAGAGACCTTGCGCACAGTGAAGGTTGCCCCGGTCTTACCGTGGCGCTTCCTGAGCACAAAGCCCTGGAACACCTGGATCCGCTCTTTTTCCCCCTCCGTTATCCTGGCATGGACCTTGATGGTGTCCCCGGGCCTGAAATTCGGTATATCCAGGCGCATTTGCTCATTTTCGATTGCTTGTATAACGTCCATTTTGTCATCTCCCGTACCTTGACTTCTCTTCCCGGTCAGGCGCCTACCGGGCCCCCCGGCGCCCTTCTGCGGCCTGGTCCGGCCGGACCATGACTCGGTCCACTATGATAGCGGCGGCGGCCCGGACCGAAAGGTGGTTGTAGTCCCCTCTGCCCGCCACCGGCTCCAGCACGTGATCGGCCCTTGCCAGAACTTCGCTGTGAAGGCCCCAGGCTGTGCCCAAGAGCAGCAGCGCCGCCCGCCCGGACCAAATAATCTCCCGGGCGCTTCGAAAGTCCAACACCCCTCCGGGAGGCCTTGTGGCATCGGTGGCCAGGAGCAGGGGCGTTTCCCCTTCAGCGGCCATGATCTCACTTACGGCTTCGTCCAGGTCGGCCGCCACCGCGATCCGGTCCACGGCCTCTTTGCGGTCCCTGTTATAACTCGCCCCGTGCCCCTTGGTCCAGTGCTCCACCACCCAGCGGGCCAGCTCCTGCTGGTCCGCTAGAGGGGTCACCACGAAAAAACGCTTGAGATCATAGGTCCTTCCCACCCTGGCCAGGTCGTGCAGGTCCAGGGTGGTGAGTGCGGACGCGATCTTCTCGCGGTGCTTGTTGTAGACCGGATAGTGGAGGAGGCCCATGTAGAGCCGGGGCGTTCTAACCATTCCGGCCACTGCGGTCGTTGCCCGTCCGTGAGGCCAGTCTGGACAAGACGGCCCGGTCTTGCTCTGTCAGAAGGGCCTTTTCCAGGAGGTCCGGCCTTCTCTTCATGGTGCGCCTCAATGACTCGGCCCGCCTCCACCTCCTTATACGCTCATGGTCTCCGGAGAGCAGGACTTCCGGGACCTCCCGCCCCTCGAAAATCTTGGGCCGGGTGTAGTGAGGATGCTCCAGGAGTCCGTCTGAAAACGAGTCCTCCCGGTTTGACTCCCCGCAACCGAGCACCCCGGGCACCAGTCTTCCCACGGCATCGACCACCGCCATGGCGGCCACCTCGCCGCCGCTCAGAACGAAGTCGCCGAGAGAGACCTCAATATCCACATGACCCTCGCTGACCCTCTCATCCACCCCTTCGTAACGGCCGCAGATCAAGACCAAGTGGCCTGTGCCTGCCAGGTCCCAGGCAAGGTCCTGGTCCAGGAGGCGGCCCTGGGGGGTGAGCAGCACAACCCGGCTTTTTTGCCCCGGCCTCTCCACGAATTGCAGGGCCCGCACAATAGGTCCGGCCTTCATGACCATTCCGGCTCCGCCCCCGTACGGCCGGTCATCTGTAACTCTGTGGGGCCCCCGGGCGAAATCCCTTATGTTTTCCAGCCCCACCTCCAAGACCCCTCGCTCGATGGCCCGCCCCAGGATCCCATGCCTTAGGAACGGTGTGAAGAGCTCGGGGAAGAGGGTTAGGATGTCGATCCTCAATTCAGCTCCAGGAGGCCTTCCATCTCGGCGATCACCATGCGGTTGGAGGCCAGGTCGATCTCTTCCACCACTTCCCTGGCGGCCGGAACCATGATCTCCTTCCCACCCCCGCGGACTATGAAGACGTCCGTCCCTCCCGTGGGTAGGATCTGCTGGAGCCGGCCCAGGAACCGCCCTGTGTTCAGGTATACGTCCAGGCCTATGAGCTCGTGCCAGAAATACTCTTCACTCCCCCGCTCAAGTGAGCTCCGCCGGACCAGGACCTTTGCGCCCCTGAATCGCTCCGCCTCTTCGATGGAGTCTATGCCTTCGAGCTCCAGCAATACCTCCCGTTTGTGACTGCGGGCGGAGGCGACTGCGAACTCCCTCCTCTCCCCCCGGACGGTCTCCAATATCACCCGACCGGCCTTTGAAAACGATTCTTCGGATTCAGCCCAGGACCTGATCCTCAACACCCCGTCAAGGCCGTGGGGTCTCGCCACTTTCCCCAGCACGAAAAACTCAGAGGAGGAAGCCTCTTTCAAACTCACTCGATGATTTCCAGGACCGACCTTTTGTGGATCTTCGTGGAAGCGGCGCTCAGTATCGTCCGCATGGCCCGCGCAGTACGTCCCTGCTTGCCGATGACCTTTCCCAGGTCTTCCTTGGCTACCTTCAGCTCGATCACGGAAGTCTGCTCTCCCTCGATCTCGGTAACGCTGACCTCTTCGGGCTTGTCCACCAGCGCTCTAGCGATGTAAGCAATGAGCTCCTTCATCTCGGTAAACCTCCCTGCCTGAGTTGCTCAGCCCTTGAGCCCGCCTCCTCTAGCCGGTCCCGGTTAGAGAAGCCTTCAGAAGCCCCTCCTTCTTCAGTAAGGCCCGAGCCGCCTCCGAGACAAGGGCCCCGCTCTGCAGCCAGCGGCTCACCTTGTCCTGGTGGATCCGGACCTCCGCCGGGTCCTTCATGGGGTCGTAATACCCCAGGATCTCCAGGAACCTCCCGTCCCTGGGCGACTCCGTATCAGCGGCCACCAACCTGTAAAAAGGCCTCTTCTTTGCACCCATCCTTGCCAATCGGATTTTTACTGCCATTTGCTCTTCCCTATCCTCCTCGAGCTGAGTTACCGAAACATGGAGGGCAGGCCTCGCCCTCCCTTCCTGCTTAGCTGTTGCATCATTTTCTTGGTCTGGGCGAAGTTCTTGAGCACCCGGTTTACGTCCTGCACCTTGGTCCCGCTTCCCCTGGCGATCCGCTTCCGGCGGCTGCCGTTTATGATCCGGTGGTTGCGCCTCTCCCCCCTGGTCATTGAGTTGATTATGGCGTCGATCTTGACCAGCTCGGCCTCGTCTGGCTTCATGTTCTTGAGCTGCTTGAGCTGCCCCATTCCGGGCATCATGCCCAGGATCTGCTCCATGCTGCCCAGCTTCCTCACCTGCCTGAGCTGATCCCTGAAATCCTCCAGATCGAAATCCCGTTTCTTAAGCTTCTCCTGTAGCTTGAGGGCTTCCTTCTCATCGAATTCAGCCTGGGCCTTTTCGATCAGGGAAAGCATGTCCCCCATGCCCAGTATGCGGCCGGCCATGCGTTCCGGGTGGAACCGCTCCAGGGCGTCAAGCCCCTCGCCCACGCCTATGAACTTCACGGGCTTTTCCGTGACAGCCCTGATCGAGAGCGTAGCGCCGCCCCTGGCGTCGCCCTCGGTCTTGGTCAGTACGACTCCTGTTATGTCGAGCAGGTCATTGAAGGTCTTGGCCACGGACACGGCGTCCTGCCCGGTCATTGCATCCGCCACCAGGAGTACTTCAGAGGGAGACGTGTGCTCCTTTATCCTTGCCAGCTCGTCCATGAGCTCTTCATTGATGTGGAGTCTCCCTGCGGTATCCAGTATCAGGATATCGCACCCCGAGGCCGCACCCTGGGATACGGCTTCAGTGCATATCTCCTCCGGCTTTCTCCCCGGATCAGTGGGGTGTACCGGGACGTCGATCTGGGAGCCCAGCTTGGCAAGCTGGTCTATGGCTGCCGGTCGCTGGACGTCCGCGGGCACCAGGTAAGAGTGTCTGCCCTTTCGCCTGAGGTAAAGGGCCAGCTTGGCCGCCGTGGTGGTCTTGCCCGAGCCCTGGAGTCCCACCAGCATGAGGACCAAGGGGGTGCGCCCGGTGAGGTCCAGGTCGTGGCCTTCCTCTCCCATCAGGCGGATGAGCTCCTCATTTACTATCTTTATGACCTGCTGGCCCGGGGTGAGGCTCTCCAGAACCTCCTGGCCGATGGCCCGGCCGCGGATGTCCTCTATAAGCCTCTTTACCACCTTGTAATTGACATCGGCTTCCAGAAAGGCCAGGCGCACCTCTTTGAGGGCGTCCTGGATGTTCTTCTCGGTCAGCCGCCCGCGGCCCTTGAGGCCCTTGAAGGTGGTCTCCAGCTTTTCAGTAAGGCTTTCAAACATGAGAACTATGCCCACTTATCCTGATAATAAACAAAAAAGTCTATCGCTATAGTCTCAAGTTGTCAAGGAAAATGAGCCCATAGGAGCTTCCCCGGAAAAGCGGGTGCATTCTAGCATACCTCCGGTTGGTTTCCATCCCTAAACACCCGGGCCGGACTTTTCGGGTTGCCATGGTCCGGGCGGCCAACTAATATGTGACCCCGTGTTCCCGGGCTGTCGGGCGGGCCGGGAGAAGGGGCGGGGCGACAGTGGATAAGGGGAAGCACGCCGGCTTAGGGGATGAAGAGATTGTAAGGCCTTTGCGGGGCAGGAGGGACCCCGGGGCGGCTCCGGACCTGTTGATGTGCATGCCCGGGCCTCTTCTTGAGCTGGCGGTTAGGACCGCAAAGGCCCGGGAGACGCGGGTCAGCGGATTCGGCCTCTACAAGGCCTACCAGGTGAAATCCGCCTCAGCCGGCAAGCCCCGGCTCACGGCGGCCGGGCCTTTCTTGGGCGCGCCGCAGGCGGTGATGGGCTTGGAAGAGCTCATCGCCCTGGGGGCCTCCAGGATCTGGGTCGCCGGTTGGTGCGGATCCCTCCAGCCGGACCTGGGCCTGGGCGAATTGGTCATGCCCCTCTCGGCGGTCTCCGAGGAGGGGACCTCGGCCCACTACCCCCTGCCCGGCCGGGTCCCCGGGGCGGATGCCGGCATGGTCGAGGGGCTGAGGGCATGCCTTGCTAAGAGCGGGTTGCGGGCCCGTGAAGGCCGGGTTTGGACCACGGACGCCCCATACAGGGAAACCAGGGCCAAGGTGGCGAGGTTCAACGAGCTCGGGGTGCTGGCGGTGGAAATGGAGCTCTCCGCCCTGTTCAAGGCGGCCGCCTTCAGGGGGGTCAAGCTGGCTTCCCTCTTGGCCGTATCGGACGAGCTCTCGGGCGATGCGTGGCGTCACGGCTTTTCCAGTAAGAAGCTGCAGGATGCTTGCCGGGACCTGGTCCGGGTGCTTCTGGAAGTGATCCTTTGTGCTCCGCCCGGGGGGCTTTCAACTCAATGAGGTGCGCGCCTTTATGGAAGAGGAAGTCGTCAGGGAGCTGAGCGAGCTCCGCAAGGAAATCGAGTACCATAACTACCGCTACTACGTCCTGGACGATCCCGAGATCTCGGACGCGGAGTACGACAAGCTCTTTGAGCGCCTGGTCGCCTTGGAGCAGGAATACCCCCATCTGGTAACCCCGGACTCCCCGACCCAGCGGGTGGGGGCGGAGCCCCAGGAGACCTTCTCCCCGGTCGAGCATCGAATCCCGATGTTGAGCCTCCAGAACGCGTTCTCCCATCAGGAGATTATCGCCTTTGACGCCCGCGTAAGGCGTTTTCTGCGGCGGGAGGCGCCGGTCGATTACCTGGTGGAGCCCAAGATGGACGGTCTTGCGGTGGAAGCGGTTTACGAGAAGGGGGTGCTCACTGTGGCATCCACCCGGGGAAACGGGTTTGTCGGGGAGAATATAACAGCGAATTTGAAGACCGTCCTGGATGTACCGGTTTCCCTGCTGGAGCTGCGAGGAGGACGCCCGGCCCCCGAGCTCTTGGAGGTCCGTGGGGAGGTCTATATGGAGCTCGAGGAGTTCCAGGCCTTGAACCGGGAACGCCTTGACCGCGATGAAGCCCCTTTCGCCAATCCCCGAAACGCGGCCGCGGGCTCCCTGAGGCAGTTGGATCCCAGGGTGACGGCCAAGCGGCCCCTCAGGATGTTCTGCTACGGCGCGGGCACCATCAGCGGATACAGCTTTGAGACGCAGATGGAGCTGATGCTCGCACTCCAGGAGTGGGGCTTGAGGGTGAATCGGCCTTATTTGAGGGTCTGCTCCGATCCTGACCAGGTGATCCTATACTGCGGCGAGCTCGAGGAGGGGCGGGACCGGTTTCCCTTCGAGATAGACGGCGCGGTTGTCAAGGTCAACAACCTGAGCCTCCAGGCAGAGCTGGGACAGGTCTCCCGCAGCCCCAGGTGGGCGCTGGCCTTCAAGTTCAAGCCCACTGAGAAGACCACCAATGTCCAGAAGATAGAGGTCCAGGTGGGACGAACAGGGGCCCTTACCCCGGTCGCCCACCTGGAGCCCGTGGAGATAGGCGGGGTCACGGTCCAAAGGGCCACCCTACACAACCAGGACGAGATCGAGAAGAAGGACATCAGGGTGGGCGACACAGTGGTGGTGCGCAGGGCGGGGGACGTGATACCGGAGGTGGTGAAGGCGATCCCCTCCAAGCGGAGCGGCACGGAAAGATCCTTCCGAATGCCGGGGTCCTGCCCGGTCTGCGGCGCGCCTGTGGAGCGTGCACCGGACGAGGCGGTGATAAGATGCCCCAACCGCAACTGCCCGGCCCAGGTGCGCGCCATGCTTCGCCACTTCGTATCCAGGGGCGCTATGGATATAGACGGGCTTGGCGAGAAGACGTTGATACAGCTCATAGAGCGCGGCCTGGTGCGGGAGCCTGCAGACCTCTACCGGCTCGATCTTGAAAAGCTGCTCCAGTTGGATAGAATGGCGGAAAAGTCCGCGAACAATCTTCTGAGGGCCATTGAGAACAGCAAAGAGACAACCCTGGACAGGTTCATCTATGCCCTGGGAATAAGGCATGTGGGCGAGCACGTGGCCCGCCTCCTGGCCGAGCGATTCGGGAGCCTGGAGGCCCTTCAGGCGGCCGATGAGGAGGCCCTCCTCGAGGTGCCGGAAATCGGACCCCACATTGCAGAGAGCGTGGTCAGCTATTTCTCTAATGAGGCCAACCGCAAGGCCATCCGGCGCCTCCTTGAGCAGGGGATCCGCTTCCAGTCCAGGCCCGGGGGCCGGGAGCAAGCCCGGCTCACCGGGAGGACCTTCGTCTTGACCGGGGCACTCCAAGGCATGTCGCGGGCCGAGGCCCGGGAGCGCATCGAGAGCAAAGGAGGAAAGGTCGCCTCCTCGGTGAGCCGCCGCACGGACTACGTCGTGGCCGGCGAATCCTCGGGCTCAAAACTTGAGACCGCCCGGGAGCTGGGGATCCGGATCCTGGATGAAAAGGCTTTTTTCGATCTCCTGGGCGCGGACCAGGGGTCGTCTCAGAGGTGACGGAGATCTGTATGGAGGGGTACAAGAGGGTAAGATTGATCATCGAGGGTCGTGTGCAGGGAGTCTTCTTCCGGGACTCCACCCGGATGAAGGCTGAGGCCCTGGGAGTCACGGGATGGGTAAGGAACCGCCGGGACGGCTCGGTCGAGGCCGTGGCCGAGGGCCCGGATGAGAGGGTGCGGGAGTTTGTCGCCTGGTGCCGCAAGGGCCCCCCTGCGGCCCGGGTGGAGCGGGTCCGGGAAACCCCTGAGGAATACAAGGGAGAGTTATCCTCGTTCGAGGTGACCTTCTAGGTCGAGGTGGGACCGGAAAGGTGAATGAAATGCTGATGCGCGGCGTGAAGTCGCTCGTGCTGGCGGTGGTCCTGGGGTTGATCCTTCAGGGGGCCGGGTGCGGCGCTGCAAGAAACATGTACAGGAAGGTGAGGCCGGACGATTCAGGCCTCAGGAAACGCGTCCTGGTCCTTCCCATGCTGGACCAGCAGGGTTTGGGCGATGAAAGGGTGGAAGACCTTACGGCCGGGCTGGTCGAGCTCCTTGATCAGGACCCCAATCTGGTGGTCAGGTTGGTCAATGAGCCCCTGCCTACTACGGTCAAGTCCCGCTCTCCCGAGTTCGGCATAATCGTTGAGCCTGATTTGGCCAAGAAGGCCGAAGAGATGGGCATGAACGTCCTTATCACCTCCGTGATGAATCCATTCGAGGTGATCGATCACGGCCCCGGCCTCTGGCCCTTGAATCGAATTCCCGTGTGGCCTTTCACTGGAAAGGGCAGGGAGATCGAGGTCTCCATGGTGATAAACGCGCTGGATATCACCAACGGGACCCTGTTCCTTACCAGCCTCAAGCGCAAGAGGCTGGAGGTGCCCGAGAGGGAAGATGACGAGTCCTTGATTGTAAAGGAACAGGAACCGCGGACGGACGAGGAGATCATCGCCGCCGTCCCGGACAGGCTCAAGCAAAAGGCCCTGGAGGAGATACTGAGGGAACAGGCCGAGAGTGTAAGAGAAAAGCTGAGGGAGCAGGCCTGGTCAGGGCGGGTCCTGTCGGCCGGGCCGGAGGACATAATCATCAATGCAGGGCGGGACGTGGGACTCAGCGAGGGGGACGTCTTCGAGGTGTTCACCCGGGGCGAGCCGGTACGGTCGGCATCCGGGCGCTCTTTCTACCTGGTGGGGGACAAGGTCGGGGAGATCCGGACGGTAAAGGTCATGGACCGCTACGCCGCTGCTGAGCCTCTTGACGGGAACGGCTTCAGCGCCGGCCAACTGATCCGCCCCAAGAAATAAGCCGGAATCAGGCTGCGCGGCCCTTTTCCAGCATCTCCCTGGCATGGGCGAGCGCCCTGGGAGTGGGCTCCTTGCCCGCGAGGAGCCTGGCTATCTCCTCCACCCTCTCCTCCCGGTCCAGCTCCCCCACCCGCGCCTCTGTACGTTCGTCCCTGACCCCCTTTTCCACCAGGAAGTGGCAGTCTCCCCTGCTGGCGATCTGGGGTAGATGGGTTATGCAGAGTATCTGGTGGTAGCGGGCCAGGGCCTTCAGCTTCTCGCCCACGGTCTCGGCCGTGGCCCCGCCTATCCCGGCGTCCACTTCGTCGAATACGACCGTTTCCACCGAGGCCCTCTCGGCCAGGATGGTCTTGAGGGCCAACATGATGCGGGAGAGCTCCCCGCCCGAGGCTATCCTGGAGAGGGGGCGCGGCTCTTCCCCCACGTTGGGGGAGAGCACGAACTCCACCCTGTCCATCCCGTCCGGGCCAACGGCTTCCATGGGATTGCCCGACCTGCCTCCGTCGTCGAATCGGACCTGGAACCGGGTCCCCTCCATGGCCAGCAGGCCCAGCTCCGCTTCCACGGCCCGGGCCAGCCTCCCGGCTGCGGCCCGCCTCTCCTGTGAAAGGGTCTCGGCCCTCGCCACCAGCTCCTGCTCGGTTCGGGCCAGCTCGGAGCTCAGTTCGTCCCGCTCGGACTGGCGCTCCTCCAGGTTGTCCCTTTCCCTTACCAGGCGCTCCCCTGTGCTGATCACTTCCTCCAGGGTGGGGCCGTATTTTCTCTTCAGCCGATTGAGGCTCTGGATACGGTCTTCCACCTCTTCCAGCCTGCCGGGATCCAAGGGGATCTCGTCCCTGAGCGTCCGGAGCTCCAGCGCGGCATCCTCCAGCTCGGCCCTGGCCGAGAGGATAGCGTCTCTGACCGGGGCTATCCTCTGGTCCACCTCGGCGGCCCTTCCCAGAGTCCGCTCGCACTTGGCGATCTCGGATAACACCGCTCCTTCCCTCTCGTAGAGGGTCTGATACGCCCCGCCGACCGCCTCCCGGAGCTCGCCCGCGTGGCGCAGGCGGTTGCGCTCCACCTCCAGACGTTCATCCTCCCCGGGCTCGATTCCTGCTGCGCGGATTTCCTCCTCCTGGAATCGCGCCAAGTCCCGCCGGTCCTCGAGCTCCCGGATCTCCCGCTCCAGGGCCTCCAGCCGGCTCCGCCGGTCGCGGTAGAAGGAAAATCGGCGGTTGAGGTCCCGCCGCAGGGCGTCCAGGCCTCCGAAGCTGTCCAGGAGCAGAAGGTGGTTCTCGGGCCGCAGGAGTCGCTGGTGCTCGTGCTGCCCCGAGATGCTCAGGAGGAACCCGCCTATCCTGGAGAGCATCTGAAGGGTGGCGAGCATGCCGTTTATGCGAACCGTGTTTCGGCCCTCCCTGGAGATGGTCCTCTGGATCAGGAGCTCCCCTTCGAACTGTATGTCCATTTCGGCCAGGATTTCCTTCAGGGGTGAATTCGGCGGCAGCTCGAAGAGCGCCTCCACGCGGGCCTGGTCCGAGCCTGACCGAATCAGGTCCGAGGACGCCCGCCCCCCGACTATCAGGTTGACCGCGTTGATTATGATGCTCTTTCCAGCACCGGTCTCGCCGGAGAGGATGTTGAGGCCGGGCTTGAGTCCGGCCTGCAGCTCACTGATGATGGCAAAATTCTTGATGGTGAGTTGTACCAGCATTGCCCACGCAAACGACGGGACTCTCCCCCGCCTAGATCTGCTCCCAGGTCACCCTGAGCACTTCCTGGTAAGTCGTGCGTCCCTGGAGGAGCTTTCGCAACGCGTTCTCCCTCATGGTAGCCATACCCTCCTTCCGGGCCGTATCCCTCAAAGTCTCGGTGTCGCATTCAGGCTTGATGTGCCGCCTGATCGCATCGCTCACCGGGAGCACCTCAAAGATCCCGCTTCGGCCGAGGTATCCCGTCCCCCTGCACTTCAAACAGCCCTTGCCCTGGTACAGGGTCACCCCGCCCTTCCTGCCCAGGTCCAGGCCCAGGGCGGCGAGCTCCTCGGCCTCCATTTCGAAGGACTCCTTGCAGTGGGGACAAATCTCCCTAACCAGGCGCTGGGCCAGGACCCCCACCAGGGTGGCCTGGATGAGAAAGGCCTGGACCCCTAGGTCCAAGAGACGGGTGACGGATGAAGGGGCGTCGTTGGTATGGAGAGTTGAGAGCACCAGGTGGCCGGTAAGCGCGGCCTGGACAGCGTTCTGGGCGGTCTCCAGATCGCGCAGCTCCCCGATCATGATGATGTCCGGGTCCTGGCGGAGTATGTGTCGCAGCACCGATGCAAAGGTGATCCCGATCACCGGTTGAACCGCGATCTGGTTGAACTCCTGGTGGACCATCTCGATCGGGTCCTCCACAGTGGTGATGTTGACCTCAGGGCCCGAGATGGTCCTCAAGGTGGAGTAGAGGGTGGTGGACTTGCCGCTCCCGGTGGGGCCGCAGACCAGTATTATCCCGTGGGGCATGTGGATGCAGTTTTGGTAGCGCATCAGGTCCATGGATCCGAAACCCAGGGATTCCAGGTCCTGGAACAGGATATCCGGGTCCATGATCCTCATCACCACCTTCTCGCCGAATGCCACGGGTATGGAAGAGACCCGGATCTCGGCCTCTCTGTCCCCCTTTTCCATCTTTATGCGGCCGTCCTGGGGCCGGCGCTTTTCGGCCATGTCCAGCCGGGCGAGGGCCTTGATGCGGCTTACCAGCGCGGAGTGGACGTTCTTGGGCAGCTCGTAGACCGTGTGGAGCACCCCGTCAATGCGGAGCCTCACTATGGTCTTCTCCCGTTTTGGCTCTATGTGGACGTCGCTCGCCCGCTGGTCGAAGGCATAGCCGAACAGGTGATCCACCGCGTTAACAATGTGCCTGTCGTCAAAGGCCAGGTCGTCCGCCGACCTGACCTTTACCAGCTGCTCCAGGTTGCTTATGTCCACCGCAGGTCCGCCGAACTGGGTCTCGGCCGCCAGAATGGACCGCTGGAACCCGAACTGCTCCCCTATCAGCCTGATAATGTCCGACTTGGGGCTGATCACCGGGCGGACACGGAGCTGGGTCACCTGGCTGATGTCCTGGAAGACCTCGGCGTTGAACGGGTCCGGGGTGGCCACCACCAGGCAGCCGTCCTCCACCGCCACCGGCAGAACCAGGTGCCGGCGCGCAAAGGTGTGGGGAATCGTCCTGGTCACCAGGTTGAGGTCCAGCTTGAGGGGGTCTATCTTTTTGTACGGGACGGCCCATTCCCTGGCCAGGGCCTGGAATATGGTCTCTTCGTCCAGGGTGGCGGCCGGGTCGTCAGCCCGCTGGATCTCCAGTGCAACGATCACGTCCACCAGGGTCACGGGATTGGTAATCCGGTGCTTGGCCGACCCGCCCGAGCGGTGCAGGGCCCGATCCCGCTCGATCCTGCGGCGGGTGTTGGCCTTTTCCCTGAAGATCGTCTTGGCCTGGGCCTCGGACAGGAGGCCCTGCCTGAGCAAGGCCCGGGTAACCGCTTCGTCTGAAAAGGATCTGGTGTTGTCCATGCCCTTGCAAGCCTCGATTCAACCGTGGCGCCTTGCCGCCTGCTCCACAGGGTCCGCCAAAGAGACGGGACCCATATTAACAGTTTGCGGCGTACAATCAAGGCCGTTCCAGGCTCAGTCTTCGGGCAGCAGCCAGAGGTGCAGCACTTCCATCTTGACGTTCGTAATAAAGCCCACCCTGTCGCCGGGGTGAAAGAGATGAATGGAGCCGGCGCCCATGACCGAGGTGTAGCAGGCGGTGTCGGGCAGGATGCGGTACAGCCTGTCGTTTATCACTATCTCGTCGCCCTCCACACGGTTCACTGTCCCGGTGTGCCTGCTCTGGCCGGGCTCGTGCATGGGAAAGCCTTCCTCGTCCTGCTCCGCGCATGCCCAAAACGCCGCTCCCAGCAACAGTGTCAGGGCTGCGGCCGCTGAGATCGCCCTAATGAAGATGCCTCTTCTCATCGGTCTTCCCACCTCTCTTTAGTCCCAGTCCCGCAGCAGGTCCTTCCAGTAGATGATCCCCACCCGCGCGGATTTCGCCGTCACCGTGACGACGGTTCCCTCGGAAGAACTGTAATAACGCTTCTCCAGCTTGTTGCCGTAAGTCCCGGGGAGCCGCAGTATGGCCGGGGACTGGAGCCTCCCGGTGAATCGCCTGCCCGAGGGGGCGACAAGCGGACCAGCTCCCAGGTCGACCAGGTCCGCTTCGTCGATCACACGGTCCTGGTTGATATCGAACTGGGGCCCTTCCAGCCTGCCCCCGCTGCAGGCGTCGGCCTCCATGACCACCGAGAGGCCGCCGCTGCCGCAGGGGGAATCCTCTGGGGTGAAAGTGACATAGAGGACGTGTCCCAAGCGGATCATGGGATCGCTCACCACCCTCTCTCCTGCTCGGGGCAGGTTGAAATACCATCCTGCGTGCGCCAGGGGATCCCCTTGGCTCCCCGGGGGAGAGGGATCGCAGGGTTCATCCGACGAAAAATCGCCGCAGGAGGTCCCGCCGTCCGGGGTTGTGGTTATCGCCCAGTCGGCCGTCTCCTCGCTGAGCACCCTCAGGGTCATGTCTTCCGTGTCGTCGAGAACGCCGTCGCCGTCCGTATCCACGTCGATGGTGAGCTGGTGGTCGGACGCGGTCTGCTGGAGCAGGGTAACGGAGTCAGGCTGATTGGACAGCTGCGGGGTGGATCCGCTCTCAAAGCTCCCCAGGTACTCGGAGTCGTCCTCATCGTCGCCGTAGTCCCATATGCCGTAGACCGCCTGGGTGGATAGATCGGAGAGATCGCTCTCGCCCAGGTATTTGCCGGTCCCGAAGGTCACTATGTATCCGTGCCTGTAGCAGTGGGACATGACATCCGGCTTGACCGTGATCGGCTGGAGAGAGCCGGTCGGCCCCTTTGCCTGGAAGAGCGGCTCGGGGGCGTCTCCGTCCGCGAAGTTGATGCAGCCGTCCAGGTCGTTGTCAACCCCGAAGGCCGCTCCCCAGTCATTGAAGTCGCTGCTGGTAAGATCGAACTTCCACAGGTTGCCCTGGAGATCTCCGGCGTAGACATAGTCCACCCGGTCGTCGAAGTCCACGTCCACCAGAACCGGGGTTGAAAGGCCGTTGCAGTTGGTCACTCCGGTATCCACCCGCTTGAGCAGGGAACCGTCCTCAGGGTCCAGCACAAAGAGGACCGCGCTGCTGTTCTCACTGTTGTATCCGTTCCCGAATATGACCACCCATGGGGCGTTGGTGGTGTCGTTGGATTCGGCTACAAAGGCGCGGCTGAAGCTGTAACCCATGTCGTGGAGCTGGTCGGTGGTGGTCCCTGAGTCGGGATACTCCCACATCACCCTGTTGGCCACCGTGGTCGGCGTCTCTGTGGCAAAGGCCGTCTCTCCTGTTATGCCCGTTACATCCAGGGCGAAATATCCCCTTCCACCCTTGCCCAGGCCCCCCACCAAGAGGGCCTTTTCGCTTCCCGAGATCTCCACCCCTTCCTTTACGTACGGGGTGAGATCCACATAGAACTCATGCGTGTATGACGGGTCGCCCAGGTCCTTTATATGGTCATAGACCAGGCCCGGTACGTAGCCGAACAGCTCCTTGCCTGTGGTGGCGTCAAGGGCGTGCAGCATGCCGTCGTTGCCTCCGACGTATAGCACCCCCTCGTGGAAGAGCGGCGAGGAGTTGACTATGTCGCCCAGCGCGCTGGTCCGATCCCTGAAGGGGCCGCCGTTTACCAGCTCGTAGGTGTCATCCCCCCGGATGTAGTTTATGAGGTTCTCTGTGCTCGCAGCGGCCGAGGCGCTCCAGTCAGGGGTGAGAAAAGCGAGCTGCCCGGTGGTCCCGCTTGTGGAGATGTCGCTGTAGGTGAATGGGATCCCGCCTCCGTCCCCCAGGTCATATGTGACGATGATCCTGTCCCCTTGGCCGCTGGTCGCCAACCTCTGGTCCAGGTGCTCCGCGGCAGACCATACCGGATCCTCGATCAAGACCTCCCCGGTGTCCTGGTCTATCCGGTAGGACTTTACATCCCCGGTCATGGTCCCGCTGGAGTAGCTCGCCTGGAACATCCGCACCTCTTCACCTACCATCTGATAGAGCTCGTCTCCGTTTATGGAGACCGACGAGGCGGATCCGGTCCTGGAGGCTATATTCTGCATGATGGTAAGGAGCGAGCGTACCAAGCTCTCCGGGTCGTTGGCGCTCAGGTACTCGCCGCGGCCGTTTACAGCGGCATGCCAGAGGTCGTCTATCTTCTGGCTGCTCCCGCTTCCCGGGTCGGGCCACGTCGGGTACTCGGTGCTCACCCCGCTCCTGACGTCGTAGTCGTCCGGGTCCAGGGTGCCTGTCACCCCGAAGGAGACCGTGTAGGTGACCATGTGCTGGTGCCGGGCGTCGTCATAGGGGTTGACCGGCACCTCGTCGTCGAGGGTGGATACCAGGTCGTTTTCGTAGTAGAGCATGGCGACATCCGCCAGGGTCTCGGAGTAGTCGTCCGCATAAGGAGGACCGTTGTCCCCGTCCACATTGCCCACAGAGGGCGATGAGCCGTTGTAGTAACCGTCTGTCATCACGATCGTAAAGGCCTGCTGGCACTCGCCGCCCATTCCCGGGTCCTTCCAGGGGCTGGTCACCCCGCTTCCCATGTCCCCGGTGCTGCCGTCCTCCTGGTCCAGGTACTGGCCCGCATATTTGAGGCCCAGCCTCAGGGGGGTGCCGTATGCATGACCCACGTGGGAGTAGAGGGCCTCCAGGAGCGTCGCCCGCTCGTCCCGTCCGTCCACGTTGACAGGCAAGGCCGGCTGCTTTATGTCGCCGTTTATGGACCTGAAGCCGACATAGACGCTGTCCAGGTCGTATATGGTCCTGCTTATGGCCGCTATGGCGGTGAGCTCCCTCCTCCGGTAGAAGGAGTACCAGTTGGCGAAGTTCTGCCGCTCCTGCTCATAGGTCCTGAATGATCCGTCGGCGTTCCTCGGCCGCACCGTGTCCGACACGGCGGATTCGGCCACCGGCGTGAGATCCCCGAACTCCACCTTGTTGTCCGATGTGTCCACCTGGTAGTAGTCGATGGAGGACGCGGCGCTGTTGAGTGCGACCAGGTACACGGTCTCTCCGCTGTCCACCTCGCCGTCGCCGTCCAGGTCGTTAACCGTGTAGTAATGGGCCCTGGGTATCTCTATGCTCGAGGCCGTGGTGGGCACGAAGGCCACGGCGTCCGCGCAGGTGGACGAGTCGTGGTTGGTCTCGCCATTGGGATCCGCTTCACCGTCGTCGTAGCGGGTCAATGTAACTCCCTGCCCGTATCCTGCCGTAAAAGTGTAACTACCCAGGGAGACCCAGGTCCCTTCATTGTACTCCTGATCCACGTTGACAGTGGTATCACCCCCTGAGTGATGGACGGTGTACGGAGCCTCTCTGTCCCGCTTCCCGGAGTCAGTGTACCACACAAAGACCTCGTACTCGCCGTCCGCCGGTAGGTCCGGGACCCAGCTCGCCGTGACTCCGGAGGTGTTGGCGTACATGGATCTGGGCGGGTCAGGGCCGTACCAGTCAAGACCGGAGGAGCGGAGCCAGTACCCCACGCTCGGGGGTGAGACCGTGAAGTTGGTGCCTCCCGAGGCCACGAAGCGGCCGTCAGCGTCGTAGGTGCCCGTGTTGTCCACTATATAGGCCTGATCCACGGTATAGTAGGTGGTGCTCAGATCAAAGGTGGGAGTGGCATGGTAGGGATGTGACCTGGGGGCGTCCGGGTCTGCGTCCGGCAGCGTGGGCCAGGGGACATAGGCGGTCTCAGGGTTGTAGTAGATGCGGTTGTATCCGGACCACTGGCTCCGCCACCTCCCCCGATCGCTGCCGCTCAGGATGTTGTAATCCGAGTACAGATTGTCCCCGGGATTGTCGAACACATAGTCTTTCCCTGCGAAAAGGCCGTCGCCCTCCTCGGTCATGAACTCCCAGTCCATGCTGCCCGAGTCGTCCAGGACGAACATCACGATGGCGCCCACACCCCTGGTGAGGGCGTCCAGCGGCACATCCGAGATGTCGTTGCAGGTGGCGGGGGGCAGGGAGAACACGGCCTCTATGGTGTGGTTCTCGGTCACGTTCAGGAAGCTGTAGGTGCTCACACCCCCGACCGACATCCCGTCCACCAGCACGTCGTAAATGGTGTTTCCCGAGTCCGGGGTGATGTTAAAGGTTTGGGAGCCGCCCCGCTCGAGCTCCACGTCGCCCTGCGGGTCTATAACCCCCCCGGAGCGCGCCGAGGCCCGTATCACGTGTTCGCATACCACGTGGAGCTCGTAAGCTCCGGTCCCTGATCCCGCATCCGCATGCCTTACCTCCACAAAGTAGGTCCCTGCATCCAGGTCCTCCTGGATGCTGAAGTTGGTGTCCGTGCCGCTGTCGTCGTCCGCCGCGATCTGGGAGCAGAAGGCGTCCTTGAGAGTCCCGTAGGTATCCATGCTTCCTGTGGTGTAAAAGGTGTAGCGCCCTGACCCGGGGAACTCCACCTCGAAGTAGTCGGCATCGCCCGCAGGGTTGATGATCCCGGCGGCCGAGCCTCCGCACTCCACGGGCGTTGCATTGTCGCAGTGGTCTCCGTGGTCCTCGAAGTAGGCCTCTATGGTGCGGCTGGTGATCACGTTCGTGAAGGTGTAGGATGTGACTCCGCCCACTGAGGAGCCGTCCACCAGTACGTCCTGGATGGTATACCCGGGGTCGGGATGCATGGTAAAGGTGCGCGTCGATCCCGTCAGCACCGTGATGAGCTGGGTGGTGTTGCTCTCGATGGTGACCCCGGAGGTGGCCATTACCCCGTTGGCCCCTGCCGTTGCCGTGATCACCTGTCCCATGTGGTTGTGGATGCAGTACTCGGCGGTTTCATCACGGCTGGAGTAATCCCGCCACCTCACCGCGACCTCGTACTCGCCGGCTTCGGGGAGGCCGGGAGTAATGGTGACGCGGGCCCCCTCGGCGCTTGTGTAGTGGTAGTATTGGTTGTAGGTGCTGGTGTCGTCGTTGCGGCTCCAACTCAGGTGGTATGAACTCGCAGGATCGTCGTTGTCCACGATGATGTCGTCCCCGCCGGCCGCCGGCCTGAAACGAACCGCGTCGTGGCTGATGGAGCCGTCCCCGTCGTTGGTGAGCGTGACATAGACCCCGGTGCCGCCCGGGAACCTGAATGTGCCCAGCGTGGTCCAGGAGTAGCCGTCCTCCCGCTGGTTCACCGGGATGCAGGTGACGTTCTCCTCTCCCACGGTAAAGGCCACCTCCAAGGTGTGGTCCGTTTCCACATCCGAGAAGGTATAAGTGGTGGTTCCGGAGACTCGCTCATATCGTTCCACCGGGGCCCCGTCCACCAGTACATATTCGATCACGTAGCCGGTGGACCCGGACATGGTAAAGGTCTGGTCCGCGCCGGTCGGTACGATCACCGTCCCACCGGGCTGAATGGGCTCTGGAGACCCGCTCACCGTCCCGTTCTCTCCGGCGGTGACCGTGATCGTGTTCCCCATGTGATTGTGGATGCAGTATGGGGCGCTCGAGTCCCTGGTTCCCGCAGTGGTCCACCACGCATACACGCTGTAGGTACCGGAGGCGGGCAGATCTGGGTGCCAAGTAGCAGCAGCCTGGTCTTGGTTGGTGTAGCGCGAGACCGTACCATAGTAATCCGCCCCGGAAGAGTTCTGCCAGGTCCCGGCCTCAGAGTACTCAGGATCGCCGTTGTCCACTATCACCTCCACTCCGTCTCCTGAGAAGCGCACTGCATCGGCGCAGGTGCTGCTGCCTTCGTCCCCGTCTTGCTCCCTGGTGAGAGTCACCCATGCGCCGGTGCCGGCTGCGAAGCGGTAGGTGCCCAGCAGGTTCCATCGGCCTGCTTCAAAGCGCTGGTCCACCTCCACGCAGGTGCTGTTTGCATCGGACGGGACGAATGTGACGAAGATGGTATGATCCGCATTGATTGAGGAGAAGGTATAGCGGGACACGCCGCCTTCGGCTACCAGGTCGTCCTTGACCGAAGAGCCGTCCACCAGGGCCTCGTCGATTACATAACCGGCGTCGGGGGCGATATCGAAGTCCACGTCTTTGCCGGTCTCAACAGCGAACCGGGTGGTGCCGGTTTCCACGATCACCCCGCTTGCTCCGCCTGAGACCGAATAGGTCATGCTCCCGTTTTCACCCTTGGTGGCCTCCAGGAAATGGCCGGTATAGTTGTGAACACAGTAGTGGGCCGTCCTGTCCCGACCGCTGTAGTCACGCCACCTCACGTAGATGTCGTATTCCCCGCCTCCGAGGTCGGGAGTAAGAGTAACCTTGTCCCCGGTTTCATAGGTGCGGCGATAGCTCCCGCCGACACAGTTTCCGTCCGCATACTCCACCCAGTCCTCATTAGGGTCATAGACCACCACCGGTGCACCGTCCTCATTGTCCAGAATGACATCGTCGCCTCCGGTGGTTCTGGTGAACCGGATCGCATCAAAGCTTACGCTCCCGTCTCCCTCGTGTTCCAGGGTGACGTAGGCGCCGGTTCCGGAAGCAAAAAGGTAAGTCCCGATGTAGGTCCAGGAGTACCCGGAGGTCTCCTGGTTGACCTCCGGGCTGCAGTCCAGATTCTCGGCCCGTGTGACGGGGCATGCGATGAATGCACCCGCCAGCAAAGAGATAAGAAAGGATAAAAGAAAGAAGTGTGCCCGGCCTGCGCTGGGTCTGAGAGCCGGCGGTTTGGAGCAATCTCTTGAAGCGGCCATGATTCCAATCCCTCTTAGTAGGCCTTGCGGTAGCCCAGGGCCACCAGCCCCTTGCCGCCGCGGTAATCGCTGCGGCCGAAGATCTCGAACTCGTAGACCTTGGATTTGCTCATGTCCAGGGACCCGCCCTGGACCACGCCCAGGGATATGCTCAGGTACCTGGCGTCACCGTCCAGGTCGGGGTAGCTCCGGGAAAACTCGTCGGCCCAGTTCTCATCCTCGTGAATGTGGTCTTCCAAGTCGCTGTAAGAGGCGGCGGGCAAGAGATCTCCAGATGAGTTGCGGTGCTGCTGGTCCATGACCCAGGAGAGGGGGGTGGTCTTGAAATCGTTGTTCTCCATTAGCTGGGCCGCGCGCATGGCCGCTCCCTCGGCGATATAGAAGTTCTGCTTGTTGATACGTTCGTTGCCGGCGATCATTGTCTCGATCTCGGTGTTCCGGGATGCCGAGATCCCGATTACGGTCAGGAGGACCAAGAGTATGAGCGCCACCACGAGCACTGAGCCTTCCTGATTGTTGTCATGGGTTGGGATAGGAGGCATGTCTTTCCTTTCAGATCAGAGCCTGTTCTTGACGCAGGTCAGGCTGGTCGTCTTCTGGGCCCCGCCCGCCTCGCTCCAGGTCACGGTGACCGTAACGCTCTTGGTCAGGTTTACGCCGTCCTCTGAGACGCTCCAGCTCACCTGGTAGCGGCCCTGGTTCTGGGGTCCGTGGCCGCCGGCCGCCAGGGCGGGGTCCGAGTAGGCGCGGCTGATCAGGAGCTCCATCTGATCCATCGCCACGGTGGTTGCATCGGTCAGACTGTAGGCCCTGGATGTCCCGAGGAGCGAGGACTCCTGCATGGAGGCTATGGCCAGTATGCCGAAGGCGAGTATGCCGAGGGCCACCATCACCTCTATCAAGTTGAAGCCGTGTTCCCCCTCTTTTTCGGTCTCCCAGCGGGTGACGACTGGCTTGTTCATCTCAGCCCCCGAGTCCCACGTTCCTGCAGAGTATCGCGGTTTCCAGATCCCTGGTGTGCCCGCCGCGGGAGGAGGTCATGGTCACCCCCACGGAGCGGACGGCCAAGGGATCCGAGGTGGTCACTCCGCTGGCGCTATAGAAGGTGAAGGTGACCCCGCTTATGTGGGAGGCAACATCCATGAAGCTCCCGTTCCCCGGATCACGCTCCAGGGTCCTCTCCGAGGCATCGAACTGATAGGCGATATACTCGCTGGCTCCCGAGAGGAGCCCGTTTTCATCCGAGTCCCAGGTGAACCGGACGTTGTCCTGGGTCGCGGAGGTGATCCCGGTGAAGCCGAACCCTCCCTCTCCTTGAGGGTCGTAGCCGGCCATGCGCAGGTCCTTTTCCAGGAAATACATGCCGGAGCGAAGGTTCTGCTGGATGGCGGTGACGTCCTGTGTGGTCTCATAGGCCCTTTGCTGGCCGGCGTACGCGGAATAAAGCGCCGCCATCACCACGCCCATGAGGACCATGGCAACCAGGAGCTCGGTAAGGGTGAAGCCTCTTTCCCCTTTGCCTCGGGACGCGGTCTTTATTCCCATCCGGATCCCTCCCACTTGTACATCACTATCAGCCCCGAGGTCCATGTGCCCAGGGCGTATGCCGTGCCTCTGTCGTTTTCCAGGTAGAGGTAGCCGGTGTTGCAGAGCCCCCTGGGGTTGAAAGTGGCGGTGTTGTCCGGCGAGGTGTAGGTCACGTAGTCCGCTCCGAAGCTGCCCCCCACCGGTGAGGCCGCGTCCCCGTTACCAAACCGGATGCCCCCGTTCTCGTCGTAATCCGAGAGGCGGACGGTCTTCTCTATGACATTGTCCGCTGTTGACGCACAGCTCCCGTCCGGGCCGCAGTCCACCACGCGGTAGAGCTGGTTCGCCGGATCGAACTCTACGCCGTACATGCGGTTGGTGCGCACGGCCTTCATCTTGGTGGACTGGAAGTCGGAGTAGACGCCGAGCGCCGCGCTCTTCAGGCGGTAGTTGGGTATCCATACTGAAAACGCGGGGACTGCCATGCCTGCCAGGGCGGCGAAAATGACGAATGTGATCAAGAGCTCGAGAAAGGTGAAGCCGTTGCTTCTCTTCCCGGTGCCCGGGTCCGGGCGGCTATCCGCGGCGCGGTCTACATCGGGTGTGGTAAGCTTGTTCATGGCGGTGGCCTGTTCGGTTTTCCATTGATTTCCAATCATAATAAGCAATTTGTGTGCCAGTGGGGACGCAGGGGTATATCATTCGGGAATAAAACAAAAAAATGCCCCGATGCCCTTTGCAAGGGGAGGCTCGGGCCCGTAAGGTTTTCTTTCATCTGTAATGAATCTTTACAGTTTGGGGGTTTGAAAAGCCCCCGGAGAACTGCTAGGGTGGATTTCGTTCAAATCCGGGAGGCGGTGGTGCTTTGAGCTTGCGCAAAGGACAGGAATTGGAGCTCGTTGTCGAGGGCACGGCCCACGGAGGAGCGGGTGTGGCCCGGTCGGATCGGTTCGTGGTATTCGTCAGGGGCGGGGTGCCGGGGGACCGGGTCCTGGCCAGGGTCTACCGAAAGAAGCGGGGGTATGCCGAGGCAGGCATCCTGGAAGTCTTGGAGCCCTCGGGCGACAGGGTGGAGCCCCGGTGCCCATACAGCGGTCACTGCGGGGGATGCCAGTGGCAGCACGTGGCCTATGAACGCCAGTTGGACTACAAGCGGAGCCATGTAAGGGATGCGGTCGAGAGGATCGGGGGGCTCCGCGGCGTGGTGGTCCATCCAACCAAACCGTCGTCCGAACTCTGGGGTTACCGCAACAAGATGGAGTTTTCCTTCTCTGACCGGCGGTGGCTCCTGCCCGAGGAGCTGGCCGGGGAGGACGTGGAGCGGGGGTTCGCCCTCGGGCTTCACGTTCCGGGGACCTTCAGCAAGGTCATAGACGTGGAAGGGTGTCTGCTCCAGGGCCAATACGGTAACGACATCCTGCGGGCGGTGAAGCGGGCCGCCCTGGAGAGCGGATTGCCCCCATACGGGCTCAAGAGCCATGTCGGCTTCTGGAGGTTCCTTACTCTGAGGAGATCTATCGCCAGGGACGAGTGGCTGGTCAACCTGGTCACCTCGGAGAGCCGCATGGACGTGGTTCAACCGGTTGCAGCCGAGCTCTGTTCGGACTTGTCCAGGATTCGCACGGTGGTAAACGGAATCAATTCCAGGAGGGCCTCGGTGGCCCTGGGTGAGAGCGAGAAGGTCCTGGCGGGAGACGGATTCCTCGAGGACATGATCGGTTCTTTCTCCTTCAGGGTCTCGGCCGAGTCGTTCTTCCAGACCAACACCCGGGGGGCGGAGACCCTGTACGATACCGTGGTCGGCTATGCAGGCCTCACCGGGGCCGAGAGGGTGGTGGATCTGTACAGCGGCACCGGGACGATCGCCATCTACCTCTCCGGTGAGTCGGCCGAGGTGATCGGTCTTGAGATGGTGGAGAGTGCGGTGGCGGATGCCGCGGCCAATTGCAGGAGGAACGGTGTCGAGAACTGCCGGTTCGTACAGGGCGATGTGCGCCACACTCTCGGTGCGGTTGAACGTGCCGACGTCCTGGTGATGGATCCCCCGCGGGCGGGGATGCACAAGGACGTTGTCTCCGGAGTGGCTTCACTGGGCTGCAGGCGGATTGTGTACGTCTCCTGCAATCCGGCCACATTGGCAAGAGACTTGGGGGAGCTTGCGCGGGACTACCGGGTGGCGGAGATCCAGCCGGTCGACATGTTCCCCCATACCTACCACGTGGAGACGGTGGCGCTCTTGGAGAGAAAACTCGGTTGACAAATCGGGGTGATCACATATAATCCACAGGTTTTTCCATCCTATGAGCGGCGGCTCCCAGGCCGCCGCTGACACCTTGCCTTGCCGCGGGTACATCCGGGAGCAGGCCGAAAAGGGGGTGATGCATCTTGAACCGAGTTCGCCGAACCGCTGAACGGCTGCAAAGGCCTTTCGAACGGTTTTCCGGGAGCCCTCGCTCCCGGAGGAACTCAAGCCGCCGCCACACCCCCGGGGCGCGCGACCGGCTAGCCGCTGGATTCTAGTGACATGTACCGGTAGAAAGAATCCCGGCCCGGTTCGCACTCATGAGGACGAGTCCTCCACCGGTGAGGCGGGATATGCTTCTACTGCCTTGAATCGGGGCCGAAGCCCGGTCCCGACCGGAAACGATTCAGGCGAAGAACCGGCGGCTAGGCCGAGGATCTCCCCGCGGGGAGACCTCTAAAGACGCCGGCGGTTTCAGCCGTCCTGAGAGAGGGAAGAGTATATGAAAGTCATTGTGCAGAACAATCAGATAGAAAAGGCGATCAAGGACCTAAAGAAGAAGCTTACCAAGGAGGGCTTTTTCTCCGAGATAAAGGAGCGTCGGTTCTATGACAAGCCGAGCGTCGCAAAGAAGAAGAAACAGGCCAAGGCCGCCAAGAGGCGCCGCAAGCGCATGAAGAAGTACAGCTCAATGCGTTCACGTTGACCCACTGGATCGCCGCCCTGTTAACCCGGTAGTGGCCATAAGGCATTTATGGATGGGCACTAACCTCACGGCATCTCCGGGTCCTGCCCGGGGATGCCCTTGCCCGGGCAGGCTCGGCCCTCCCGCCATTATCCGCCTTGGTTTCTTCCCGCCCGAGACGCCGGCCACCTTCGAAGATGCCGATTTGTCGGTGCTTTCCGCAATCGCCACCGGGCATTTTTCCTTGACAAAGGACAGGCCAGCAGGTAAATACGCAAGACAATTGTTGGGCCTTTCCGGTAACGTTCGTTCCATTCCGTATCAAGAGGGTTTACCGTATGGAAAATCAAGCGAATGCCTCTGAGAAGTCCCGGCAGGGCGCGTCCGGCGAGAGGGGTGGGCTCCTGAATTCCACTTTCCTGCCCCCGTTCTCCCTGAAGGGCTGGCTCTTTTTTCTGGCGGGGCTGGTACCGGCGCTCCTGGCCGGGTGGGTGATCTTCCCCATGGCGCTCTACTCCAGCCAGGAACAGCCCTTCAACTTCAGCCACGTGGTCCATACCAACCCGGATATCGGCATCGAGGGGGAGACCGAGCTCGAGGTGTGCATGTATTGCCACTACTTCCGCGAAGACGGAACCTTTGTGGGGATTCCGAAGCTGGATACATGCACCATGTGCCATGACGACCCGGAGTTCCCTTACACCGAGACGGAAGACGAGAAGATCTTCCTCACCGAGTATGTGGCCGAAGGCAAAGAGATCCCATGGCTGGTTTACTCCAGGCAGCCTGACTGCGTTTACTTCTCGCACATCGCCCATGTAAAGATGGGAGGGGTGGAGTGCGGTACCTGTCATGGAGATCACGGTCAATCCGAAGAGCTCAAGGTCTACAAGGAGAACCGGCTCACCGGCTACAGCATAGACATATGGGGTCGGAATATCGCCGGGTACAAAGTCAACACCTGGGACCGGATGAAAATGGACGACTGTGCAGAGTGCCACACGGAAATGGGTCATGAAGAAAATAATGCGTGCTTCGTGTGCCATAAGTAAATCCTGTAAATGCTGAACAAAATACACGAAGCATATAGGTATTGGTTATTATAGCACCGTCCCAAAGCAAGGGGAAAAGAGCCATGGAGA
The DNA here is from genome assembly GCA_964647905.1 of uncultured Desulfobacterales bacterium. Lineage (GTDB taxonomy): Bacteria > Desulfobacterota > DSM-4660 > Desulfatiglandales > HGW-15 > CAZYJR01. The sequence continues at coordinate 7,092 of CAZYJR010000040.1, read as the reverse complement.
TCACCAGAAGGAATTTCGTTCAGTTCCTGGTCGGCGGGGCCGCTGGAATCCACATGACACCGCTTCCGTGGAAGCTGATGGACGACATCGCCATCTGGACCCAGAATTGGCCGTGGGTCCCTGTCCCCACTACGGGCAGGTTCCATCATGAAAAGTCGGTGTGCGGTCTCTGCCCGGGGGGATGCGGTATCGAGGTCCGCAAGGTGGACGAAAGGGCGGTAAAGATCGAGGGGCGGACGGACTACCCGGTGAATCCCGGCGGAATTTGTCCGCTGGGAGCGGGCGGGCTGCAGCTCCTATACGACGAGACCATACGGTTCACCGGCCCGATGAAGCGCGTGGGGCCCAGAGGGGCGGGGGAATTCGCCGATATTTCCTGGAAAGAGGCACTGGAGACCGTTGCCGGGAGGATAGCCGGGCTGAGGAGCAACGACCGGCCCGAGGCCCTGGCAGCGGTGGACGGGAACCGCCGCTGGAGCACCATGTCCCTGTTGGTTCGGCGCCTGCTGGAGGCGGTGGGAAGCCCCAACTACATGCGGATGCCCACCATAGAGGATACCTATGCCGTTGCGAACATGCTCATGCAGGGCACCGAGGGCCCCATGGCATATGACATGGAGAACTCCGATTTCATTTTGAGCTTCGGCTGCGCCCTTATCGAGGGATGGGGGGCTCCGGGCCGTGTGATCGACGCCTGGGGCCGCCGGCATCAAGACCAGGGGAAGAAGGCCCCCAGAGTGGTCCAGGTGGAGTCCAGGGCCTCCGACACGGCCTCCAAGGCCGATGCATGGGTGACGCCCAGGCCGGGCACCGAGGCGGCCCTTGCGTTGGGCATCGCTCATGTGCTCATCAGTGAAGACCTGGTGGACGGGTCTTTCCTCTCCAATCACACACACGGCTATCACGACTGGACCGGCCCGGGCGGGGGGGAGAGGAGGGGCTTCAAGTCCATGGTCCTGGAGAAGTACCCGCCCGATGAAGTGGAAAAGATAACCGGTGTGAAGGCGGAGAGAATAGTCTCCCTGGCCAGGGACTTCGGGCGGTCCAGGTCCCCGATGGCAATGTACGGCAAGGGCAAGGGCGATCTGAACGGGAGTCTACTGGAGTGCATGGCCGTCCAGAGCCTCAACGCCCTCAAAGGGAATATCAACAAGCCGGGAGGGGTGATCGTCCAAGAGCCCCTGCCCCTAAAACCCTGGAGGCCGGTGGAGCCGGACCCGGCGGCCGCGGCCGGTCTGGCGAGAGGCCGGGTGGACGGGGCCGGAAGGGCGGGGGCCCCGTTCACGGAATCGCTGCCGGGCGATTTCGCCGCTGCCGTCCTGGCCGAAGAGGGACCCGCGGTGGATACCCTTCTGATCTTCGCCTCCAACCCCGCCTATAACCTGCCCGGGGGCGTGTTCAGGAAGGCCCTCGAGAAGATCCCCTTCATCGTGAGCTTCAGCCCGTTCCAGGACGAGACCGCCGCCATGGCGGACTTGATACTGCCGGACCAAACCTGCCTGGAGAAGCTGGAGGAGGTGGTCTGGCCGGTCGGGCTTCAGTACCCCATGCTGGGGCTTTCGAAGCCGGTGGTCAGACCGGTTTACGCCACCAGGCACGCAGGGGACACAGTGATCGCTATGGCCAAGAAGATCGGCCCGCCGGTCTCGGAGGCCTTTCCATGGAAGGGCTTTGAACCGGCGCTAAGGGAGCGGGTGGAGGGCCTGATGAATACGGCCGGCCTCACCTCCTGGGACCGATCCACGCCTCCCTGGGAGGGCTTCGCCCGAGGGCGGGCGTTCAATGCGGACTACAAGGACGCGGACGAGCTCTGGGACAAGCTCCGGGAAGGGGGACTCTGGTACAGGCCCACCCATGACTTCTTTAACTGGTTCAACTGCTTCAAGACGCCCACGGGCAAGCTCGAGCTCGCCAGCAGCCGCATGGAAGAGGCGCTCACGGAGTCCTCGGGCAAGGATCTGGGACTCGGGGCCGGCGGAGACGAGGCCCTGATGCCCCACTATGAGGAAATCGGCGGAGAGCGGGGAGAAGAGCTACTCACGCTGGTCCCCTACGAGCTGTTCAACGTGTCCACGGGCTGGCTCCCCAACCCGCCTTTTCTTACAAAGACCCTGTTCGACCACCAGCTCAGAAAGGACGAGTCCTTCGTGGAGATCAACCCCGAGACGGCCCGGCGGTTGGGGCTGGCCGAGGGGGACCGGGTGAGGCTGGAGACCGGGAGCGGCGATGTGGGGGCCCGGGTGCACCTCTTTGAAGGGGCCATGCCCGGTTGTGCATATCTACCCATGGGCTTCGGCCATACCGCATACGGGATTTACCAAAAGGGCAAGGGCGTAAACCCCATGGACGTGGTTGTGCCGGTGAGCGATCCGGTCAGCGGGCACATGGTGTGGTGGAAGACGCCGGTCAAGGTGAGAAAGGCATAGGTCTCGCCGCCTGCTTCTTCCCTGTGATCTTTTGAAACGGGGTTATGGAATGAATAAGGAACACGGCCACGGGAAGTACAAATACGGCATGGTGATCAATCTGGACAAGTGCACGGGCTGCGGGACCTGCACGGTCGCCTGTTCCGCGGAGAACAACCTCTCGGTGATCAAGGACGAGACGGACAAGGAGAGGGGAATCGCATGGATGGAGCTCTTCAAGGTGACCAACGGGAAGCCGTTCCCCGACACGGAGGTCTGCTACTTCCCCAGGCCCTGCATGCACTGTGACCATCACACGCCCTGTGTATCGGTCTGCCCGCCGACCGCAACGGACGTGGATCCGGAAACAGGCATAGTCAGCCAGATATACACCCGGTGCATAGGATGCAGATATTGCCAGGCGGCCTGCCCTTATCACGCCAGGTATTTCAACTGGTGGGACGGTTACTTCCCCAAAGGCACGGAACGGTATCTCTCTCCGGAGGTCTCGGTTCGTATGAGGGGCGTGGTGGAGAAGTGCTCTTTCTGTCACCACCGATTGATGCGGGCCAAGAACCAAGCCTATGCCGAGGGCCGCAGGGAGCTGGAGGAGGGGGAGTACATAACCGCCTGCGCCGAGGCCTGCCCCGCCCAGGCCATTACCTTCGGGGACCTGAACAACCCCGGGCACCGGGTCTCCGAGCTGAGCAAGGGCAAGTACGCCTTCAGGCTCCTCGAGCGCCTGGGCACGGAGCCCAAGGTCTACTACATCTCGAGCAAGGACTGGGTCAGGAAGATGGCGGACAATTATCTGCCCGGCGAATTTAAACCCTTATAGGATCACTTTGCGGTTGATCAGGAGGTAGAGATAAATGGATGCGGCTCTTTTCCCGGAAGGAACGAAGCGTTGCTCGCATAAGGTCTTCTTCCTCTGGACCCTGCCGTGGCTGGCGCTCTTGGCCTGGGGAGGGCTGAGCGCCTTTCTTTGCCTGTGGAAGGGGCTGAACCAGACCAACATGAGCAACATCTTCGCATTCGCCCTCTGGATCGTCTTCGACCTGGCTGTGATAGCGCTGGGTGCCGGGGCCTTTTTCACGGGCTTCCTCACCTACGTAATAGGCAGGAAAGAGCTGAAGTCGATAATCAATGCTGCGGTGATCATAGGCTTCATCTGTTACTCGGGCGCGATCGCCATGCTCGGGATCGACATCGGTCAGCCCATCAGGGGGTGGTTCATCTTTTGGCACGCGAACGTCCACTCCATGCTGACCGAGGTGTCTTTCTGCATCGCCTGTTATCTGGCCGTATTGGCCGTAGAGTACGTCCCGATCATACTGGAGAACCGCAAGATCCAGGAGGTCAGGGAGCTCAAGCTCTTCGGGCACAACCTCCACCACATAATGGGGGTGTTCGCTGCGACCGGGGCGTTCCTGTCCTTCTTCCACCAGGGATCCCTGGGCGGGATGTTCGGAGTGATGTACGCCCGGCCATTCGCCGAGCGCTGGGATTTCTACGTATGGCCCACCACCTTCTTCCTGTTCGTGTTCTCGGCCATAGCGGCCGGCCCCTGCTTTACAATACTCTGCACCAAACTGGCCGAGGCGGTTACCCGGAAGAAGCTGGTTCCTGACAACGCGGTCCAGCTCCTGGCCAAGATCTCGGCCTGGCTGCTCTCCGGCTACTTGGTCTTAAAGATCATCGATACCATAGTATGGGCCAAGACCACGGTGCCGTCCGCCGGGCTTACCTTCATGGACTTTTTCAAGGAGGGGCCTTACGGTGTGTGGATGATAATAGCCGAGATAGGCGTCTTCGGAATCATACCCGCGGTGATCCTGATGATTCCCAAGGCCAGGGCGAACACCGGGTGGCTTATACTGGCGTGTCTCATGAACTGCACGGGAATCGTCTTGAACCGATTCGTCTTCATCGTGGCGACCCTGGCAATCCCGGTCATGCCCTTTGACCGTTTCTGGAGTTACCTGCCCACCTGGCAGGAATGGGGTATAGCCATGGCGGTGGTGGGCTACGGATTCCTGTTGTTCTCCCTCTCCTACCGGTACCTCCCGGTTTTTCCCAAGGAGAAGGAGCTCAATCCGGCCCTCTATGCATCATAAGGAGCGTTTGAGATGACTCCGTTTTCGTTCGAATGGTACTGGAACGCGGACTACCTCATATTCATGGGGCTCCTCTACCTGGCCTTGGTCATCATAGGCAGCGGTCTGGTCTACACCGTGCTGAAGACCTGGATGGACCTGGAGGCTGAGGAGGATAAGGCCCCGCCGGAGATTCCCTACAGGAAGAGATATTCCGAGTACTGAACGGCGGCGGGCCGGCGGTTTCAAGGCCGCGCTACTTCAATACCACCGTGTCCCTCTTCCAATTGGCGTCGTCCTTGGAGGGGTGGTCCAGGTTGTAGTGGAGTCCGCGGCTTTCCTTTCTGGTAAGAGCGCACGTGATGATCAGCTCAGCCACCATGGCCAGGTTGCGCAGCTCGAGCAGGTCGCTGGTGACCAGGAAATCCCAGTAGTACTCCCTGATCTCCTCCTGGATGTTGGCGATCCTGTTCCTGGCGCGCTCCAGTCTCTTGTCCGTGCGCACGATCCCCACATAATTCCACATGAATCTACGGATCTCGTCCCAGTTGTGGGTCACCACCACCATCTCTTCGCTGTCCGTAGCATGGCCCGGATCCCAGAGCGGGGCGGAGGGGAGCGGCTTCTTGCGGTTTTGGGCCATGTCCCGGGCGGCGCGTTCGGCGGCCCTCTTGGCGAATACCAGGGCCTCCAGCAGCGAGTTGCTGGCCAGGCGGTTGGCCCCATGGAGCCCGGTGCAGGCCACCTCGCCTATGGCGTAAAGGTTGTCTATGTTGGTAAGGGCTTCGGCATCGGTCAGCAGCCCCCCGCACATGTAGTGGGCCGCCGGTACCACGGGTATGGGTTCCTTGGTGATGTCGATCCCGTATCCCAGGCATGTCTCGTAGATGTGGGGGAAGCGGTTCTTGACGAAATCACTCGGCCTGTGGCTTATATCAAGGTATACGCATTCCTCGCCGCTCCTCTTGAGCTCCTGGTCGATTGAGCGGGCCACCACGTCCCTGAAGGCCAGCTCCTTCAAGGGGTGGTACCTCTCCATGAACCTTCGGCCCTTGCCGTCCAACAGGATGCCGCCCTCGCCCCTGACCGCCTCGGAGATGAGGAAGTTCTTGGCCATGGGGTGAAAGAGGCAGGTGGGGTGGAACTGGACGAACTCCATATTCGCCACCTTGACCCCGGCGCGGTACCCGATGGCCACACCGTCTCCCGAAGCTATGTCCGGGTTGCTGGTGTAAAGGTAAACCTTCCCGGCGCCGCCGGTGGAGAGCACGGTGACCCTGGCCAGGAAAGTCAGTACCCGGCCCTCATCGGCGTCCAGGACGTAAGCCCCCCAGCAGGTCTCCGTGGTCTCCGACGTTACAATGCCCCGTTTGACCAGCTTGGTCTTGGTGAGCAGATCAATGGCCACATGGTTTTCATAAAGGGAGATATTGGGGTTGGCGTCCACCTTGTCCAGGAGGGCTCGTTCGACCTCGTGGCCTGTACGGTCCTTTGTGTGGACTATTCTGCGCCTGGAATGCCCGCCTTCCTTGCCCAGGTCCAGGGCCTCCGAAACCCCCTCCCGCCTGGAGAAGTTGACCCCCAGGTCCATGAGCTCGCGTATCCTCCCCGGCCCTTCCCTGACGACCATGCGCACCACGTCTTCCCGGCAGAGCCCGTCGCCCGCCTCCAGGGTGTCCTTTACATGGAGCTCAAAGCTGTCCTCCAGATCGAAGACCGAAGCGATGCCCCCCTGCGCGTAATTGGTGGAGGTCTCGGCGCGCTCTTTCTTTGTTATTACCACCACCTGACCGGTCTCCGCCGCCTCCAGGGCGAAAACAAGCCCGGCTATGCCGCTGCCGATCACCAGGTAGTCCGTCTGGACTTCCATAAGAACCTCCAGGGCCCTAAAGCACCGCCATGGAACGAGTTGACACCAGCCTCGTTCTTCTCTAAGTTAAAGGCCTGCTGCCGGGAGACCCCTCGGGTCCCATCGCGCCGGTGCAGGGGCTCATGGATGACGAAGGGCGCGGAAGGCTCCAAACCACCCTATGCGAGGATCGACTCTTGCCGGAATGTACTGCCTTGTCAGGCTCCGATACAAGCAAAAAAACCATGGCGGTCATCTTTGACTGCGACGGCGTCCTGTTCGACTCCAAGCAGGCCAACATCAACTTTTACAACCACATACGGAGCCACTTCGGCCTTCCCCCCATGCCCGAAGACCAGGTGGACTATGTACACATGCACACGGCGGACGAATCCATACGCCACATATTCCAGGGTACGCCGTATACGGATGAGGCCCTGGCCTACCGCTGGGAGTTGGACTACACCCCCTTCATACGGGACATGGTGATGGAGCCCGGCCTCCTGGAGCTCCTGGACTGCCTTTGCCGCGAGACCGGGCTGGCCATAGCCACCAACCGCAGCAACACCATAGGCGCGGTCCTGGAGCGGCACGGATTGGCGGACTACTTCGACGTGGTCATATCCTCCCTGGACGTGGCCCGGCCCAAGCCCCACCCTGAGTGCCTCCTCCTGATCCTGGAGCACTTCGGCATCTCGCCTCGAAACGCCCTCTACATCGGAGATTCTCCCGTGGACGCGCA
>CAZYJR010000039.1:8355-37411 GCA_964647905.1 uncultured Desulfobacterales bacterium | reverse complement strand
ATACAAGAGGCCCAGCAAAAGGGGGAGTTCGACAACCTGCCCGGCCGGGGGAGGCCCCTGCGCTTCGAGGACGACAGCCATGTCCCCGAGGACTTGCGCCTGGCCTACAAGATCCTCAGAAACGCCGACTGCCTCCCCCCGGAGCTCCAGCTCAGGCGCGAGATAAGGCAGATGCAGGATATGCTGGATTCCATCCCGGACGAGCGGGAAAAGTACCTCCAGATGAGGAGGATAAACTACAAGATCATGAAGCTGAACGCCATGGGGCGCGGCTCCCCCCTGTTCGAAGAGAACGAGATATATTACAAGAAGCTGGTTGACAAGTTCGGGCGGAAGTGACGGCCCGCCGCGGCGGGCCAATAGGTCGCGTTTCTCCAAGACCGGAGTCCCCCCATGGACATGAAGCGGGATTACTACGAAGACGTCCGGCTCTTCACATCCGGGGTGGTGGTCTTCTGGTTCGCCGCCCTCATTGTCTTCCTGGCCGCATTCCCCTTTCTTTTCAAGAACTATTACGTATATCTGGCCAACTACATGGCCATCAACGTGATCGTGGCCATAGGGCTGAACCTCCTCGTGGGATACACCGGCCAGATCTCCCTGGGCCACGCGGGCTTCTTCGCCATAGGGGCCTACGGCACCATCATAATGATGTCCGAGCTCCACCTGCCCTTTCTCTTGGCCTTGGCCGCCGCCGCCCTGGTGGCCGCCCTTTTCGGCTTCCTGCTGGGCCTCCCGGCGCTCCGCCTGGAAGGGCCGTACCTGGCCATCGCCACCCTGGGCTTCGGGCTGAGCATAACCAAGGTGATCGGGCGTATAGAACTGCTCGGAGGCCGCCAGGGACTCCACGCACCGGATCTCGTCATCGGGCCCTGGCACGTGGATACGGACCGCTCCTTCTACTACCTGGCGGTCACCGTGACCGTGCTCCTCACCCTGGCCGCCGGAAACATCATAAAGACCAAGGTGGGGCGCGCCTTCATCGCCATCAGGGACGCGGACATAGCCGCGGAGGCCATGGGCGTGGATCTCACCTATTACAAGACCCTGGCCTTTGCCCTCAGCGCCTTCTATACCGGAGTGGCCGGGGGCCTCTATGCCTTTGTGCTGCGCTTCATAGAGCCGGAGGTCTTCACCATGCTCATGTCCATTATGTTCCTGGCCATGGTGGTGGTGGGTGGCTTGGGATCCATCCTGGGGTCCATAGCCGGGGCCTGCGTGCTGAGCTGGATGGATCTCCAGTTGAGGAACATCCTGAGCATTCCCTATGTGGGCGAATGGCTCCACGCCCTTTCCAAGACCTGGTTTTCCATTACCGGCGTGAGCAACATCCAGTTCATAGTGTTCGGCCTGATAATGGTGCTGATCATGATCTTCGAACCCCTGGGCATCTTCGGCTTCTGGATCCGGACCAAGAAGTACTGGAAGACCTGGCCCTTTTGAGAGGATATGCTCGACTTCCTTCAAATGACGGCAAGCGGGATCGCGGTGGGGAGCACCTACGCCCTTATGGGGCTCGCCATGGTCCTGATATACAAGACCTCGGAGGTGCTGAACTTCGCCCAGGGTGAAATGGCACTGCTCTCCACGTTCCTCACCTACATGGTCCTGGAGTATCACGGCTTTCCCTATTACGTGGCCTTCCCGGGCGCCCTTGCCTTTGCAGCGGTCCTGGGCTGCTTCCTGGAGTTCGCGGTCCTCAGGCGGGCCAAGGAGCCCACGGTGCTCGGCATGATCATCATCACCCTGGGCCTGGAGATGATTCTCATGGGCATCGTTTCATGGAAGTTCGGGGCGGACCCCAAGACAATGCCCTTCCCCATCTCGCCCTACCAGAGCGTCGCCATGGGCGGTATCTACGTGAGCGCCCTGGAGGTCTTGACCTTGGTTGTCGCCCTCGGCGTCATGCTGATTCTATTCTTGTTCCTCAGGTACTCCAAGCTGGGCGTGGCAATGAAGGCCACCCAGCAGAATAACACGGCCGCGCGCCTGATGGGGATACGAACCAACCGTATACTCATGACCACATGGGGGATCTCATCGGTGGTGGGCTGCCTGGCCGGGCTTCTGATAGCACCCACCATCATGCAGCCCTATATGATGTGGGACCCGCTGCTCAAGGGATTCGCAGCAGCGGTCCTGGGCGGTATGACGTCGCTCCCGGGAGCGGTCGTGGGGGCTTACCTCCTGGGCATCGTCGAGAACCTCTTCGGCGGATACGTCTCCATCGAGTTCAAGTCAGTGGTGGCCTTTGCGGTCATCGTCATAGCCCTGTGCGTGAGACCGAGCGGGCTTTTCGCCCGTCACTACGTAAAGAAGGTCTAGAACGTTCAACCTTTATGGGAGGAGGGCGCTATGAAGAAGAGAGTTTTGGTGGTGCTGGCCGCACTGGCGGCCCTGGTACTGGTGCCGGTTTCCGGTATATGGGCCGAGGAAGGCGTGACCGACACCGAGATCCACATCGGCCAATGGGGCCCCCAGACCGGCCCTGCGGCCCCCTGGGGGGCTGTGGCCCGCGGAACCGACGCCTATTTCAAGATGATCAACGCCGAGGGCGGCATACACGGCCGCAAGCTCGTCCATCACATGTTCGACGACGCCTACAATCCGGCCAAGACCAAGGCCGGGGTGAAGGAGCTCCAGGAAGGGATCGGGATGTTCGCCTGGGTCTCCGGGGTGGGTACTACGTGCGGGCTGGCGGTCAAGGACTACCTGATGGAGCGCGGTATCCCTTGGGTGGGGCCGGCGGCGGGGTCCATCCACTGGATCAACCCGCCGGAAAAGCACCTCTTTGCCGTCTACCCCCTCTATTACATAGAGGCCAAGGCGCTCTGCAGGTACGCGGTGGAGGAGCTAGGCAAGAAGAAGATCGCCATAATCTATCAGAACGACGGCTACGGCAAGAACGGCGTCAAAGGGGCGAAGGCGGAGCTGGAGCGGTTCGGCCTCGACCTGGCCGCCGAGGTGCCCTTGGAGCTCACCGATACGGACATGAAGCCCCATATAATGGCCCTCAAGAAGGCGGACCCGGACGTGGTGCTCCTTTGGGTCACTCCCACCCACGCGGTGCGCCTGGTTGGCACCGCCCAGGCAATGCAGTTCTCACCCCAGTGGATGAGCACCAGCACCTGCTCGGACTTCCCCCTGATGATGCACATCAGCAAGGGCCTGTGGAAGGGCGTGATCGCCGCCACCTTCGGCGAGCTCCCCGACTCGGACAGCCCGCTGCTCAAGAAGTACCGCGAGGAGGCCTACGGCAAGTTCGCTGCAAAGGACGAGCGATGGGGCCTCTTCTTCTATGCGGGCATGCTGTTCGCCGAGCCCCTGGTGGAGGGCATCCGCAGGTGCGGGGAGGACTTGACCAGGGAAAAGCTGGTATCGGTCCTGGAGGGCATGAGCGGCTTCCGGGGCATATCCGGCGAGGTGAGCTACGCCCCGCTGGACCCCGACCGGCCGTATGAATCCAGGCAAGGGGTGAAGGAGACTTATCTGGTCCAGTGCCTTGAGGACGGCTCGGCCAAGAAGCTCACCGACTGGACCCGGTTCGATTACCCGTAACCCTTTGGAGCGAGTCCTTTTGTCATTGCTCGAGATACAAGACCTTTCAATGTCTTTCGGCGGGCTCGAGGCCCTGAGGGAGATAAACATGGAGGTCCCCCAGGGGGCCGTATTCGCCGTAATCGGACCCAACGGGGCGGGTAAGACCACGCTTTTCAACTGCATAAACGGTATTTACAAGCCCCGGGAGGGCAGGATCTCCTTCAAGGGCCTCGAGATCCAAGGCGGCCGGCCGGACAGGGTGGCGCGCCTGGGCATCGCGCGGACTTTCCAGAACATCGAGCTGTTCGACCACATGAACACCATGGAGAATCTCATGCTCGGCCGGCACAGGCACATTAGGACCGGGCTTTTCAGGGGGGCCGGAATGTGGGGGAAGCGGTCCTTTGCCGGCCGGGAGGAGAGGTCCCATAGGGCGCGGGTGGAGGAGATCATCGATTTCCTTGATCTCCAGTCGGTCAGGGACAAGTTCGTAGGGGCCCTTCCCTACGGGATCCAGAAGAGGGTCGAGCTGGGAAGGGCCCTTGCCATGGAGCCCGAGCTACTGCTCCTGGACGAGCCTTGCGCGGGCATGAACTCGGAGGAAAAGCAGGACATGATCTTCTGGATCAAGGACATCCAGGACGAGCTCGGTATCACCATCCTGCTCATAGAACACGATATGAAAATGGTGATGGATATCTCCGAGAGGGTCCTGGCCGTCAACTTCGGCAGGCCCATAACCGAGGGGACCCCCGTGGAGGTCAGGAGCCACCCGGATGTCCTCAAGGCGTACCTGGGGGAGGAAGAGCCGGCCGTAGGACCCCCGGCTCCCGGAGTGGACCTATGAGCTCCTTTCCGCGGGCCGAATCGGGCGGCGAGGGCCTGCTCGAGATCAAGAACATAGAGACTTACTACGACCTGATCTACGCCTTGAGGGGGGTCTCCCTTTCAGTGGAGAAGGGCGCGATAACCACCATACTGGGCAACAACGGGGCGGGCAAGTCCACCATCCTGAAGACGGTGATGGGCTTGATAGAAGACCAGCCGGACAAGGGCACCATAGAGTACGGGGGGGAGCGCATAGACGGGAGAGACACCGAGGACATCGTACGAATGGGCCTCTCATACGTCCCCGAGGGCCGGGAGGTATTCGAGGAGCTCACCACCCGGGAGAATCTCCTGATGGGCGCCTACACCCGAAAGGACTGGATAAGGGTAAGGGAGGACTTCGAGCGGATATACGACTACTTTCCCGTGCTCAAGGGCCGGGAGAACCAGTGGGCCGGGACCCTGAGCGGCGGCGAGCAGCAGATGCTGGCCATCGGCAGGGCCTTGATGAGCAGCCCGCAGCTCCTGCTGCTGGACGAACCCAGCCTGGGGCTGAGCCCCATACTGGTAAAGGACATCTTCCGGATAATAACCGCCATCAACCGGGAGGGAGTCACCATACTCCTGGTGGAACAAAACGCCCGCATGGCCCTTTCAGTCTCCCGATACGGTCTCATCCTGGAGAACGGGCGGTTCGTGATGAAGGGGCGGTCAAGGGACCTGCTGGAAGACCAGGACGTACAGGAGTTTTATATGGGCGTTCGCTCCGAGGAGTCGGCCAAGGGGTATCAGAGATGGAAGCGCAAGAAGCGCTGGAGATAAACAGGGATACCACGCCCGGGGTCTTCCTGGAGACAGTCAGCAGGAGGGGGGACCGGGTGGCCCTGCGCAAGAAAGAGCTGGGCCTGTGGCACGATATCACCTGGAACGAGTACTTCTCCATGGTCCGGGACCTGGGCTCGGCCCTGATCTCCATGGGGCTCCAGAAGGGCGACTGCGTTTCCATCATAGGCGACAACTGCCCCGAATGGGTGATGATCGACCTCGCGGTCCAGTGCGCGGGCGGAGTGGCGGTAGGGGTATACTCCACCAATGCCTGGCCGCAGGTGGAGTACGTGGTCAGGCACTCCGAATCCAAGTTCTTCTTCGTGGAAAACGAAGAGCAACTGGACAAGTGGCTCAACTTCCGGGACAACGTCCCCGATCTCCTCAAAGTCATGGTCTGGGACCTGGAAGGCCTGCGCGGGTTCCAAGACCCCATGATCATGGGCTTCCAAGAGGTCCTGGAACTCGGCCGGGAGGCGGCCCAAAAGGGCCCCGGGGCCTTTGAAAAGAGGATGGAGGAGACCCGGCCCGAAGACCTGGCGGTGCTCATCTATACATCGGGCACCACCGGCCCGCCCAAGGGGGCCATGTTGACCCATGGAAACGTCACCTGGATGGGACAGGCCATCACCACGGACAATCCCATGTCGGAACACGACGAGGTCATGTCGTTCCTCCCGCTCTGCCACATATTTGAGCGGATCTTCTCGGTCTTCGCCCACATCACCTTCGGCTACGTGGTCAACTTCATAGAGAGCCCGGACACGGTCACCGACAACATGATGGAGATAAGCCCCACAGTGGGCTACGCGGTCCCCAGGATATGGGAAAAGTACCTGTCCGCGGTTATGATCCGCATGTCGGACGCCACCTGGTTCAAGAGGACCGCATTCGGGCTGGCCCTCAAGATCGGCAGGCGGCGGGCCGGGCTCCGTATGAGCTTCCGGGAGGTCCCCGCCCATCTGGAACTCCTCTACAAGCTGGCCCACCTGGCCGTTTTTCGCAAGCTCAAGGAAAGGCTCGGGTTCGACCGGATGCGGGTGGCTTACTCAGGGGCCGCGCCCATCTCACCGGATGTGCTCCACTTCTTCCAGTCCATAGGAGTGAACCTGATCGAAGGCTACGGCCAGACCGAAGGGACCGGGGTCACCTGCGTCTCGCGCGTGGGCAGGGTCAAGTTCGGCACGGTGGGCCCGCCCCTGACCGGGACCGAGGTCAGGATAGCCGATGACGGCGAGATCCTGGTCCGCTCGCCCGGGGTGTTCAAGGGGTATTTCCGCGACCCGGAGGCCACCGGGGAGACCTTGAAGCAAGGATGGCTCCATTCGGGGGACGTGGGGGAGATCGACGAGGACGGATACCTCAAGATTACCGACAGGAAAAAGGATATTATAGTAACTGCGGGCGGCAAGAATATAACTCCTCAATATATAGAAAACAAATTGAAATTCAGCCCTTATATAAACGATGCAGTGGTTATCGGGGACCGCAGGAAATATCTTACGGCCCTTATAATGATTGACGAGGACAACGTGGTCAAGTACGCCCAGGACCACAAGATCCAGTTCTCCACCTATAAGGACCTCACCCGGACCCCGGAGATAAACCGGCTCATACAGGGGGAGGCGGACAAGGTGAACGACGCCCTGGCCCGGGTGGAGCAGGTGAAGAAGTTCACCATCCTTCCCAAGAAGCTCTACGAGGAGGACGGCGAGGTCACCCCGACCATGAAGGTCAAGAGGAAGTATGTAAACGAGGCCTTCAGCGACCTCATAGAGGCCATGTACGGCCGCGGTTGAGCTCTCCCCGGATCCACTCACCCGTGCCCGGTCATGAGCGTCCCTATGAGTTCCTCCACGCGCCCTATCCCCTGCTCGGAACAGAAACCGCCGATCCCCTGCGCCACCCGGACCGCGGCGCGCGGGTCGGCAAAGCTCGCGGTCCCCACCTGGACCGCCTTGGCCCCTGTTATCAGGAACTCCAGCGCATCCCTTGCCGTGACGATGCCCCCCGCGCCTATCACCGGGATTCCTACAGCTCCCACCACCTCGTAGACCATGCGAACGGCCACCGGCCGGATGGCCGGGCCTGAGAGCCCGCCGGTGACGTTTCCCAGCACCGGTCTCCTCCTGTCCACATCCACCACCATGCCGGTGATGGTGTTTATCAGGCTGACGGCGTGGGCCCCGGCCGACTCGACCGCACGGGCTAAGGCTCGGATGTCGGTTACGTTCGGGGAGAGCTTGACGATCACCGGCTTGTCCGAGCGGCCGGCCACCGCCTCGGTGACCCCGGCCGCGGCACCGGGGTCCACCCCGAAGGCCATGCCTCCCCTCTCCACGTTGGGGCAGGAAATATTGACCTCCAGGGCGTCCACCCCTTCCACGCCCCTGAGCCCGGCTGCAAGATCCCTGTACTCCGAGATCGTATGGCCGTAGATATTCACTATGACGGCCGTATCAACCCCCTTGAGCCAAGGGAGCTTTTCGTTCAGAAAGCGATCCAGGCCCACGTTGGCAAGGCCTATGGCGTTGAGCATCCCGCAAGGGGTCTCCACGATCCTGGGCGGCGGGTTGCCGTGCCTCTCTCTCAAGGAGAGGCCCTTGACTATGACGCCGCCCAGGAGCTCGAGATCCACCAGCCCCGAGTACTCCCGGCCGTACCCGAAGGTGCCCGAGGCGGTAAGGACCGGGTTCTTGAGACGAAGCGGTCCAACGCTCACACTGAGGTCGACCCCGGAGTCGTTTCTCATGTTCAAAGCCTCTCCCAGTCGAGATCCCCGGCTTCAAAGACAGGACCGTCCTTGCAGGTGTAAAGAAAACCCCCTCCATGCGAGCCCGGCTTCATCGGGACCGCGCATCCCAGGCAGGCGCCCAGGCCGCAGGCCATGGCCGACTCCAGGGATACCCGACAGGGCGCCCCGGCTGCTGCCGAGAGCTCGGCCACACGCTTTAGCATGGGCCCGGGACCGCATGCAAACACCCTCACGCCCGGGCTCTCTTCCAGCAGGGGCCTTAGCAGGTCGGTCACCGGCCCGTGGTGACCGGCGCTCCCGTCATCTGTGGCCAGCTCCATGGGGGCTCCGGTCTCGGGCAGGCGATCCGGGGGAACCAGGTCGCTGCGGCCGCGGAACCCGGCCAGGAAGCGGAACCTCTCCCCCGTTTCCGCCAGGACCCGGGCGAGGAATAGGAGCGGGGCGATCCCCATGCCGCCCGCCACCAGGACGGCGGGTCCCGCCCCTGGAGCAACGTCGAACCCCCGGCCCAACGGGCCCATGACCCGGACTGAGTCTCCGGGTTGGAGGCCGGATAGTATCCTCGTGCCCCTCCCCACCACCTTGTACAGGATCAGGATCCGTCCCCGATCGCTCAGGCCGCAGATCGAAAACGGCCTTCTCAACAACGGATCCGGCCCCTGGCGCGGTCTTGCCATCACGAACTGACCCGGTGCGGCCGAGCGGGCCATATCCGGGGCGACCAGAGCCATGAGCCTGGTTCCGTGCGCCACCTCATGGTGGAAGTCTATCACCGCATCCGAGTCGAACAATGATCCGCCCTCCGGCCTAGTCATGCGCTCACATCCTTCGATCCAAAACCAGGTGGGAGAAGTACCCGGCCACGGCCGCCGCGTAAAAAGGGGCCGGTCCGGCCGCCGGGACCCCGTAGAAGACCACCGGCAGCAGCAGGAGGGGGAGAGGAACGATCAGCATGGCCCACCACGTGTGCGTCCACCCCCTGTGCCTTCCCACGGCCGGGAGCATTGCGCAGAAGCCCAGGACGGCCGCCCACTTGTACATGCCCTTGATCATCAAGGCGAGGTCCAGGACCACCAGAATGCCGTAGAAAAAGTTCTGTCCCTTGGAGTCCGTATCGGTATCAGGGAACAAGGCCCCCATCAGTGTGACCGCGCCCAGAACCCCGGCGGTCCTGGTATCCGGCCGGTAGACGCCCAGCCATGCCACGGCCGCCAGCGCTCCTCCCCAGATTATCGCTCCTCCCGCCAAATGTCCCTTGTACCCGGGCATGGCCCCCTCCTCTCAAGGCCCTTGTGCCGGTCCCCCATGGTGGGCTATACACTGGGTGACACCACCCCGTCAATGGAAGGCGCCATGATTCCTCTATCAGACGACGCCCCTGCCAGGAAGACCCCGATCGTAACCGTCTTGCTGGTACTGGCCAACACGGCGATATTCCTCTACCAGCAATACGCCGCCCCGCAGGGGGCTGCAGAGTTATACAACCGCCTGGGGTGCATCCCCTATAGGATCACCAGCCCGGAAGGCCTGATCTCCGGGGTAGGAGTCCCGGCCCCCCTGACCGTGGTGACCGCCCTGTTCCTCCACGGCGGATGGATACACCTGGCGGGCAACATGCTGTTCCTATGGATATTCGGCGACAATGTGGAGGGGCGGCTCGGGCACCTTTACTACCTGGTCTTCTTCCTGGCGACCGGTACAGCGGCCACCCTGGTGCACGTGTTCCTTCACCCCGACTCCAGGGTGCCCCTGGTGGGTGCCAGCGGGGCGATAGCCGGTGTAATGGCTGCCTACATGGTGTTCTTTCCCAGGGCCCGTGTGAAGACCCTCCTGTTCTGGTTCATCTTCTTCCAGGTGGTCAGGGTCCCGGCGTTTGTCTTCCTGGGCTATTGGGCCGCTGTGCAGGTCTTAGCCGGCCTGGCTCAACAGGGCGGAGCGGGCGCGGGTGTGGCCTGGTTCGCCCATGTGGGCGGCTTCGGCGCGGGCCTGGCCTGGGCCTGCTTCAAGCGAATGAAAGGCCCTGGGTAACCCATAGCTTTTCCTATTCATCCAGGCCCGTTTCAATATGAAATCAACGCCCGCCGGTTGACCCCGAGGGCCCGCCGTGTTATGTAAACATGGAGCGTGCAAGCAGGTACGGCTCCGAATCCTTGTCATGCAGATACCCGCCCTCCTACATAAGTTCCGGGGTTTAGGAGATCTCAGGACCAACGAGCAGACCATCATGACCGTCCTGGCCGTGGTGGTCGGCCTCCTGGGCGGTTTCGGAGCAGTGGGATTCAGGCACCTGATCCAGCTGGTCCAGACCCTTTCCTTTGGGGGCGGCGGGGAGCTCCTGGAGCTCGCCAAGGCGGCTCCATGGTACCTAAGGGTCCTCATACCGGCAGCCGGAGGGCTGGTGGTCGGCCCGGTGGTTTACCTCCTCGCAAACGAGGCCAAGGGCCACGGCGTGCCCGAGGTAATGGAGGCCGTGGCCCTCAAGAGCGGAATAATCAGAAAACGCGTGGTGGTGATAAAGTCGCTGGTCTCCGCGGTATGCATCGGGACCGGCGGCTCGGTGGGGCGTGAGGGACCCATCGTCCAAATAGGCTCGGCCATAGGCTCCAGCCTGGGGCAGCTTTTGAGGGTCTCGGTCGACCGCATCCGCACCTTGGTTGGATGCGGGGCTGCGGCCGGCATAGCAGCCACCTTCAACGCCCCCATAGCCGGGTCCATGTTCGCGCTGGAGATAATCCTCGGGGACTTCGGCCTGGCCACTTTCAGCCCCATCGTCATCTCCTCGGTGGTGGCGACCGCGGTCTCCCGCCACTTCCTCGGCAACGTACCGGCCTTTGAGGTCCCGTCGTACAGCCTGGTGAGCGCCTGGGAGCTGCCTCTCTATATGATCATGGGCCTTGCATGCGCCTTTGTGGCTGTAGGGTTCACCAAGACCCTCTACCGCCTGGAAGACGCCTTCGAGTCCTTCAGGTTCCCCCCCTATCTCAAGGCCGCCTTCGGAGGGCTGCTCCTGGGAATCATGGCCGGGTTTTTCCCTCAGGTCCTCGGCGTGGGCTACGGCTCCATCGATCTGGCCCTCCTGGAGGGGCTCTCCTGGAGGATCATGCTGGCCCTGGTGGTCCTCAAGCTCCTGGCCACATCCATCACCCTGGGATCGGGGGGCTCGGGAGGGATATTCGCCCCGTCCCTCTTCATAGGCGCCATGGCCGGAGGGGTCTTCGGGACGCTGAGCCACCACCTCCTGCCCGGGCTGACCGCATCCCCCGGGGCGTATGCCCTTGTGGGAATGGGGGCGGTGGTCAGCGGCACCACCCACGCCCCCATGAGCGCGATCCTGATCCTCTTCGAGCTCACCGGAGACTACAAGATCATACTCCCCCTCATGATAGCCTGCATCATGAGCTCCCTGGGGGCCCGCCAGCTCTTGAGGGACTCCATTTACAGCCTCAAGCTCTCCCGCAGGGGGGTCAACATCTCGGAGGGCAAGGAGGTCAACGTGCTCAAGGGCATCCAGGTGAGGGACGTGATGAACCCCGAGGTGGAGTATGTGAAGGAAGACCTGCCCCTGGGCGAACTGGCGGACAAGATCTCGGCCAGCAAGTACAACACCTTCCCCGTAGTAGACGAAAGCGGAAAGTTGACCGGCATCCTCTCCCTCCTGGACTACCGGGACGTGGCCTTTGACCGCAACCTCAGGGACCTGGTGGTCGCCAAGGAGCTCGCCACCCCGGAGGTGGTCACCGTCTCACCCCGGGACAACCTCTACGACGCACTGGAAAAAATAACGGTAAAGGACTTCTCCATCCTGCCGGTGGTGGACTCGGACGACTCCTCCCGCTTGATCGGGGTGCTCACCCGGAGGGACATCATAGGGGCCTACAAGAAGGCCGTGATGAAAAAGGCCTTCGGGGTGGCATCCTAGATAGTGCCCATCCATAAATGCCTTATGGGCACTAGCAAGTGTCCAGGGCAGAAATGAGCAATTTCTTCCAAGGTCAAGAAGATCAAGGGGTTGGGAGGAGGCGTACTGGAGTACGTCGCACGACCAACCCCGCGGATCGACGCCGAGATTGGGAGAAAGGGCCATTTCTGGACGGAAACTAGATAGAGCACAGCAGGAAGACCCCGGCCAGCATGAGCCCGGCAGCGGCCCACCTGGCACCGATCTCCTCTCGGAGCACCAGCTTCGAGAGGAGCAACGTCACCAGGATGCCCAGCATGGACACGGGCTCGGCAATGCTCACGTCAATATCCTTCATGGCCACCAGCAGGAGGAGATAGGAAAAGCCGTTTATCGCGCCGCTCAAGACGGCCGCCGCCGGCCTCTCGCCCATCAACCGGAGGACCGCCCCGGCCCTCCCCTTGACCGATATCAAGACCATGAGGTAGGCGCTTATCACGAAGTAGAGTACCGTACAGTAGGTTATGGGCGGTGCATACTGCATCCCAGACTTGTCGATGACCCTGCCCACTGCAATGAGCAAGGATCCGGCCATCATCATCTGGCAGGGCCTGCTCTGGATGACCGCCCTCATCGAAGCGATGAAGCTGTGCCTGGGCTGGAGATAGGACGCCCCGAAGACCATGAGACAAAGCCCTACGATCTTGAGGACCCCCAGCGGCTCACCCAAGAACAGGGCCGCAATAAGAGCAAGGAAAAACACGTTGAAGTTGTAGAGCGGTCCCACCAGCGAGGCCTCGCCCGTGGAAAGGGAGCGGACATACAGTATGAAGGCCACGCTGTAAAACGATCCGCTGGCAAGCGCCCTGGGCAGCAGCACCCCCCATGGGGCGCTCTCCAGGATGGTAAAGGGCAGGAGGCAGAGGCCTCCCAGGAAGAAGAAAAGGAACGTCGCGGCAAGACTGCTCGCACCCGTTCCCATTATCTTGACGGTCACCCTCTCCGCACCCAGGAGTACTATTCGGCCGGCCAGCGCCGGCAGGGCGGGGTCCATTTTTTAGCGCCCTGTTCTCAATCCCGGGGTCCTCTGGAGAGGGAAAAGGCCCCGAGCGCGACGGCGGGGCCGCAATAATCTCAGCATATGGTGCCGGAGGAGGGATTTGAACCCTCACGGGCGCAAGGCCCACCGGATTTTGAGTCCGGCGCGTCTACCAGTTCCACCACTCCGGCTTGCCGCCTTATTTCAATAACCTGAGCCCAATTCTTGCTGCCCTGAAAATCTCGTTTTGGCCGTCTTTGCCCTAATCCTTGCCCTCCGGCCTCCTGGGCGGGAGTTCGCCGCACTCCCCGCGTCTTCAAGGCTGACAATATGATAACAATGAAGCCTACCAGGGATAACGGCTTGATTGCAACCCCTTCTTCCACGCCTTCTGGAAATTGCCCATTCCACATACCCTGTAACGAGATAGGATTGGACGCCAAGAAGGCAGATAGCCTGTTTCCGGGCTTTTCGGGGCTGCACAAGCATTGACGCCAGCCAGAAAAATCTGTATAGAGAAATACGATACTATGACTTATGCTCTTGGAAAGGAGCAAAACATGCAACTGCAAGTTACATTTACTTTAAATCTCCCCGTTTTTTATACAGAAAGGGAATCCTGGGTTGTCGCATCCTGCCCCATCCTCGATGTACATTCTCAAGGGGAGACAAGAGAGGCTGCACGCAAGAATCTTTCGGAGGCCACAAGCTTGTTTCTTATTTCATGCTTTGAACGAGGAACACTGGATGCAGTGCTAAAAGAGTGCGGCTTTAGGGCAGGAAAGGTTCCCTCAGAACCGACCGAAGATGAAATTCCCAGAGATGAAGATTATATGAATGTACCCATCCCATTCCTTGTAAACAACAGCGATCCTGAAAGACAATGCCGCGCATAGCTCCTGTGCATTGGAAAATCTTGGAATGCGTTTTTCTGAAAGATGGATTTGTATTTGAGCGACAAAGAGGAGATCATCGTTGCTATTCGAAGCCCGGCATCAATAGACCTATAATAATTCCTACCTATAAAGAAATAGACGTCATAATCATCAAGTCAAACATGAAGACTGCAGACATGTCACGCGATAGGTACTTTGAATTGCTTAAAGAATGCTGATGGTTGTGTGGAATTCTCAGCCAGCGGAGAGTCATGGCATAAGTGGGTAAGACATCCAAGGGCTTCGGGTCCTGAATAGGCGGTTGACAAACCGAACGGGCGTTGCTAGTGTTAATAGGTGTCGTGGCGTGGGGCTGTAGCTCAGCTGGGAGAGCGCGTGAATGGCATTCACGAGGCCAGGGGTTCGATCCCCCTCAGCTCCACCATCACAAGGACTTCCCCCAGGGCCGATAGGCCCTCTTTTTTGTCACTCGGCCGGACCTCCCGCGGAACATGTCAAGTTTCATCAGCCCACAGTCGATACACTGATAAGAACCCATGTAGGGGGGAAGGCATGAGCGCTCAACCGGCGGACCTCGCGGGAGACCTTGGGGAAGGTCGTGCCTCCAGGGGGTCCTCGCGGAGATCCATACAAAGGATGGCGGTCCTTTTCACCGATGTGGTGGCTTCCAGCCGCTACTTCAAGGAAAGGGGCGATCTGGCGGGAAGGGAGATGCTGCGCCGCCATCAGGAATTGGCCTCCGGGCCGGTGCTGGAGCACGGGGGTGAGGTGGTGAAGGTCCTTGGTGACTCGGTCATGGCCTACTTTATCCATCCCGAAGAGGCCCTCAAAGCGGCGGTCAAGATCCAGGAGAGGTTCAAGCGGCACAACCAAGGGCGGGCCCGCAAAGAGCAGATACACGTGCGGATCGGGGTCCATTTCGGCGACGGGATCATTGAAAACGGCGACATCTACGGGGATGTGGTCAACACCGCGGCCAAGCTCCTTCCCCTGGTCCAGGGCGATCAAGTATTCGTATCCGAAGAGCTAAGGAAACGGGTACAGGGGCTGACTTGGGCCCGGTTTGAACCCCTCGATCCCGGGGCCGGCAAGGGAGTCCTGGAAGATCTGGCGATACACCGCGTGAGTTGGGACGAAAACGCGGATCTGGCCCCCTCCCTGAGCACCGTGGTGGTGTTCAGGCCGGCGTGGAAGCTTGCGCCTGAGTCTTTTGAAACGGCCTGGGCCGGTTTGCTGGAAAAGAGCTCGGTCCTATGGCCGAAGACGCCTTCTCGTCAGGCCGTGCTTCCGGACGGCTCGCTGATCCTCTATTTGAAGGACGCACCGACCGCCCCTGTTCTCGCCCGGCACGGGGTGGACTATCTGCGAAACGAGCTCGGCCGGGATGCACTTCCGTTCCTGCCCCTTTTCACCGTAATCGACACCGGGCCATACCTGAGGGCGGGCAAGCCCACTTTGGACAGCCTTGACGGGAAATGGGAGGGGATCACTCCTGGGGAGGTGGCCATTTCGCCGGCCGCCCTGGAGGCCGCCGGCATACCCGAGGGCTTTTCGGTTCACCCGCCTCCGGGGGCGAAGAACGCCGCCCCCTTCCATCGGATGGTGAAGGGAGGCGGGGATCAGGAGCCTTTCGAATACCTTTTTCTCTATCAGGCGGCCATGGCGCGGGGCCAACATTCCCCATGCTTTTATTGCGGCGATCGCAGGCACCAGCCGGCCGACTGCCCCTCAAAGCACCTCCCGGACACAACGCACGGGCTTGACCGACTGGGTTACTTGCCGGTCGAGAAGATCAATGAGACCTTCCTTGATTACTTGAACACCGACGGCGAAGGCAAGGGGCGCGCCCTTGAAGTGGACGCCCGCTCTTCGAGGCCGAGCGACCTGGCCTTCCAGGCGTACTTTGAGCTCAAGCGGACATTCCAGTTGAGATTCCTGAGGCTGCTCTGGACCTCGGAAGCCGGAGATTGGAACAAGCTCGAGACCGGAAGGGACGAAGACGGGAAAGGTGGGCTGGTTTGGATAGGCCAGGACTGCATCCGGGTCTCGAACCTTCACCAGGCCGAGTCCGTCCTTACCGACGCTCTGGGCAAAGACCCGGAGGACTACAGGACCCATTGCGCCCTGGGCTTCTTGTCAGTGGAGAAGAACGACCTCGCCAAGGCCAAGCGACACTTCAACGAGGCCTTGGAAAAGGCGGATACCATCCCCAGAAAGATCTTCGCTCACTTCCTCGTGGCCAGGTGCCTGGAACTCGAGGGTGAGGTGCGCAAGGCCGAAGAGCAGATCCGGAGAATCCTGTTCCTGGATCCTCACTGCCAGGAGGCGGCCTATCAGGATATCTTATACAGATTCAGAAAAGGAAAGCACACAGAGGCCCTGCGAAACTTGCGGAAGATGGTGGAGGGGAACAGGCGCTACTTCATTGCAGCCCTCATAGACCCCGAGCTGGGAGCGGTAAGCGACAAGATCCATCCCGAGCTTGCAGGCCTGATGGAGCAGGCTCGCAAGGAGGCCGCCTCCCTGGCCGAGCAGGCCCGGGAGGCGTTGAAGGAGATAGAGCGTCTCCTCGACCCGGATGACGACTCGCTCAAGACCCCGCGATCGCACATGGCCAAGGTCGAGGAGCTCTCGACCAGGGAGGGCTACTTCAGCCACCTCGACGCCATCCACTACGCCACTGCCGTGATCCAAAGCGCCCGCAGGGGCCATGAACAAGGGCGCCGGAAACTCACCGGCCTCCACATGGACTTGGCCTCTCGCCTGGATGGATGCCGGGCCTTCTTGGAAAGGTATTCCTATCCCTCCCTGCTGGGGTCGCTCCCGGCCGAGGTGGCCGCTGTAAAATCCAAGGTGGAAAGAGTCAGGGAAGTCATAAGGAAAAACGCCTTGGAGGAGTTCAAAGAGGCCTTTCATCAGGCCCAATCGGCTTGTTCGGAGCTGGATGAGTGCGACCGGAAGATGGACCGCTTGGCCGGGTTCGAACAGGTGATCCGAATCGGCTTGGACTTCGGGAAAAAGGCCTTGATCCTGGAATCGGTGAACGTCGTGGTGGCCCTTCTGTTGTTCCCCGTACTGGGGCACTACCTGAGTTTCATGGTCCCGGGCCTTGACACCACGCCCGAGAGCATATGGGCCTACCAGAAAGGCGTCCTAGCCTTCGGAGGCATACTGGGGCTGGTGGTTGCCGCCGTCTTGACGGCCAGGAGCCTGGCTGAAATGTGAGCCGCGCCGGGGTATACCGCTCAGGGAGAGAGAAAAGCGCTCTCGGCGTCATAGTGTTTGGAGAAAAAGGCGGGTTTCCCTGAAAACACGCTCCGGGAAGACAGCACATGGTCCGCCACCCTCAGGCGCGTGTCAAGGTCCAGGCCGTTAAAGCGCTCCACGAACTCTGTTTCGCTCTCCATGGCTTCCAGCACGTCCCATATCTCCTCCGGGGCCATCTCGGGTGTGATCTCCGGGGCCGGGGCCTCCTCGATTCGAGGCTCAGGCTCCGAGCCTTTCAGCCAAAGAGGAATGCCTGCGGCCAGCAAAACAACCCTGTCCGCCCGGGCCGCCACTTGCTGGTTCAGGAGCCCCGCTTCGTCCCTGAACGCCCTTCCCAGCTTGCTCTCCGGGACGATTCCCATTCCCACCTCATTAGATACCATGACCACGCTGCAGGGCGGCTCCGACAAGGTTTTCAACAGCCGGTCCCTCGAGGCGCCGGCGGCTTCCTCCCCCTGCTCCACCATGACGTTGCTCAACCATACCGCCAGGCAGTCCACGAGCACGGCGCGGGCCCCTCCCGTCGCCTCCAAGGCGCCGGGCACGTCCAGGGGTTCTTCCAAGAGTCCCCACCCCTTTCCCCTTTCAGCCTGATGCCGCCGGATCCTGAGGGCGGTCTCCTCGTCCAGGCTGCGGGCCGTGGCCAGAAAGAGCCGCGAAGAGTATCTCTCCTCCACGTACTTGAGGGCCCAGGAGCTCTTCCCGCTCCTGGCGCCCCCGAAAACCAGGACTATCTCATTCGGTGCCCCGTCTTTCATAGGAAGTCTTTTGTGGCTCAGATTTGAATCGAGTCGTCTTCACGTGCAGCCGCCAGGTCCATCCGCAAGCCGCGCTTCCGGATCAAGTCCCTGCAGAGGACCTCGGCCGCCTTGATCTCGTGGTCCGAGTGCGCGGGGTCGTGGTGGAACAAGTAGAGCCTTTCCACACCCGCCCGGCTCCCCAGCTCCAAGACCCTTTCGTAGTCGGAGTGCCCCCAGCCCCGCCTCAGGCCTATCTCCTCCGGGAAGTACTGCGCGTCATGGACCAGGACATCCGCCCCTTTGCAGAAATCCGAGTATCGGTCAACGGCCTCTTCCGAGTCCAGCTCATTGTCGGTCACAAAGGCCAAGGTCCTTCCTTGCTCCCGGATGCGAAAACCCAGACCCCCCTGGGGGTGTTGGAGGGGGACGCTCTCCACCTCGGCATCACCTATCTCCACCCGTCCGGCCGCAACCTTGTCCAGGCAGGTGAGATGCGCCCTTATGTCTTCCAGCCTGACAGGGAAAAACCCCCCGCCCATCGGTGTTGCGAATGTGTGGCGAAGCCCTGTCATACAATTGGGGTGCCCGTCTATCCTGAGCTCCGTACCGGGCGGGAGCAGGGGGACGAAAAAGGGGAAACCCAGAATGTGGTCCCAATGAACATGGGTCATCAACAAATATAGCGGCCTTGTAGTCGGATCGCTCCTCAGGGCCTCGCCCAAACGCCTGATGCCCGTTCCCGCGTCGATTATGATGCGGGGGCCGCTGTCCAAAACCACTTCGACGCATGTGGTGTTGCCCCCGTAAATCACTGTGTCCCTGCCGGGGACCGCTATGGACCCTCTTGTCCCCCAAAAGGTCATCTTCATCGGCTTCGCCCCCTGCACACACCCCTGAGGGAGCCCCTCTAATCGAAATATGTGTGGAATAAAGGCTCCAACTCAGCGATCCTTTCCTCAATGGTAAAGGGGATATCCATGGCAAAGGCATCCAGCAGGATCAGTGCGTTTATATTCGCATCCTTGCCTCTGAGGGCCCTTATGCGATCCGCCATGGCCTTGTTGACCACCTTTATCCTGTTGTAGATCTCCACCAACCCGTTGAGGGTGAAGTCGGCCTCCAGCCCCCTTTTCTTTAGAAAGAACTGTCCGAGCAAATAGGCGCTGGTTGCACGAAACGCCGTCTCCTGCAATGATGGGAACGGGAGGTGAAACCTCACCATGGGCCGCAGCTTGTCAAGGACCGGACACCCGCTGGTCACCATCAGGATTCCAAGGATAGAGCTCAACCCCCTCTGAATGGAGGTCCGCTCGAAGTAGATGCGCTCCGAGGTCTCCACCTTGACATCCACTTCCTCGTGCGAAGTCCGATCGCGGAAATCGAGCACTAGGTCGCGGATACCCAGGGCCACCGGGCAGTGCGGGGTCTCGCCGGGATCCAAGGGGCAGACCGGGCACCGGCTGGATGTCAGGCGGGTCCATGAATCCGGCACCGGGGCCTTCAAGGGAATGTGCTGCAAGGTGTCCGGCTCCAGGGCTATGCGTATTACCTTCTCCCGCCCCTCCCGGAACGCGAACTTGTAGATGAAGAGAAGGGGTTCACCTCCATGATTCAGTGTTCCGCTCACCAACAACTCCCTGGATGTCGTTCTTGAGGATCCGGGTCTCGGGGGGACAACCCTGCATAACCTATGGGATCAGGGACGGAAAATCAATGGTATTCTTGTCGCGTCTAGAACCGATCGACCGCCGGGCTTGCCGCTCCGCCCTTCCTTGACATGCAAACGGCACTCGGGATAATGGAGGTTCCGAACCCGGGAGGAGCAAGCGGATGTGCGGCATATGCGGGAAAGTCGATTTGAGCGGGAAACCGATCTCCTACCAACTCCTGGAGAGGATGTGCAGGAGCTTCTCCTACAGGGGGCCCGACGATCAAGGGATAGAGGTGCTGCAAGGAGTCGCCCTCGGTCACAGAAGGCTGAGCATCATAGATCTTTCCGCTGCGGGACGGCAGCCCATGTGCAATGAGGACGGTACCATCTGGCTGGTCTACAACGGCGAGATATACGGCTTCCAAGCCATCCGCAAGCGCCTCATGGAGGAGGGGCATAGACTGTCAAGCCGGACCGACGGGGAGGTCATCATCCACCTCTATGAGGAGCAGGGGCCGGACTGCCTGAAGGAGCTCAGCGGGATGTTCGCGTTCGGCCTGTGGGACGCCTCGAGACGCCGCCTCTGGCTGGCCAGGGACCGCCTGGGGATAAAGCCCCTCTGTTATGCCTGGAACGGCGGGAGGCTTGTCTTCGGCTCGGAGATGAAGGCGGTCCTGTGCGATCCCGAGGTCCGGAGGGAGATGGACCCCGAGGCTTTGGACCTCTACCTGACGCTGAGCTACGTGCCCGCCCCCTGGACCATATACCGGGGGGTGCGCAAGCTGGAGCCGGGGACCGGCCTTATCCTGGAGGGCGGTTCACTGAGTCTCGACAGGTACTGGGACCTCCCGAAGGGCCCCACCGGTCCGGACTCGGCCCGGCTCTCGGTGGAAACCGCCCGGGAAGGACTGTTCCGCAGGCTGGATTCAGCGGTGGAGCGCCGCCTTATCGCCGATGTTCCCCTGGGGGCCTTTCTCAGCGGTGGAGTGGACTCCAGCATAGTCGTGGGTCTCATGGCCCGTCACATGGAAAGACCGGTCCGGACGTTTTCCATCGGGTACCGCGACCTCCCCGCCTTTGACGAGACCTCCTACGCCAGGGAAGTGGCGGAGTTCCACGGCACCGATCACCACGAATTCCGCCTGGAGGCTGCGGACGTTCTGGAAGCGTTCCCTGCGGTGCTCGAGAACCTGGATGAGCCCTTTGCAGACTCCTCGGCGATACCCACCTTCATAGTGAGCCGCGAGACCGGCGGGCACGTGAAGGTGGCGCTTTCCGGGGACGGGGGGGACGAGCTCTTCGCCGGATACCGCATGTACCGGGGGGAGCGCTGGGCCCGTCCCTACAACGTTATCCCCGCCCTGATCCGGGAGCGGATGATCCTGCCCGTGCTGGAGAAGCTGCCGGAGCGCAGGAACGCCCGAGGCCTGGAGCTGCTCAGGCGGGCGAAGAAATTCGCCCGGGGTGCGAACCCGGACTTTGCCGAGCGCTTCTGCGGGTGGCGGGAGATCTTCTCCCGTGACGAGCGGCGGGCCCTGCTCGGGTCACCCGGTGTGGGCGGCCTTTATCTCGAGAGGATCAGAGAACAGGTTCGGCAAGAGGCGGACAGGTTTCCCGGAGATGCGGTGAACCTGATGCTGTACCTGGACGCCAAGGGCTTGCTCCCGAACGACATGCTGGCCAAGGTGGACAGGATGAGCATGGCCAACTCCCTTGAGGTTAGAGTCCCCATGCTGGACCACGACGTAGTGGAGTATGCATTCGGGCTTCCAGGGGATCTTAAGCTAAAGGGCCGCACCGGCAAGTACATCCTCATGGAGACTTTCCGGGAGCTGCTCCCCCCCTCGCTCCACCGGCGGCCCAAGATGGGCTTTGAGATGCCCATAGGGGCCTGGCTCAGAGGGGAGCTGAGATTCCTGGTGGACGAGTACTTGAGCCCGGGGGTGATAGAGAAGCAGGGGGTGTTTTCCAGGGAGGCGGTGGACGACTTGGTGAGAAGGCACCTCGGGGGGTTCCAGGATACCTCTTGGAAGCTCTGGACCCTTATCGTCTTCGGGCATTGGCACCGGACCTTCATGGGCGGCTGACGGCCCTCGGAGAAAGGCCCTGTTGGACTTCAGGAAACCCCCGCACAAATGGATTACAAGGCCTACCAGGCGGTCAACGGCGTTTCTCGCCCTTCTCTTAGCGCTGGGCGCCCCTCTCTTCTCGGGCTGCTCGACCCCCTATTTGCTGCACCTCGCCCTGGGCCAGCTAAGGAGCCTCGGCCGTTCCATACCGGCGGACGAGGCCCTGAGAGGGCCGTTGCTGACCCTTGAGGAAAAGGAGGCACTCCGCCTGGTGGGCAGGGTCAAGGCCTTCGGCGAGGACCGGCTGGGCCTGGTCCGAACCGAGAGCTATCAGGCAGTGGACGCCGCTGTCTCCAGGGCCCCGATATACACCATATCAGCGGCGCCCAAGACCGAGCTCGAGCGGGTCACCTGGTGGTTCCCGGTAGTGGGGCGCATGCCCTATCTCGGGTTCTTTGACCTGGAAAGGGCCATGGCCAAGAAAAGGGAGCTGGAGCGGGAGGGGCTTGACGTGGTGATCTGGGCCGCCGGGGCCTACAGCACCCTTGGCTGGTTCAAGGACCCGATACCCAGGAACCTCTTGAAAAGAGAGGACTTCCAACTGGTGGACACCGTGCTCCACGAGATGACCCACGCCACCATCTATGTAAAGAGCCGCCCCGAGTTCAACGAGACCCTGGCCAACTTGGTGGGAAAGCACGGCACGGTCGCCTTCATGGAGGAGGTCTCAGGCCGCGACTCCCCCGAGGCACGCGCCGCGCGGGCAGCACTCCGCGACCAGAAACGTTTTTCCGGCTTCATCGACGAGCTGGTGGTCAAGCTCCGGCGGCTCTACAGCGGGCCCTTGACCCGCGAGGAAAAGCTGATCCGCAGGGAGGTGGTATTCTCCGAGGCCGCCGCAGCGTTCCGATCTCCCCAAACCTCCATGGAGACAGGCACATACTCGGGGTTTGCGGCCGAGGGTCTGAATAATGCGTCCCTCCTGGGTCTGGCCCTTTACCACCGCCGTTTCAACCTCCTGGACTCGGTTGTCGAAGCCTGCCGGGGCGACCTGCGGGAGGCGCTGGTCGTTTTCCGCTACCTTGCCCGGACCGGGGCCGACCCCGTCCGCGGGGCGGAGGCCTGGCTCTCATGAGGGCGACAGGCCGCAGGATCCTGTTTTTTGCGGCAGGGGCGGTCCTCTTTGTCCTGCTTCTCCTGGGGGCGGCCGTGTTCACGGTCGCCAGGGACCCCGGTCTCGTAAAACCCTTTGTGGAGGGCTCTCTCGGCACTCTTACCGGGCTGGAGACCGAAATCGGGCTCCTGGATTGGGACACCGACCCCTTGAGAGTGAAGGCGAGCGGTATAGCCGCCAGTACCAGACAAGCGGGCGGTTCCCGGCTGAATGCCGAGCTGGGGTCCTTGGACCTGGAGCTGGCCTTTGAGGGGGGCTTCGGGGAAAGGACCCTTGTGGTCCGCAGGGCGGCGGCAAGGGGGCTGGACCTGGAGCTGGAGGGAGCGCCCCAGGGGTTGCTACGGAAAGGATCCCGTTCTCCGGCCTCGGCGCCCGCCCGGCTGGCGGCCGGGCTCGCCCGGTGGCTCCTCTTCCATGAGGTGCGGGTGGAAGAGGTGGCCCTGGGGCCGGCAAGGCTCTCGGCTTCGCTTCCCGGCGGCCGGCTGGTGGTTGAGGAAATGGAGATGGACCTCCGTCCCTCCGCCGGTTCCACGGGCGGAGTAAGAGCCGGGCAGGTGGTGGGTGAGCTGTCAGCCAGGGGAGGCCGCTTCAAGACCCCGATGGCGGATGTGAGCGGCGTCTCCATTTACGCGCGGGCGCGCCTCCATCCCGGGCAAGAACTCTTGGAAGTAGAAGGGCTGGACATAGTGGCGCCGAGGATAGAGCCGGCGGGCTCGGATTCCCTCCCCGGACCGGCCCAGGCCCGCCTGACCTGGGAGGGTCGCCTGGAACTGGGCCAAGGGCCGCGCGCGCAAGGCCCTCTGGGCCTGACGGGGAGGGCGGGCGGGGAGGAGCTCTCCCTCCGGGGGGATCTCCTGGCGAAATGGGGGGACGAGCCGGAGATGACTTTCTCTTCCATCCGCTCCAGGATCCACCCGGCCCGCTGGATCCCCATGCTCCCAAGCGAATGGCGGGCCGCGCTCGGACCCGTCCGGTTCAGCGGTCCGGTATCGGTCTCCGGCGGCATGAGGGCGGGCGTGGACAAGGGAGGCCGCCTCAGGCTCCACCCGGACCTCGATCTGGAATTCCTTGAGAACCCCGCGGCCTTTGAAAACGAATCGATCAGGGCCGAGGCCACTCTCTCCGGCACGGCAGGCCTGAGAGGGACCTGGCCCGACCCGGCGGTCTCGGCGGATATAAGGGCCGAGGGGCTGGAGCTCGGCGCCCGGGGCTTCAAGACCGAGCCCTCGGAGCTGACCTTGGGGCTCGAGGGCGATATGCATGAGCTCGGCCTTGCCCGCCTGGATCTCAGCATCCCCTCAATCTCCATCGGGGAGAAGGAGAACCGGCTCCCCCTGGAAGGCCTCGAGGTACGGGCGGCCGGAGGCACAATCCGCCCGGTCGCCCGGGCATTCAGCCTGCCGGAGATCACCATGCAGGCGGCCGGACTGGGCCCGGTAAGGGCGGCCGCCGAGGGCCGGCCGGGCCTGATCAAAGTCTCAGTCAAGGGAGAGGAGACCGGCCTCGTTCCCCTCCTCTCCGGCACGGGGCTCCCCTTGGAGGGCTGGGGGCTTCGGGCCGGGGATCGGGTCCGGGCAGAGTTGGAGATCAATGAGGCGGGCCTCCTGGATGTGAAAGCCGGCATAGGCTTGGAAGACGCCTCCTTTGAGAACCCGGCGCTCGAGGCCTTCGGCGAGGGGCTTTCCCTGTCAGCCGAACTCTCCGGGGGCCTGGACCTCGATTCAATGGACTGGATATGCCGGGCCGGTGTGCGATTGGGTGCGGGCGAGATGCTGGCCGGGAAGTTCTACGTTGATATGGGAAAACACCCGCTCTCCGCCGGGATTGATGCAACAGGCGGAATCCCGGTCGCCCGGGGGGTGAACGTGGAATCCCTGGATATGGCCCTGGAGGGGATCTTCTCGGCCGGGGCCTCGGGCCGGGTCCGAGGCCTGCCCGAGAACCCGGCGGCCGAGCTACTGGTGGAGGTGCCGCCGTTCGATCCCGCCCCGGCCTTCAAGTTGTTTGTTGCCGAGCCCCTTCGCATGGATCTCCCCCTGCTCGGCCGGCTCCGGGTCCGGGGCCGCGCATCCTCGAAGGCCCGGATTTCCTTCAACCCGGAAGGCCTGGAGGTGGAAGGCCGCGTGGAACTGGCCGACGCCGGAGTCCGATTGGATGAACCACAGGCGGCCGTGAGCGGGGTGGAGCTCTCCCTCCCCTTCGCATACGCAGCCAACGGGGCTGAGGGGACCGAGGGGAGAAGCGCGGAAGGCGGCCTGTCGGTGGAGGCCCTCGAGATCCCCCTGCTGCCCGTCCAGGGACTTTCCCTATTGCTGGAGGCCGGTACCAACCGCCTGCGTGTACCTCACCCGGTCGCCATTCTCATCCCCGGCGGAAAGGCTCGCCTGGGCCCATTGAACCTGGAGTTTCCGGCCGGTCGAGGGCCCCGGGCGGAGACCGGCCTGACGCTCGAGCGGGTGGAGCTCCGGCCGATCCTCTCCCGCATCTGGCCGGGCTCGCCTGAGGGCGCAGTGGAAGGGCTACTCGACCCTGTCATTTACAGCAGGGGCGGGCTCGGCACCGGAGGCTCCTTGGAGGCGCAGGTCTTCGGAGGGCGGGTGACGGTATCCGACATCTCCGCCTCCGGCGTCTTTTCCAGGGCCCCGGCCCTCCGCCTGGACGCCCGCTGGGAAGACCTGGACCTGGAGATGATGACCTCGGGCACCTCCTTCGGCCTGGTCAAGGGGATGCTCAGTGGGTGGGCCCGGGACCTGGAGTTCGCCTACGGCCAGCCCCAGAGATTCGAGCTCCTCCTGGAAACGGAGGCCGCCGAGGGAGTGGAACAGAGGATCAGTGTGAGGGCCGTTGACAACATATCCCGCATAGGCGGGGGCGGGAGCCCCTTCGCCGGGATGGCCGGAATATTCGCCTCGCTTTTCAAGGAGTTCCCTTATGAGAAGATCGGGATCCGGGCGTCGCTCGAAAACGATATATTCCGAATAAACGGAACCATACACGAAGGCGGCAAGGAGTTCCTGGTAAAAAGGAGTGGTTTTTCCGGAGTGAATGTTGTAAATCAGAACCCTGACAACCGCATCAGTTTCAAGGACATGGTCAAACGCATCCAGAGGGTGACCTCCTCCCAAGGCGGCCCGGTGATAAAGTAGGCCTTATCCGGGCGGGAGGCCCCGCTTCATGGAGGATCAAATGAAATCCCTTTCCAGGTCTCTCTTTCTAGGAAGTGTCTTGTTCGCCTCGGCGATTTTCGCTTGCGTCACCATCAACATCTACTTCCCGGCGGAAAAGGTGGAGGCCGTGGCCGAGGAGATAGTGGACGACATCCGCGGGAGGGAAGGCAAGGACGCTGCGCCGGAGACCAAGGGAGACCAGGGGTCTCTTACCCGGCGGCTGAGGCTGTGCCTGTCCCCGCCCGCGGCCCACGCCCAGGATGTAACAGAGGTCTCGAACCCCACCATACGCGCGCTCAAGGATCGGATGAAGGGCCGTTACCGGCAGATGAAGCCCTTCTATGACCAGGGCCTGCTGGAGGAGGGCAGGGACGGCTACGTCTCCATAAAGGGGTACGGCGACCTGGGGCTGAAGGAAAAGCGGGACCTCAACGCCCTGGTGGAGGCGGAGAACAAGGACCGCAAGGCACTCTACCAGGAGGTGGCCAAGGCTCTCAAGATCGACGCCTCCCAGGTGGACCGGGTAGCCGAGACCTTTGCCAAGGAGTGGCGGAAGTGAGTCCCGGGAGCGGCCGTGTCCGGACATGGAACCCATAGACCAGGAGACCCACACAAGGTACATAGGGGCGATCACGGACATAACCCGGGTGATCGCCGCGGAAAAGCCCCTGGAGGAGATACTCGACCGCGTGGTCTCGGTGACCGCCCGGGTCATGGGGTTCGAGATCTGCTCGATCTGGTTGATCGACGAGACCGTCACCCCGAAGCGGATCAGGCTGAAGGCCACCCAATCCCTTGACCCGGAATACGCCGCCCCTAGGTCCCTGGGCCGGGTCGAGGGGGTGGCGGGCTTCGTAGCCACCCACAACCAAACCCTCAGCATACCGGATGTACTCAAGGAACCCAGATTCAAGGACAAGGCCCTGGCCCGCAGGCTGGGCCTTGTCTCTCTCCTGAGCGTGCCCCTCCAGGCGGGGGACGATGCGGTAATAGGCGTCCTGAACGGCTTCACCTCAAAGGCCCGGGAGTTCACCGGCACCGAGGTCAGCCAGGTGAGAGCCGTGGCCGATCTCACCGCTCTGGCCATCCGCAGCGCATCGCTCGCCCGTCGTCACCGCGAGCTCGAAGAGGAGCTGGAGACACGCAAATCGGTGGAGCGGGCCAAGGAGATCCTCCTGAGAAAAGGCGTTCCCGGAGATCAAGCCTACCGCTGGCTTCAGAAGCGGAGCATGGACACCCGCAGGTCCATGAAACAGATAGCCGAGGCCCTCATCCTGTCGGAAGAATTGTGACCCCGCCAAAAAGGCATTGACAAAGGCCGTTAGCAAGGCTAAAAGGACCGGACTGAAATTACTGGCGATGAACCGGGCACGATGGGGTGCCGGTTCCGGCGGAAGACAAAGGCGTCTTTTCCCCTGCGCGGGGAAGACGCCTTTTTTTGTCCAAATCACGCCCTAAGGAGGTATTGTTTGATGAACCTGCAGCGACCCAACTCGAACGACGCCCTGGAGACCAGGAACCGCTCCAGGGACATTGCCCCGCAGTCAGGCCTATGCAGCCGCTGCATCGATGGGTGCAAAGGCAACTGCGACATGTTCCGCGCCACTTTCCGCGGCCGCGAACTCCTCTACCCCACGCCCTTCGGGAGCGTGACCGCAGGGGCGGACAAGGACTACCCGGTGGACTACTCCCACCTCAACATCATGGGCTACGCCCTTGGAGCGAAGGGCGTACCGGAGGACCCCGACCAGGCCACCTTCCCTGCCGTAGACACCGAGACCCGGTTCGGGTCCGGAGAAGGGGTCAAGATGAAGGTCCCCATATTCACCGGGGCCCTGGGAAGCACGGAGATCGCCAGGAAGAACTGGGAGCACTTTGCAATAGGGGCCGCGATAAGCGGTATCAGCCTGGTCTGCGGGGAGAATGTCTGCGGCATAGACCCGGGCCTGGAGCTCGACTCAAACGGCAAGATCACCAAGAGCCCGGAGATGGACCGCCGCGTGAGGGAATATCGACGGTACCACGAGGGCTACGGCGACATCCTGGTCCAGATGAACGTGGAAGACACCCGCATGGGAGTGGCGGAATACGTCATAGACAAGCTGGGCGTAGAGACCATCGAACTCAAGTGGGGTCAGGGCGCCAAGTGCATCGGAGGGGAGATCAAGGTGAACAGCCTGGAAAGGGCGCTGGAGCTCAAGCGCCGCGGCTACATCGTGACGCCCGATCCGGAGGTCCCGGCCTACCAGGCCGCGTTCAAGGCCGGTCCTCTCAAGCAGTTCGAACGCCACTCCAGGCTGGGGTTCATCGACCAGGAGGGGTTCATGAAGGAGGTCGAGCGGGTCCGCGGCCTGGGGGCCAAGAGAATCACCCTGAAGACCGGGGCATACCCCATGCGGGAGCTGGCCATGGCCATCCGCTGGTCGAGCGACGCCGAGATCGATCTCCTCACCATTGACGGCGCACCCGGCGGGACGGGCATGAGCCCCTGGAGGATGATGAGCGAATGGGGCATCCCCTCCGTCTACCTCCATTCCATGGCCTTTGTTCTCTGCCGCCGCCTGGCCGAAAAGGGCGCCTGGGTCCCGGATATCGCATTCGCCGGCGGATTCTCTTCCGAGGACCACGTGTTCAAGGCCCTGGCCCTGGGAGCACCTTACTGCAAAGCGGTCTGCATGGGCCGCGCGCTCATGATCCCCGGCATGGTGGGCAAGAACACCGAGCGCTGGCTCCGGGGCGAGGAGGGAGGCCTGCCGAGCACCGTGGCCCGCTTCGGCGAGACCAAGGAAGAAATCTTCATGGACTACGAAGTGCTGAAGGAGAAGTACGGGGCCGAGGCCGAAAAGATGCCCCTGGGCGCGGTGGGCATCTACAGCGCCGTTGACAAGATCAAGGTGGGGCTCCAGCAGCTCATGGCGGGCTCCAGGAATTGGAAGGTGGAGTATATCAACCGCAGGGACCTGGTCTCCCTGACAGAGGAATGCGCCAAGGTCACCGGCATACCCTATGTCATGGACGCCTATAGAGAAGAGGCGCTGGCCGTGATCGACGCATGATCAACCATACGCCCGGATCCCGGAGCAATCCGCAGGGGCGCTCCGTTCTCCCTTGCACGGCCGGGTACGGGCGGCACGATTGACAACCGCCCCCGCGCGGCGTATATCATTACCTCTGGAATCGTAATCGCAATCGCAATCGGTATCGCAA
>CAZYJR010000039.1:0-8255 GCA_964647905.1 uncultured Desulfobacterales bacterium | reverse complement strand
AATCGCTATCGGAATCGAAAAAGACCCGTTCTTCGAATCAGTGATCCTTGCCCTCGAGGCGTTTTCACGATAATTCAGGAAGGAGAGAGACCGGCCTGATGACCTCCAGGAGCAGCCAAGAGAAGGCCTACCCTGCGGCGCCCGGGTGCAACGGTCGGCCGTCGCAGGAGTTCTATCCCAACTTCAAGGTCTTCCACGAGCTCATGTCCATCAAGGTCCGGGACATCCTCCTGGTCTCCAGCCCTTACGACGCCTATATCCTGGAGGAGGACGGGAGCCTGGCCTCCCGCATTATCAACGAGTACAGCGGCCTCAACCTGAGCCAACCCCCAAGGGTCATGCGGATCCCGTCGGCCAGTGAGGCCCTGGGCCTCCTTGACCGCAAGCGGTTCGACATGGTGATCACCATGCCCCACGTGGGCGAGATGGACGCCTTCAGGTTCGGGATCGAGGTCAAGAAGAAAAAACCCTATCTCCCGGTGATCCTACTCACCCACGGCCTGCGGGGCGTGTACCCGCCCCCGGAAAACACCGATCCCAGCGGCATTGACAAGATATTCGTATGGACGGGCAACTCCGACCTCCTCCTGGCCTTGGTCAAGAACGCCGAGGACCGCCTCAACGCGGACCACGACACCCGGCGCGCCCAGGTGAGGGTCCTGATCCTGGTGGAGGACTCCCCGGTCTACTATTCCACGTTCCTCCCCCTGATCTACAAGGAGGTGGTGAAGCAGACCCAGGCGGTGCTTGAGAGCGGCCTTAACGAGGAGCACCGCCTGCTCACCATGAGGGCCAGGCCCAAGATCCTGCACGCGGAGGACTACGAGGAGGCGCTTGACCTGTGCAGGAAGTTCAAGCCCTATCTCTTCGGCATAATATCCGATGTCCGCATACCCCGCGAGGGTGACCTGGACCCGGAGGCCGGATTCAGGCTGCTCCGGGAGATGCGGCGGGAGATACCCGATCTGCCGCTCCTGATGTTGAGCTCGGAGCCCGGGAACCGGGAAAAGGCCCGGCAAATCCCGGCGGTCTTCCTGGACAAGAACTCCCCCAACCTCCTGGCGGAACTGCACGAGTTTTTCCTCACCCATTTGGGCTTCGGGGACTTCGTGTTCCGGCTCCCCGACGGGGGCGAGATAGACAGGGCGTCGGACCTCAGGGCCCTGGAGCTTAAGATCAGGGAGATACCCGAGGAGTCCCTCTGGTACCACGCCCGGCGAAACCACTTCTCCAACTGGATCATGGGGCGCTCCGAGATCACCCTGGCATCCAGGTTCAGGGAGGTAAAGGCCGAGGAGTTCGGCACCGCGGAGGAGCTGAGAGACTACCTGATAAGCAATATCCACGCCCTGCGGAAGCTGCGCCAGAAGGGGGTGGTGGCCCAGTTCAAGGGCGGGACCTATGACGTGGACATAATGGACTTCGTCAAGATGGGCCAGGGCTCCCTCGGAGGCAAGGCCAGGGGGCTGGCCTTCATGACCACCATGCTCCAGGAGCACGGGGAGATCCACGAGAAATTCCCGGGCGTGGCCATCCAGATCCCCAAGACCCTGGTGGTCACCACGGACGGATTCGAGTCCTTCGTGGAGCAAAACCAGCTCCGTTACTTGAGCAAGAACGGCTTTACGGACAGCGAGGTGGCCGAGCGCTTCCTGGCCGCGGAGATGCCCCCGTGGCTGGTCCAAGAGCTGGAGGCCTTTCTGGCTCAGGCCGGTTTCCCCTTGTCGGTCCGATCATCCAGCCTCTTGGAGGACGCTCAGTTCCAGCCCTATGCCGGGCTCTACCACACCTACATGATCCCCAACAACCACCCGGACCCGGGGATAAGGCTCAAGCAGCTGATCATCGCCATAAAGCTGGTATACGCCTCCACCTTTTACGAGGCCCCCAAGTCCTTTTCCAGGAACACCCTGAACCAGCCCCACGAGGAGGCCATGGCCGTCATTGTCCAGCAGTTGGCGGGCGAGGCCTACGGCGGGTTCTTCTACCCGGCGCTGGCCGGGGTGGCACAATCCCACAACTACTACCCTTTCTCCAGGATGCGCCCCGAGGACGGAATCGCCAACATCGCCCTCGGTATGGGTAAGACCGTGGTTGACGGGGAGCGGTCCCTGAGGTTTTCTCCGGTACACCCCAACATACTCCCGCAGTTTTCCACGGTGGAGGACATGCTCAGGAACAGCCAGCGATACTTCTACGCCTTGCGCTTGAGCGGCTATCCGGAGGATCCGGGCCTGTTCAAGGACTCCAACCTGATAAAGAGGGAGCTGGACGAGGCCGAGGACGAGTTCCCGGTCAAGAACCTGGCCGCGACTTACCTCCCCCAGGAGAACCGCATAAGGGACACGGGCTACATGCCCGGCCCCAAGGTCCTGACCTTCGCACAGGTGCTCAAGCACGGGAGCTTCCCTCTGCCCGGGATCCTCTCCGAGCTCCTGGAGCTCTCCAGGAAGGGCATGGGCTGCCCGGTGGAAATAGAGTTCTCAGTCAACCTTGGCCGGGAGGGCGAACCCAAGTCGGAGTTCTACTTCCTGCAGATGCGGCCCATGGCCGCTGAGCTCGAGCACCTGGACGTACGGATAAAGGAGGAGGACATGGGGCGGGCCTTCTGCCGCTCGGAGCACGCACTCGGCCACGGCCGCAACCGCAGAATCTGCGACATCGTTTATGTGAAGCCGGACGCCTTTCAGGTGGAGGCAACCCCGAAGATGGCCGAGGAGATCAATGCGCTGAACGGGCGCCTGGTCAAGGAGAAGCGCTCCTACCTCCTGGTGGGTCCGGGCCGCTGGGGCACCGCCGACCGATGGCTGGGCATCCCGGTTCAATGGAACCACATCTCCGGCGTGGGGGCCATGATAGAGCTCAGGAACCAAAAGCTCAAGGTGGACGCCTCGCAGGGTTCCCACTTCTTCCAGAACATCACCTCCCTGGGTATCCCCTACATCACCGTGGAGGAGGACTCCGGGTCCGATGACCACATGGACTGGGAGTGGCTGGAGTCGAGGCCCCCGAATCAGGAGAGCGCTTACGTGCGCCATGTAAGGCTGGAGGGGCCGCTTACCATAAAGATCGACGGCCGTACTTCACAGTGCGTGATAATGCCGCCTGACATGGAAACAAGCGCCTGAACAGGAAACAAATCCATTTCAACTAGGAGGTTGCAAATGTCGGACGCAGTCAAGTGGATAAGGACAAGGGATCCGCATGAAAAGGAATTCCATCAGGCGGTTCAGGAGGTCCTGGAATCGGTGCAGCCGGTCCTGGACCGCAACCCGGAGTACCGGCGCAAGGCGGTGCTGGAGAGGATAACCGAACCCGAGCGGGTGGTGATGTTCCGGGTGCCGTGGATGGACGACCAGGGCCAGGTCCACGTGAACCGCGGGTTCAGGATCCAGATGAACAGCGCCCTCGGCCCTTACAAGGGCGGGCTGCGCTTCCACCCCTCGGTCAACCTGAGCATCCTCAAGTTCCTCGCCTTTGAGCAGGTCTTCAAGAACGCGCTCACCACCCTGAACATGGGAGGAGGCAAGGGAGGCTCCGACTTCGACCCCAAGGGGAAATCGGACGATGAGGTGATGCGTTTCTGCCAGGCCTTCATGACCGAGCTCTTCCGTCACATAGGCCCGGACACGGACGTCCCCGCAGGGGATATCGGAGTCGGGGCGAGGGAGATAGGCTTCCTCTTCGGCATGTACAAGAAGCTCCGCAATGAGTTCACCGGGGTCCTGACCGGCAAGGGACTGGGCTGGGGCGGGAGCCTCATCCGGCCCGAGGCCACGGGATACGGCTGCGTCTACTTCGCCCAGGAAATGCTTGCAGGCGCCGGCCGGACCCTGGAGGGCGAGGTCTGCCTGGTCAGCGGTTCGGGCAACGTGGCCCAGCACACGGTGGAGAAGCTGATAGAGATGGGGGCCAAGGTGGTGACGCTGTCCGACTCCTCCGGGTACATCTACGATGAGGAGGGCATAGACAAGGGCAAGCTGGACTTTGTAAAGCGCCTGAAGAATGTCCGAAGGGGACGCATCAGCGAGTACGTGGAGAAATACTCGGAGACCCTTTACACCGAAGCGGACTCCACCCTGGAGTACAACCCCCTCTGGAGCCACAAGGCCGACTGCGCCTTCCCCTGCGCCACCGAGAACGAGATAGGCGCAAAGGACGCGGAGAACCTGATGGCCGGCGGGGTGAGCCTGGTCTGCGAGGGAGCGAACATGCCCTCCACCCCTGAGGCGGCGGACATATTCCTGGACAGGAAGATCCTCTACGGCCCGGGCAAGGCGGCCAATGCGGGCGGGGTGGCGGTATCCGGCCTGGAGATGGCCCAGAACAGCATGCGCCTGAGTTGGCCCAGGGAAGAAGTGGACAAGCGCCTGAGGGAGATCATGAAGGGCATCCACCGGACATGCACCCAGGCGGCCGAGGAGTACGGGGCCCCTGGAAACTACGTGGTCGGGGCCAACACCGCGGGGTTCGTGGCCGTGGTGAACGCCATGCTGGACCAGGGCCTGGTATAGCCGCCATCAGCCCGCCAGGCAGGGTTTGCGGGCCGCCGTGGTCTCGTCCAGGCGCCTGAGCTTGGTCTTGGACGGCGCCGCTCGCAGCCTGTCCGGCTCTTCCTCGGCCTCCCCGGCTATTCCGCGCATTGCCTCCACGAAGAGGTCGAGCTCGTCCTTGGACTCGGTCTCGGTGGGCTCCACCATCAGCGCCCCGCTCACGACCAAGGGGAAATAGATGGTGGGCGGGTGGAAGCCGTAGTCCATGAGCCGCTTCGCCACGTCCAGCGTGGTCACCTTGCGCTGCTTCTGATTGCGGTCGGTGAAGACGCACTCGTGCATGCAGGTCCGGTCATAGGGCAGGTGATAGCAATCCTTCAGGCTCTCCTTGATGTAGTTGGCGTTCAAGACCGCCAGCTTGCTCGCCTTCTCCAGACCCTCCGCGCCCATGCTCATTATGTAGGCGTAGGCCTTGATCATCACCCCGAAGTTGCCGTGGAAGGTGTGGAGCCGGCCCACCGACTCGGGAAGGTCGTATGACAGGGTGTATTTTCCCCCCTGCTTCACCACCCTGGGGACCGGGAGGAAGGGCTCCAGGGTCTCGTTCACACAGACCGGCCCGGAACCCGGGCCGCCGCCGCCGTGAGGCGTGGAAAAGGTCTTGTGCAGATTCAGGTGGAGCACGTCCACCCCCATGGCCGCCGCATCCACCACCCCCATGACCGCGTTCATGTTGGCGCCGTCGCCGTAGACCAGCCCTCCCCTTTGGTGAACCACCCCGGCTATCTCCGCTATATTCTCCTCGAAAAGACCCAGGGTGTTCGGGTTGGTGATCATGATCCCGGCGGTTTCATCGTCCATGACCCGCTCCACCGCCTCGAGCGTCAAACCGCCCCTTTCGCCCGATGCCACCGGCACCGGGCGGTAGCCGCAAAGGGCGGCACTGGCCGGGTTGGTGCCGTGTGCCGTGTCCGGGACCAGGATCTTTTTCCGCTGGTCTCCACGGCTCCGGTGCCAGGCATGGATAAGGAGCATGCCGGTGAGCTCGCCCTGGGCGCCCGCCGCCGGCTGGAGGCTCACCGCCTTCATCCCGGTTATCTCTGCCAGCAGCCGCTCCAGCTCGTACATGAGTTTCAGGGCGCCCTGGGAGAGATCCGGCGGTAGCAACGGATGGGCGCCTGCAAACCCCTCCAGGGCCGCCAGCCTCTCGTTGATCTTGGGATTGTACTTCATGGTGCAGGAGCCCAAGGGGTACATGCCGGTGTCCACCCCGAAGTTCCACTGGCTGAGGCGGGTGTAGTGCCTGACCACGTCCACCTCGGAGAGGTCGGGGAGATCCGGGATCTCCCCGGCCGCCAAGCCGGGGGGAAGAGGCGCCCGGTCCACGTCGCGCGCAGGCAGGGAAAACCCCGCCTTTCCCCTGCCCCCCTTTTCCCAGAGGAGCGGCTCGTTCAGCACCAGTCCTGTGGTCCCCATGGTCTCCTTCATGATGCCGCCTCCCTTGCCAGGGCGTCCATGGCCTCGGCCGTCTTGGTCTCGGTCGCACAGAATAGATAGTGCCCCTCCAGCTCCGGATACCATCGGGAAAGAGGCAGCCCCGCCACCACCCTTCTCTCCATGAGCCTCTCCCTGATCCGTTCGAACCCCGACGGCTCGCGCACCACGAACTCGTTGAAGGTGGGGGCGGCGAAGGCGGGGGCAAAGCCCGCCTCCTCGAGCCTCGACTTCAGATACTCCGCCTTGTCATAGTTGAGACGGGCCAGCTCCCTGAGGCCGCTCCCGCCCAGGGAGGCCAGGTAAACCGCCGCTGCCAGCGCGCACAGGCTGTTGTTGGTGCAGATGTTGGAAGTGGCCTTCTCGCGGCGGATATGCTGCTCCCTGGTGGCCAGGGTCAACACGAACCCGCGCCTTCCCTCCTCGTCCACGGTCTTTCCCACCAGCCGTCCAGGTACGCTTCTCAGAAACTCCCTGCGGGTGGCGAAGATCCCGAGCAGAGGCCCGCCGAAGGACTGGGAGACCCCGAAGCTTTGTCCCTCCCCGCAGGCGATGTCCGCCCCCTGGACGCCCGGGGACTTGATGAGCCCGAAGGCGAGAGGCTCGGTGAAGGCGGCCGCCAGGAGGGCGCCGGCCTCATGGGCCTTGCCCGCTGCGGACGAGAGGTCTTCGATGCACCCGAAGAAGTTCGGGGACTGGACCGCCACGGCGGCCAGATCATCCCGCCCCTCCACCGGGGAAAGATCGGTGGTCCCGTCCTCGCCCACAGGGAGCTCCAGAATCTGGTAGCCCGTGGGGCCTAGGTAGGTCCGGACCACATGGCGGTAGTGGGGGTGGACCGCACGTGAGACCGCCACCGCCTGCCGCCCGGTCACCCGCACGGCCATCAGCACCGCCTCGGCCAGGGCCGAGGCGCCGTCATAGAGCGAGGCGTTGGCTACATCCAGCCCCAGGAGCCTGGTGATCAGCGTCTGGTACTCGTAGACCGCCTGGAGGGTCCCTTGGGTCATCTCGGGCTGGTAGGGCGTATATGCGGTGTAGAACTCGGACCTCCCCACCATATGGCTCACAACGGCGGGGATGTAATGCTCGTAGCTCCCGGCTCCGATGAAAGAGGTCCAGCCCGCCCCGCAGGCGTTTTCACCCGCCATGCCCCCGAGATGCTCCTGGAGATCCCACTCGCTGAGCGCTCCGGGAAGATCCATGGGGCCCTTTCTTCGGCAGTCCGCGGGCACCGCTGAAAAGAGCTCGTCCAGGGTCCCCGCCCCTACGCGCTCCAGCATGGCGGCTATCTCCTCGTGTGTGTGCGGCAGGTATCTCACTGGTTCACTCCCCTTCACTCTCCAGTCTCGCCCGATATTCATCCCTTCCCATGAGGGAGTCCAACTCGGCCCGGTCGGCGCCCTCGAGCTCCACCATCCAGCCCCGGCCGTAAGGGTCCTTGTTCACCAGCTCGGGGGCCTCGCCTAGCTCCGCATTGACCGCGCTCACCCTTCCCCCGACCGGGGCGTAAATCTCGGCCACCGCCTTAACCGACTCCACGGTCCCGAACTGGTCGCCTTTTTCCAATGAAGCGCCCTCTTCCGGGAGCTCCAGGAACACGATGTCCCCCAACTGGTCCTGCGCATAATCGCTGATACCGATCTTGACCCTGCCCTCGGCCTCGAGCCTTGCCCACTCGTGGCTCTCCGCGTACCGCAGCTCCTCGAGCAGCACCACCTCATTTAACTCCTTCATTCCGATCTCCTCCTCTCAAAACGTCTCCCATCTCACCCGAACACGGCCACCCCCCGGCTCCGCCGCACCGGCACCCCACACTCCCTCAGCAATGCGGCACCCTTCAACAAGCGCCGTCAAACTCTTATGGCTCCCATGCGGATAGGCACCGGGACGCGCTCTCTCCCGACGTGACCTTGCGGGAGGGCGACGTCTCGCAGCGACTTGCCTGTGGGGGACCCCCTGGCTCCGCCGTGCCGGCACCCGAAACTGCATGAGCCCGCTGTCTATCCCATGGCCCCGAGCCCGCCCGCGGCGGCACCCTACACTCCCTCAGCAATGCGGCACCCTTCAACAAGCGCCGTCAAACTCTTATGGCTCCCATGCGGATAGGCACCGGGACGCGCTCTCTCCCGACGTGACCTTGCGGGAGGGCGACGTCTCGCAGCGACTTGCCTGTGGGGGACCCCCTGGCTCCGCCGTGCCGGCACCCGAAACTGCATGAGCCCGCTGTCTATCCCATGGCCCCGAGCCCGCCCGCGGCGGCACCCT
>CAZYJR010000038.1:0-37479 GCA_964647905.1 uncultured Desulfobacterales bacterium | reverse complement strand
TTATTTGCGACGTTGGCATATAAGAGGCAGATGTGAAAAAAGATTTAGTTAAATTTATACTCTATGATCAAATTGAAAAATTTTTCATAGAGATATCATTTGAAGAAGATTCTGGAAATCAGAGGAAGCCTGTAGCATGCTTGCCTGGAGGCTCAAAAATTGGAATCCTTTGTGAAGAGGGAGGACGATTTATCGTTTACAGAGCACAAATTTTTGAATCTAACGAGACTAAAATTATCAGAGATGTCTTTCATATAGCTGGCGACTATGAAAAACTTGACAGCGATTCCCGGAGTAGGTGAAGAGCCGCGAAAACAGGGGGTTTCCGCTTTTGTTCTTCGTAAAGATTTCCGGGGGTAGACGGACAAAATCGCCTGTAGGGCAATTTTTTTCTGGACATCAGGAGATCCTCCTTTTATGGTAATT
The DNA here is from genome assembly GCA_964647905.1 of uncultured Desulfobacterales bacterium. GTDB lineage: Bacteria > Desulfobacterota > DSM-4660 > Desulfatiglandales > HGW-15 > CAZYJR01. Next base: position 37,053 of record CAZYJR010000038.1, on the reverse strand, counting down.
GGACCATGAAAGGAGGGGAAAATGGTTACAAAGGCAAGAGTTCGAAAGCACCTGAGCGCAGATGCCTTGTTTCGGACCGTAAAAGACAGTTTTGATAAGATCCCTGACCACCGGCATGTGAACAGTTCGATACCTTTGGGCGATGCTCTGATGTCGGCGTTTGCGATGTTTTCGTTAAAGGATCCATCGCTTCTGGCCTTTGAATCCCGAAGAGAGCAGGCGGAGGGGAATTTACAGGCGATTTATAAAATTGGCCGTATTCCGAGTGATACTCAGATGAGAGCGATTTTGGATGAGCGGGAGCCAGACGATTTGCGAGACACATACAACCGAGTGTTTTTTCAGCTACAGCGAGGCAAGGCGCTGGAGCAAATGAAGTTTATGAATGGATGCTATCTTTTGAACTTGGACGGTACAGGAATATATGCTTCGGAGAAACTGGGATCTGAAGCTTGTTTGGTAAAAAAGCACAAGAAAAAGGGGAAAGTCACGTATCACCAGCAGATGCTGGGTGCGGCGATTGTGCACCCTGACTACAAGGAGGTGATCCCACTTTACCCCGAAATGATCATGAAGCAGGATGGTGAGAAAAAGAACGATTGTGAGCGAAATGCAGCCAAGAGGCTACTGAAAAAGTTCAGGGAAGATCATCCTAAACTCAAGGTGATCGTCAATGAAGATGCGTTGAGCCCGAACGCCCCCCATATCCGTGATCTACAGAGATACGGTTGTCACTTCATTCTTGCAGTGAAACACGGAGACCACGCCTATCTGTTCAACGAGGTAGCGAAAGCGAACCGAAAGGGGCAAACAACAAGCTATGAATTGACTGATGAACAAGACCCTGAAAAACGTCATCTTTTTCACTTCATCAATGGTGTGCCCCTGAACAAATCGAACCCGGATCTGTTGGTAAATTTTGTTGAATACGGAGAAGAAAAGAACGGTAAGATTCGCTACTTTAGCTGGATTACAGACTTTGAAATCACAAAGGAAAACGTATATAAGATTATGAAAGGTGGCCGAGCACGCTGGAAGATAGAGAATGAAACGTTTAACACCCTGAAGAATCAAGGCTACAACCTTGGCCACAATTATGGTCTTGGCAAAAAGAATCTTTGTGCGGTGTTTGTAGTAGAGATGATGTTGGCTTTCATGGTTGATCAAGTTCAGCAGCTATGCTGTAGCTTGTTCCGAAGTGTGTGGCTATCGAAGAAAAGCAAAAGAGAACTTTGGGAGGATATGAGGTCTTTATTCAGATTTTTCGAATTTGAATCAATGGAAATGATCTTGAGAGTGCTTTTAGAGAAGAAAACATTTCGTCTTTATATGATACCGCATGACACATAACGTAGGCATTCAAGCAACAACACCAGACCGACCACATATTCAATTTAACGGAAAGCGAAATGCTTTTCCGGAGTGCATAGTATTATTGTTTTATGTATTTTCATGGCCAAAAAGTGCTCAGATTATAAGTTTTCCAGCTACAGGAAGCCAAAAAACCCAAGAATTAGCTCCCTATTTTGTGTCACTACTACTCGGCACCACTAGATGTGCCTATTCCGGGAATTGCTGTCGTTTCGTGCATTACTTGTATTGGTGGAGAAGGCGTTCGTTTTTACGGCATTTAAACAACTATAAAGTCTTGCACAAAAAGTATATGGTTCTAAATGTTTATGGAGATTGCAGCTATACCCAGATCGCAGAAATTAAAGTGGAGCTTAATGTATTGTTCAATTACACTAATCATCGATAGGCTTAACACTTATAAGGCCTCCTGGTGTCAAGGATAAAAGTATCCACTGACGAAAGAATGTATTTCTTTTTTCGAACGACTGATTAGCGAGCCCAATTACCGTTGACAGCGATTCCGACTTCATTTCAGGTCACTTGGGTGTATGCGGAAAACAGTGGGGCCTTGCGAGATAAAACCGAGGCTACGTCAATTGGTTCCAGCGCTCAATGATTGCCCTGGAATACTGCCGATTTTAGGCACCCCTAACTGTGAATGATACGATAAGTAGACAATTCATCATAATGTCGTCAAGTTGTGGAGAAACTTTATGGAAACCGCTTCCAGAAAAATCTGGGGACCCTTTGGCCTTCTCGCCGTTCTTATCGGGTTCGCCAGTTGGTTTGTCGGGGGGATGCTCGCCATTGCAGTCGGCCTGGCGGCGGTTGCCGCCGGATTCTTCGGGATGCGAAAGGGCCACAGGCTTTCACAGGCCGGTATGATCCTGGGGGTGATCTCCATGTTGTTCTTCAACATAGTGAACCTCGGCGCCCTTCCCGTATCCGCCCCCCTTGAATCCGACAAGTCCCACCTCATCAAATCGATTTACGCCTCCATTGACGCCTTTGATGTTCTGAGCAAAAAGAATCTTACGGACGCAGACAGGGCGTCATTGATAGGCCACTACAGAAGGGCCCTCAAGGAGGCGGAGATGGTGAACCTAGCCGAGGTGGACAAACAGGTCCCCGGTTTTTCCAGCCACTATGGCTCCGAGTTTATCAAGGGGACCGAGTTGCTCATCGAGGGCTATGAGACAGGCGACATCTCCAAGAAGCTGAAAGGCGGCCTCCTGATGGATCAGTGGGGCCTATGGAACCGGGAGAACAAGGCCCGGCTGGAACAGATCAAGGAGCCGAGCCCTTCCCTGGCCGCCTACCTGAAGGGCATCGTCGCGAGTTAGTGTGCATCCATAAATGCGGATTTTTGGCCTCCGGCTGGGCGAAAAAGTTGAGGGCATAGCCCGAGTTTACTACTTCGGCATTTTCGGTCATAGGTCCTTTTTCGTTGGTAGGACCTCTCTTTCAAATAGTATTGTCGGTTCCTTGACCCGCGACGCGAATTCCTTTTATACTCAAGACATGTGTTATAGCCCTCTGACTGAAGTTTGACAGTGCTCAAAAACTTCCTTTCTGATAACAGGCACTTTTCTGGCATGGAAAATTCTTTGGCACTACCTCTTCCCTCCTCATGTCGCAGCTTCGATCGGCTGGATCCTCGGTGGTTGTGCAACGCCCACCGCCTGGAACACTTTGCCGCAAACCCGGCTGCTCAAAAGGAGGGAATACCCGTTAAAAGCTGGGCACTTCCGGGCAACACGCAGGACATGAGCGCCGTGGAGATGGCCGAGAGGGATTTGATCGGAAGGAAGCTTTCGCGGTGCGTTTGTGTCATGTACCTGGACAGAACTCCGAAGAGAACAGACTGATTCTTCAAAGCGTTATGGACACGGGGAAGTGGAAGCTGTTTGATGAAGAATTTCGAGCAGTAAGGATAAGAAGGGACTTGATTGGGCAGCACTTCACCTCTGCCGGGCCGAGAAGCACTTCCCGGGCTACGCCGACCATTCGATGGGTAACCCCGGGTCCTGATTGAGGTCGTCTTCCCAGGGAGGGAGCTGGGACAGGCTGGAATCCAAGACAAGGGCCGGGGTGGATTGAGGGGGTGGTGGCCTTGGGGATTTTTCCCAAAGCCCGAGATGGGAGAGGATCTTTCGGATCACGTCCTGATCTGATCACTTCAATTCCCAAGTATATGTTCACATTCCAAGGATGAGGTTCACATCAGCAACTTATCTTAATCACAGGTGATCCTCTTTGGGTGTGAACATTGTGAACCTACACCACCTCCACCTCAAAAAAACACAAGAGTAAAAATTTGAGTCTATGGAGGTTCACAACGTTCACAAGGTTCATTTTATATAGAATTATTAACCACTTTGCATTGTGAACCTGCCTGTGAACATGTGAACCTCCAAGGCCTCAGGACTCGCCCGAACGTAAACGGTATTTCTGAGCCCGCTGAACCTTCCTGCTGGCCTCGACAACAAGGCTGCCGAAATGCCGTCCGCGTAGCCGGTGGAGAGCCTTCCCCAGGCTTGTTTTCTCGGCACGTACGGAAGTGTTTTTTCCGAGGTCGAACTCAAGCTCCTGTTCCATGATCAACCGGTAGAGCTCGGCCGTCCCCACCTCTGCATCACCATGCCTCTCCCACCATGCATCCACAAAGGCCTTGAGGTCGTTCCGCTCCTGGTCCGATGCATCGTAAAATTCCTCCAGGTTCCCCAGAAAGCCGGGTATGCCAGCATTCTGAAGAATCCCGCCGGTGATCCGGGACCATTCTTCAAACATCCCGAGGACGGGCAGGCCTTCCGGATCCGGGCAGCCTTTAAAAATCCAGTCCTGGACCAGCACGAGTGCAGACCAGACGAGTATGCCGCGGTTCTGCTCCGCCCAGCGCAGAATGTTCGGATGCTTGAATGTCCTTGTACTGCCGGATAGCCATGGAGCTTCTTCTTCGGCGTCGAGCCTGATCCGGATGGCCCTCCGCGCGATCTCTGTGCTGATCGGCGGGTTATTGCCGGTGAGGACCCAGACGCACCTGACGGGAAGGAGTATCACGTCGGTTTTGCCGACCAGCCGGTCTTCCCAAAACGCCGCTGTGATGGCGCTGCATAAGGCCCCCGATGCGAAAGACAACTTAACATTGTCGATGATGAAAAACTCGGGGTTCTTGCTGAGGGTACTCGTGATCACCCGTCGCCATTCCTCCTCCTGGGTGCACTCTGTCCGCACCTCGCTGATTCGGCCGGTGGATATGGAGGAAATTACGTTGACTAGGAGTGTCTTCCCGTGGCCGGGGGTAGCGGATTCGATGATATGGACCGGTGTTGGTCCTTCAATGAGGTCACGGATGTAGGGAAGGATATACAGGGCGATTGCGTGGGCCTTGTCCGCCTCCGAGGAGAAAGGAAAATCAACCAACAAGTGGTCTTCGATGCATTCCCGGGCATGGCGAACATTATCCATGGTCGGGATATCGGGCACAGCCGGCATCTCAAGCTTCTGGGAAAGGTACACCCTGGAATGCTCGTGGTAGCCAGGGTGCTGAACGAGGTCTTCATCCCTTGAAAAGAACGGGTGAGACACTATACGCTCCAGCTTTGGAAGCGGCGGGTATGGGTCGGCGAGCATGTCCTTGACAACATCCTTCGGCGGGAAGGTAACCGGCCTACCGCCACCGCTCTCCTTCTGCCAACGCGCGAAGCGTGCGAGGCAATGCCGAAGCCGATCCTGGGTAAGTTTCTGGGGTAATACAGAGCCGGATTCGTCCTCAACAATTCGAATCAGTTCCCTGCCGAGTTGGTAAAGCACAGGGGGGTTGTTCTTGAGCTTTACAGCGGCCCATGCTTGAGCCGACAGCCTCTGCAGGTCCTTTTCCGTGGTATCGATCGTTGGCGAGCTCTCCGGGATGAATGTGTGCGGCATTTACGATCCCTCAGTTGGGCCTTTGCGGGGCGGCTACTGGGGGAGGGGCAATGAGATATCCCAGTCGTTGATCCACCACCGCAAGAGCTGTTAGCGATTACCCCTCCATGATCAGGTGCGACCGAAAGCACCTGCTATTCTTAACTGTGCTTAACTACCTTGCTCATATTGTATGGTTAGTTGCCATAAAATATCATATCAGATTAAATATCACAACATTCGCTTACCACACTCGTCGCATGTTTCAATTATTTCATCGTCAACATTACTCTCAAGAACAACTATAACGTCGAAATCACCACCAATACACTCGTCGCATTTAATCAATGCTACTTCTCCCTCAAAATAATCGATTTCTTTCCAAGCGATGACCTCTTAAAGCTTATAAATTCCCATGACAATTTCCTTGCTATCGCATTATTATTGACAGCGATTCAACTGCTGCATTCAGTAACAATTTTGTGCATCCGCATGTATCCTACAATATCCTCTTCGGAATACCGAACAGACCGCCCGAATTTGTAGTAGGCAGGGCCCCGTCTCATGCTCCGCCAATTGCGCAGAGTCTGAACCGAAACACCCAGCCTTCGAGCCGCCTCCTTCTCATCAAAGCCCCTGTCCATGGCCTCACCCCCTCTCCTTGGCTTTGTCCACCATTAGGGCAGGAGGCGTGCCAGATTCCCTGGGTGCATCCTATGGTACTGGACTTACTATGGTTTGCTCTGGTAGTGCTCTCAGGCACCCGAACCAAAAAACTCACCAGTCTGGACATATATTCATTTTTGAATAAGATTTTGCCCTATTGTCTCGCCTAGTACTCAGTTTTTGCTTGAATCTGACCGATGGAACGTAAAGCATTCAGATAAAGGGCAACTATGGCTTCATTTTTGATGAGCCAGGGGAGAGGTTGGACTCGGGGCAAATACTTCGGGGAATATCGGGAGGGGGTCTCTATTTCTCAGTCAGCTGACGAAGTTGGTCTTTATACCGTTTCAGTCGTTGTTCGTAAGCAGTTTTTGGTATGCCTGCAATTCTATAAGCTTTATCTGGATCATTTATGTGAATTTTCCGCAAATGCTCTAAATATGATATGCGGAAGATAAGCTCTGCCTCTTTCATAGGAAGCTTAAGTAGTGCATTCGGATGTGGCATTTGACTTTCAGTTGATTGGGCATCATGGTTTTCATGCTTTCTGCGAATTTCTGATAAAACTACCGGGAGCAATTTTCTGTCAAAACAGTAGTCCATACAATCGATAAAGGCGCCAGGGAAATCCTCAATAACCGGCAAAAAGTCACTGTAGTTTATACTCTTACTCAGAAAATATTCTACCACAGTTTTACCCTTAATCTTGTGAAAGTCTCTATTGATATAATATATGATGTCTACTATTCCTGGAATATTTTCAGGAACTGCATCATCTCCGCTAATTACTTCCCGGTCAGCGTTATCCAAATCATCGCAATCTAATAATGGCATATATTTATATTTGAACTTTTGAAATGAGCAGTACTCATCTACTATTGGCTGTACATGCTTATACCATGTTTTAATCTCGCTCTCGAAGCGTTCGTAATCAAAATCGGAAACAGGTATGGTTGAACTACGTCTTCTGTCGAATATTTTCTTCCCTTCAATCGCGCTAAGCTCTTCACACTCCCGCTTCAGTTCACGGATATTTCCTGTATATTCTTTTTGCACTAGAATTTCTATGTATTCAGGCTTTAAGGGTTTCTTCAAAAAGGATTCAGCAAGAACAGGTATATCTGATCTCTGAAGTGGAGGAATGTATGCAATCGTAAAACGATGCTTCAGATCTTCCCGAACTTTCTCAGGTTTATTGGTAGCGGCAATGATCAGGACGTCTTCTGGAGACTTTTCGTCATCTGATCCCAATTTACTGTAGCTATTTCCTTCTGCTACCCTCAGAATGGCAGCTTGGAAAGCTTCAGAAGCGTCTCCTATCTCGTCAAGGAAAAGAATTCCATCTTTACATTTATCGATAGCACCCTCTCGACTACTTGCTGCCCCTGTAAAAGCACCTTTGACATGTCCAAAAACCATTGAATGCAGGAGTTCATCTGAAACACCTGCACAGTTTACTTTATATGACTTTGTTCTTCCCGATTGCTCAATATAAAATTTAGCGAAAAGTTCTTTTCCACTTCGTATCTCCCCAACAAAAAGCACGTTGAGTCCCGCTTTTGCGTACTTCTCAACTCTGCACTTCAGCTCATCGTAAGCTTGGCCTACGACGCCCACAGTAGATCCTCGTTTAATTTCCGCTTGTGCCACATCTTCTGATTGCGCCATAGCCCGCACCTCATACTCAAACATCTGTTTCGATTTAATCCACCGCATCCCGAATAGATATCTTTATGCGGTATCTTGCTCCTCTCCACTCTTTTTCGCTGTCGCCTTCGCAATGAGTTCCCCTGCCAGGTCCGCCCCCTTCTTGAGGGCTTCATCCCTCAGATGGGCGTAGCGCTGCGTCATGAGCGGGCTCTTGTGGGTGAGGAGCTTCTGCAGGGTATACATATCCACCTGGCCGCTCGACGCGAGCATACTGGCGTAGACGTGGCGCAGGCCATGGAGCGGCCTGAAGTCTGCGGGCAACTCCGCCCTCTTCTTGATTCTGTTTACGGCTTTGCTGATCGTCACTCTCTGGCCGCCGTTTTCACCCGGGAAGACATATTCGCTTTGGCTTCGGGGCTGGGCTTCTATTACACGCCGGGCCGAATCGTTCAAAGGGATTTGTTGGTCCTTGCCACCCTTTGGATCCCTTATACGGATAAAGCCGCGCTCGAAATCTATGTCCTCCCACTTAAGCCGAAAGAGCTCTCCGCGCCTCATTCCAGTGAAAAGGGCCATCTTCATTATTCCCTGGGCGACCACATTCTCATCCTTCTCTATCGCATCGAGGAGCCGGCTGAGCTGCTCAGGGGTGAGGTCCTCTGTTCTTATATTATTCACTGTCGGCTTCTGGATATGAAACTTGAGGGGCTCGCAAAGTCCCCGCTTCACGCCGTAGTTGATGATCCAGGTGAGCAGATTGAGCACGTGCTTCACAGTCTGAGGAGAAAGCCCCTTGAGAAGCTTGAGCCTCAGACGGTCTATATCCAAAGGGACCAGTTCGGCGGGCTCTTTGTTGCCAAAATCGGGCTCCAGATATTTCCTGTACCGGCCCGCGTCTGTTGCTCGTGCCTTATTCTGGGGCCGACCTTCAAGGTAGTGGCTAAAGAGCCTATGGATGGTCCACTTGCCCTCCTCGGCCGCCTTCCGCTTCTCTTCTTCCTCCCGCAGCTCCTTTCGCGAGAGGCGTTTCCCTTCAATCCTCTCTCCCCGGATGTTCGCAGCACGCGCAGGGGTCATATCATCCGCGAACTGGCGGCCCACCTTCTCCTCGTGAATCTGGCCGTCCTTCTTGAAAACGATATAGTATACGCGCTCAGTGCCCCTACCGCCGATTCGCTGTACTTCACGGTAGTAGACCCCCGGGTACTTGGTTTTGATCCGTTTCATCGCATCTCCTTCCTTCTTGGTGGGGAGGTCGACAAGGGATGATTGCCCGGGTTGGAAAACAGATTTTTCCAACCCTATTTCCAACCTCCAGCTTAGATTTCCAGAGACACCGAGGTAAGTCAAGGGAAAAACTTGTTCAGTAAGTGTTTGATCTAACAGATTATCCGTTATTTAGAGGTATCGGGAGACAAATTGCGGTAAGTGTTCTTTTCCGGCCTTTCACGCCGGCGACAGGGGTTCAAATCCCCTTGGGGACGCCATAATTTCAACGAGTTATGACCGGATTTGAGGGTGTTGACGGCGTAGCCCGGCCGCCTTCAGGGGCCTCGCCGAATAGTAGTGGTCCGTTACAGCCTTCAGCTTCTGCGAAGGCGTCAAGGCCTTGAGAACTCTCTTTTGATCATGGTCCATAAGAGATGCTCGGTTCTTAGGATCGGCCCGACCCGACCCCGCCGGGCACTTTGTTGGGGTCCGAATCCCGCCGCTTTCGCACGTGGAGAAAACGGGCAAAGTCAAGTACTTCCTCCTCCACCCCTTCGGGCAATCGAGCGGTCAGTGCGGCAATCCTCTCTACCACCGGGACCCACTCTTTCGTTCTGGCCCTCCAGATCACAATGAACTGCTCCGAGCGCAAGGCCAAAAAGTCCAGAGTCTCCCCGTCCTCACCGCTGAACTCGACCTCATAAGAGTCTCCGGTATGACAATGCATAATGGTACCTTGCATCCCGGCGTGTAGACGGCGATCGGGAACATCCACTATAAGCTCAACGACATCAAGTAACTCGGGCACTTATGTCACCCCCTTTGATCCGGCTTTTCTCACGTAAAGTGTTATAAGCCGGGCTTCATTGAGGTCAGGGTAAACAAGCCAACCTGTGCGCACAATTGCCTTTCGCCCTGCTGCTCCCTGCACCAACAAATCCACAGTGTACCGCTGTCCAAATTCGTCCTCACTATGAAATGTGGCTTCTTCTTCGAGTGCATCCTCTTTGATTTGGGCCATCAGAGCAGCATGCTCTTTCGCGGTAATACCTAGCAATTCCTTGAACACCTTCGCTTTATGACGCCCCAAGGGTGAATTGGGATTCAAAGCATAATCTGTTAACTTTCTGGAATCAATGGTTAGGCGGTCAACTATCTCTGCCAACCTCATCCCTTCACCTCCATACCGCTGAACCCCAGGATAGTTGCATAAGAGTTGCCGCCTTGCCTCCGGCGCTTCACCGGCACTTTGCTATACCCTCAATACTATCGGCCCCTGCCGCCCTGTCAAGCGAATAGGCCTTCTATCCCCCCTTGAGCGCCTCCTCCACACTCTTGGGATGATTCAGCAAGCCGCACGGCCTCACCTCGACCCGAGGAAATCGATTGGACATGTCCCGCTTCGGCCCGCCCGGTCCCGGCGGATCAAAGGAATGATTGAGCGGATTCGCGAACCGTGGCAGTATATCTCAGATGATAGAGGATATCTAAGAGGTATCGAGATGAGCCAATACAATCTGGAGAGGATATTCAACCCCTCGCAGGTGGCGGTTGTCGGGGCGAGCGAGAAGGGCGGGAGCATCGGCAATGCGCTCATGGAAAACCTGATCAACGGGGGATTCGCGGGAAAGGTGCTCCCGGTGAACCCGAACTACGAGTCCGTGCACGGGATCCCGGCCGCCGGTTCGATCTCGGACCTGGAGAGCGGAGCGGATCTTGCGGTGATTGCCACGCCGATCAAGACCGTACACGATATAGTCAAGGAGTGCGTTGAAAAGGAAGTGGGCGGGGCCATAGTGATCTCGGCCGGGGGCAGGGAGATAGGCCGTGAAGGGAAGGAGATCGAGGAGAGGATCCGCGAGACCGCGTATGCCGGCGGGCTCCGCATAGTGGGCCCCAACTGCCTGGGCATAATAAGGCCGGAGGTCCGCCTGAACGCGAGCTTTGCTTCCGAGATGCCCGAGGCCGGAGACCTGGCCTTTGTCTCCCAGAGCGGGGCCATCTGCACGGCCATACTGGACCTGGCCTTCAGGGAGCACATCGGCTTCAGTCACTTCGTGAGCATAGGCTCCATGCTGGACGTGGACTTCGGGGATCTCGTCGATTACCTGGGAAACGACCCCTCGGCCAAGAGCATCCTGCTCTACATAGAGAGCCTGACAAACTTCCGCAAGTTCATGAGCGCGGCCCGTGCGGTCTCCAGGGTCAAGCCGGTGATCGTGCTCAAAGCGGGCAGGAGCGAGGCCGGGGCCAAGGCCGCGGCCTCCCACACCGGGGCCATGGCCGGGGAGGACGCGGTTTACGACGCCGCGTTCAAGCGGGCCGGCATAGTCAGGGTGGACACTATACAGGACCTCTTCGACTGCGCCGAGCTGACGGCCAAGCAGCCGCGCCCCCGCGGTTCCAGGCTGGCCATAGTCACCAACGGCGGGGGGCCGGGGGTGATGGCCACGGACACCCTGGCACGCTACGGCCTGGAGCCCGCCCCCCTGGCATCGGAAACGATAAGGAAGCTCGACGAGTTCCTGCCTCCTTTCTGGAGCCGGGCAAATCCTATCGACATCCTGGGAGACGCCTCTGCCGAGCGGTTCCGCCGCACCCTGGAAGTATGCTTCGAGGCGGAGGATACGGATGCGGTCTCGGTGATCCTCGCGCCCCAGGCTCTTACCGACCCGGTCTCGGTGGCCCGGGCCCTGGCCTCCACCATGAAGGAGCACAGGTATCCGGTGTTCGCCTGCTGGATGGGGGGCAGGAGCATAGAGAAGGCCGTACAAATCCTGAACAAGGCCGGGATCCCCACCTACGAGACCCCGGAGCGGGCGATCAGGGCCTTCCTGTACATGGTCGAATACTCCAAGAACCTGGAAGCATTGATGGAGGTCCCGCCCAAGCTGAGCTGCGATATGGCCTGCGACCGGCAAAGGGCCCGGGACCTGTTGTCCAAGGCGCGGGCCGAGGACTTCTTGCCGGAGTCCGACTCCAAGGAGGTCCTCTCGGCCTACGGGCTCCCCGTGATCAGGACAGAGACCGCGGAGACCGAGGAGGAGGCCTCCGACCTGGCCCGCGAGCTGGGGTACCCCGTGGCAATGAAGCTCCACTCACCGGATATCACCCACAAGACCGACGCCGGCGGGGTCAGGCTGGATCTCCGTTCGGACGGGGACGTACGGGCGGCCTTCAAGAAGATCGTGGAATCCGCCCGGCGATACAAGCCCGCGGCCCGCATAAACGGGGTCACCATGCAGCCCTACTTCGCGGACCCGGACTTCGAGATACTACTGGGGGCCAAGAGGGACGTCAACTTCGGCCCGGTGATCGTCTTCGGGCTGGGAGGGATATTCACCGAGGTCCTCAAGGACCGCGCCCTCGGGCTGCCCCCGATGAACCGGCTGCTGGCCCGGCGCATGATGCAGGAGACCCGGGCCTGGAATCTTCTCCAGGGCTACAGGAGCCGCCCTGCAGCGGACCTGGAGAGGCTGGAGGAGATGGTCATCAGGCTCTCTCAACTCCTGATCGATTTCCCGGAGATCGCCGAGCTGGATATGAACCCGGTCCTGATCAAGGACGGAGAGCCTGTTGCGGTGGACGCCCGCCTCCTGGTCTCACCGCCGAACAGGCCCTCCCCGCTCCACCTGGTGATCAGCCCGTATCCCGAGGACCAGGAAGCCCACCTGGAAACCGAGGAGGGCGCAAGGCTCTTCATACGACCTGTGAGACCCGAGGACGCGCCGCTCTTCCGGGACTTCTTCAAGGTGCTCTCGCCCACCACCATCTACTACCGCTTCTTCAGGTTCGTAAAGGAGCTGACCCAGGAGATGCTGGCCCGCTACACCCAGATCGACTATGACAGGGAGATAGCGCTGGTGGCCCTGGACGATGATCCCGAGGCCGAGCGGATGCTGGGGGTGGCAAGGATCATAGGGGACCCGGACGGCAGGACCGGGGAGTTCGCCGTGGTTGTCGGGGATCCGTGGCACGGCAGGGGCATAGGTTCAAGCCTGCTCTCAAAGTGCCTCTCCATCGCCGCGGAGCATGGGTTCAGAACGGTAAGAGGCATGGTCCTCAGGGAGAATGTGAGCATGCTGGCCCTCGGGGAAAAGCTCGGCTTTCACAAGAATCGAGAGCCGGAGACCGGTGATCTGGAGCTGGTCATAGACCTGGGATAAAGAGCCCATTCCACCCGCCCGAATTCTTCCTTCAACCACCGGAGCCGGGAGTGCCTTGACATGCACCGGGAACCTGATCATAATGAAAAGAAAAGCCCGGGTTTTTACCATGCCGATAAGCACCGAATACTTCCGTAAGATCCAGGACTTCGACCCCGCCCTGCGGGACGCCCTACTGGGCCTGGCACAGGAGCTCGATCGCTCAAGGGAAGAGACCGTGACCCGCGACGAATTCCGGGAGGTGCGGGACGCCCTAAGAGAGCTGACAGAGGCACAGCAGAGGACCGAGGCGCGTCTCGAGGCGTTGACAGAGGCACAGCAAAGGACCGAGGCACGCCTCGAAAGTCTGACCGAGGCCCACAGAGCCGCCGAGGGCAGACTCACCAAGCTCGAGACCACGGTACAGGAACTGGCGGAGGCCCAGCAGAGGACCGAAGCGCGGATTGCAGAACTGGTAGAGGCACAGCAGAAAACCGAGGCACGTCTCGAGGCATTGGCAGAGGCACAGCGGAGAACCGAGGCACGTCTCGAGGCATTGGTAGAGGCACAGCAGAGAACCGAGGCACGAGTTGCAGAGCTGACCGAGGCCCACAGAGCCGCCGAGAGCAGACTTGCCAAGCTGGAGACCACCGTGCAAGAGCTGGCAGAGGCTCAAAGGGCGGCCGAGGGCAGACTCGCCAAGCTGGAGACCACGGTACAGGAACTGGCGGAGGCCCAGAAAAAAACCGAGAAGGCCATGGGGCGAATGACCGAGGAGCACCGCAAGACCCGCCAACAGGTCGGAGGTCTCAGCGCCACGGTGGGCTACCGCCTGGAAGACGAGGCCTTTAAGGGGCTTCCTCCTCTCCTCGAGCGCGACTTCGGCTTGGAGTTGGACTCGCCTCTTCGCCGGCGTTTCATCACCGACAAGGAAGGCAGGCAGGTGGAAGTAAACATCATCGGCTCGGGCACCCGCAACGGCAAGAAGGTGACGGTCCTCGGGGAGGCCAAGAGTCAGCTCTCCAAGCGCCTGGTTAACGAATTCGTCAAGAAGAAGCTCTCCCGCTTCTCAGGGGTCTTCGAGGAGATCCTCCCTGTGCTGGTCACCTACATGATCAGCGAGCCGGACGCCGAAGGGTACGTCCGCGAAAAGGGCGTCGCCCTCTACTACTCCTATGACTTCTGATCTCATTCCGGGTACTCCCTCTCGTCCACATACTGCCGCTCTCTTCCGTTTCCGATAACCGGGTCCTTATCTCGCAGAACGACCCAAGAGATCGGGGCATCAGGGCGCGAAACCAACGATGTTACCCTTATTTCAAGGGGTTGGTAAGGCCCGACCCCAACGGAACAGCCTGAGCAGGGCCCAGAGGACGGCCAGGGGTATGATGACGGTCTGGAGCACGAAGACCACCATCAGGTCGGTTATGCGCTCGATCCCGGATTCCACCGTTTCCTTGAGCGCCTCCAGCCGTGCCTCAATGTTCAGGGCCTCCTTGGCGTCACGGTACTTCTCGCGCAGCCGCTCCACCAACCCCTCCTCCCCTGCAGACCTCTCCCCGGTGCCTATGGCGTGCGCCCGGATCCGGCCGCGGATCACCTGGAGGGACTCGGTGGATCTGGAATACTCATCGGCCAGGAACGCGTGGTACAGGGCCCAGCTGCCCACCCCTATCAGCGGGAAACAGAACCGAACTACCAGCGCGGCGGCCAGGAGCTTCATGCCTGCATGTCTCAGGCCCGGCCCTCCCGCTCTGGGAATCCAGATACCCGCCAGGATCACCGCCATGGCCAAGGCGACCATGAGCCTGAACCCCACCCAGGCGCCCATGGCCATCAGGGTCTTCTGAATCCCAAGGGAGACGGTGCTGAGGAGCATCACCCAGGAAAAGCGCTCCACCAGGTCGTTTATCGGATCAAGGACCTCGCCAACGGACAGGGTCATGCCCATACCGGCCGGAGAGACCGCTAGTCTGGTGCCCTGTACCGCTGAGATCGCACCGTTTAGCATCCGTGCCAGGGCATATGTGGTGAATGCCCTTTTCAGGGCCCCGTCGTAATAGTCGGATGCAGTCCGGTCCAGGCGGGCCACCGGGGTCTTATCCACGATGCGTTCCAGGCCCGCCGTGGCGGCAAGGCCCCCCACAAGGACCACCAGGATCGAAAGGAGGATCCTTTTCCTCAAGCCCGGGGCTCCCATGAGCTGCATATCATACCCTCCTTTTAGTCCTCCAGGACCATGACGATGGCCCCTTTGGGGCAGACGGCGGCGCATATGCCGCAGCCCTTGCAGTAGTCAAGATCGATGAATAGGTCCCCGGTATGCGCATCCCTGGTAATGGCCAGGTCGGGGCAAAGGAGCCGGCAAAGGTCGCATGCCTCGCAGCCCGCCGTCCCCAGGCAGCGGGAGGCCTCGTGGATCGCCTCCTCGGCCCCCAGGGGGGAGTCATGCGGCTCGAAATCCACCGGGCCGCGCTCCTCGCGGCGGCGTCTCTCCTTCTTCTCCCTCTTGCACTCGAGGTTCAAGCTCTGCAATTCATCCCTCCCAGGAACTCGAGGACCTGCCGCGCCGCCTCCTTGCCCGAAGCGGCGGCCTCCACAACGGTGGAGGGACCGCTGAGAGCGTCCCCGGCCGCGAAGACACCGTCATAGCCGCTCACAGAGCCCGACTCCTCGCACTTGATCGTGCCCCGGTATGAGAGGGCGCTCCGATCCAGAAAGGGGGCCTCCGGCCTCTGCCCAACCGCTGAGATCACCCGGTCGGCCCTCTCCACGAACTCGCTCCCCTGGACCGGGACGGGCCTCGGCCTGCCCGAATCGTCCTCGGCCCCGAGCTCCATCCTCAAGAGCTCCAGGCCCTTCACCCTGCCCTCCTCCGCCACGATGCTCCTCGGCGCCTGGAGAAACCGGATACTCACCCCTTCCCTGAGGGCGGCGGCCACCTCCTCTGCGTTTGCAGGCATCTCCCGCCGGGTCCTGCGGTATACCACCACCACCTCGCCGGCGCCGGCGCGGAGGGCGCTCCTGGCGGCGTCCATGGCCGCGTTCCCGCCCCCTACTACAAAGACCCTGCCGGAGACGGCCTCCCCCATATTCACCCGGGCCAGAAAATCCAGGCATCGCTCCGAGCCCCGGGCGTCCTCGCCCGGGATGCCCATCTCGAGGTCCCTCCAGGCCCCTGTTGCAGCCACCACGGCGTCCGAGCGCGCCCTTAGATCGGCCAGGGAGACGTCCCGCCCCACCCTGACCGGCATGGTAAAGGACGCTCCCAGGGAGCGGATCATGCCGGCGTCGTGCCCTATCACCCATCCGGGCAGGCGGAAGGGGGGGATGCCCCTCACCAGCATGCCCCCGGGCCGGTCCAGGGCGTCCAGGACCTCCACCTCGCAGCCGGCCATGAGCAGGGCGTAGGCGCACGAAAGACCGGCAGGCCCCGCTCCGATAACGGCCGCCTTCCCGCCCCTCGAGGGCGCCTTTTGCGCCTCCAGGAGTGAGAGGATCTCATCCCTGTGCTCGGCCTCGTATTGCACCGCATAGCGCTTCAGCTCGCGAATGGAGACGGGGTCGTCCCAGCTCCCCCTGACACACGAACTCTCACAGGGATGGTGGCACACGTATGCGCAGACCCCGGGAAGGGGGTTGTCCCTGCGGACTGCCAGTAGGGCCTCCCTTGCCTCGCCCCTCTCCAGGAGCCCCACATACCCGCGCACGTCCTGGCCCAACGGGCAGGCCGCGGTGCAAGGGGGAAGGTCTTCTTGGTAGGCCAGGTTCGTCTCCAGGTACACGTACCCTCGAATCGTATCCCTGTCCCTCCTGAAGTCAGGGGCCACCCGGGCCGGGCACGCCCCTGTGCAAATCCCGCATTGCCGGCATAAGTCCCTGTTCAGCACAGGCTTGTGCGTCCTCCCAGCTACCGCCATCTCTCCTCTCCCAGCCTGCTTCCCAGCTCCACGGCCTTCAGGTTCATCGCGCGAAACCGCTCCCCCACATTCTCCTCGATCGCCTTCAGCAGGGAGCCCTTAGTGACAATGCCGGTCACGGCGGTCAAGGCCCCGAGCAGGACCATGTTGGCGGCCTGCTTCTGCTCGAGCTCCCTTATGGCCGTTGAGGTGGCCGGGATCCCCACGTGCCTGACGCCTTCGACAGGGCGGGGGGTGACCAGTTGATCGTCGTAAAGGACCACCCCGCCCGAGGCGGTGTTTCCGATATGGGTGTCATAGGCCTCCTGCCCCATGGGGATGAGGATGTCCGCCTGGATTACGTGGGGATAGACGATCGGCTCATCCGAGACGACCAGGTCTGAGGTCGCATAACCGCCGCGGACCCTGACCCCGTAGGAGTCCGACCCGGCCGCGTACTTTCCGTCGTGCACGGCCGCATGGCCCAGGATCGCCCCGGCCAGGACCAGGCCCTGCCCGCCGATTCCGCACAACCTAAGCTGCTCAAGACGTCCCATCTCTGAACACCCCCGTCACAATCCGATCCCCGAGCTCATCCGGGCCCAGGCCCTCGGCCTCCTCGATCGGGATGCACCGGTCCAGCAGCGAGCGGATCATGTCCTCGGGCGAACCCAATCGGTTCCGCCTCCCGAACTGGGTGGGGCAGGGGGATAGGACCTCGATGAAGGCGAACCCCGGCCTCGTTATCGCCTCCTTGATCGAGGAGATCAGGGACAGGGGCTGGGCCACGCTGAAGCGGGCCGCATACCCGACTCCGGCCCCGCTCACCAGCCCCACCAGGTCAAAGGGCCGGTAGGGGCTCCCGTCCATGCAGGTGGAGGCCCTGGCCCCCCGGGGCGTGGTGCAGGCGAGCTGCCCTCCGGTCATCCCGTAGATCATGTTGTTGGCGCAGATCACGGTGAGGTCCGTATCCCTCCTGGCCGCGTGAATCAGGTGATTGCCCCCTATGGAGGCCAGGTCCCCGTCTCCGCTCACCACGATCGTGGTCAGCTCGGGGTTGAAGGACTTTGCGCCGGTGGCGAAGGCCACGGCGCGGCCGTGGAGGGTGTGGAGGGTGTCCGCGTTGAAATGCGGGCTGGGGATCCATCCGGCGCAGCCGATGCCCGAGACGAACAGGACCTCCCGCATGTCCAGCCCCAGCTCGTCCACCGCTCTCAGCAGGAGGCCCATCAGGATCCCGTGGCCGCACCCGGGGCAGAAGGGAGTGGTCTTCACCTCGGGGCGGAGGTATTTGTCCATGTCTCTTGCCATCAGACGACCCTCCTCATCTCCTCCTCTATGACCAGGGGGGAGATGGTCCTGCCGTTGTACTGGTTGTAGGCCAGGACCTCGCAGTCCGCATATTGCCTGGCCAGGGCCGCCACCTGGCCCATGTTCATCTCCGGCACCAGGATCCTGCCGGTCCTCCGGCTCACCTCGGCGATCTCCTCTCCGGGGAAGGGCCACAGGGTCTTGAGCCGAAGCATTCCCACCCGCCTTCCCGAGTCCCGCAGCCTCTCCACCGCGTAAAGCGCGCTCCGGGCGGTGAACCCGTAGGCCAGGATCACCCCCTCGAGCCCCTCTTCCTCCAGGTGATGCCTCTCCACCTCCACGATCCCGTCCCGGCGGTCCAGGACCTTCCGGTTGAGCCGGCCGACCAGTCTCTGATGGACGTCCGGGTCGTCCGATTTGCGGAATCCGTACCCGTCGTGGGTCGAGCCGGTCACCAGGAGGCGCTCCCCTTCACCGAAGGCGGGCATGGGCGGCACCCCGGCCGGGTCCTCGGTGTCAAAGGGGGCCGCGCCGGGCCGCTTCGGCCTGTCATAAACCTCGAGCTCTCCGGGGACAACCATCCGCTCCTTCAAGTGGACCACGGCCTCGGATCCCATGACAAAGGCGGGCACCCGGTACTGCTCGGCCGCGTTGAAGGCCTTGATCGTCATGTCGTACATCTCCTGGACCGACCAGGGGGAGTATGCGATCACCTGGTAGTCCCCGTGCGAACCCCACTTGACCTGCATAACGTCCCCTGAGGCCACATGTGTCGCCTGGCCCGTGGCGGGACCCGCCCGCTGCACATCCACGATCACGATGGGGGCCTCGGTGAAGGCGGCGTAGCCCAGGGCCTCCATCATCAGGCTCAGGCCCGGCCCGGAGGTGGCGGTCATGGCCTTGGCTCCGGCCCAGGACGCCCCGATCACAGAGCAGATGGAAGCCAGCTCGTCCTCCATCTGCATAAAAACGCCCCCGACCTCCTTGAAGCGCCGGGCGATCCTCTCCATGATCTCGCTCGAGGGCGTGATGGGATACCCGCCATAGTAGCGGCACCCGGCTGCGATCGCCCCTTCGGCAACGGCATCGCTGCCTGAAAAGTAGTAGGTCCCGGCCACCATGGCGCTCTTCGTCACTCTGCTTCCCACGCCCCTCTCCTCTCCAATGCCCGGCTCATCACCCTTACAAACCCTCTCCCATCGGAAAGACGATGTCATCGAGGGCCGTGAAGCTCTCCCTGACCCGCGCCACCTTGTCGATATCGACCTCGGCCCACAGGATCTCCTCTTCGTCCCCGCCTCCGGCCTTCACGATCCCCCAGGGATCGACGATCATGCTGTGCCCGCAAAAGCGGACCCCTCGGTTCAGGCCCACGCAGTTGGCCGACACCAGGTAGCACACGTTTTCCACCGCGCGAACCCGGTTGAACATCATCCAGTGCTCCAACCTGGGATAGGGCCAGCCCGAGGCCACCAGAAAGACCTCGGCCCCGGCCTTCATCATCCGCCTGTAGAGCTCGGGGAAGCGGAGGTCGTAGCACGTGGTGAGGCCGAACGTGCCGATCCCGGTCCGGACGGTAACGGGCTCGGTCCCCCTGGTGAGCAGATCCCTTTCCTTTGATCCGTAGCCGAAGAGGTGTATCTTCTCGTATGCGGCCGCAACCTCCCCTTGCGGGTCGAAGAGGAAGCTGGTGTTGTAAAGCCCGCCGTCCTTCTTGACCACCCAACTCCCTGCGTGGAGATACGCGCCCAGACGCCGGGCCGCCCCTGACATCCGAGAGGCGGTCTCGCCGTCAGGAGGCTCGCTCCCGGCCTCGTACTGATCAAACGAGAAGTAGCCGACGTTCCATACCTCGGGCAGGACGACCAGATCCGCTCCCTCGGCCTTTGCCAGCAGGGACTCGGCATGGGCCAGGTTCTCCTCCTTGCTCCGGTCGGTTATCTCCATTTGTATTGATGTCACCTTCATACCCGCAGCTCCTTTTCAATAGAGTCGATCCCGCAAGTTGATATTATACTGACGGGACAAGAAAACTGAAGGCTCTCTAGGAGACCCTATCCCCCGAGTCAAGAGAAATGTGAGAGGGACTCGGCCCGAGGTTTTCCCCCAAGGGATGATGTGCTATAGGGAGGGGACGAAGACCCGGGAGACGGAGTGGGCGGCCCGGATAAACACTGAAGGAGGGGTTGCATTGGATATGAAGCAGACGGCCGTTAAGGCCAAAGACGCGGCCATCCGGCTTTCAGCGGTGAAAAGCGAGGTAAAGGACCGGGCGATCGCCGAGATAGCCCGGGCCCTGGCTGAGAATAAGGCCTCGATAGCCAAGGCCAACAGGCTGGACCTGGAGCGGGCGGAACGGGAAAGCCTGGCCGCTCCGCTGCTCAAGCGGCTCCGCTTCGGGGAGGAAAAGATCGCAGAGGCCTGCCGGGGGCTGGAGAGCCTGAAGACCCTCGAAGACCCGGTGGGCAGGACCCTGCGGGCCGTGGAGCTGGACAAGGGCCTGGAGCTCTTCCAGGTCACGTGCCCGATCGGAGTGATAGGCGTGGTGTTCGAGTCGCGGCCCGACGCCCTGGTCCAGATCTCCTCGCTCTGCCTCAAGAGCGGAAACGGCGTTCTCTTGAAGGGCGGAAGCGAGGCCGCAGAGACCAACCGCGCCCTGGCCGGGATCATATCCGAGGCCTCCCTCGGGGCAGGCATCCCGGAGGGATGGATGGGTCTCTTGGAGACCCGAGAGGACGTGACCGGCATGCTGGCCCTGGACGAGTACATTGACCTGATAGTCCCCAGGGGGAGCAACGCATTCGTCCGCCACATAATGGATAACACCAACATACCGGTGCTGGGCCACGCGGACGGCGTCTGCCACGTCTACGTGGACCGCGAGGCCGATCTGGACCAGGCCCTGCGGATCACCGTGGACAGCAAGTGCCAGTACGTGGCGGTTTGCAATGCGGCCGAGACCCTGCTGGTGCATGAGGCCGTAGCAGCCCGGTTCCTGCCCCGGGCCAAGGAGGCCCTGGAAGCCGCGGGCGTGGAGCTCCGAGGCTGCCCCCGCACCAGGGAGCTGATCGATGTGAAGCCGGCCTCGGAGGAAGACTGGGGCGCCGAGTACCTGGATCTCATACTCTCCGTCCGGGTCGTGGGCGGGCTGGCCCCGGCCGCCGAGCACATCAACCGTTACGGCTCCGGGCACACCGACGTCATCGTCACCGGGGACCGGGACCGCGGGGTTTGGTTCATGGATCACGTGGATTCAGCGGACGTCTTCCTCAACTGCAGCACCAGGTTCAGCGACGGGTTCCGCTACGGCCTGGGCGCCGAGGTGGGGATCAGCACGAACAAGATCCACGCTCGGGGACCGGTGGGCCTTGAAGGTCTGGTGATCTACAAGTGGCGTCTCTTCGGGGACGGCCACATCGCGGCCGACTACACCGGACAAAACGCGCGCCCCTTCACCCACAAGCCGATCCGGGGGTCCTGATCCGCTGTTTTCGGCGGTTTGTTCGGTGTTTCCTGCGGCCGCGGCTTCAGGAACCGTAGCAAATAGGAAGGCGGCGACGGAGAAGATGGAACGGGGCGGGACAGGGGTGGTCTTTTCGTCCGGGTTTTTCGGGTTCTACGCCCATGCCGGGGTGCTTGCCGCCATGCGGGAGCTGGGGCTCGAGGCGGCCGGGTACGCGGGGACCAGCTCGGGGGCGATCGTGGCGGCCATGGCCGCCTCGGGGATGAATGACCAAGAGATCAGGGAGATCCTCTTCGGTCTTCGCAGGAATGACTTTTGGGACCCGGACCCGCCCTCGGTCCTGTTGAAATACGCACTGAAAGGGCTTCGAGGTTACACCGGGTACCTCCGGGGCCGGGGCTTCGCCAGGCTCCTCGAGAGGATCCCGGCCCGGAGGATCGAGGACTGCCCCTTGCCGCTGGTGATATGCGCGACCGATCTGACCCGGGGAGGCGAGGCCGTCTTTGAGCGCGGGGACCTGATCCGGGCGATTCACGCCTCGGGCGCGGTCCCGGGGCTGTTCAAGCCCGTTCGAATCGGGGGCTCCTGGTGCGCGGACGGGGGGATCGCGGACAAGGCCCCTGTCCGCGCGCTGGCGGAGCGCATTCGGCCTGACCGAATTGTGGTCCACTACATCGGGTCGGAAAACCTCTCGGCACGGCCGGATGGGTTCATGAGGCGTCGTTTCACGCCCTGGCACATCCACTCCCTGAGCGTAAACATAGCCCGGAGTATGTCCTACGAGCACCAGTGCGCCCTGGCAAGGGAGAGGGGCGTCAAGGTCTTGGAGGTAAGGACCGATCCGCCGCGCGTCGGACCGGCCAAGCTGGCCCGGGGCCCGGAGGCATACGCCCATGCCCGGTCCGAGACGCTCAAGGCTCTGGCAGGGACGCTGAGGCCTTAGGCCCCAAGAAAAGGCCCGGCCGGCGGTGAAGTCGCACCTCCCGCCGGCCGGGCCGCTTGTCATTACTGGGGCATGGTGGGCTGACCAGGCTGACCCGGCGGGGTCCGCCCGTTGTCCGGCTGGTCACAAGCCACCGTCATGCCCAACATGGCGGCCAGTGCCATGGTAAGGAAAAAAACGCTGATTTTCTTCATTTTTCCACCTCCTTGTCTTTCGGTTGTGGGAAAGGGTTATTGGATGTTCTCCAACTTGTTCATAAAGTCTTCCCTTAACTCTTCATCCATCTTGACCGCTTGGATTATCTTGTTGTAACTCTGGACATCCAGGCCTTCCTCTTCTACCGCCTTGGTCATCTTCTGGTTCGCGCGTGCCTGCAGGTTTTGGATTTGCTCCTGGTTTTCGGCCTCCTGAAGTGACTGCTGAAAGTCCTGCCTTACCTCGGTGATCTTAGCGTAGGCCTTTGCGGCCTGATCCAGCTCGGCTTCAGTGACCGACCCCGAGTCCCCCACGTCCGGCTGCCCCTCCTGGGCAGACGCGGGAAGGACGAAGAGGAACAGCAGGCAAAGGCCTGCCACAAGGATTGCGGATCCGGTTTTCTTGATCATTGCCAACCTCCATTCTGGTTCCGGGTTATGGGTGACGGCGGAGCGCTTTTCCGCCGGAACTGCCCGCGCCCTGTCTCAGGCCCGGGGCTTGCTTGTTGCCTATTTCGAGTTTGCACGGGGTGTGCCAGGAAGACCGCCCGGATGGGCATACCGGAACAACATTCTGTAATACCTAAATATTGCCGCTGAAGCCGGGCCGGGCGCCCGCGTAAAAAGGGTTGTATTGAGGGCTTGTTTTTGTATAATATTGACACATGTGTATTTTTGGTCTGTGCGAGGGAGGCTATGACGCTGCTCAATCCATTCAAGAAGACCATCACCTTTAGGGTGGCCCTGATTATCTACGCGGTAGCACCTCTGGTGGGGGCCCTGGGCCTCACCGGGTACCTGGCCCTGAGCTCCTTTGAGAAGGAAGTGGAGAAGCAGATGCAAAAGGACCTGGAGCTGGTGGCACGGGCGGTTCAGCTCCCTCTGAGCTACGCCCTGGAAAAGGGCCGGATGGGGAGCATGATGCAGGCCTTGGAGTCGGTCTTCTCCATTGACCGGGTCTACAGCGCCTATGTCTACGACAGGGAAGGCAGTGAAATAGCCAGGCTGGGATTGAGCGACCCGAAGCCCGAGAGAAAACGCCTGACAGAGCTTGCCGAGCATGGAGAGAGGCGCGGAGAATACGGCAGCATAGCGGGCCGGGAGGTATACTCCTACTATGTGCCGCTTACCGATACCGGGGGGCAGATAAGCGGGCTTCTCCACCTCACACGGAGGGGCAGGGACTTCAGCGATCACCTCCGCTCCATAAGGACCAAGGGGGCGTTGAGCCTGCTGGTGCTCCTGCTCATCCTCTCCGGAGTCGTCCTATACGGTCATCATAGAGCGCTCGGGGTACACCTGAGCAGGCTCGCCTCCAGCATGTCCAAGGTCGCCGGGGGGGACCGCGAGCACAGGTTCGACCATCAAGGGCCCAAAGAGATACTGGATCTGGGCGAGAGCTTCAACAACATGCTGAACAGCATACAAGAGGCGGAGCATGAGCTTGCCGAGCAGCGCAAGACACAGGACAAGCTGGAAAAGGAGCTGAGGAGATCCGAAAAGCTGGCTGCCCTGGGCAGGCTGGCCGCAGGCACCGCCCATGAACTGGGCACGCCGCTCAGCGTCATCAGCGGAAAGGCCCAGCGTGCCCTTCGCAACCCGCACCTGCCTGAACAGGAAAGGGGAATACTGGAAGACGTCCGCAGGGAAGTCTCCAGGATGGAATACATCATAAAACTGCTCCTGGATTTCACCCGCCGGGGCTCAGGGCGCCGTACGGCCGCGGCCCCGGCCCGCCTGGCGGCGTCCGCAGCGGACGCCGTACAGGAGGAGGCCGAGGCGAATCACGCGTCCATTGAGCTGGCGGGTCCGGAAGCCGCCCCGTCAATCACGGTCGATCCGGTTCGGGCGGAACAGGCCCTGATAAACCTGTTGAGAAACGCGGTTCAGTGCTCCACCAGGGGCAGGGTGAGGGTATCATGGGGGAAGGAAGGCGAAATGCTGTCATTCCATGTGGATGACGACGGCCCGGGCGTCCCGGAGGATGCCCGCTCCAAGGTCTTTGAACCCTTCTATACCACCAAGCAGGTGGGAGAAGGCACGGGACTGGGGCTGGCGGTGGTCCATACGGTCGCCGAGGAACATGACGGGGCCGTGGAAATCGAGGAGAGCGATCTCGGAGGCGCTTCGTTCAGGCTCGCCTTTCCAATTCATAAAGACATTTGATTTGACGAAAGATCGAGCAAACTTGTTGATCTTATAACAGGTGTAGGGAATGAGCGCGGAAGAAGCCGAAAAGGGAATGGTATTGATAGTCGAGGATGACAGGGCCCTGGGCTCCCTGCTGCTCGAGGAGGTGCAGGACTCGGGTTTCGAGGCGAGGCTGATCCCCAGCGCGGAGGAGGCCGCCGGGCTCATGGAGCATTGGTGGCCGGATCTGGTGGTCTGCGACCTGAGACTGCCCGGAGTGGACGGACTGACCTTTCTGAGGCGGGTGTTCGAAAAGGTGCCCGACTCCCCGCCCGGATTCCTGATAATAACCGCCTTCGGGACCATCCCCAAGGCCGTGGAAGCGCTCAAGGCGGGGGCTGAAGACTTCCTGACCAAGCCCCTGGACCTGGAGCACTTCATGCTGTGCGTCAAGCGCATCATGGAGAGGAAGCGGCTCAGGGAGACGGTGAACCGCATGAGGGGGCTCCTGGCGATCGACAGCTTTCATGGGATCTACGGTCAGAGCACTTCCATGCGTATCTTGTTCGACCAGATACGCCGGGTGGCGCACGCACAAGGCCCTGTCCTGATTTTCGGGGAAAGTGGATCAGGAAAGGAGCTTGTGGCCAGGGCCATCCACAAGGAAAGCCCCAGAAGCAGAGGACCCTTTCTGCCGGTCAACTGCGCAGGGATCCCTGAGCACCTGATGGAGAGCGAGTTCTTCGGGCACGCGGCCGGTTCGTTCACCGGCGCCCAGAAGAGCCGCCAGGGTCTGTTCGCCGAGGCCGAAGGCGGTTCCCTGCTGCTGGACGAGGTCTCGGAGATGCCCCTCTTTCTGCAGGCCAAGCTCCTCCGAATCCTCCAAGACGGGAAGCTGAGGCGCGTCGGGGACAACAGGGAATATCAGGTGGACGTACGAGTCCTTGGGGCCACCCATAGGGACCTCGAAGAAGAGGTCAACCAGGGACACTTCAGGGAGGACCTCTTCTACCGCCTGGAGACCTTCACCCTGCGGGTCCCCCCGTTGAGGGAGAGGGGCGAGGATGTCGAACTGCTGGCCGGCAGGTTCCTGCAACAGTTCTCACTTGCGATGGAAAAGAGGATAAAGGGGTTTTCGACCAGGGCCTTGGAACTGATCACCGAGTACCCCTTTCCGGGCAATGTGCGCGAGCTCCGCAACGCCGTTGAACGGGCGGTGACTTTCGCCTCGGGGAACTGGATCCGGACCGAGCACCTGCCCGCCAGGATCCGGGATCACCGTGCCGGGACCCAGGAGCCGCCCGCCCAAGTCTGGGGTTCAGGGGAAGCGGAAGAAGAACTTCCGGCATTGGCCGAGGTGGAGAGAAGGTATATTCAATACATCCTGGACAGGGTCGGGGGAAACAAGCGCAGGGCGGCGTCCATCCTCGGCATCGGCCGCCGGACCCTCTACCGCCGCCTAGGGGAGGAGGCTCAAACGACATGAGGCCTTCATTAATTTGTTTGCCGGGGTTCGGGGCCTCGCGTAGAATCCCGGGGTGGGGGTGAAAAGTGAGCAATCGTCTTGCCGAGGAAAAGAGCCCTTATCTCCTGCAACACGCGGACAATCCTGTTGATTGGTATCCCTGGGGCGAGGAGGCCTTTGATAGGGCCCGGGATGAGGGAAAGCCGGTATTCCTCTCAGTGGGCTACTCCACCTGCCACTGGTGCCACGTAATGGCCCGCGAGTCGTTTGAAGACGAGGAGGTGGCCGAGGTCCTGAACCGGCTCTACGTCCCGGTGAAGGTGGACCGGGAGGAGCGGCCGGACGTGGACCAAATCTATATGGCAGCATGCCAAGCCCTGACAGGGCAGGGAGGCTGGCCTCTGAGCGTCTTTCTCACGCCGGAAGGCAAGCCGTTCTACGCAGGGACCTATTTCCCCAAGAGCGGCCGCCTGGGCCGCCCCGGATTCGTTGAGCTCCTGGAGCAGATGGCCCTCAAATGGAACACCGAGAGGGAGACTGTCCTCAAGGCGGCCGAGCAGCTTACAGCCGCCCTGGAGGAGCCTGCGGGTCATGTCGAAGCCGAGGCCCGGCCCGGCCTTGAGATCCTGGAGGCCGGGTACCGGCATCACGTGCAGAGCTTCGACCCTCACTGGGGCGGGTTCGGGAGGGCCCCGAAGTTCCCCACCCCCCACCACTTGACCTTCCTGATGCGCTGGCATTGCCGGGCTGAGGATTCCGCCGCCCTGGCGATGGTTGAAAAGACACTGGAGGCCGTACGCCGCGGGGGCATCTTCGACCATATAGGGCTCGGATTCCACAGGTACTCGGTGGACCGGAAGTGGTCCGTCCCCCATTTCGAGAAGATGCTCTATGACCAGGCCCTGATGGCGGTCGCCTATGCCGAGGCCTTCCAACTCACGAGAAGGCCCTTCTACGCCCGAGTGCTCAGGGAGATCCTCACCTATGTGCTCCGGGACATGGCCTCGCCCGAAGGGGGTTTCTACGCGGCCGAAGATGCGGACAGCGAGGGGCAGGAGGGTCTGTTCTACGTCTGGAGGCCGGAACAGGTGGCGGGCGAGCTCGGATCGGACCTGGGGGAGCTCTTTTGCGAGTATTACAATATCACGCGGGAGGGAAATCAGGAGAACGGCTCCAGCATCCCCCGCGTAACCACACCCCTGGAGGAGTTCGCCGGGCGAAAGGGGCTGGACCCCGAGGACCTGTCAAGGCGTTTTGAAGAGGCGAGAGAGAGGCTCTTTCAGGCGCGGGCCAAGCGGGTCCACCCCTTCAAGGACGACAAAATCCTTACCGCATGGAACGCCCTCATGATTGCGGGCCTGGCCAAGGCGGGGCAGGTGCTGGGAGAGTCGGGATACAATGAGGCGGCGGCCCGGGGCTATGAGTTCATCGAGAGCAAGCTCAAAAATGGAGACCGCCTTCGCCGTCGCTACCGCGATGGTGAGGCGGCCCACGCGGGCTGCCTGGACGATTACGCCCATCTGGTCTGGGGACTGATCGAGCTCTACGAGGCCACGTTCGATATCCGCTATTTGGAGGACGCGCTGGCCCTCAACCGGACCATGATCGAGCTCTTCTGGGACCGGGACCGTGGAGGCCTTTTCTATTCAGGCGAGGAAGACACCACCCTCGTCCAAAGGCAAAAGGTGATCTACGACGGCGCAATGCCGTCGGGCAACTCGGTGGCGGCCCTCAACCTCATCAGGCTTGGACGCATGACCGGCCGGGTGGAGCTGGAAGAGTATGCGGACAAGATCCTGAAAGCCTTTGCCGGCCGGGTCTGCAGCACTCCCATGGCCCACGCCCATTTCATGGCGGCCGTTGATTTCGCCGCGGGTCCGTCCCTTGAGATGGTGATCGCGGAGCACAGTCCGGGCGACGGTCTTGGAATGTTGGAGGCGGTCCGGAGGCGATTCATCCCCAACAAGGTGCTGATGCTCAAACCGACCGGAGCCGCCGGCGACAGGCTGGCCGAACTGGCGCCCTTTACCGCCTCCATGACCCCCAGGGAGGAACGAGCCGCGTTCTACCTGTGCCGGGGCTACGCCTGCAGCAACGCGGTAACCGACCCGGACTCCCTGGAAGAAATCCTCAAGGAGTCCGCACCCGGGCCTCAAGGCGCGTGACAAATCCGGCGGAGTAACCTATACTTAAATAGTGGGTTTTGTCACGGTACTCAAACTGCACTCCGCCGGAAAGGGCCATGTACTTCCAAACCGCAGGAATCGAGATCTCGCCGTGGATTCCCCCTGCAGTCGCTTTCGCGGTGTCTTTCTTCACCTCCATGGGAGGGGTCTCGGGTGCATTCCTGCTCCTGCCCTTTCAGATGTCGGTCCTGGGCTACACCGATCCGTCGGTGAGCGCCACCAACCAGCTCTTCAATATAGTGGCCATCCCCAGCGGGGTATATCGTTACCTGAAGGAAGGCCGGATGGTGTGGCCCCTTACCTGGGTGGTGGTCATAGGCACGCTTCCGGGTGTCTTTATAGGCGCCGTCGTCCGTGTGGCCTACCTTCCTGATCCGAAACATTTCAAGCTGTTCGCGGCCGGCGTCCTGCTCTACATAGGGGTCAGGATGCTGCGGGACCTGCTCGGCAAGACCGCCCCCGGCGCGGACAAGGCGGCAGGCGAGGAAAGGTTCAGGGAACTGGTGAGGGCCCATCGGGGGAAGGCGGGCGGCGAGCCCTTACCCGGGGTGGCGGTAACCCACTTCAACCTGCGGAGGCTGGGCTATACTTTTTACGGAGAGCGCTTCGACATCTCCATATGGGGGATCTTCGGCCTCAGCTTCGTGGTGGGCATAGTGGGGGGCATTTACGGCATAGGCGGCGGGGCCATAATCGCGCCTTTTTTTGTGAGCTTTTTCCGCCTCCCGGTGTACACGGTGGCGGGTGCAGCCCTCATGGGGACCTTTGTGACCTCAGTGGCCGGCGTGGCCTTTTACCAGGCCATAGCCCCATTCCACCCGGATATGTCGGTAGCCCCTGATTGGCTCTTGGGCCTCCTCTTCGGCCTGGGAGGGATGGCCGGGATGTACCTCGGGGCGCGCTTCCAGAAGTACGTCCCGGCCCGAATGATCAAATGGATGCTCGCCGCGGTGATAATCTTCACCTCCCTGAAATACGCAGCCGACTTTTTCGGCGGGTAACCCGGGGCGGCGTGCCCCCGAGCCCGAGGCCGATGAGGCGGAAAGCCGCGCCTAACCGGGCCCGGAGAGAAGGGGGTACGAGCGCGGCAAGGCGGTTTTGTCAAACGCGTTTTACCGCTGCGGAAAACTGTTTTTACCGGACAATGGCCATGGAAAACGAGTTTTACACCCCTAAACACCCCTCCGGGAGGCCCTTCCGGGCCTTTGCTTATCACTAAGGTCCCATCTGATAAGTCTTTTCGCCCCTCTTGATCGACCGGGCATCCTATGTCCTCAGTGTGGCATGCCCGATGCATGGGGATCAAGGCGACGTTGCAGGTTCGCTCCACGGGCGGATTAGAGAACCTCCGGCTCAGAAGGGAAAACCCCCATGACATCAACGGCCGAACGCCGGCAAGACCTCGCTGCGGGCCGCAGATCAGCGGCCGCCGAAACGCTCCTCATGAAGGCCCTGGACCTGGAGGGCCGGGCCGAGTTCGAGGCTGCGAGGCGCACCTACAGGGAGCTGACCCTCTTCTTTCCCATTGCCCCCGAGACCCAATGGGCCTCGAGGCGCATTCAGGAGACCGATCTCCTTATAGCAGAGAAGGCCTTATACGAGCGGATCCACCAAAACGCCAAACTGGTCCTCTCCAGGGTGGGGATGAATATCGCCGGGAGCCCCGAGCTCCTGTACATACTGATGCAAGCGGACGCCGTGGACCTGGACAACACGGAGGCATGCCTGGTGCCGCTCAAGGCCGATTATGTGGAGCGGTGCCTGGAGACGGTGCCGGATCGACTCCCCGCCGACCCGGGGAGGAACAGCTTCGGCACCGGAGGGACGCCCCCCTTCCTCAAGCGGGAGAGCGATGACGAGCTCCGGGCGGCCGGGAGGGAGGAATTCGAGGAGATCATACGCGCGGCCTCGAGATGGAGCGATGTGGTGGGAATGCTTAGCGCGCCCGTCCGCACCGACCACACCATGACCGACTACGACTGCGCGCTCTTAATGGAGCGTGAGTTCCCCGGCCTCAAGATGATCTGCACCCAGGGCATGTCCGACCGGGAGACCTCCTTCCTCTCCGGCAAGGACCACTGGCTGGACGGGACCAGCCTCATGAGCTCCCTGGCCCCCATGAACTCTGTGGTATCTCCGTTCATTCGCAGCGTCTCGAGCGGCAACAACCTGCTCCTCCTCGACTTCTCAATAGCCGGGGCCTCGGCCCCCAGGAGCCCGGAAGGGCTCCTCACCCTGGTTCACGCCGAGGTGCTGTTCATGATGGTACTGGCACAGACGCTCCGGCCGGGGACGGTCTGCGTACACGGCGGGATCCCCGGGCTGATGGGCCCGGGGGGTGATCTCACTTACAGCTCCCCTGTCCAAGCCCTGGTCAATGCGGCCATGGCCCGCCTCAACCTCTGGGTCACGGGGTTTCCATCGGCCCAGTCCGGGGGAAGCACCAGCCTGGCGGACGACCTTCAAGGAGCTGTCTTCGAGTCCGCCCGCAGCCGCGGGATCATGCGCAGGTGCGTGGTCCACATGGTCCGCCACGCCCTTGGGGCCATGGGGAATCTCACCTACTTCAGCCCGGCCAAATTCCTGGAGGACTGCAGGCAAGAGGCCTTCGCAACACGGGAGTACGCGGCCGGAGCGGCCGTGGTGCCCCCGCTCCATCTGCCGGCCGATGACTCCGCTCTCGAGGGCATAAGGGAGATGGCCGAGAAGGGGAACCCCATGGTTACCGACCACTCCCTCCGCCACGTGGACTCATTCAGGCGGTGGGAGGAGCTGGCCTCCGGGCCGGAAGGTCCGCTAACCGGAGCCGGCGCCCGCCCCCCGGTCCTAACGGAAAGACTTGGGGTCCAGGCCCAGCTTGCGTAGCTTGTAGTGTAGGAGCTGCCTGGAGATGCCCAGGCGCCTGGCCGCCTCGGCCACCCTGCCGCCGGCCTCCTCCATGGCCCCGCAAATGACCTCCCTCTCCCTTTGGGCCCGGGCCTCGGCCAGGCTTATCCCACGGCCGCCTTCACGCTCCCCTTCGGCGGCGTGATGTTCGGGCGGCCTGATCGGCTCGACCGCGGCGCGACGCTCCTGGGAAGCCGCCGAGACCAAGTCCTTTTCCAGGTGCTCCAGCCTCAGCTCCTCCTCCGGGCCCATGGTGTTCATCGCCCCCTCGATGGCGTGCTCCAATTCGCGCACGTTGCCCGGCCAGTCATAGGCCTGGAAGAGATCCAGGACATCCCCGGCTATTCCCTTGACGTCGCGGCCCAGCTCGAAGTTGTGCTTGGACAGGAAATGGCGCGCCAGGACCTCGATGTCGCTCTTTCGTTCCCTCAGTGGCGGGAGGTGGATGTAGACCACCCCCAGCCGGTAGTAGAGGTCCTTGCGGAGAGCCCCTTCCCTTACCGAGATGCGGGGGTCCTGGTTCACCGAGCTCAGTATCTTGACGTCCAACCGGGTCTCGCGGGATGAGCCGAGCCTGCGAACCCTCCTATCCTGCAGCACCCGCAGGAGCTTGGCCTGAAGGGCCGTGGGCATGGAGTCCACTTCATCCAGGTAGAGGGTCCCTCCCCGGGCCTCCTCGAAGAGACCCGGCTTGTCCACCGCGCCCGTGAAGGCGCCCTTGAGGGTTCCGAACAGGATGCTCTCCTGAAGGCTCTCAGGAATGGCGGCGCAGTTCACGGCCACAAAGGGGCGGTCGCGACGGGAGCTGTAGTTGTGAACGGCCTGCGCGAAAAGCTCTTTGCCGGTGCCTGTCTCGCCGCAGAGCATCACCGGGGACATGGAGCCCGCGGCCGTCATGGAGCGTTCCACGCACCTCAAGAAGCCCGGGTCCCCGCCGATGATATCCGAGACCGTGAAGCGGGTGCCGTTTCCCAGATCCCTGTCCTTTTCCCGCTCGAGGGCCGCCGAGGCCGCTATGGCCCTGCCCAGGACCTCCTGGTCCCTGAGGAAGCATATGGCCCCTTCCAGGCGCTCCCCCCTCACCAGGGGGTATACGCTGTGGATGGCGTTGCAGAGGCGGCCGTGGAGCGGCCGGTAGAAAAAGACCTGGTTCAGTATGGGCTCCCGGGTTTGGAGGCACCGCAGGATCATGCTGTTTTCTTCGGTGAGATCGTAGAGCTCGGTGATGTGCTTTCCCACGGCCAGCGCCGGGTCCATATCGTCTATAGCGGCCTGGGTCTTGTTGTAAAAGACGATGACCCCGGACCTGTCGGTCACAATGACCCCTTCGGTGAACTCCGAGAACACCTGGAGGAAATCCACGCGGGCGAGGTCGATGCCCCCCTGCCCCTGATCGCGTGCCGCTGAGGTCATGTTATAGCCCTGGAGATGCGGGCACCCGGGGCCCGCCGATGCTTGTTCATGTTATTATGCCATAACTCGAGCCCTGTTGCCACGCCTTTTCATCATACCGTCACC
The DNA here is from genome assembly GCA_964647905.1 of uncultured Desulfobacterales bacterium. Taxonomy (GTDB): domain Bacteria; phylum Desulfobacterota; class DSM-4660; order Desulfatiglandales; family HGW-15; genus CAZYJR01. The sequence goes on along the minus strand of CAZYJR010000038.1, from coordinate 4,129 downwards.
ACCCGGGCGTATGGATATGCCTTCCGCCCGGGCCGGGCTCACGACGCAAGGACCAGGACTGCGAAGTAGGCCAGGGACCCCAGGAGCACCAGCGCCGCCGGCGCGATTATACGGCCGTAGGCCGCCGCCATGGACGCCCCGAAGTAGTCCTTGGTCACCAGGAAGCAGACGTGGACCGGGGAGAGCATCATTCCCATATAGCCGAAGGCGTAGGCCAGGGACGCGTGGGCCAGATAATCGAGCCCGCTTTTGCCTGCGATCAGACCCACCACCAGGGGAAAGGAGGCCCCCACGAACCCCACGGCTATGCCGGTTATGAATCCCGCCAGGAAGGGGACGGCCATTAAGACCGCCAGGGGCGGGATGCCGTAGCGCACCAGCTCGGACTGTATGTCGGCCACCGCCCGGCTCCCGGTGAGTACGCCCTTGAAAACCATCACGGCGCAGATCAAGAGGATCAATCCGGCGGTGGAACGGTTGAAAAGACTCAGGACCACGCGCCGCGGAGCCGGACGGTTCTGGAACATGACCCATGCCAGGCAGAGGCTCAGACCCAGGAAAATGCCGGTAAGTCCCGGGGTCTCCAGCCCGCTTATCCGCTCGAAGACCCAGACCGCGGGGAGGGCCAGTATGACCAGGAGGATGGGGCGGACTTCGCGGCCGAATGCGCCCAGGCCTCCGGACTCTCCGGCATGGCCGGCCCCTCCAGCCCCGTTCCTGGGCATCCCGGGCAGGAGAAAGACCATCCCTGAGATCAGCGAGACCAGGGTAAGGGGCGCCTGTATCAGCATGAAACGCCAGGCCTCCACCCCAAGGAGCCCCACGGCCAGCACCACCCCGGGGTAAAGAGGCCACCAGTACTCCCATATGTGGCGGAACCAGTAGTTGACAGCGGTCTTGAGATCGGCCCGCACCGGCTCCCGCCGGCAGGCGGAGTCCACCATGGGCGCCGAGAAGAGCGCCCCGCCGGGCATGGGCAGTAGGCCGATCAGGGCGGGCATCACGACGGCGGCGATCCTGGAGTCTCCCGTAGCCCGGGTGAAGGAGGTCACCATCCTCTCCAGCTGCCCGCCTTCGGACATGATCCTGGAAAGAGCCAGGATAACCGCCACGATCACCAGGAGGGCCGCGATCGACGGATTCAACAGGCTCTCGGCGACCGCCCCCCATAAAGCGGCGGGGCCCATTCCGGTCAGGAGCCCGAGGAAGATCGAACCGGCAAGGAGGGCCGCGCTCAACGGCAGGCGCAGGCGGTTCAAGAAGAGGATCAGGCCGAAGGCGGTCCCAACCTTGACAAGCGCCGGTATGGATTCCAGGAAAGGCATGCCCAAGTAAAGGCCCGCCGGCCGGCCCCTGTCAAGCCCTCATTGATCGAGGACCGGACCCGGCCTCCCGTCTCGCCCTCCATTCCTTGTCCGCCGTCTCATAGAGCCGGCTGATCCTCCGGAGAAAACGGCCCGAGTATAGGCCGCTGGATGAAGCCAGTATGAAACCTGCCCCCGGGAAAAGGGCCCTTAGAAGATCCTTGTAGTCCTCCAAGGCCTCCGGGGGCAAACGGTCTTGTTCCAGCAGCTCGGCGTCTATGCCGCCCATCAAGGACAATGCGGGGCCGTACTCCGAGCGGAGCGAGACCAGGCCGTTTGCCCGGTGCTGGATCCCGGCCAGCCCGTCGAACCCGCAAGAGGTAATCCCCGGCAGCAGCATCCTGATATCGCCGCAGGAGTGAAAAAGGCCATGGGCCCCCTGCCTGCGGATCTCGGCCGCGGCCCGGGAATGGAATCCGAGCACGTGCTCTTCCACGTCCCGGGGGCCGAGGAACGGGCCCCTCTCCCCGGCCAGGTCATCCGCTATGACGACCGCCCCCGGCCCTTGCCCCAGGCATTCCTCCACCAGCGACTGGGCCCGCCGGCATTCCTCGCCGTAGGCCTCAAGAAGCCGGCCGCGTTCCTTGACCCAGCCGGAGAGGACCTCCATCAGGCCGTATCTCCCGGCCAAGGCCTGGAAAGGGCCGTCGATCACGGCGGTCAGGAATAGCTCGGTCATTGAGGAGGCCGCTCCCAGGTCTCCAGGGGAGAACAACCTGTAGCCCCGGGACCGGTCCCCGTGGGCCTCCCGGGATACGGGCAGTGAGACCAGATGCTGGCCCAGCCGGCGGGCGAGCTCGATGTGCCCATGGAGATCGTCCTCCAGGCCTGCCGCCTCCAGGATCTCCGAGCCCAGCCAAAGCTCGCCCTTGGCCGGAGAACCCTGAGGGAGGCGGGCACCGGGCGGGACTTCCGTGCTCATCCCGCCGCCCCTGAGCGCCGCTCCCTGTAGCCCTTGATGTAGCGCTGGGCGAAGCGGTCCCGGCCCAACACAAGGTCAACCGCCAGTATGGTCGATCTCGCCTTTTCCGGGTCGACCGTAGGGCAGGTCACCCCGGCCGAGAGGGCCAGGGCCAGGAAAGCCGCGTTCACCACCTGCCTCTCGGGCAAACCGAAGGAAATGTTGCTGGCACCCAGGGTCTGGTTCACCCCGAGCTCGTCCCTTACCATCCGGACCGCCTCCAGGGTCACGAGCGCGGTCTTGTCGTCCGAGCCCAGGGACAAGGCCAGGCAGTCTATTATGACGTCTTCGCGGGGAATCCCATACCCCTCGGCCCTCTCCACTATCTTGCGAGCCACTTCCAACCGTTGATCAGCCGTCTTGGGTATCCCCTTGTCGTCGATGGTCAGCCCTATGACCGCGGTCCCATACTCCTTGACCAGGGGGAGGACCTCGTTGAGGGACCTCTCCTCGCCTGAGACCGAGTTGACTATGGGCTTTCCCTCGTAGACCCTCAGCGCCTCCTTCAAGGCCGCAGGGTTGTTGATCTCTATGCACAAGGGGATCTCCACCGCCGCCATTACGGCCTCCACGGCCCTGGGCAGGACCGAGACCTCGTCCACGTCAGACGCCACCACGTTGATGTCCAGTATGAGGGCGCCGGCCTCCGCCTGCCCCACCGCCTCCTTGCGGACCACGTCCAGATCGCCCTCCTTCAAGGCCGCTGCCAGCCTCTTCTTGCCTGTGGGATTGATCCGCTCTCCGATCATGACGGTGGGGCCCTGCCCGCTTACGACCACCTCCCCGCCGTTGCGCGATACCCTGGTCTCCATTGTCCGATTTCTCCTCTGTTGAGTTGCAGGTCCTAAAAGCCTTAACCACTAACGCCTACCCGGGCTGATGCCGGGTTTTCAAGCTTTTTTCCTGATCGGCGGTGCTCCCCGTCCGGCTATTGCACCAGGGCGAAGAACCCGGCAAGGACCAGTGCTTGTACGAGCCACCCTATCAGGCAGACCCCCACGGCCCTGAGTGTGCTGCGGTAGTCCAGGGCCTGCCTGACCGCCACCACCATGGCGGCCAGCATCCACACACCGGAGACCAGGAAGACCACCGGCATGATCCCTGGGATCACGCCCAGGACCCTCACGAGACCCGGAGAGCTGGAAAACCCTATGGTCCTGAGGAGCTGGCCGTAGTCCGCCTCTGTGGACGGCTCGGGCAGGAGCTTGGTGCCCACTATACAGGTCAGATACGCCCATATGAACCAGGACACAAGCGCGCTGACAGTGCCCAAGACAATGCCGTCCAGCCCTCCCTGGGCGATCGACCCCACTCCGGCGGCCACGCTGGAGAGCACCACCACCAGCCCGGCCTGCTTCAGCGCCCCCTTGTCCGCCTCCACCTCCTCGTAGAGCTCGGGATCCAGCTTGGACGCCCTGAGCATCCTATCCACCAAGTTGCTCATTGATTCCTCCCGTTGCCAAGACCCGGTAATCAAGGCCTGCCGGTCATGGGCCGACATGAGCGGCAAGCACACAGGTCTTGTTGTCTAACATATCTCTGTCTCACTAGAAAGCCTAAAGCGGGGCGTTCCCGGTCAAGGCCCCGGGGCGCCCCGGTCCTTCACCCTGTAGCGCCTTCCCTTCACCCGTACGAAGGTCTCCGGGCCCTCGAACTCCAGCATACCCGAGAGTCTTACCAGGGCCTGCTCGGTGAACTTGACCGTGTCACCGCCCATACCCATATAAAGGTCCTCCCCCTTGATAAACAGCCTCTTCGGCCTGAGGTGCGTCCTTCGGCCGGTATTGAGTACCACTATTACCTC